>NZ_KQ414522.1:0-37306 GCF_001263295.1 Agrobacterium sp. SUL3
TGCGCCAGGGAGATGGCGGCCGGGTCGACGGGAGGGATGATGGCCCAGGCGGCGGCTAATCATGCGGATGAGACGGCGCCGATCAATCACGTCATTCTGCTGACGGCGCGAAAGCCCCCCATACGGCCTCTCTTTGGGGCTGGTCTGGCACCGGACCGGCCCTGGCCTGCAACGGCTCCGCCGACCTTCTTCCCCTGACCGCAAGCGGTCATTCCTCGCGAGCCAACAAGCTCGGCTGCCGCCGTCCTTCGCTGATGCTGCGGTCCTGCGGATGCAGTCCGTCCAATCCGTCGCCTCTCGACCGCCATCGAGGCCGCATCGGGCGGCTTCGAACAACCTCAGGAGATACGACAATGGCTCAGATCGGCACCTTCACCCGCGACGAAACCGGCACCTATGCAGGGACCATCAAGACCCTCACCCTCAACGTCAAGGCATCCATCAAGCCCTGCGACCGCGACAACGATCGCGCCCCGGACTTCCGGGTCACAGCAACGGGTGTCGAGTTCGGAGCAGGCTGGAGCCGGACCGCCCGCGAAACGGGCGCCGAATACCTCTCGCTCAAGCTCGACGATCCGTCCTTCACGGCGCCCGTCTACGCCTCCCTCGTCCAGGGCGACAAGGGCGAGCACAAGCTCATCTGGTCTCGCTGACCAGAACCACGGCGCTCCGCTCAAAGCGGGGCGCCCTCATTCGATCACATAGCCCAGCGCGCGATAACCCAATCGTCGCTTTGCGGCCATCCGGGCCAGCACCGGAACGGTGCTGTCGACATAATCGACGACCAGGACGTCCCGCTTGCCATCATGCTGGCGATGCAGACGGCCGACATACTGCGCCAGAGTTCCCTTCCAGGCGATCGGCATGGTCAGGAACAACGTGTCGAGCCGGGCGTCATCGAAGCCTTCCCCGATATAGCGCCCTATCGCAAGTATCAGACGCTCATCATCGTCTGCGACATTCAACGCCGTGTTGGCTTGCTTGCGATCCTTCGCCGACATGCCACCGCGCAGCACCACCAGATTTTTCACGAACGGCGAGAACTTCTGCTGCAGATAATCGAGGTGATCCTTCCGCTCCGTAAGAAGGATGGGCGAACGTTTTGCCTCGAGGGATTTCAGCACGTCATCGAATATCAGGTCATTTCGGCCTTGGTCCTGCGCAAGGGCCGCATAGATCGCTGGCATTGACGGGCGCTCTGCCGAGACGAGCGACGCTGGCAACTCAAACTTCGTCGAACGGTCGCGGGCACGGTGGCGAATGCCACGCTCGGCAGCTTGAACTCTCGCATCGACCCGATGGCGAACGGGCCCGCATTGCATGAAGATAATCGGATGATGTCCGTCTTTTCGGGCGACCGTCGCTGACAGCCCGACGACATATCGCGCCTTCGATCTGCGAGCGACAAGTTCAAAACTTGCAGCGGACAGATGGTGGCACTCGTCGACAATCAGATGACCGTAATTGCCGACGATGTCATCGACCTCGCCATTCCTAACCAGGCTTTGGATCAGCGCTACATCAATGATCCCTGTCGGCTTCCTTTTCCCGCCACCGATAGTGCCGATCTGCTTTGGGTCGATGCTCAAGAAGGAACTCAGACGCTCAACCCACTGGGTGAGAAGCTCCCTGCGGTGAACAAGAACAAGCGTGTTGCGGCTTCGATGTGCAATGAGTGCAGCTGCGACAACTGTTTTGCCGAAGGCGGTCGTGGCGGCGAGCACGCCGTTATCGTCGACGACAAGAGCATCAAAGGCCCGCGATTGTGGCCGTCGCAGTTCCCCTAGGAACGAGACGCCGACGGGTAGCGCGTCTCCGTCCTCGCGGTGATCCTCCAGAATGGCCGTCGTGCCATGGCTCTTAATGAGCTCAATTGCTTCGTCGAAGCAGCCTCGTGGCAGCGCGACATGGCGTGGATGAAGCTCGGCACAGGAGATGATCCGCGGCTTGCCGAATGTCGGCAATCGCATTGCTTGCGCACGATAGAATTCCGGGTTCTGGAATGCTGCCAGGCGCACGAACTGCGCAATCAGCGCGGACGGAAGCTCGGTCCTATCAATGTAAACCTGATCAGCGATCACGACCTTGATGCTTTGCGGGATCGCAGCCTCAATTCGCCGCGGCTCGCTACGACGTGACGGCAACATCTTCCACGGCTCATCGGCATGTTCGTCATCGACTGGCATACGGACGCCCAAGACCCGCCCCGACAATTCGGCTTCGTCGGCAATCCTGAAGACTTCGTCCGCCGATAACCTGGGCAAAGACGACAGGTATGCCCACTGGTCATCGTAAGGTCGTAGGTCGCCATCGACAAAAACGCTGTTGCCATTTTCACGGGCTTTCCTTTGCAGAGGAAGCGCGATCAGATTGCCGAAGCCGCCAAGTGGCATCGTGTCCTGGTTGGGGAAGAAACGGTCGTAAGACGTGAAGCCGATCTCAGGACGGTTTTCCATCGTCTCCGTTATTAGCGCGGCACCAAGTTGTCGTGCGATCTTTGCGGGAACGGGTTCGGAGAAGAATATCCAGACATGGCCACCGTTTCCAGACCTCGACCGTTCGAGGGCAGCGGAAATTCCTTTTGCACGGCAAGTGGCCAGCAGAGCTCTGGTGTCGTCTACCCAGCTTTCCTTGTCGAAGTCAGCAGCAAGGAACCAGCATGTCTCGTCCTGCAGCAATGGATATACGCCGGCAACAAAGTCACTTGAACGGGCATCTCCGCCACGAAGGTGCTTTTCGATGATATCCTCGGAATATGGGATGAACGCCTGATGCGGGCAGTCCCCACATTTCACCTTCGGCTTGCCGCAGATTCCTTTCGCCCACTCATTAGAACAGGCCGGTGAATAGCCGGAGCGTCCGTCCTTCTTGTTGTTCCAGCCAACCGGAAAGACGTCGGGACGTCCGGCAAACAGCTGCCGGAACAACTGCACCTTTTCCACTGACGGTGAGCTGTTTGTCACAGGAGCATCTGCGAAGACCGGCTTATCTGCGTGGGCCTGGCTATCGGAAATCAGCTGCTGCTTAAATGCTTCCAGCTCACGCTCAAGCGCCATCTGCTCGTCACTCAGTTCGGCTAACCGCCGTCGAATGCGAGCAATGTTCTCCCAAGCATCATTCTTTTCCGCCAACTTTGCAGCTTTCGCCTAACTGATCGTGGGTATCAGCATAGGCCAAACGCGTCCCTATTTTAAGACGCACTATCCATCACCGCCTCCGGGATTATGCGGAGCAGGATCCGCCGAAATCATCGGCAAATACAGCCTTCAGCGACCGGCACTCCGCATAATCACCGTCTAAGCATAATCGACGCTGCCGGCGTAGACGCGGAACTGCGGGCCCTTGTCGGAGGGGTTTTCGACCCGGGCGATGCGGGCCTTGACGTTAAGGGCGAGCGTGCGGATGGAGCCGGTGAAGCCGTTTTCGGTGGAGGTGAATGTGCCGATGGTTGCCATTGTCGTATTCCTTTTCTCATGTTCGGGCCACGCCCATCGCGGCCTCGATGGCTGTCGCAAAGACCGGTGACGATCGGACCGCACCCAATAGGGCCGTAATGCAATGAAGGGCGGCAAGTCGCAAATTTGTTAGTCGGAGAGGAGGAGCCTAGCTGGGGTCCCCACTCGACTTGTCGAGTGGGGTAGGTTGGCTCCGGGGTAAGAAATTTGCGGAATGCCGTTGCGGGAAGACGATCGAGGCGCAGCCGGTCTCCGGTCAGACATGCCTCATCGAGCCCGCAGATGGGTTGCCGGAAACTCTAGCGTGAAGGGATATGGCAATGGTGTTCCGCCGCTCTCGCCTGGGCACGAATGGCATCTTGCGCCATCCCCCGCTTCGACCGTCGTTGCTGATTCAGTCGGGACACAAGTTCGTGCAAACATTGGCTCGCTTGCCCGATCTCCCAGTGAGATATCGTTGCATTCGCGAATCGCAGCCCGGAGGATCAATGCGCCAGCAGACCAAGCCGTTCATCGTCGAACGTAGACCGACCCGCAAACCCAAACCCGACGCTCAAAAACCGTCAATCTGGGGAAGGCTGGATGCTGACATCGCACAAGGTCTGAAGGACCAACGGAACATGGAACAGGGGGCCGCCACTGGTGGTGACGACCGCGCCTGAGCGTCAGGCGGCAGCCTTCACATCCGCTTCCGGCTGCAAGGAATGCAGGAAACTCACGGCGCGCTGCGCATGGGCTGCCGCCTGGAAGATCGCCCGCTTGTCGTTGGCCAGCACCGATAGCCACGACTGAAGATAGGACGCATGATCCGGCCGCGGCTCGAGCTCCGGCGCGATGCCGAGATCGGCGCAGAGAAAGCAGCTCCCGAGCTCGGCAATGAGTTCTTCGCGCGCGCGCTCCGTCCGGTCCTTCGCATAGCGCGATAGATCTCGTCCGACGCGATGTTCCGCCGCCGTCCAATGGGTCGCCTCATGGCTGAGGACAGCCGCGTGGCCGGCAGCATCGCGAAACGCTTCGAAGGGCGGCATCTGGATAAAGTCCATGACCGGTGAATAATAGGCCTGATTGCCACCGTGCCGGATCACGGCGCCGGTGTTGCGGAAGAAGAGATCGGCGCGCTCTATTCGCTCGACAGGATCCCGGATCTTGGCCGGCGGGGCATGATAGGTGTCGGGCAAACCGTCGATCTGCTCGATATTGAACACAGAATATGCCTTCAGGAACGGAATTTCCCGATCAACATCATTGCCGTTTCCGTCGGCTACCGACTTTGTGAAGCGGCTGGCAAAGACGACGGTCGAGCCCGTTTCGCCTTTCCGCACGGCCCCACCCAGCTCGAGCGCCTGTTTGAAGGTCATCCACATCGAGGAGGAGAAGCCCCGCGATACCTGCTCCGACCACAGGAGCAGCACGTTCATGCCGGAATAGGGCAGGCCGTTGTGGCGCATCGGTCGGCTGATGCGACTATGCGTGTTGGCGGCGCTCCATGGTTTCATCCAGGGGCGCACGCCCTGTTCGAGATCTTCAACGATCCGATCAGTGATCCGCGTGTAGATATCCGCACGGTCCGATTCCGATTTCTTTGTCATGAGTTCTTCTCCTTTTCCCAGGACCGCGCCTGTCGCGGTCCGTCACGGAGGTCCGAAGTCAGGGGCCGATGGCGCGGCCATGCACCGGAACGGCCGTAACAGCGTGGAGGACGGCAAAGCCGTTGCATGGGCGCCCGGCTCCTGCAGGACCGCCGAGCGGGACGGGCCGCAATAGGCGCGTCTTCAGCCTTTCTTCTCGAGATGGAAAAGGCCGGCGCCCACGAGCGCCAGCCTCGGAACATGAAGAAAGAGCGGGGTGCGACCCCGCCAATGTGTTATACGAAAGCGGCCAACTGAGCTTCGGCCGCTTTGCGGTCGAGCGATGCGCCCGGATTTTCGACCGGCCGGTCGAAAGGTTTCCAGGTCTCGCCGATGACCTGTTCGTAAGCCGCGACGGCGCCCTCGGCTGCCATGCGCAGCGCGTGCGATTGGACACCCATGTCGGCCGCGAACTCCCGCTTGCGCTGGGCAGCGCTGTCATAGCCGACCGGACCATCGAGATCCTCGTCGCGGGCATCGTTGGACGCCTTGGCCGTTGCGTCGCGCGCCTCTGTGACGGCGCGGGAGTAGAATTGCCCGGCGCCATGCGCGGATCCGACAAAGGCCCCGACGATGCGCTGGAGGTGGATCTGCATCGCCTTCTCGCCGAGGCCTTCGGACAGGCTTTCGGCGGTCTCGACGATCAGCCGCTCGTGAAGGCTGCGGATGCCATCGCTGTCGACGACTGCCGTGCCGAAGCTTGTCGCGATCTTGGACGCCTGGGTGGCGTCGGGGCAGGAGAGGCGGACCATTTCGAGGGTTGCGCCCTTACGGAGTTGCGACGACCTGGCGTTGGAGCGGTTGGGGGTAGAGGGCTTGGCCATGTCTGTTCCTTCCTTGGTTGCGAAGCGGTTCCGGCCCGTGCCGGTCTGCCCTTCGATGCGGACGACCAGGAACCGGCAAGGGACGGGCGGCTTCACAGGTTCGATCCGGCTGAGCCAGCAGGGCAGGGTTGCGGGCCAGCAGGTCTTGACCTGAGCAGACCTCGCGAGCCTGCCCTCGCGCAGAGAGGCTGGATCGGCCGCCCCGCGGCGCGACAGCGGCCTTGAAACGACCGGCCGCCGGTTCAGACCGCAGCGAACAAGAAGGGCAGTCCGGCACGGGTCCGATATCAATCCCAAGGCAAGCGATAGACATGGCCAAGCCCCCAATGACGATGACGTCGAAGCCGGGTAAGGACATCGCCTGGTCCTTTCGCCTCGGGTCTTCCTATATCGCCGGATGCCGCACAGGCTCGCAGTCGCGATGCTGGAACGCCCCGATGACTTGCTCCTGCATCGCCAGCGTGCAGACGAGCGTGTCGAGTTCGCCCCAGCGCTCGAAGGCAAAGCGGTCCGCAAGCTCATGGTAGTGGGGACGGGGACTGGACCGGCGCCGCACGCGGCTCCGGACCTTCACCGTGGTCGCCTGTCTTCCGGCGCGCGCCGCAATCTGACGGGTCAGACAATCGAGATGCCGCTGGGTCTCGCGCCGGGCGCCGATTGCTTTCGCCAGCGGCCTCAAGAGGCGGATGTCGATCATGACCCATCCCCCCGGTTTCGCCAGCCAATGAAGGAGGAGGGGCCATCATATTCAGGGTGGCGAGCGAGATCGATGACGAAGCCGAACCGCCCCCGCCCCGCATATTCGTCGCTTGCCACCAGAAAACGGCGTTCTTCACCACCGCGGATATGGCCTCCGCCGATCTTCGCCACGACCTCCGTCATGCCGGGGCGCTGATCGGACAAGATTGCCGACATAGCGATGTAGTCCGCCGCATGGCGTTGACCGAACGCCCGGCGATCCCTGGCCCAGCTCTCACCCTCGGCAAGCGGGCAACCGCGGATCGTCTCCCAGACGTCGGGCCAGGTATTGCGGAAGGTCTTTTCTGCCATCGACCGCTCGTAGGCGGTGAACAGGTCCGGGAAACTGATCGCGACGATCGCCCATTCGCAGTCTTCCTCGTACCAGGGCATATCCTTCCGCAGCAGCGGATGGACCTTGGCATTGCGCTCTGTCGACAGATGGAAGCCGCCATGCCCTGATGTCATGTGGGCGACGACGCCCACTGCGTACACGACCGCCATCTGCGATCCGCCCCATGGTGTGCTTACCGACATGCGGGTTTGCGCGCGGTGCAGCTTGGCCACATCGCGTTTGTGATCAGCAGTCTCGGCAACGCGCGCCCGGAACTCGGCCTCATCGGCAACCCGGCCGTCATGCCCGATGAATTCTGCCCGCGTCAGATCGGCGAGTGGCCGACGGATCGCACCGGCGCTTGCAACAAAAGCAAAGCCGCTGGGTGATGTGACCATGGCAAGGACCAGGTCACCGATGCGGGCCAGGGGCAGGCCGTCTGCGCTGGTGGCAAACTCCACCCCCGAAAGATCGGGGGTGGAGTTTGCAATGTTCGACTGGAGGGCGGCGGTCATGCTGCATCCCTCAGATCGACATCTTCATCATAATCATCATGACCGGGCAAATCCGCATCCTGCGGCTCGCCACCGACCGCATCGTCGGTATCGTGTTCTGGCTGATCTACTGATAGGTCATCGAGATCGCTGTCGCCGTGATTTTGGGACCCCGCGTCAATGACATCCGTGGCGGCGCCTGCCCGGATCCAGTCCAGCAGTTCGTCAGCCGGCGGCGCGAAGCGGGCCGACGCATGCACGAAGTGCTTAGTTGCGAAATGCTCGACGAGCGCTGTACGCGTCTCGCGGACCTTCGGGCGCGGCTGGACCGATGCCTCAGCGCAAGAGGCTTCCAGTGCCTGCCGCGACAGGCACATGAGGAATTCTTCAGAGCCCATGTTTGGCAGGAACGCGTCGGCGCCGATCGCCTCGCCGGCGATGCGCGCGACCATGCCGCTGTTCGACATTCCCCGCCTGCACGAGAGGACGTCGATCAGCACCGAGCGGGCGGCGACCCGAAGCGTGTCCTGATCGAAGGCGAGCTTGCCATGCTCGTCAAACAGTCCGACGGCATGACGCGAGAAGCGCTTGCCGCCGTAGAAGGTGCCATCTGCGCCGGAGTCGATGCGGACATTCTGGCCGGCGAACGCCAGGACCATCAGCGCCACCAGCATATCATCCTCGATCGGCGCGCGACCGAGCGCATCGTGCAGGGCATCAGTGCGGAAATCGCCGATCATGTCGTGGCCCTTCTGCGTGACGTCGGGCCGGGCTTTCGGCGTGGCGACTGCGTCGGTGTCATCGCCGCCAGTGACCGATCCGTCGCCAACAGCACCCTTCGGCTTCGCCGCCTCGGGCATGCGGTAGTGCACCGTCTGGACCTTGCCGTCACGATCGAGGTAGAGCGCCGTAAGGTCGGACTTGGACGGCTTGCCGTAAACTTGGGATCCCTTCTTCGGCAGTTCCGGCTGGCCCCAGCTGTTGACCTCGACGATCGCGCCGCGCTTCGGCAGGTTGCTCGTCATCCATTCGTGCTGGGCGCCAAGAAAACCTTCGACATTGGTGGTGTAGCGACCGTCCTCGTCGGCCGGTGCGAAGAGATCCTCCACCCATTCGATGCCGTAGGCCTGAGCCAGATCGTCACCGAAGCTCGCGTCCCTGGCATACATGCGCTTTTTCGTCAGCGCATTGGCGATCTGCCACCAGGCAGCGGTGTCACCCTTCTTGGGGCGGTTAGCCTTCCAGACCTCCTTCTGGTCGACCTGGCCCGCCGCCGCGATCACCCGCAACTGCTGCTCGGACGGCATGTCACCCAGCGCCATCTGCTCCAGCATAGCTGGCAGCACATTGGCAAGCAGGCGCAGCTTACGGATCTGGCGGACAGGAAGAGCGAGAGCGACGGCGATCGCTTCCTCGGTCCAGCCGAGAGCAACAAGGCGTTCAATACCTCGCCATTGGTCTACCGGATTGAGCGCTTCACGGACGCTGTTCTCGACCATGGAACGCATCGCGCCATTGTCGTTGGCTGCATCAACGACGAGTATTTCGATTTCTTCGAGACCGGCCGCGATGGCGAGACGCACCCGACGATGCCCGGCGTCAATGATATAACCATTTCCGCCATCCGTTTCCGGAGCGACCACCGGCGGCTGAACGATGCCGACGGCCTTGATCGTCGCCAGCATCAGCGCATCGGCCTGCGGCGACGACTTCGACTGGCGCATTCGGTCGGGGTTTTCCTTCAAAGCGCGCGGGTCAACCTTGATGATCTGCATGGGATTTGTCCTTGTCTAGAGGGTTCCGGACCGGCGCCATGCCAGCCCTTCCTGTCTTCATTTTTCTCGAAGACACCTCCCGGACCGCCGAACGGCCGGACTGACGCAACTGCGGCCGAGCATCCCTGCTGCGAAGGACGAGCGGGGCTGACAGCCCTGCGAAGAACGAGTAGCCGGGATGGCGCAGGCGGCGGTTGAGCGCACGCGTCGGCAGGAGGACCGATCTGCGACCGGTTCTTTCCCTCCTCCTTCTGTTCCATTTTTCCATTAGAAGAGCGGTCCACGTACGCCGAGGCGCGAACGACATGAAAAACCTCGACCGGAAACCGAAACGCAAAAGGGCGCTCGACCCGCGAGGGGAGCGCCCTTTTTCTGATCCCGGACGACATCAAAAGCCACAGCGATTGCGGCGGCAGGACATCATCTGAACGGGAAGTGATGCTCAGATATTGTTGATGGCAGGAAAATTCAAGTCGCGACCGTGAACACTCGCTGATAAATGTCGCCGTCGTCCAAGAGTGCCAGTCGAGGAAAGATGCATACAGATCCTGCAACCCGGAGGGCCATCGCACAACGCGCCATCGATCGCGCGAGGTCCCGTGGTACGCCGATCGACGAGGACCCAATCTTTATGGCTCTGCTGGATGCATGGATCAGTGGCGACATCGACATGTGTACGATGCGCGAGCGCTATCTCGACAGTTTTTCTCGCAAGGAAGAACAGCACCGTGGTCGTCAGCCTGGCCAGAATGAGATATCTCTGGATGATAATGTGCAAGAAAAAAGGGCCGACGGAGTAACCCGCGGCCCATAAAGTGTGGAGATCTTTGACCTCCAGAGGGGAACAGCTGCGGCGGCGGAACTGGGAGGAGACCGCCATATGCATCAGCTGTAGGCTTTATGCCTGATTTTTGACCAATCGGAAAACATTTATCGTGCAATGCAGCTATGCGGCCAGTGCGTTGGTCTCATTGCCGAGGTCAGCCGCCAGCTGCGTTTCGATGTCACGTAGTTCACGCCTTTTCCGTTTCAGGTCGTCAGCGAACGCAAACGCTCCTCCGTCTCGCGAACGGTATGAGGCCAGCCGGCACTCGGCCTCTTCCAACCGCCGGCGATACTGAAGCTGTTCCTGCTCGAAGCCGTCGAGTCCGTGCTCCAGCCGTGAGATGGCGCCGAGCGGAGTCACCGTGATCGCCAGGTCGATCTCGTAATCGGCTCCGGTGCGTTGGAGCAGCGTCTCGTAGCGATAGCTGCCACCCTTGCCGAACCTCTCACCCTCATAGACGAGATCGAAGCCGCCGATCGTGGCAAGATGCACATCGCCCTCATGCTGAAGCTGTAGAAGCGTGAGGATTTCCTTCATCAGCGCGCGACCGGCCTCCTTGCGCTCGGCATGTTCTTTACCGAGCACCGTCATAGTGAAGGCATCGCCTGTGGTCGACTGTAGCCGCGCGATGTCCTGGCCGATTTCCTCAATCCGCCGGGTCGAGAGCTCGATTTCGCGCTCTGCATCACGCATCTGCCGGCGAACGGCGTATTGATCGTCCTCGTGGGCGGCCCGCAGCCGTTCGAGCCGTGCGATATCGGCTTCCAGGCCTGCCTTCTGCATCAACCGTTCATCGCCGGATGCGATCGCCTTCGCCATGGCGAACTGGTTGGCCGCCCCTTCACCAACATCCTCCAGTCGCCTGATCGAGGTGTCGCCAGACAGGGCCGCGGCAATGAACCGGGCTTTGCGCTCATTGTTCTGCCACATGCTGGCATCCAACGAGCCTTCCGTCGCATAGGCGAAGATATCGACCTCGTCGTGCTGGTTGCCCTGGCGAACGATCCGGCCTTCCCGTTGCTCGATCTGCGACGGCAGCCAAGGCACATCCAGGTGATGGAGCGCCTTCAACCGAAGCTGGGCGTTGACGCCCGTGCCCATAGTTTCCGACGAGCCGATCAGGAAACGAACCTTGCCGGCCCTGACATCGCCGAACAGTCGCTGCTTGGCCTCGGTCTTCTTGAAGTCCTGCATGAAGGCGATTTGCGGGGCGGGCACGCCGAGCCGGACCAGCTCGTCGCGGATAAAACGATAGGCCGAGAAGCCGCGGGACTTCTCGACATTGATCGTGCCGAGATCGGAGAAGATCATCTGCGCAGCCCCTGGTAGATCGAAGTCTTTGCCGTCGGGGCGTCGATAGATCGCCTCGCCGGTATCCTTCCAGATCCCGTAGGCATTGCGGACGAGCAGATTGAGCTTGTTGTTCTCCTCGTTGTCGGTCGCCGGCATGACGAAGCGCAGGTCGATCGCCGCATGGCGCCCATCAGTGATGACGGACAACAGAATGTCGTCGCCCGACTTGGCGGGCCCCTCGCGCTGCTCGATCGCCTTGATCCTGCTGCCGAGGGTCTGCTGATAGGTCTTGAACAGCGCCGTCGGCTTGGCCGTCATGATCTGCCGCCGGCCGGTCGAGATGTTGGGCACCTTCACGTATTGCCGCAGGTCATTCGGCATCACCACATCGGCAAACGAGCGGAACATGGCGATCAGCTCGGGCACGTTGACGAAGGAAGCAAAGCGGCTGACCGGCTTGTATTTTCCCGATGGCTGGATTTCGAGTTCGGTGGTCGTGTCGCCGAAGCAGGAGGCCCAGGCGTCGAACTCGTGCAATCCGCGCTCAGAAAGTGCCGCATGACCGAGCAGGCGCTGGATGGAGAACATCTCGCCAAGCGTATTGGTGATCGGCGTGCCGGAGGCAAGCACGAGCGCGCGGCCTGGGTTCCGAGTCTCGATGTAGCGCGATTTGACATAGAGATCCCAAGCGCGCTGCGAGCCATTCGGATCGATGCCCTTCAGCGTCGACATATTGGTGGCGAAGGAGAGCTTGCGGAATTCCTGCGCCTCGTCGACGACGATCTGATCGACGCCGATCTCGGAGATGGTCAGAAGGTCGTCCTTGCGGGTCGCCAAGCCTTCGAGCCGCTCCTGAAGACCTTCCTTCAGCCGCTCGAGGCGCTTGCGCGAAACGCGGTCCTCGCTGTCGACCTTGGCCATCAGGTCTTCGTAGAGCTGCAACTCGTCCTGGATCATCTCCTGTTCGAAGGCAGAGGGTACCGCGATGAAGCGGAACGCCGAATGCGTGATGATGATCGCATCCCACGTTGCAGTCGCCGCACGCGACAGAAACCGGGCGCGCTTGTCCTTGGTGAAATTGGTCTCGTCAGCGACGAGAATGCGGGCATTCGGATAGAGGCTTAAGAACTCGCGCGCCGCCTGCGCCAGGCAATGGCCAGGCACGACCAGCATGGCCTTGGCGATCAGTCCAAGCCGGCGCTGCTCCATGATGGCCGCCGCCATCGTCATCGTCTTGCCGGCGCCGACGGCGTGAGCGAGATAGGTCGAGCCATCGGCAATGATCCGCCAGATGCCGCGTTTCTGGTGCCCATAAAGAACAAAGGCGCCAGAGGCGCCGGGAAGTTTCAGATGAGAGCCGTCGAATATGCGCGGCGCGATGTTGTTGAAACGGTCATTGTAGTCGCGGGCCAGCCGGTCGGTTCGATCCGGATCGGTCCAGACCCAGTCCTGGAATGCCTGCTTGATCCTTTGGAGCTTGTCGCGCGCGGCTTCGGTATCGACAACATTGAGCACCCGGCGTTCGCCATCGGCATCCTTGAAGACGTCGAAAATCTGCGGGACTCGACTGTTGAGCGCATCGGCAAGCAGCTCGCCGGCATGCCGGCGGCTGGTGCCCCATTCGGATGTGCCAGCGGCGCTATAGCCGAGCTGACGAGCCTCGACTGTCCATGAACCAAGCTCCGGCATATGATGGATGCGGATATCTGCGTCCATCTTTTGCCTGACGAAGGCGACGACATCGGCGGCCGGGATCCAAGGTGCGCCGAGACGGGCGGTAATGTCGGAGGGGCGCAAGTCTGCCGGCTGAACGACTGCCAAGGCGCGCACGTTGCGCTCATACGTCGGATCGAGCTCGGCTGCGGCCTGCGCGGCAGCGAGCTTTGTGCGGACGGCCCCTGAGAGATATCCGTCTGCCGTCTTCCACGATCCATCGGCCGGATCACGGAAGATGGCGTCACCCAGTTCGTCGACCACAGCCACAGGATCGCTGTGCAGCAGCTCAGCGACATGGTCGATATCGACGTGGCCTCGTTCATTCAGAACGACGGCGAGCGCATCTGCAGGAGACGTGATCGTCGGCGCCGCGGGCGGAGCAATCACGCGTTCGGAAAAAATCGCACCGGGCTTCGCGGTGTCGGTCTCCAGATCGTAATCTTCGATTGAGGCCACAAGCCAGCAATCCGGGTCGTCGCGGAAGGGAGCCAGGTTCGGCTGGCGGTGGGTCTCCTTGACCTCACCGGTCCCGGCATCTTCCTGGATCAAGACTGTTGTGTGGTTGATCGGCCCGAAATCGCGCACAAAGCTCGACCAGGCGATGCGCAATCGCACCTGGAGATCGCGCCATGGCCGATCGGTTTCCTGCGCCTTCAGGACCTCGCGCACTGCATCGCGGATCGGGATCAGCTTTGAGACGATCCGGACGTACTTTTCCGGGACCCCATCGCCTGAGCGCCCCTTACGGACGGTGACCGGCACGGTGGATCCGTCGAGCATCTGCATCAGACCCTTTGACCGGTCGAGGAAGAAGCTGCCCTCGCGAACAGTCCCGCACTTCGGCTGCAGATCGACGATTTCGCCGAGTTCTTCCTCCAGATCAATATCGATCGGTGTCGGTTCGCCGTCATAGAGATCGGCCGGCAGAAGCTCGATGGCAGTGGCAATGGCGGCTTCGAGATCCTCTCCATCGCGTGGGCGGCATGTGTAGGTCTCGCCGAACGGGCCGGAGGTCAGGGCGTGTGTGCCGAGCACGAGGTCCGGATGCCGACCAAACCAGCGATTGACCCTGATGGCGCCTTCGTCGTCGGTGGCCGGCGTGATCTCATCGACATCGAGCCACAGCTGATTTCCCTCCGGCTCTCCGGGCTTGCGCTTGCGGAAGAAGAGGATGTCGACGACGACGTCCGTGCCGGCGTCGCGACGGAAGCTGCCCTCGGGCAGGCGGATTGCTGCGATCAGGTCGGCGGATTTCGCAATATGCTCCCGTGCCGTGGTATCGGCCTTGTCCATGGTGCCATGCGATGTGACGAAGGCGGCGAGCGCGCCGGGCTTCAGCAGGTCAATCGACCGGGCGATGAAATAGTCGTGCAAACGAAGGCCAAGCGATCGGTAAACGCGGTCCGAGCGGACGGTGCGATCAGAGAAGGGCGGATTGCCGATGGCGAGATCGTAGATCGGAGCCAGATCCGTACGGGCAAAGTCGCCATTTATGATCCGCGCCTTCGGCTGAAGCAGGCGGGCGATGCGAGCGGTGACCGGATCGAGCTCGATCCCGGTAACATAGGCGGCGTCACGATAGGGCTCTGGCATCAGGGCAGGGAAGAGCCCCGTGCCGATGCCAGGTTCCAGCACCCGGCCGCCGCGCCAGCCCAGTTTTTGGACCCCAGCCCAAATTGCCCTGATGATGAATTCCGGCGTGAAATGCGCATACTGGGTGCAGCGGGCAAGCGACGCGTAGTCGCACTCGGAAACCGAGGTCTCCAGCAAAGAACCAATATCGTCCCAGCCCTGGCGGAAATCGACCTCGCCCGGCCGACGGAACATGCCATTGGCCAGTTCGCCGGCGCCGAAGCCGGTGAAACGGATCAACTGCGCCTGTTCTTTTGGCGTCGCCGGCCGGTCCTGCTTGGCAATGCCGTCGGCGATGAGGATCGCGGCGACATTGGCGCGGGCGCGATCTTTCCAGGAGGACGCCAGCTTGCGGTCGCCGTCCAGATAGAAGTTTGCCCGAAGCCTTGCGCGCCGGACGGGCGTGGTAGCGACGGGGACGGCAGGAGCAGGTGCTGGCGGCAGGGGATCCGGATCGTCATCATTGGCGGCATTAGACGAAAACCCGCCGAACGCTGTCACACCAAGTCCGAGGCCGGCGACAAGCACATTCGAGCCGAACATGTCGAGCGTGAAGGGATCGTTGCTCATGGGAAAGCTCCTTGAAATGAGGGCGAGCGCCATCGCTCGGCCACGGAGAAGGCCGCTTAGGGCGCGAAATTTGCGAATGATGATCTGGCTCAGGCGGCCAGGGCTGAGGGGAAGTGGCGTAGATGCACCGGCAGCTTGGCCGCGATCTCGTCGTCAGACAGGGTGTCGAGCAACTTCAGGAACGTGCCTTCACTGCCACCGTAGAGCATCACCGTGCGATGTCCTTGCATCTGCTTCGGCCAGCGGTCGCCGGCATAGCCACGATAGTCGTCGGTCGTCGTGCTCCAGATGTGCTCAAGCCGTTCTTCGCGGCTCATCGCCCGGACTGGTCGGGTTTCGCGGTCAACGATTGCGGTCCGCATCGCCTCCACAGAGTTCGGGTCCGAGAGGTCGCAGTAGGTGTGAAAGTAACGGACCGCTTCGTCGATCCGGATCGCGTAAAATACCGAGGTCACCGACCCGGTCATGAACTCACGCATCGCAAAGATCGGCCCGCGCATCCAGAGCGGCGGCAGGATATCGAGCATATAGGAGTAGGAGGTTTCATCGATCTCGAACCATTCGCCGGCATAGACGGCAGACTGGTCGCCATCAAAGCGGTCCGGGCGCATCGCGTGCCTGTCGAACATCCGGAACATGTCGGCGCGCTTGGCCGCTCCTTGAAAGATTTTGCGGGGAGGGGCTATAGAGGTCATCAGCTTGATCCTTTTCGGGGTTTTGGACCGAAGGCAGCACAAGTCGTTTCAACCTTGCCATTCTCTTCAGTCCTTCATGACCCCTTCCACGCTGCCGGCCTCGTGTCCGGCCGGGTCAAGGGCCGGCGCATGCCGGGCGAAGCCTCCCTTGATGCGGCCGGCGCGCATGCGGCAGGCCCCGTTATTCCCTGCGGTTTTCCTTTCCCGTTTTTCACTTTCCCTGTTTTGGAGAACCTCGTTCCAATCCTCCGCCGGCGGACGGAGCCGCTGCCAGTCGCAGCCGGACGCCTCGGCGAGCGCGCGCAGTCGCTCGGCGTACACATCACCCTGAGAATTGGCATCGGTCGCGGCCACCAGTGTCAGTCCCGGCCGCACAGCAAGTTCGGCAAGCGCCGCGTCTGTCGCCGGAGACCACCCGCCGCCAGTGCTGAGATAGAGAGTTTGCTCGCGCGAGCCCTCGAGCGCTGCGAGGCTCATCGCGTCGATCGCGGCCTCGGTAACGCAGAGACGAGAGGCATCGCTTGGTCCAAAACGGAAAAGAACCTTAGAGCCCCCGGTGGCGAAGCCACGCCAGTCGGTACCGCGCTCTTCCCAGCCGACGACGCGTCCCTCGCTATCGACATGGGCCGCCCACATACTGCCGAAGGGCCCTTCCCGAAGGACACCCGCTCGAATGGCCTGCCGGGCGATGGCCGTCGGGATCCAGCGCTCCCAGCACAGATAGCGCCAGGCACCGGATCCGGGCGAAGGCGAGCGCCGGCTGCGCCAACGGTCGCCAATGTCTTTTACTGGCACTGAAGACCGCGAGGACTTCCATTCCGACCGGGAGAGTTGATACCCGACAATTGACGCGACCGCTTCCGTTGCGGACGGGAATGAAATTCCTTCCAGGAACATGGCAAGTCCAAAGACATCGCCTTTCTCATCGCTGAGCGGATCGAACCAGCCGCGTCCGTCATGCGTGACAATGACGATGTTGCCGCCACGCCGGTATTTGACGGCGCGTCGCGTGCTTTCCTTAATATCGATGTCGTAACCGGCCTGCTCCAGTACGGCTTCGCAACTCACCTTGGCGCGCAGCGCCTCCAACTCTTCTCTCTTCATTGTTTTCCGATCACTTGTCGATCGCCCTTCTTTTCCAATCCGCATACCTGCGGCCATCCTCGTTTCCGCCGCGAAGAATGGAGGGGGCAAGGGCGCGGCAATCAAGGTGCAGATTTGCACCGGCCGCGGCGGAGCTTCCCTTGCGGCCGACAGGTCGCCAGCGGCAGGGACATGCGGGTCTCAATGAGACCCGCGGGGGAAATATTCGTGCTTATGCTCACCTCCGCATAAGCATGAATATGCGCCGTGGTGACTTATGGTCACCTCATGCTCAAACGCCCTGCCTGGCAGGGCATTTCCGCTTTTCAACTGCACATAATCGGCTCGCTGAGCCGCGCTCCTCAGCGTCGGGCAGAGAAACGGAGGCAACCTGGCAATTGCAACTCTGAACAGAACAGGAGAACGCAATTGCCGACCCCACTACACCTCCGTCTTCGAACCGAAGACCCCGGAAACATTTTGTCGCCGCTCGCCCGGATGGTCCAAGACCATTGTGAGCGCCGTGATTATGAGGCCGCGCGCCGGCGCCAGTACACCGCCGTCGTGCTCCACTTTGGCTATTGGCTGGCCGACCGTGATGTCGCCATGGACAGTTTTAGCACCGATCACATTGAGGCGTTCCTTGCTGAGCACCAGAACGGCTGCTCCTGCTTCTGGAAGATGCGCACGGGGGTGAAGGCGATGCGATACGCTTTGAACCTTGCGGTGAAAATGAGGGCGCTGCGCCTGATCCCACCCACGAACCTATCGGCGATTGATCGCGAAGTCCTGGCATTCGACGCCATGGTCGCCGAAGTTTGGGGTTTGTCCGAGGCTTCACGCCGCAAGCATAGCAATATCGTCCGGCGCCTTCTCGTTGGAAGTGTAAGAGACGGCCGTGTCGATATGGCCGACCTGACCCCCTTGCACATCCGACAGTTTGTGCTCGGCGGGAACAGATGGAAGCCTGCCACCATTCGTAGCTATGCGGGCTCGGTCAGATGCTATCTACGATATCGAACGCTGGTGGGCGATGACGTTCGTCGCTTGAAGAGAGCCATACCAGCGCCGGCGATGAGAAGCCCGACCAAACTTCAAACAGGCTTCAGCCCTGCGGAGCTGGAGCAATTGTTGGAGGTCTCGGCGGAAATCGGCCAAACCCGAAAAAGAGTTCATGCCATCGTAAGGTGTTTGGCCGACCTGGGAATGCGGTCAATCGAGATAACTCGCCTGACGCTCGATGACATCGACTGGGAGAAAGGGCTGATCCAGGTGCCCTCCACCAAGTCACGCCGGTCCGATCCTATGCCGCTCCCATTCGCGACCGGTGAAGCGATCGCCGACTATATCGTCCACGAGAGGCAAGCCACGCAACACAGGGAAGTCTTCGTCCGGCATGTAGCGCCTATCGGAGAGCCGATCACCCCGCGCGCGGTGCAGCGATCGGTGTATGCGGTTTACGAGCGGTTGGGCTGGGACTGTACCAGAATCCATATCTTCCGCCACACGATTGCGAGCCGCCTGGTCAACGGCGCCGTGCCGATGAAGCAGGTTGCGGACGTGATGCGGCACAGGAGCGTGGTGACAACGGCGGGCTATGCTCGCGTGGATCAAAACAGGCTGGCGGCCGTGGCCCTGCCGTGGCCGGGAGCGCGGGCATGACTGGATCAACAACGATGCTGTCTCGCGCCGAGACCTACCTTGCTTACCGCTGAAACCTTGGCTTCAAGCTGAAAACTGCGGGGAGGCAGATCATCTCCTTTGCCCGGTATGCCGACGACAGAGGACACGAAGGCACCCTCTCTCCCGATATCGCGCTCCGCTGGGCAAAGGCCAACGCGACTATTGCCGACCCCTTCACCTGGGCAAAACGCCTGGAGGTGTTGAGGCCATTCGCCACCTTTCTCGCGGCAGAGTACGGCGAAACCACTTTCCCAGCCACCAACCCCTTCGGTCGCACGAAACGTCGGCTTGCCCCGCATATCTTTACTATCGAAGAGATCACGGCCATCATCGCCGAGGCGCATCATATTCGCCGTGTTCAGGCCGCCGGGACGCTCATGATGCCCGCCCTGGTCGGGCTGCTGGCTGCGACCGGCCTGCGGATATCAGAAGCGCTCAGTCTCCAGCTCCGCGATCTGGATCTTGAAGCGGCGCAGATTTTAGTCCGGGAAGCGAAATATGGACGTCAGCGCCTTGTCGCCCTCCACCCGACCTCGGTTGCCGCGCTCGAAAATTTTCTTGATCGACGAAACGCGATATTCCCATCCAGCCCGACCGATCCGGTCTTCTTGAGCGAACTGTCCGGCAAGATGCTGACCTACATGAACGCCTGATATGCCTGGTTCCGGATTACCCAGAGATTGGGGATCCGGCCGCGCGGTGGCCATCCGTTAGTGCGCATCCATGACCTTCGCCACAGCTTCATATGTCGCCGGCTTATCCTCTGGCAGCAGAGTGGAGCCGAGATCGATGCCGCGATGATGATGTTGTCCACTTATGTCGGGCACGTCAATTTACGCGATACCTATTGGTATATCGAGAGTGTGCCCGAGCTCATGGCGATTGCCGGCAGTCGCTTCGAAGATGCGGCTATCGTCGGAGGCGACCTCGATGACTGACACCGCGCCTTCCTTTCCAACCCTGCTGCAGCGTTTCTTCGTGGATCATCTGCGCCAGCAACGAGCGGTGAGCCCCTGCACGGTCGCGGCCTATCGGGATACGTTCAAGCTACTGCTGGCCTTCGCGGAGAAGCGGATCGGGAAATCCCCGACCGACGTGACCTTGCCCGACCTCAACGCCGACCTAATCCTGGCCTTCTTGGACCACCTTGAGCGTGAACGGGCCAATAGCGTCAGGAGCAGAAACGCCCGCCTCTCCGCCATCCGCGTATTCCTCAAATATGCCGCACACGAGGATCTAACCGCCTTGGCGGTGATTGAGCGCAGCCTCGCCGTCCCGCAGAAGCGGCACGATAAGCCTGTGCTCGGCTATCTCACCCGGCCCGAAGTTCACGCGATCATCAATGCACCTCATCCAAAAACCTGGGCCGGCCGCCGGGACCGAGCGCTGTTCGCGTTCCTCTACAACACCGGCGCACGCGTGTCCGAGGCCATCAACCTTCAGGTCGGCAGTGTCATTCTGGAGACTGCACCGGTCGTTCACCTGCATGGGAAGGGACGGAAGCGCCGAAGCGTGCCGCTCTGGAATGAAACCGCAAGAACCCTAAAGCGATGGATACAGGATCTCCGTGATTGTCGGCCGGACGCGTATCTCTTTCCCAATAGTTCAGGCGGTCGGCTATCCCGCTCCAGCGTAAGGCAACGCCTCGACCTCGCCGTCGATACTGCCGGCCGGGACATTCCATCGGTCAAGGCGAAACCGATATCGCCACATACCTTCCGGCATACGACCGCAATGCACCTGCTGCAGTCCGGCGTCGACCTTACTGTGATCGCGCTTTGGCTCGGGCACGAGGACACAAGCACAACGCATATCTATATGGAGGCCGATCTTGCAATGAAGGAGGAGGCACTCAGCCGGCTTCAGCCGGTCACCGCAACTGGCGTACGCTATCGGCCGCCTGACAAGCTTATGCACTTCCTGCAATCGCTCTGATTATGTGCTGCTTGTCTGCCGGCAGCCGCCCGCTCATCCGGGCAGCTGCTCGTGGGCTGAGCATAATCTAGAACGGCGCATATTCATGCACGATCTCAAGATCGTCTTCGTCATCGAGTTCGTCGGACGGAAGGACGCCGAATTCGTCGCCGGATTTGAACAGGGTGACGGGAACCATGAGAATGCGGGAAAGCGAAAATGCGTGGCTTTGGGCGAGTGCAAGATCCTGTGCCATGTGAGAAACCTCCGTCCGGAGCGGGCCAATCCCGCTCGATGGCTCCTCAAAGGACCGGGGACGGTCGCGATCACCGCGAAGCCGAAGGCGCAAGCGGCGGCAGCTTGCTAGCCGACCCCGATAGTGGGTTGATCGACGGAGATCCGGACATGGTCCAGGACGCCATCCATAAAGAGCGGGATTGGTTTGCTTCGGCGGGAATTGAGGTATCCGGCACAGATCGTTCACGGAAGCCAGCTCAGCATTTGTTGCCGAGCACCTGTCTGACCAGCCCACCAGTCAGCGACGGCCGGCTTTCTCCTGATCGGACAAGGCCTTGAGAACAGCGAAGTCCATCTCAGCGCGTGGCTCTATCCGGGCTATCTCGCTGGCGACTTTCGACCAGTGCCAGAACTCGTCGAGATCACCACTGGACCGGCTATGCAACGCACGGCGCTGTGCTTCGTAGTAGGAGCCGGCTGGATCCGAACTTGCGAGAAGCCTGGCATCAGCCTGCCATCGCCGCCCTATTGCCCGGCGATGTGCGAGCCATCGTGTGAGGAAGTGGATCATCAATCTCTCGAGACCGGTGGCGATATAGGCAAGTTACCACAAACTCGATGGAGAGGCATTAATATATTGATATTCCAACATCTTAGAGAAAATCAGATAATCGTTATTATGGAACAAAGCCGCTATGCTCTTTTGCGGAAGGTGTGTATATTCGCAAGTTTTAGGATGCGGACTCATTAGCTGAGGCGATCCATGTCCTCGTTGCGGCAAGTTTGAGGGCGGCCATGTAATTGTCTGCACGCCGGTCGTATCGTGTCGCAACGCCGCGCATCTGCTTGATACGGTTGAAGAAGCGTTCCACGAGGTTGCGCTGACGGTAGACCCAGCGGCTGAAGCTGAATGTCTGCTTTCGGTTGGCCTTTGCAGGGATGTTCGCCCAGCATTTGCGTTGTTTGGCAAAGTTACGAATTGCGTCGGTGTCATATGCCTTTTCGGCGAGGATCGTCGCGCCGGGCCGTAGGTCGCTCAACAGCTTTTCAGCCATTGGTGCATCGGCGGCTTGGCCGGCGGTGAGTTCCAGCCGAACCGGTCTGCCATCTGCATCGACAAGAGCATGGATTTTTGTCGTCAGGCCGCCGCGCGAACGTCCCATGCAAGGATCGGCAGAGCCCCCTTTTTAGCGTTGGCACCATGCTGGTGAACACGAACACAGGAACTGTCTATCATCACTATGTCTCCATCGTAACGCTTTGAAACGGCGTCTAGAAGACGATCCCAGACGCCTGCCTTACGCCAGCGGGAGAACCGATTATAAAGCGTCGTGCGCGGGCCATAACGCTCCGGCACATCTCGCCAGGACGAACCAGTCCTGAAACGCCACAGGATGCCATTGATCACTCGGCCATCATCGACACGACGTTCAACTCCACGGCTATTGGTCGGCAGGAGTGGTGCGATGATGTCCCATTCTTCGTCGCTCAATTCGTGACGGCGCATGGCAATCTCCTTTTACGGAAATTGAATCACACACCGTCAATAAGATGAACCCAATTTATGGGGACACTGCCTAGTAGGAATATATAGTATGCAAGTGGTCTGCGGATGACAGCGGCGGTCGATGGAGTTGTTATCGGCCGCCGTCGTCCTTCACGGCTTGGCCGGCAATCTTTCGGTTGTCCAAGCGGCGATGTAGTCGAACAGGTTCTTCTGGGAGTTCGCATAGGCATTTTCAGGCCCGCACAGCTTGCAGGGCGCAAAGCCGTGGTTTGCTCCTTCGATGTAAATCAGATCCCGATCCTTGGCGACAGAATGCTCGTAGATCTCTTCGGAGTCGCGGATAAACAGATATCCCGTCATTCCGGCGACTAGGGTCGGGACCGTTATTTTCTCCACGGCGCAGATCGTGGAATTGTTGGAAGAACAATGATCGATACCGTCGAGCGAATTGGTCGAGCGAACCGCTTGCGTCGTCAGGAAGGACGTCAGCGTCAGTTGCTTTGTGCCCTTACCGAAGGAATTTGTCGTCTGCTTGGCGTCGAGTTCCGGCGGGCTGACGGACGTGACAATTTCCTTGACGATGGAAGCGTCGTTTTTGATCAGCTTCTGCGGTGCCCGCGTCTGTCTGAGGGCGATCGCGGTGTCCATGCTATGCAATTGCGATGCACCACCCGGGCCGGCTCCCGGATTTCCGCCATGAGGAATGAAGAAGGCTTCATCATCCGGGTAAGGTCCTTTGCCTTCCTGAATTTTTCGTCTCTCCGCCAATGCCTTGTCGATGAGCGCGTTCATGCGCAGCGACTGTGCCTGATAATACCGTGTCTGGAAATCCTTTGGATAGTGGGAGGATCCCGATGGATTATACCCGTTCTCAGTTGCATATGGATCGAGTTTTGCGTCGAATTTCCCGGGTGTTTCGTCCATGACGGAGCCATTGAGGCTTCGCAGCAGAATGACCGGTACGCCAGGATGGGCGTCGGCCAGAACGATCGCATCCGCCTTGGGAAGGCCGGCCAGATCGTCTCTGCAGGGCACAAGCTTCTTCGGATCCTGACAGAAGGACAGGCCTGCTTCGGCCACCGCCTGATAGAAGCTGAGCGTCGGCCCCCCTCCGCTATGGCCCAGCAGCACGACATAGCGAATACCCGGCTGCTTGCGCAGGAACTCCACCCCAGCCTTGACGTCCAGGGCGATCCGGTCCCAATCGACCACCATCTCGTTGTTGTTGAAGCGGGTATTCATGCAAAGCGCCGCGAACCCGCGCTTCGGCATTTCAGCGCATGTCGGATGGGTCAGATAGTTTGCAGTCCTGTGGATCGCCAAAAAGGCAACCGTCGCCTTGCCGTCTGCCGGCATGTGAAAAATACCGGACGCGGCGCCAAAGCTGACATATTCCGGCGGCGGCGCCGCGAGCGCCAGGTTTGCCGAAAGGCACGCCACGCCGGCGCAAATCAGCGCATAGATGGTTTTCTTCAAAGTCGAACTCCTCCCTCATATGATAGTGATGGTCAAATTTCGCCCCGTATTCCGGGCGATGTTATGCAACGATCCGCAAAAGCTCCCTCGCCATGCGGGCATCCTTATCCTCATTGGCACCGATGGATGTGCCGATCCCGAGATAGCGCTCTGCTATATCTGCAGATCCGGCGAGCGCGGCCGCCGCGCCCTCCATGACCATCTGCCCGTTTTCGATGACATAGCCGCGGTCGGCGATCGAAAGCGCCTGTCGGGCATTCTGCTCGGCCAGCAGAATGGTGATGCCTTCGCCGCGCAGACGCTGGATCAGCTGAAAAATCTCGTTGACCAAAAGCGGCGCCACTCCGAGCGACGGTTCATCGAGGATCAGCAGCCGCGGCCGCGACATCAGTCCACGTGCGATCGCCAGCATCTGCTGCTGGCCGCCGGAAAAATTCCCTGCCACATCGCCGAGGCGATCTTTCAGCACCGGAAAGAACATGCAGACGAATGCCAGCTGGCTCTCGATATCCATCGACAGTCGCGACGGCACACTGTAGGCGCCGAGCCGCAGATTTTCGAGGACCGTCATGCCGCCGAAAATCTGTCTGCCTTCGGGAACATGCGCAATACCGAGCCGGAGCCGGTCCGATGCTGAAAGGCCCTTGACCGACTTTCCATCGAAAATCACTTCGCCCTGCATGGGCGTCAGGATTCCCGACACGAGTTTGGCAATCGTGCTTTTACCGGCACCGTTGGATCCGACCAAGGTTGCGATCTCACCGGCATCCAGGGACAGAGTAATCTTGTTCAGCACACTCGCGCCGGTATAGCCCGCGGAAACGCCTTTCAACTCAAGCAGCGGCATTCTGCTCCCTCCCCAGATATGCTTCGATGACCTGCGGGTTTCTCTGAACCTCCGCGGCCGAACCAGCGGCGATGACCCTGCCGGCGTCGAGAACGACCACGTGATCGGCGACATTCATGACCAGTGACATATTGTGTTCCACCACCAGGATCGAGATTCCGGCAGCGCGGATCGCTCTCAGAAGGGCGGCCAGTTCCTCGGTTTCCGTGTCGTTGAGACCTGCGGCCGGCTCGTCGAGACAGAGAAGCCGGGGGCTGCCCATCACGGCGCGGACGACTTCCAGCAACTTCTGGGCACCCATAGGCAAGTCCACGGCATGCGCATCCTTGAAGCGCTCGAGGCCGACGATTTTCAGCATCGCCAATGCCTGGGACCGGATCCTCATCTCTTCGCGCCGGCTTTCCGGGCTCCACAGCATCTGGCCAAAATCACTGCTTTTAATCAGGCGATGGCGACCGACCATGACGTTTTCCAGAACAGTCAGACCCGGAAAGACACGTGCCGACTGGAATGTCCTGATCAGGCCGAGATTGGCGATGTCCATGGGGCTCCAACCGGCAATCTGCTTTCCAAAAAATGCAACGGTTCCTTCGTCGGGCGGGAAAATGTTGGTGATCAGATTGAAAACCGTCGTTTTCCCTGCACCGTTGGGTCCGATGAGCGCCGTGATGGAATTCTCCTGTACGGAGAAATTCACGCCGTCGGTCGCCTTCAGCCCGCCGAACTTTTTCGATAGACCGTCCACTCGCAGGATATCCGTGCCGTTCGGCTGTTTTAGATCCTGGCTCATTGAGCACCTCCTTCCGCCAGTCCCTGGCTGTTCGCGACGGTTTTCGGGGTCGACACGCGGCTCATCGCGTGCGCGATAACGCCGTACATGCCGCGCGGCAGATAGAGGAAACAGAGGATCAGCAGCGCCCCGCTGAAGAAGGTCTTGTACATCGCCAGCGGCTGGAAGATCGTCGGCAGCATTGTCAAAAGCACGCTTCCGAACACAGGGCCGACAAGCGTCCCTTCGCCGCCGATGACGAGCATCGAGACCAGTTCCAGCGAGCGTGCCGTCCCCACCATTTCAGGAGCGAGGAAGTTGAAGGAGTAAGCCAGAAGACTGCCGGAGATCGATGCGAGAGCGGCGCTGATCATGAAGACGGCCAGCTTGTAGCGGACAATGTTGATACCGAGCGCGCTGGCCGCCATCTGGTCAGACCGTATCGACTGCAGGGCGCGGCCGAAACTCGTGCGTAACGCACCGAAGAGGCAGAAAAGCACCACGACATCGACCGCGACAACCAGGAAGTACATGGACATCGGCGTATCGAAATACAGGGGACCGACCGAGAAGGACGGGATCCCGACCATCCCCGACGGTCCACCGGTGATGTCGATGAAACCGATGGCGCAGGAATCGATGAGCAGTCCGAATGCCAATGTCGCCAGTGCCAGATAGAGACCACGCAGCCGCAATGTCACGATCGACAGCACCAGGGCGGACAGAAGCGACAACATGACGCCCGCCGCAATACCGAAGACAGGCTCTATCCCGTAATTGATCGAGAGATACCCGGCCGTATAACCGCCGATCGCCATGAAACCGGCCTGGCCAAGGCTCACCTGTCCCGTATAACCCATCAGCAGATCCAGGCCGATCAAGGCAAGGAAAATGATCGCGGCAATGGTCAGGCTCGAGATATACGCAGCCGGAATGACCAGCGGGACGACAACGGCGATGACGATGCCGACTGCGGCGGCGATCCAGGCGGTTTGCGGCGCGAGCCTCGTGAGGTGACCCCAGACTCGCGGTTCCTCGCGAACGTCTTGCCGGCGGGTAATCTTGGACGGGATAAGACCGGTCGGCGCATAGATGAGGATAAACAGCAGCAGGATCAGTGCGATGGCGTTGCTGAACAGTGACGAAACGTAGGCCGTTGCAAACTGGGTGACCAGTCCGAGAAAGAGACCTCCGACGATCGCGCCGGGGAAGGACGAGATACCGCCGATGACCACCGCGATGAAGCCGGATATGGTGAAAAGCTGTCCGGTATTGAATTGCAGCGTAGTCGTCGGAGCGACGACCACGCCGGCCACCGCCGCAATCAGTGTCGCCAGCGTGAAGCTGAGCAGCGTCATGCGCTTGACGTTGATACCCATCAGCGCGGCGGCGGATGGGTTTTCCGAACAGGCGCGCAGGGCCTTGCCGACCTTCGTCCGGGAGATCACGAACCAGACCGCCAGGAAGATGACAATTGCCGTGCCAATGATCCAGAACGTTTGCGTCGTGATCCTCAATCCGCCGATTTCGAGCGGCTGCTCGCCAGAGAATGCGGGAACAGAATAGGGCTGGCTTCCCCAAACGATGAGCGAGAAGCCTTCGATCAGCGTCAGGATGCCGACCGTCAGCATCAAAACGTTTGCATTGGAAAGCTTCTTCAACGCGGGTACGAAGGTGAACCATCCGATCGCCAGTCCTACGACCGTCGTTCCTCCCACCGCGCACAGAAGCGCGATGGGAAGGGGAAGGCCTAGTCGCTGGCTGAATGTGTAACCGGCGAGCGCCGCGAGAACTGCAAACCCGCCCTGCGACAGGTTTACGACCCCCGTCACGCGGTAGATCAACGAAAATCCGAGGGCGATCAACGCATAGATTGCGCCCAGCAGAACGCCGCCTACGAAAATCTGTAGGACTTCAGCCATGGTGGACTCCGAGTTTCGACTGGTATTACTTGAGCGGAGTTCCGCCTACGTCACTGACGGGAACCCAGGTCCCACCGGCGGTGTCCCACCGGGTTATGACGACATTGGATTTGTCCAGGCCGCGCTGGGGATCCCGCTTGAAATCGTAGACGCCGTTGATGCCTCCGAAATCCTGAAGGTTGTTCAGGTAGTTGCGGAGAGCATCGGCATCCGCCTTCGCCGGCATTGCCTTCAAGGCGCTGACGACGAGAAGTGCCGGGTCCCAGGCAAACGTCGAAGGCCCGTCGGGTTTCACGTTCGCCGATTCGAATGCCTTGTAAAAGGCTGCCTTTGCCGCCGCGACCTTCGGAGAAGCGTCGCCCTTTTCAGACTTCAGCCAATGGGGAGCGGGGATATATAATTCCTTCGGCAGAAACGAGGAATATTGCTCCATCTGCGCGTAGGTCATGTTACCGTCGGTAGTTCCTACCGGAACGTCAAAACCCGCATCGCGGATCGCCTTGAAAATCGTCCCGATCGGTGCGCCTGTGGACCATGCGATCACTGCGTCGGGATTGGCGCCCTTGATCCTTTGAACCAGTGCGCTGGCGCTGACTTCTGTCGGGTTGAATTGCGCTTCGGCAACGATCTTGATGTCGGACAGATCGCCCTTGCCCACGGATGCGGTAATATTCTTGTAAGCGTCCTGCCCGGTTGCGTCCGTGGAGGTTATCAGCCCGATATTCTTCCAGCCCCGGTCGCGGAAATATTTGAGCAGTCCTTCCGCCAGGCCCTTGGTGGAGACACTCGAACTGAAGACGAACTCTCCCGGCTTGGGATTCATCGACGGGGAAAGACAGTACAGAACCGGGCCGCTTCGAACCAGCGGACCCATGGCGTTGCAGAGGCCAGACACGGCCGAGCCGATAATGACCGGCGGAGCCCCAGCCTTGATGCTATTGACCAGCTGCACCGCGATCTGAGGGCTGGATTGGTCGTCGTGGAAGACGAACTTGATCTGTTTGCCATGCACTGTTTCGGTGGCTGCAGCCTTTTCGTAAAGTTGCAGGGCCTGTTGTTCGGCCTTGCCGAGAAAGGCACCGCCTCCGGTAAGCGGCAGGACCACATTGATGTCGAGTGTCTCCGCCTGTGCGATGTGCGCACCCACAGATACGGACATGGCTAGCGTTGCAAAGATAGTCTTAACCAGACCCAAAACCAAAACCTCCCTTAAATCGCGATCAATTTTTTCACGGGCATTTCGCTCCTCTGCGAATGCGTGGGTAAATTCTTAGATATCTTAGGATTTGTCAAGGATCAATTTCTGCCGGCCATATCGACAGAGAAGTTCAAAATAGCCGCGATCTTTTCCTGCTACGGACCTAGTAAATGCCCCAATTTTTTAGGTTTCGGCACAACCTTGGCGTATCGTTTGATATCTAATTATCTATGGTTGATGCCTGTCTTCGCGTGATTGCTATCGACACATGCTCATGTGATAGTGAGGACAAATGGAGTTTCTTAGGTATGAAAGCTGATACGGCTCAAAACGCCGATCTCGTCGCCGGCTCGGAAGAGCAAGTCGCCCTGCCGTTCGCCGCAAGCTTAGGTTACCAGGTGCGCCTGACTCACAGGCTTATCCAGAAATATCTTCAGCAGCGGATCGAGCCATACGGCGTATCGCTGGGAATGTGGTATTTTCTTCGAGCCCTATGGAACGAAGATGGATTAACGCAAAAACAGTTGTCGCTGATCGTTGGAACCATGGAGCCGACAACTCTTTCCGCGATCAAGGCGATGGAGCAGAACGGATTGGTCAACCGCAGTCGCAACAGCGAGGACAAGCGCAAGATCAACATTTTTCTTACCGAGCGCGGCCATAAACTGAAGCATGAGCTGATGCCCATCGCAAAAGAGGTCGTTGGTGCGGCAGCTTCCGGGTTCACCGAAAGGGAGATCCAAATGTTGATGCAATTCCTTGGTGCCATCCAGGCCAATATGACGACGAAGATTCAGCCTGAAGTCGCCACCTAACGTTCTTCGTTTCCTAAGTGAAGACGAGTTGCCAAACGCCGAATCCTGCCGGATTTCATGGCTACGCGGCACTGCCGTTCTAAATTTTTGCAGAAAAAGCCCCACCTACCCCTGTTCTTATCCCCAGAACTAACTTAGCTTTCTAAACATTGACCTGAAGTGGCTAAAAGGGCCAGCGAAAGCGTCAGAACCTTCCCCTGTAGAGAACCAATCAATGTCAATTGCAGCCGCCTCCAGTTCCGCAAGAGTGAATGCCAGATGTAGCGGCTTTCTGATGGTCAGGGCATGACCGGAGAGATTCTGGCGTTCATCTCTGCGTTATGTTTTGCGTTGGGCAGTATTGCGATTGTCAACTCGTCGAGGAAAAACGACAACGGTCTCCTTCTGTCCGTTGTTCTGACCGGCGGTTTCGCGCTCATTGCCTGGGCGTTTCTTGGGCGGCCGTTTTTCTCGGCCGACATTCAGGAGCATTTCTGGCCGGCGATTGCCTGGTTCGCCGCAGCCGGCATATTTTCGACGGTATGGGGGCGCACCACGCTCTACAGGTCGGTCCAATTGGCCGGCGTGGTCCGGGCGACGACAATCCGGCGGCTGACGCCATTCTTCTCCGCTCTCTTTGCGTGGCTTGTCCTGGCGGAAAGCCTGTCAGTCCCCGCCATGCTCGGAATGGCTGCGCTGGGCGCGAGTTTCGTCATGCTCTATTTCGACAATCGTAAGCTGAGCGCCGATTCCATCTCGAAAGAAGATCTGTCCCGAGGCTGCATGCTGGCTCTTCTGTGCGCGATGACCTATGCGGTCAGCTATGTCGTTCGCCGGAGCGGCCTTTCTCTCATGCCGGACCCCTATCTCGGTGCATTTGCCGGGTCGTTAGCTGCATTAGTTTACTATCTCGTCGGGATGACGGGGCTCGTCGGGATGGTGGGGCGCGCGGGGGGAGAGCGCAGGCGCTTTTCGTTCCGTTCCCTCGACAGACCCCAGCTTGCCGCCGCCTCGCTGATTTCCCTGGGCCAGGTCATTCAGTTCGTGGCCCTGAGCCATACGACGGTCGCACGGGTCGCCGTGGTCAACTCGATAGAAATATTCCTGTCGACCTATCTCGCGGTGTTCATCTTCAAAACGGAAAAGTTTCCGTCGATGCTTGCCGTGTTGGCAACGGCACTGGCCACTGTTGGGCTGGTCGTCGTGGCCGCAGGATGAGGAGTTTCGGGACTGGATCCCGCGCCGACGCCCGCCTGTCTGCCGGGTGCGCTTGGAGCAGCTGGCGCGCCGGATCCAGCCTGAGGGATGAACGCGCAGCTTTCCGATCCCGGTCAATCTGGAGATATCATGGTTACGGCCCCCCAACGTCTTAATATCGGGCATTTGGCCTTCGCCATCCTGCCGCCGCTCTTCTGGGCGGGCAATTTCTTTCTTGCTCGCGCTTTCCGCGATGATATTCCGCCCTTCCAGATGTCGTTCTGGCGGTGGCTGATAGCCTTTTTTCTGCTCCTGCCTTTCGTGTTGCCGAAACTGCGCCAGAATCGCGATCGGCTCAGGCGAGAATGGCTTTGGCTTTCTGCCCTGGGCATCGTCGGCGTTACAGCGTTCAATTGCTTCATCTACGTTGCACTGCATCACACGACGGTGGTCAATGCCGCGCTGATAAACTCGCTCATGCCGGTCATGACGCTTGTTTTTGCTTATATTTTCCTGCGCGTGCGGATCGCTGGGCTGCAAGTCCTCGGCGTCGCGCTGGCACTGACCGGGGCCGTCGTCATTATAGCGCGTGGCAATGTCCACATACTTTCCGCCCTGGCGCCCCAGTATGGCGACATTCTCGTCTTTCTCGGCATGAGCGCATGGGCCCTCTATACCGTGCTGATCCGCTGGAAGCCGACTGCACTCGATCCGCTGGTCTTTCTGTTGACGACAATAGGTTTCGGGGTTCTAGGCCATATGCCCATTGCCGTCTGGGAGGCGGCCGTCGTCGGCACCATGACGGTGAGTGCCGGAAGCCTTCTTGCACTGGTCTATTTCGCCATCTTCCCCTCGCTGCTGGCCTACATATTCTGGAACCGGGCCGTCAGGAGTATCGGGCCGGCACGGGCGTCTCTGTTCATGTATCTGATGCCATTGTTTGCAGCCGGGCTCGCGATCATATTCCTCAACGAAAGCCTTCAAGCATACCATGTCTTCGGCATGGCGATCATCGTCGCCGGCTTGACGATGTCCATGCGCGCTTCAGCGCCGGCGCCGGCTAAAGGCCTGCCTGATCGACAACCGCAACGCGGCTGACACGACGGTTCGGGCCATACAATGCGAGCTGGAACTGCCGGGCCAGCCGACAGCGTCGGCCCTCAATCATGACATCGCACGAATCATGAAGCCCGCGCCGTCCTTCGACGACGCGGGCTTCAATTGGACAAGACGCGAAGCGCCGTTATGCGTCCCTACTCTGCCGCGAGCGGCTGATCGGGGTCTACCAGCGTGCGCCAATCCACGGATTTCGGATAGACGCCTTCACGCGAAGCGATCAGCGCCTGCGGAAGCCGGGGGGCATCCGTGCCGATCGCGCTGCCGCCGGCTGCAACTTGGCGGGCCGCGTCCACCATCAGTCGCCGGAATTCGACGATTGCGAGATCTGATGCGCCGAGGACGTCGTTCGTCCGATCGACGATCGGGCCCATGCCGACCCACATCGCAATATCCTGGTTGGGAATACCCTTGATGCCGGTGAAGTTACCGAGTTTCATGGCCTGCCGGTCCTGCAGAAAATTGTTTTCCCGGGTCCGATGGGTTTCCCACCTGTCATTGAGGTGGATGCCTTTCTGGGCATGGTTGAACTTCCGCCAGTCCTCGGTGCTCGGGCAGTCCGTGCCGCCCCAGGCTATGAAGTGAAACGCTGTCGTGACGTCGTCAATCGGCACGATGACGCTGGCGACGTTATACGAGCTGTTCGGCGGGATCAGGGAGTAATACGGCGCCACGAATTCAGTGATGCGCAAATAGTTGTGGGTATCAGCACCCTTGATGGGACGGCGGATGGCTGCATAGTGAAAGCCGTAGCTGGTCGTCTGGGTCTGCATTTTCGGCGACTTGTCGGTCGACGGCCGATACCATGACTTGTCGTCTGCCGCCGCGCCTTCGACACGGGCTGGCACCATGTCCGACGAGTGAAGGCTGGAAGAGTGGGCGCTGTCGATCTGGCCCTCGTGGATTTGAGCCCAGTTGCACGGGATCCTGATTTTCAGGATCGAAACCTGTGTACTTTCCGTCGGCGCGAATGCAGGGGGATCGAATTCCGGAACCTGCTCCTTGTCGCCGAACCAGGCCCAGACGAATCCGCCCCATTCCTTGACGGGGTAGGAGCGATGCTTGACCTTGTTCATCAACGGGCTGCCTTCCGGCTCGGAGGACATCGCGACCACGTTGCCGTCCACGTCCATCTTCCAGCCATGATAGAGGCAACGCAGGCCGCATTCCTCGTTGCGCCCGTACAGAAGCGAGGCGCGGCGGTGAGGACATAATTCGTCAAGCAGGCCAAGCCTGCCGTCGGTGTCGCGGAAGGCGACATATCGCTCGCCAAGGACTTCGACCAGCAACGGCGTACCATCGCGCTCGGCAACTTCCTCGATCAGACACACGGGGGTCCAGTGCTGACGCATCAGCTTTCCCATCGGCTTGTCCGCAGATACCTGCGTCAGAACATCGTTTTCTTCGGGAGTAAGCACGGCTACGGTCCTCCAAGTTAGCTTTCTAAGGAAATTATCACTGCATGAGCCATCTCGTCTAGACCTTGACAAAAAATAATTAGGCATCTAAGTAAACCTCCGTGGCCGCCGGGTCGGCGTGACAGGGATGCAAGAATGACTGAAGATGCAAACGCGCGTGCTATGAAAGTGATTGGCCGCCGCGATCTCACCCCTTACATTACCGAATTTTCGCTCGTTTCGACGGATGGGGCTCCGCTGGAGACCTATGGGCCGGGGGCTCACGTCACGGTCGAAACCCCCTCGGGCGCGATGCGTCGCTATTCGCTCGTCGGCGACGGCCTAAACCCGGAACGCTATCTGATTGCCGTGAAACGTGAACGTGAATCGCGTGGCGGCTCATCATCGATGCATGAGCAGGCGCAGGTCGGCACGACCATTATGGTTCGGCCGCCGGAGAACAACTTTACCCTGAAGTCCGCTGCGAAATATCTGTTGATCGCCGGAGGCATCGGCGTGACGCCGATTTATTCCATGGCGTCTCGCCTGGCGGCGGAGGGCAAGGATTTCGATATCATATACTGTTCGCGGAACGCACAGGAGGCTGCCTATCTCCCGGAGATGAAGGAGGCTTTCGGTCGTCGGCTTAAGATCCATCACGATGACGGCGATCCGGCCAAGGCCTACGATTTCTGGGACCACTTTGTCGATATAAAGAACATGCACGTATATTGCTGCGGGCCAAAGCCGCTGATGGACGAGATTGTGTCGATCTCCGGCCACTGGCCCGAAGGCCGTGTGAATTTCGAGGACTTCAAGCCCGTGGAGGTGGTTCGCGTCGACGACGTCGCCTTCGACGTTGAACTTGCAAAGTCGGGGAAAACGGTGTCCGTCCCAGCGGACAAATCCATCCTTGAAGCGGTTCGCGAGAGCGGTATCAAGACGACGAGTTCCTGTGAGAGCGGGACCTGCGGCTCGTGCAAGTGTCGCCTTCTTGCAGGAGACCCCGATCATCGGGACATGGTTCTGATGGACGACGAGAAAGACGATTTCATCATGATATGCGTCTCGCGCGCGAGGACCGGAGGCTTGGTCCTTGACCTTTGACGAGGCTGCTGCATCACCTGTGCGCATCGGCGTCGCAGGCTTGGGAAGGGCGTTCGTCCTGAGCCGGACAGCCTTTGTCGAAGACCCGCGGGTTCGACTTGTCGCAGCCGCCGAACCGCGGGAGGTATCGCGACAGGCTTTCCTCCGGGAATTCGGAGGCAGGGCTTACGAAACGATAGACGACCTCTGTGCCGATCCAGAGGTCGAGTTGGTCTATATTTCGACGCCGCACGAAATACATTTCGACCATGTTTGCAAGGCGGCTGCGGCCGGCAAGCACGTGCTGGTCGAAAAGCCGCTTGCCATCTCGCTGTCCGACGGCATTCGCATGACGGATGCCTGCGCCGCGGCCGGCGTACACCTTCTTGTCGGCCCCAGCCATAGTTTCGATACGCCGGTGCAAATGGCGCGCGCAATCATCCTCAGCGGAGAATTCGGCCGCGTTCGGCTCATCAACGCCTTGAATTACACGGATTTCCTCTATCGCCCACGCCGCCCGGAAGAGCTTGACACCGCCCGCGGCGGCGGTGTCGTCTTTTCACAAGGTGTGCATCAGGTCGATATCATCCGCCTGCTCGCTGGCGGCCTGGCTCGGCAAGTTTGCGCCTATACAGGAAACTGGGATTCGGAACGGCCGACGGAAGGCGCCTATGTTGCCCAGATTGCGTTCGATGGATGCATCGCGTCGATGACTTATTCCGGATACGGCTTCTTCGACAGCGACGAATGGATGGACGGCTTCGGCGAGCTGGGCGCCCGTAAGGACATGCAGGCTTACGGGAATGCCCGTCGCGCCCTCAAGGCACGCGGCGCTGCGAGCGAGATGGACCTCAAGGCGGCCCGTACCTACGGTTTGCCCGACAAGCCTTCAAGCCCTGAAACATACGAGCATTTCGGCCCGATCATCGTATCCCTGGAGAAAGCCGATCTGCGGCTGACCCCGGAGGGACTGCATGTATATGCAGAAGATCGGAGGGAATTCCGGCCGGCGCCACCCTTCCGGTTTTCCCGGTCCGAAATGACCGCTGCGATCCATTCCGCAGTCCGGTTGGGACGCCCGCCCGCACAGAGTGGCCGCTGGGGACTGGCAAGTCTGGAAGTATGCCATGCGATATTGAAATCGGCTGCGTACAACGCACCCGTAAGACTGGAACATCAAGTGGGAGCGAATGACCATGTCTGACCTGAATTTGTCCCTGGCTATGGGGAATTACGACCGCACCCGTCCGATCTATGACGGGCTCGTCAAGATCGACGGCGTCGATCCGACCTGCATGCTGCTGTCGCCGGAGGAGATGTTCTTCCGAGCCTTCCGGCATGCTGCGTTCGACATCAGCGAACTCTCGCTTTCGTCCTACTCGATCTCGGTGGCTCGCGGGGCCTCGCAATACATCGCCATCCCGGTCTTTCTGTCGAGAGCCTTCCGTCACACTTCGATGTATATCCGCAAGGACCGCGGCATCGACAGTCCGGCAGCGCTGCGCGGCCGCAGAATTGGCATTGCGGAATACCAGCTGTCGGCCAATGTCTGGTTCCGTGGTATCCTGCAGGATGAATACGGCGTGCATCCCTCGGAGATAGTCTGGGTGCGCGGCGGCATGGATACGCCCGGCCGCCCGGAGAAGATCAAGGTCGATCTGCCGTCTGATATCAGGGTTGTCGATGCGCCGGAAGGCGACACGCTGAATGCGATGCTGGAGAGAGGCGATATCGACGGCTTCGTCGGCCCTCGCTCGCCGCGCTGCTTCGATCAGGGCAATCCTGCGATCGGAAGGCTTTTCCCCGACACGATCGCTGAAGCGGAAACCTATTTCCGTAAGACCAGGATATTCCCGATCATGCATGTTCTCGGCCTGCGGCGGTCGCTGGCCGAGACGCATCCCTGGCTTCCCGGCGCCCTGCTCAAGGCGTTCAACCGTGCCAAGTCGCTTGCCGAGGAAGCGCTGATGGATACATCTGCAACCAAGGTGACCATGCCCTTCGTGGAAGACAGCCTCAGCCGCGCCCGCGCTTTGATGGGACCGGACATCTGGAGCTACGGCCTGCAGCCCAACCGGCACGTGCTGGATACCTTCCTGCGCTATCATTACGATCAGGGCCTGTCGCCGCGTCTTGTCTCGGCCGATGAGCTTTTCCATCCCGCAACGACCGAAGCCTATAGCCTCTAGGGCACAGGCATCATAACCGAGACGAGGAAAACCAGATGCAATTCAGCCCTGGCGACGTGGTCGAGATTTCCACCCCCGAAGGCCTGGCCTATGTACAGGTCACCCATACGCATGTCGCCTATCCCGAGGTCGTGCGTATCCTGCCTGGCATCTATAAAGATCGCCCCGCGCTTGCCGTCCTGTCCTCCGCAAAGACAAGAAGCGTGGTGATGATGCCATTGGGTGGTGCGCTGCAACACGGAAAGATCGAAGGTGCCAGGATCGGGACGGCGGAAATTCCGGCTCCGGACAAGAAGTTTCCCACCTTCAAGATGCCGATCCGCGGCAAAAAGGGAGAGATCGTTTACTGGTGGCTGTGGGAAGGCGAGGGTTTGACCTATACGCTGGAGGACGATCCGCGTCTTCAGAACGCCTCTCAGCGCGAAGTGCCGACACTGCAGGACTTCCTGTCTATGCTCGGTTGATGGTTGAGCCGAGAGCGAGTCCTGTCGGTCCCCGATTGTCCTCGGGTGCCGCCCACTGCTGACCGCTTCCTGAGCGCGAATGCCCTCGAAGCATAGCACCGTCGCGTGTCTGCGACCGCCGTGCTGAAGCGGAACAATCCGCTGGCCGGCCTCACCTACCCCTCGAACAAACTCGTCGCCCAATTTGTCAACAGGTCAGCTGCCCGCTCCTGAAGATCGAATTGACCGCCGAGGAAATGGTTGGCGCCTGCAATGATTTCGAACCGGCCTCGCCCCGCTGCTGCATCGACATAACGTCGCACGGCGTTGTCACGTTGTTCGTGGCTTAACGGTTGACGGATAACCGGACGTGATGAGCACGCCGACCATCAGCTACAAGAACCACCGTTTCCCACCGCAGATCATCGCCCATGCGGTCTGGCTGTATTTCCGGTTCCCGTTAAGCCT
>NZ_KQ414523.1:0-39388 GCF_001263295.1 Agrobacterium sp. SUL3
TGTGATTAAGCATGGAATAAGGACCCCGCAAATGGGGTGATCGGCATCCAAACGGGACCCCCATCTGTGATGGGGCTACAACAGCCTCCGGTTTCATCGGAGGCTTTTTGTTTGGATGCTTATTGTGGAAACAATTCTGAAGATACGGCGGCTGGCTCATGTGCAGGGCAAGTCGATCAAGGCGATCTGCCGGGAGTTGGGCATATCGCGGAAAGTGGTGCGGAAGGTTTTGCGCACCGATGAGACGGAGTTCAAATACGAGCGGACCCGTCAACCTCAGCCGAAGCTAGGTCGATGGCGGGAGCGGCTCGATGGAATACTGCTTGCCAATGAGGCGAAAGCTTCGCGCGAACGACTGACGCTGATCCGGATATATGAAGATTTGCGTGACGTCGGATACGACGGCGGTTACGACACGGTTCGGCGCTATGCCCGGAAGTGGGCCAAGGAGCGCGGGGCTGTGACGGCGGAAGCATACGTTCCGCTCTACTATGCACCCGGCGAGGCCTACCAGTTCGACTGGAGCCACGAGATCGTCGTGCTCAATGGCGTGACGACGACAGTAAAAGTGGCCCATGTCCGGCTCTGCAACAGCCGGATGATGTATGTGAGGGCTTATCCGCGCGAGACTCAGGAGATGGTCTTCGATGCCCACGACAAGGCGTTTGCCTTCTTCGGCGGAGCCTGCACGCGCGGCATCTATGATAATATGAAGACGGCGGTAGACGCGGTCTTTATTGGCAAGGAGCGGCAATATAACCGCCGCTTCCTGCAGATGTGCAGCCATTTCCTTGTCGAGCCGGTAGCCTGCACGCCGGCTTCGGGGTGGGAGAAGGGTCAGGTCGAGAACCAGGTCAATCTGGTGCGGGAACGCTTCTTCACGCCGCGTCTGCGCTTCAAATCCTATGATGAGCTGAACGGTTGGCTGCTGGACAAGTGCATCAGCTACGCTCGAGCTCATAAGCATGTCGATCAGACGGAACGCACGATCTGGGAGGTGTTCGATGCCGAGCGGCCGCACCTGGTCAGCTATCCCGGCAAGTTCGATGGTTTCCACGCTGTGCAGGCCTCGATCGGCAAGACCTGCCTCGTGCGTTTCGACAACAACAAATACTCGGTAGTATCGACCGCCGTCGGTCGCCCTGCCGAGATACATGCCTATGCCGACCGCATCGTTATCCGTCAGAACGGCGTCGAGATCGGCCGCCATGACCGCAACTTCGGCCGTGGCGAGACAATCTACAATCCATGGCATTACGTTCCGGTTCTGACCCGCAAGCCGGGAGCGCTGCGCAACGGCGCGCCGTTCCACGATTGGGTCTTGCCAGCCGCCATGGAGAAGGTGCGCCGCCGGCTCAAAGCCATGCATGACGGCGATCGGCAGATGGTGTCGATCCTCGAATGCGTCGGCATCGATGGGCTTCCCGCTGTCGAGGCAGCCTGTCAGGAGGCGCTCGATCAGGGCGTGTTCTCGGCCGCCGTCATTATCAACATTCTGGCCCGCAAGCGCGATCCGCAGCCGGCCGCCATCCTTTCCATTCCCGATGCGCTACGCCTGACCCATGAGCCTCTGGCCGACTGCGCGCGTTACGACAGCCTCAGGAGGGCAAGCTGATATGGAACGATCCAAAATCCTCGACATGATGGGCACGCTGAAGCTCTACGGCATGCGCAGCGCTTACGACGAGACAATGGCTTCTGGCATCAAGCGTCAGCATGAGCCGCCGCGCATCGTCGGCGATCTGCTGCAGTCGGAGATCGCCGAGAAGCAGGCACGCTCCATCAAATACCAGATCACCATCGCCAAGCTCCCGTTGGCCAAGGACATCGACGACTTCGACTTCACCGACACCCCGGTCAACGAAGGGCTTGTGCGCCAGCTCGCGACCGGAGCTTTCCTTGCCGAACAACACAACATCGTTCTGGTCGGCGGGACTGGCACGGGAAAGTCCCACCTATCTATCGCGCTAGCCCGAGCTCTGATCCGCAACGGCGCGCGTGGGCGCTTCTACAACGTCGTCGATCTCGTCAACCGGCTTGAGACGGAAGCACGCAATGGCAAACAGGGCCGGCTGGCCGACTTCATCACCAGGCTCGACTTCGTCATCATGGATGAGCTTGGCTATCTCCCGTTCGCGCAGGCAGGTGGCCAGCTTCTCTTCCATTTGATCAGCAGGCTTTATGAGCGGACCTCGATCATCGTCACGACGAACCTGGCCTTCGGCGAGTGGCCGGCCGTGTTCGGAGACGCCAAGATGACCGCCGCTCTGCTCGACAGGCTCACACACCATTGCGAGATCGTGGAAACTGGAAATGAATCCTGGCGCTTCAAGAACCGCTCTCAAAGCTAAAGCCGAAAAGACAAACAACCCGCGCCCGCAGGCCCCTGCGCTAAATGGAGAGCTCCGGGCCTACGCGCGCTGACCCTATGCAACCAGAGGCAGGGGTCCCTTTTGGGAGCCGATAAGGGGTCCCGTTACAACGCCGATTGACANGCGCTGACCCTATGCAACCAGAGGCAGGGGTCCCTTTTGGGAGCCGATAAGGGGTCCCGTTACAACGCCGATTGACACCACTAGGTGAGCGTTCACCTTTAGGACAGCAGTTGTCGCGGTACCGCCCGGTGTTCCCTTGAGGGCCAGTATCGGCTTGCCAGCACTCGTGTACCTGAACGTGCACTGTGCAGGCGAACCAAGGACTTTGGCGATCTCCGCGTCCACCATCGTCGCCGGATCGAGTGTGGGTATATCTGCGCCAGCTATGGCCTCCTCACCGGATAGCACGCGTGCGGCCTCTTCGGAACGCGGGGGATTGATGATGTCGTCAGCAGCTTCCCGTTCGCCACATCCCGACAGGAGACTGGCCGAGGTAAGGACCAGCAGTGAAAGGAGGGAGTTCTTCATCAGTCACGCTCCTCCAGGTCCTCGATCAGATACTTCATCTCTGCAATCTCCCGCTCCTGGGCCTCGATGATCTCGTCGGCCAGCTTTCGAACGCGGGGATCGGAAATCTGCGCACGCTCACTCGTCATGATGGCAATCGAATGATGCGGGATCATCGCGCTCATGTACTCGGCGTCGTCGACGGTCACCTGGCTGCGGACGAGCCACAGCGACAAGGCGAAGACCGCGACGGACCCGCCGAAGATGGCCATGTTGAGCATCTTCTTCTTGTACATCCCGAGCATGAAGGCGAGCATGATGACCGCCATAGTCGATCCCATGACCAGGGCCATCCAGGCTCGGGTCTCGCTCCAGAAGACGTGCTCCAGCGCGTAGGTGTTCAGATACATCAGACCGTACATTACGACCGTCGATGTCGCGATCATGGCGGCAAAGCGCCAGTAGGACATTCCCATTAGATGTTCTCCTTCGGCTCCTGGTGGATTACGCAATACCGCTGATCCGGCCGAGTTGATGCGTTTGACTATGCTTCACCCGTCGCCCCGCGCCCTTCCGGGTCCTCGGGCGCAGCGGGATACTGCCAGGATCGGGAGTGCGAAAAAGCAGCATGCACACAGCATGAACCCCAGGTGGGTACGGAAGGAGAGACCCCGTCCGTACCCATGCTTCCGCAGGGGCTACTGCGCCATACGCTCGCAGCTTTCGGCACACTTGCGGCAGGCATCGACGCAAGCCTGCATGTCACCGACCCGTTCGCAGTCGTCGGCGCACTGGCGGCATATTTCCGCGCACTCGCGGCAAGTGTGCTTGTGGTGCTCGGTGCCTATCAGCATGAAATGGGCCGAGGTGCGGCAGATTTCGGCGCAGGCCATCATCAGCTTGAAGTGTTTCGGCTCCGTATGCTGGCCACCCATTTCGAGGCAATGTCCCATCGCCATGGAAAGGCACTCGCTGTGGCAGGCCAGACAGTTGTCGATGCACTGCTTCATTTCCGGGGAGATGTGGTGCATGGCGTTACTCCTTCACTTCCTTCCCGACCCACTCAGTCAGTCGCTCGACCTCTTTCATCTGATCATCGATGACCTTCTGCGCGGTCGCCTTGGCCTCTTCATTGTCGCCGTGCTCCAGCTCGACCTTCGCCATGTCGATTGCACCCAGATGATGGGCAATCAGACCGCAGACGAACGACGCGTCGGCATCATCCTTCATCATCCCCTGCATCATCTGCTGGTTCATCGACATCATCGCCTCCAACGAGGCCTGCTGATAGTCGGTGAGGTCGGCCATCGGGCCCTGACCACTATTGGAGCCTTGTCCGCCCATCGGCATCTGCTGACTGCCCATTGGCATCTCGCCACCCATTGGCATGCCCGACATCGGCATGTCGCCCTTGCACTTGTCGGGGAATGTCGGGTCGGCTGCGGCAGGATGAACGGATGCGAGTATTGCGGCGGAGACCGTGAGCGCGGCGGCTGCGTGTTTGACGTACGTGTTCATGTTGAACTCCTGTTGTTTTGAGGGACGTGTCTCAAACAGCAGGGGTTCTGGGAGGGGGATCAATCGCAGTCAGGAGGAGAAGCGGCCGCTCCGGTCTGACGTGCACATGCAGCTGGCCGAATGGTACCTCAGGCGGAGCATAGACTAGCGGCTGAGGAAGGATCGGACAGCAGTGCATCTGCGCGCAACACGTTCTGGCAAGTTGAACATCCAGACCGTCGCGCTGGCTGTCCAATACCTGGTCACTCGCCTGCACCTCCGGGCAATGGTGGGTCGGTGCAGCGAAAGCAGGAGCCGTAGCGAAGAGCCCGATGACAAGCAGCGTCGCTGCGATCACCGATAATCCTGCCTTCAAAAAGTCCGATAGGGACATCCTTCGGTCTCCGCGCTCGATGGCTGGAAACACCGGAGCAGAGGAGAAAGTTCCAGCCGCGATGGGGTTCGCCGTCGTCCCTCCTGCAAACCTTCCCATAGGATAGATGTTCTAGCGCCACACAAAGGACGAGATGTCCATGCTGTAGAGGCTGGTTGATTGACAACCGTCAAGCCGACGGCGATTCTTTGGACATGTGTGGCTTTTACTTCGCGATTTCAAACCGGCAAATGTCATACGCCAGTTAGGTTTAGTGGCTAAAATGGCCACGATTTTCCGCTAACGATTTCAAAGAAGTCCGATTTTGCCGAAGCGATTTCAACATCGAGAAGCAATGCCGGCTCGAGCGATTTCGAAGGAGCAATGGCTGACGGCGCGCCGAATAGCGGCGGAGTTGGACAAGGTTTTCGACGGATCCGGCCCAAGACAGGCGGCTATTGCGCGAGCAGCAATGGCGCTGCACCTGTCCACGCGCCAGGTTTACAACCTCGCCGCACGCTATCGCGTCGATCGGACCGTAACGGTCCTACTGCCTCGCGCCGCCAACACGCGCCAGAAACGGCTCGTCGCAAAGATCGAGGACATCATAGGCGCGACGCTGCGCGAGCAATGGCTGATACTGGAGGCGCCACCCCTCGCTCCTGTCGTCGCCGAAATCCAGGCCCGCTGTGAAGAAGCCGGACTGAAACCACCGTCCTATGTCACAATAGCACGGAGGATTCCGGCACTGTTCGCCCCCGAGGAGATCGCCAGGAAGCGGTCGGCCAATCCAAAGCACCTGCTGCGGTTGAAGCCCCGGCCAGGCTATATCCACGCGGCGCATGCTCTCGACGTCTGCCAAATCGATCATACGCCGGCCGACATCAATTTCGTGGAGGTCGTCAACGGCGGCGGACTGTTCGTCGGCCGCCCTTATCTGACCATCGTCACCGACGTGGCGACTCGCGCCATTCTCGGCTTCTGCCTCACACTCGAAAAACCTTCGGTCCTGTCTGTCGCCTTGTCTCTCGCTCAGGCCATGTGCCCAAAGGAGGCATGGCTTGCGGCCCGCAATCTCAGTCATGCCTGGCCGATGCTCGGCAGGCCTCGGCTGCTCGTCACGGACTCCGCTAAGGAGTTCAAGGGATATGCGTTTGAGCGCGGCTGCGACGACTATGGCATTCGTGTCCGCTATCGCGATCGCGGCCGTGTCCACCATGGCGGTGTGGTCGAGCGGCTTCTGGGCAAGCTGAACGCACTTCTGACCACCTATCCGGGTTCGTCGGGGCGCTCCGTGACCGACCGCGACGAATATCCGTCTCAGCACCGCGCCTGTCTGAGCTTTGCGGATCTGGAACGATGCGTGGCGCTCGCGGTGATCGATCATAATTGTCAGGAAAACCTGAAAACACTGAAGGTGCCATTGACGGAATGGCAGCGCGACAGCGCGACCCTGCCTCGTTTCGACGACGATCCGCAGCGCGTGCTGTTGTCGTTTCTGCCGGGAGCGGAAAGACAATTGTCGCCGCAAGGGGTCAGCATGTTCGCCATGCACTATTATTCGTCATGGCTGGGCACCCTTGTTCCGCAGCGCGATCGGCTCGGAAAGCTGGAGGTGCGATACGATCCGCGCGACATCAGCCATATCTACGTTCGGGATCCGGACACGCGACAATTCCGACCGGTCGAGCGGCGTGATGGTAATCTCGCCTCGCTGACACTGTGGGAGTATGAGGCCGAGCGCACGCGTCGGCGCAACGCAAACCGTCGGTCGCCGGTCGAAAAGGTCGTGTTCCGCCGCGAGATCGCAGCAATTGCCGATGCCGCGAAACCGTCCAAACGCCAATTGCGCGACGCGGTGCGGTTTGCGCAGGCAGCTGGCGCGGCAAAGCCTTTTGAAGCGTTGCGACCGCAACCGCCTGACCGCGCCGTACACCCGTCGCGCCAAAAGCGCAGTCTGCCGATCGAGGATTGGTAACCGGACATGTCGGATCATTTGCTTGAGCATGTCCGGCCCTATCTCGACCGCGATGCGGATGAGCGAATCCACTATATCCGCGCGCCGCGATGGATCGGTCATCCCATCGCGAAGGACGCGCATCGGCGATTGGGCGAACTGTTCTCGCGGCCGCCGTCGTTGCGGACGGACGGTCTGATGCTGGTCGGACCCTATGCGAATGGCAAGACGATGATTGCCGAACGCTTTGCTGTCGAACATCTGAGAAGCGCGTCCAAACAGAAGGTGTGGATGGTTCAAACGCGCGAAGGCGCCGGCACTTATTGGCGTCAGCTTCCGCCATAGGGATCCGCGAGCGCCGCGTCAGGTCGGCTGACCGGGTATTTGATTGTCGAGATTTTCTCCGCGAGCTTGTCGGCGCCGTCTTTTTTGAGCAGTGCCCGAAAACTCGGATGCATGCCACCATCGACATAGGCACTGGTGGAAACGCCGGACTCGCCGGCGAGCAGTTCCGCGAGCTTTTTTTCTTGCGTCGCCAACTTGGCCAAGAGTCCGGGATCGGGCATTGTTTTTGGGGCCGGACAGGCGGCGCGCGGGTCCCTCGGCTCACCGTCCACGAACTCCGTGTTGAAGACGTACTTGCCGCCGCAGGCCGACACCTTGGGCTGACGTTTCGTTGCGTCGAATATGTCGTAGCCCTGTTTAATGTTTTTCCAAAAGTCGAAGTTGGGGTCGGATCTGTGCCCCGCCATGTTCTCCGCCGTCATGCGGAACGGATAGGCTTGCACCTGGAATCGCTCCTGGCCTGCGGCGAGCGAGCGCTCGGCAAGCGCATAGATTTCGCCGACGCCCTGATCGGTGAGCGCATAGCAGCCGGACGACGAGCATGCGCCGTGTACCATCAACGCCTCGCCGGTGTAGCCGAGGGCAGACTCCAGTCGGTTCGGGTAACCCAGATTGAAGGAGAGGTAGAACTGGGACTTTGGATTCAGCATAGGCGCCGAGACATGGTAAAAGCCCTCCGGAGCCTGGCGATCACCATCTCTCGTCTTCGGCCCCAGTTTTCCGGACCAGCGGCACATCGGATAAGTCTTGACGAGAACATACTGTCCCGTCTTGGTCTGCTTCCAGACCTCCAACTCGCTTTCCTGCTTGAAGATGCGGACGAGCACGGGGCTTTCCACCTTCACGCCCTTCTTGGCCATCTCGCCAATCAATTTCGACGGAATCTCATGTGACGGAGTGCCAAGGTCATCGAGTTCCATCGATATGCAGCCGGTGAGCGAGAAGGCGATTGTCGCCAGCATTGCAGCGCGGCGCGCCCGTCTTGCCCGAGACAACAATGCTGCTAAGGACCTTGGAAGAGGAAGTATGCTCATGATCTCTGTTTTGCCGATTGATTGACGGGTCATTTACGTGTCGCCGTACTACTGCGCCTCGTGCGCCTCCCTCAAAATGTCCCAACCACCCTTGAGTACGATGCCGGCAACCGCCAGCCCGATGATGAGATCAGGAAGCGGAGATGCAAAGAACATTACTGCAATGCCGGATACGACGATGCCCGTATTGGCCAGCATGTCGTTCGCCGTAAAGATCCAAGATGCCTTTAGATGCACCCCCTGATCCCGATGGGAGCGCAGAAGCCGCAAGCAAAGCAGATTGGTCGCAGCGTTTGCGATCGCCGTGACAATCATGGCAAAACCGATCGGCTCAGCCCCCACGAAGAAGCGACGAAAGACCTCGAAGAACAGCGCTAGACCCAGAACGGATAGAAGAATGCCGGATAGCCGTGCGACACGCGCTTTCGCCGCGACCGTTCGCCCGACGGCATAGAGGCTGACGGCATAGACGCCGGCATCGCCCAGATTGTCGAGTGCTGCGCCTAGCAAACCGCTGGAATCGGCAAGGATACCAACGAATCCGGCAACAATCACCTGAAGGAAATTGATAGCAAGTACCAACACGAGGGTTTTGCGTTCGGCGGCATTGCTCGCGTCGAGCTGGATTTCTGCTTCTTCTTCGTGCTTGGCGCTCATAGCGAGATTTCCTATGGAGGTGATCAAGAAATAGGGCCGAATGATACAGCCGCGATGAGAATGACGCCCAAGGCAGCTCGATAGACTACGAAGGGCCAAGCTGAAAAGCGTTCGAGCACGCGCATCAATCCCCAGATCGCAATGAACGCCGAAACAGAGGCGACGACCAACCCGACAAGAAGAATCGACCAGCCTTCCAGGGACAATTGAATCTTGTGCAGCTCCCATAGCTCTTTGAATCCCGCCAGAGCGATCGCCGGTAGGCCCAGGAGGAAGGAGAAGCGCGCTGCCTCTTCCCGCTTCAGTCCGAGTGCTAGGGCCGCAGTCAAGGTGGAGCCCGAGCGAGACACTCCTGGGATCAGAGCGCCAACCTGTGCGATGCCGACAATGATCGCGTCCTTGAAAGAGGCGTCTGCAACCGTCCGTCTATGGCGGGCGAAAACCTCGGCGATCGCGAGGAGGACGGCCATGACGACGCATGCCCAGCCAATGACGGCAAGGCTGCGCAGCGGGGAGCTACACGCGTTCAACACACTCGCCAACGACAGTCCCGCCAGACCGATCGGGACCGTTGCCAGGATGATCCAAATGCAAAATCGGAAGGAGCGGTCGCTGAAATCCCCTCGCGCGAGCGCGCGAAGTGAGCCCGTAGCCAATTGGCTGACGTCCTTCCAAAAATAGCTGATCACCGCAGCCAAGGCAGCGAGCTGCATTGCCGCTGAGAAGGCGGAGCCTGGGTCTTGCCAACCAAGCAACGCGGGTACGATCCGCATATGTGCTGTGGAGGAAATCGGCAGCAATTCGGTGATTCCCTGGAGAACGCCCAGCACGGCAACCTTGGCGTAGCCCAACGCCACGAATCCGGTATCGACTCCCTGTGTGCAAGCATTCGTCATGCAAAGTCCTTTAGTTAGTCGACGAGCGGCGGCTCGAACTCGACGCCCTTGACAACTGGCAAGTTAACAATCCATCGGCGGAGCGATTGGACTGCGACGGGGTAACTCAACCGATGCTACTGAGCGCGGGAAATGTCGTCAGCATCCAAATGGCGATCTGCTGCAGACGGCCGGTCATCATCAGAATACCAATGCTGACCAGCACCATCCCTGCTCCCACATTGAGCAACGCTCCGGCACGGCGCATGCGTTTCAAAGTTGCGGCCGCGCTGCCGAAGAACAGCTCCGTGAGCAGGAAGGGAATGCCGAGCCCGAGGCCATAAGCACCGAGCAGTACCGCGCCGTTACCGGCGGATGTCGCGGTTACTGTGAGGATCGACGCAAGCACAGGGCCGATGCACGGCGCCCAACCGAAGCCGAACGCCAGGCCAAGGAGAAAGGCGGCGATGGGACCTGTGGCCCGTTTCGGTCCACGCCAGCGCCAATCTGACATCTGGGCGACGGACAAGCGTAGCAATCCCGTCACGGAAAAACCAAAGATCACGACCAAGGCGCCGCCGATCAGATTCGCTTCGGTCTGGTAGCGTTGCAGAAACCCGCCCAAGGCCATCGCACTGAGCCCAAGCAGGACAAAGACGGTGGTAAAGCCGAGCACGAAGAATAGCGCTGGTGCGAGAACTTGACGCTGGCGGCTCTTCCTGTCACCGGCGGTTTCGCTTGCGCCTCCCGCGACGTAGGACAGATAGCCTGGAACCAGCGGCAGTACGCAAGGCGAGAGGAAGGAAATCGCCCCAGCCGTCGCGGCCGTGACTAACCCAAGCAATGATACTTCGATCAGCGTCATCGTTGGTCCATCGCCTGCCTCTGTCGCTCTCGAAGCGACGCCGGCGCCGGCCAAACGGAGGCTCCGACGAGCAGAACGACGCCGACGGTAATCGTCACGTCCGCCATGTTGAAGGTTGGCCAATGCCAGCCCCCGACATGAAAATCGAGGAAATCGGTCACCGCACCCTGCGCTATCCGATCTACGATGTTGCCCCCGGCACCGCCGGCTATCAGCCCCAGCCCCACAGTCTCGATAAATTTTTCTGTTCTTAGAGCCCAGATCAGCAGTGCTGCCGCGATCCCCACCTTGATTCCGGCAAGTAGCAGCGGAAGCTCACGAAACAAATCGCTGAACATCCCGAAACTCACGCCCGTGTTGAAACCGAGCGTGAGATTGAAGAACGGGGCGATCTCGATGATACGCGGCGGAACCATCACTATGTTCAGGATCAGCCATTTGGTGACCACATCGATTGTCAACGCTATGGCAAGAGCAGCGCCAGCCCACATGGCTCGTCGAACCAAAGTCGTAGATTGCATCGTCAACATGTCTTTGCCCTAAGTCTGTTTTCACCAGCCGATCCTGGCTGCAGATGTCCTTGCACGGTTGCGACAATCCGTTCTCGGTACCATGATCTCATAGTCAATGCGAAGCGCCCGCCGCAGCGACGGCGACGCCATGGCGCGCGCGCGCCGAAACGCCGGATCCCGCCGAAGGTCCACCGTAGCTAGCCGTCTCCTGTCCGCTGTTGAGCAGGCGCAGGCCGTTCAAGACGACCAGAAGGGAAGCGCCGACATCGGCTGCGATAGCCCCCCAGAGCGAAGCGAGACCCATTACGGTGAGCGCGGTGAACAGGAGTTTGACGGCAATCGAGAAGGCGACATTCTGGAGGATGACCGCAAGCGTCGCGCGTGAATGCCGCACAAGCCACGGGAGCTTCGATAGATCGTCGGACATGAGCGCCACGTCCGCCGTCTCAATGGCGGCATCGCTGCCCATCGCACCCATGGCGATGCCGAGATTGGCGCGACCCATCGCTGGAGCATCGTTGACCCCATCACCAACCATAGCCACCGATCCATAGCGCTGCACGAGATCCTCGACCGCAGCCACTTTGTCACCAGGCAGCAATTCCGCCCGGACCTCGTCGATGCCGGTCTGCCTGGCAATCGCCTCTGCCGTTGCCCGATTGTCGCCGGTGAGCATGACGACATGTTTGATGCCCGCCCGGTGCAGCGCTGTGACGATTTCCTTCGCTTCCGGCCTGATGGCGTCTGCAACCGCGATCAGCCCCCAAACGTCACGACTATCGCCAACTGCGACAATCGTACGGCCAGCCTGCGAAAGGGCATCGGCCTGCTGCAGGACGGCAGCGGAGTTCATCCGCTCGGCCAGATAGCGACGTGAGCCGAGCCATGCCTCGCTGCCTGCCACCCGGCCGGTGACGCCTCGGCCAACGACCGCCTGGACGGCCTGCGCAGGCTCAGCAACGATGTTGGACTCGCTGGCTTTCGTCAGGATCGCGCGGGCGATCGGATGCTCGCTTCGTGCCTCAAGAGCCGCCGCCAGACGGAGAAGCTCCGCTTCGCTGCGGCCCCCGAACGGCACGATCTCCACGACCTGAGGTCGTCCTTCGGTGAGTGTGCCGGTCTTATCCATGGCGATGGCTTTGAGATGGGCCGGCGTCTCGAGATGCGTGCCGCCCTTCACCAAGACGCCTTGCTTCGCCGCTCCAGCGAGGGCAGCGACGATCGTAACCGGCGTCGAGATCACAAGGGCACAGGGGCAAGCGATGACGAGAAGCACAAGTGCGCGATAGAACCAGACGTCCCATGCGCCGCCCATAAGCAGCGGCGGAACGAGAAAGATCGCAATGGCGAGCGTCATAACCACGGGCGTATAGACACGGGCGAATTTTTCAACCCACTGCTCACTCGGGGCGCGCCGGCTTTGCGCCGAGCCGACCATGCGGATGATCTGGGCGAGCGTCGTATCGCTGGCCGCCTTGGTGGTTACGACATCCAGCGCACCTTCGCCGTTGATCGTGCCGGCAAAAACGTCATCGCCCTCTGTCTTGAAAACGGGAACGCTCTCACCGGTGATCGGCGCTTGGTTGACCTCGCTTTCACCGGCAGCGACCCGTCCATCGAGCGGCACCTTATCCCCCGGACGAACGATGATGTGCGCGCCAACGCGAACCTCAGCCGCGGGCACGTCTTTCTCTGAGCCGTCTTCAAGACGGACGCGCGCCGTCGACGGCGCGAGTTCCATTAAGGCTGCGACGGCCCGGCGCGCCCGTCCGAGGCTCCAGGCTTCAAGTGCTAGCGCCAGCGCGAAGAAGAAGGAAACCGTGGCGGCCTCGAACCAGGCGCCGATACCGATGGCGCCGACGACTGCGACGACCATCAGCAGGTTCATGTCCGGTCGCAACCGTTTGGCGGCGAGCGAAGCTTTCGGAGCGACATAACGCACGGCACACAGCACCGCGAGGACATAGAGGATTTTGCTTGGCAGCGGCGTCGAGCCCAAGGCGTGTTCGCCCGCTTCGAATGCAGCGATGATTCCACCCCCAAGCCAGGCGTGAACTGCGAAGCCTAAGGCTGCGAAGACACCGCTTGCGCTCGTCAGCCATGACTGCACGCGTCGACGGCGCTCCTCAGCCTGCGCCGCTTCGCTGGTGCCGCCTTCGGTCCACGGTTCGGCGTGCAATCCTGCTCGCATGACTGCTTTCTCGATCCGCGCTTCGAGCGCGGAATCGGGGGTCATATCGATCGCCATGCGGCCGTTGAGGAGATCGAAGGCGAGCTTGTCTTCTCCGACCAGCGGACCGACCTCGCGTTTCAGTGCCGCGATTTCGTCGGCGCAATCCATGCCATGGATGCGAAACACGACTTTGCCCGGCAAGTGGGCTGAGATCGGCGGACTGAGGGTCTCCTGAACGGCTGTGGCGCAGCCGCATGCTGTCCCTTGAGATATTTCCGGTGGATTGGCTGCTCCAGTCATGGCCGAAGGTGGCGACCACAGTTCGGCACGCATGCCTGTACGCGCTACGGCTTCTTCGATCGCGCTGGGAGCAGCTAGGCTCTGCGGGCCCACTGTCATCATGCTTTGAGTCGTGTCGAAGGCAAGTCTGTCCTCGCCGACGAGCGGACCCAGCTCTCGGCTGAGCGCCGCCACCTCGTTCTTGCAGTCGAGGCCATGGACCCGGTAGAGCAGAGCCGCGGTCGCGCCCTCTGCAACAACGGAAGCCCGCATGCCGGTCGGGGCGATCTGGCGGATGATGTCATCGACGGTCGCCTGCTTCTGAGGCGCAACTGTCATTAGCCCCTTCGCGGTGTCGAAAGCCAACCAGGTCTCACCTCCCACGAGCGGGCCAACCTCTCGCTTCAGGGCTGCAATTTCGTTCTTGCAGTCTAGTCCCTCGACGCGAAACAGCAGAGCGGCCGAAGGTTGATATTCGTGCTCTGCCAAAAGGTGTGCCCGCATCCCCGTGGTTTCGACAGCCTTTTCGATCGATTCGACCGAGGCAGAACCCGGACTGCTCACCACCATCAAGCCGGCCTTGGTGTCGAATGACAGCCTGTCATCGCCGCCCGCGACCGGGCCAACGGCCGCCCGAAGAGCGCGAACCTCGTTCTGGCAGTCGAGGCCATCGATTTTGAAGCGTAGCACGCCAGCAGTGATCACAACGACATCAGCATTCATCTTGGTCTCCTTCGTGTCGCGACGCGCGCTCCAACTCGGTATTCAGCTCGCCACAGAAGGACCCATACATCCTGTAGTCACTACAGGATCAAGAGCAAATCTTCATCGGCTTGACTCGATGGTCTCGAAATGGCTCCAGCATTTAAAAAGCACGCGCTATCACCACACCGGCGGCCGACAGAAACGCCGCCAGACTCGGAAGAGCTGTGACCGCCATACCGAACGAGCGCGCTCCCGCTCCCTTCGGATACCCGGCCAGGAACGTCACCCGCCCGAGAGCGAAAAGAACAACGGACCCCGTGATCAAGGGCATCGCGATGGTTCCCAATACAAGGAGCAGGGCGAGCTGAGTGAACATCGTGACGATTGCCTGCTCCAACGTGTTCTGAAGGAAGGCGACCGGCACAGCAATTTTCGGGCTCGGAGTGGAATAGGCTGATCCGCGAATATCTTGGGCCGAATGCCGTCTCCCACGCGAGACCATGCCAATGCCGATCATGATCCAGATCACTATGAACAGGTTGGCACTGGCCCAGAAGGTCAGCTTTGATTGAAGATCGTCGCCGGGAAATTGTATAAAGCGCGGCAAAAAGACATGGGAGGCGCCGAGCACGACGCCGCATGTCACAAAAGCCGCCGCGGAACCTCGATAAATTCTACGCTGCTCCTGTTTCAACTCAACGTCGGCGTCGCGCTTCGGCACGTTGGTTCTCCCTGATATTCCTGATCACAAACCGGCTTCGCGGCAGTGCGGGCAGCCGTGACCAGTCGATGCTCAAGTCCTGTTCAGGAACCTCATAGGTCACGCGCCGGGTGAAAAACTCAGTGGCCAGCTTCATCAGCTCGAGCGCGATCCATTCACCGGGACAGCGATGATCAGCGTGGTGGCTTCCTCCCCCCTGAGGGACGAAATTGAACGGGCTCGCGCCCCATTGGGAGAATCGCTCTGGCTCAAACTCCTCCGGATCCTTCCACGTTCGCCGGTCCTGATTCGTACCATATAGATCTAGCAGCACCCGCTGGCCCTCTGAAAAAGGGTATCCGTTCCATTCGAAGCGTTGGCGCGTTCTGGCGGCGACCGCCGGGAAGAACGGATAATATCGTCGAACCTCCTGGACAAAGCGCTCGGCATAGCCGTCATCGTTGGACTGGAGCTTCTCGTGGAGCTGAGGATGGGCGTGCAATGCATGGGCGACAAAGACTATGTAGACAGAGACCGCAACTGTCGGCCTGATCACATTAAGCAGCTCGACGGCAGCGACGTGCGGAGCCAGCAGCTCCCCATTCACATCCCGGTGCCAGGCGATGATATGGGCGGCCGAATCGTCTGACGGAGCGACGCCACCACTTCGGATCTGTTCGACAAATTGCGCCAGCCAGCGGTCGGCCCGCTTTCGAGCGCTCCGCGACCATAAATGTCTAAATCCGACCGAACCCGCATGGTCAAACAGCGCCGTGATTTCCCTGGTTCGTGCGTCCACCTCTGTATCGGCCAGCGGTACGCCGGCCCAGGCACAGGTCGCGCGCATCAGAATCATTTGAAGCTCGGGGTAGAGTACCACTTGGTCCAGTGACTCCCACGTGCGCACCCTTAGCCGCAACTCCGCTGTCGTCAGTTGCACGAGCTCCTCGATGCGCGCCGGTGTCATCAGTGACATGAACATCTGTTTGCGATGGCGATGGGCGTCATCGTCGAGCCCCTGCACGCCACCCACACCAAGCAATGTCTTCTGAATTGCCTTAGGCATGGCGTCGCGGCGGGAGAAACGGCTCGAATCGTAGAACAGCCGAGCAGCTTCCGGACCTGTCATGCAGATGGTCTTGCGCAGCAGAAGCCGCGCCTCAAATAGATCCGATCCGTGGTGCTGACATCTGTTGGAGATGTATCGATATGGATCGCGGATCAGGGCGAGCGTCGAATCCAAGGTCTTCTCGCGCGGAATTGGAGGCACTGGTTCGCCCTCTTTAAACTCTGATTGAACGTTCGCCCTACCACGGCGATTTACAAATCTGCGAGGTACATGAAACAGGGAACAACTGTCTAAGGTTCGCCCTCCTTTTACTGTTCCGTTGGCTCTTTCAGCCCGTTCCATGACCATGCCGCCTAGGCGCTGATCTGCCAGCAAAGCGCTGCCGCCGGACAACGAAATTTGGCGCCTGACATCTAGCCATCGGGCTTTTCTTGTAGTCAGGCCGGCGGTTGCTATAACTGGAAACTGTAGCGGCTACAGAATGAGACCCAGATGTTTACTATCGGAGCCATATCCCGGCGCACAAGCGTTAATATCGAGACAATTCGCTACTATGAGCGGATCAACTTGATACCCTCGCCGCCGCGGACTGAAAGCGGACGACGCCTCTATGATACGGACGACGTTCGGCGATTGACGTTCATCCGCCATGCGCGCGAGCTTGGTTTTGACATTGCGGCGATCAAGACGATGCTCGCCCTTCAGGGGGTACCGGAGGCGCCCTGCGAGCGAGTAAGCCAAATAGCCTCCGACCAACTCGCTGCCGTCGAAAGCCGGATTGATCGTCTGCTTGAACTTCGAGCCGAGCTCATGCGTATGATCAGCGAATGCGACAACGGCAAGGTCGGGAGTTGCCGAATCATCGAAGTGCTCGCAGACGCTGCCGCTCCTCCGGATTCCCTTGGTAGTTGCCCTCGATAACGGTCGCAGGCGGCAGTGCAGCACCAGCGTGGCCAACCGCTCGCCCATCTCTGCCGGAAATTCCAACTGCTGAGGTAGCCACCAGACGGCCCCTCCGAGGACGGCGCACAAAACAAGAAGACAGCGCAGCCCGTCGGGGGACGCGTGCCAGCGCTGCGGGCAGGTCTTTCGGTATCGGAGGGTTACTCATTCGGGTTTTCCTTGGCGTCATTTGCCTGCGGGACTGGCGCTTCAGCTTGCCGACGCATGTTCCTTCAGCTCGAGTAGGGCGTCGCAGACGATCTCCGAAATCGAGTGGACAACGATCACTACGATGCCGTTGGTGTTTTACGAATTCCCTTCCGGCACCTCGAGACGCCGTTGGAGTTCAATTCGGCCGAGTGGGCCGACCTCGGTGAGATGCTGGCGGAAGCGAAGCGCCAGCTCGATCAATTCCAGCCAGAAGGGGTCACGATCGGATGGAATGTCGAGGCGACGGGCAGCCAGCATATCTCCCATGCACATGAGCATGTCGTATGCCGCTACGAAAAAATCCAAGGGTTGGTCGCAGAATCCGCGAGTTTTTACGGCGACACCGACTATTGTCATCGTCGAGATGGCCAGCTTCGCGAGCCTAGTTGTTCTTAGCTGTTGTCGGCTTCCTGGTCGACTGGTTCATCCTGCTCATCCAAGGCCACCGGAATCTCATCATCGAGCAGGCTCTCCCTGCTGAGCAGCCCGGCATCCTCGAGCGCCTCGAACTCCGGCAGGTCGCGCAAGCTCTCAAGCCCGAACTGCGACAAGAACGTTTTGGTGGTCACCAGCGTGTACGGCGCGCCAGGCTGAGGACTGCGGGGGCCGGAGGAGACCAAGTCCAATGCCCGCAGATGGGCGATCGTATCGCGGCTGACTTCCTTGCCGGTGATCTTGGTGATCGCGCCGCGGGTGATCGGCTGATGATAGGCGACGATCGCCAGCGCCAGCAGATCGGATTGCGATAGCGGCCGCGGTTGATCCTGGCTGCCCGCAACGCTCTGGATGGAATCGGCAAAGCGTTTGCGGGTGCGGTGCTGCCAACCGCCGGCGACCGACACCAGCTCATAAGGCCGGGAACTGAGTTCCTCGCGCAGATCATCAATGAGCAGATCGATACTGCAGTCCTTGCCAACCACCCGCGCCAGAATATCGCGGCTGACCGGCTCGGCCGAGGCAAAGATCACCGCCTCGACCCGTAGCATCCATTCCCGCCAGCGGAGCTCCGGCGGCAGGTCCTCCAACTCCCGATCAAAGGACGCATCGTGTCCCGGCGTTTCGCCTCCCGCACTTGTTTGCGACGTTCGTCCTTTGCTGCGGGTGGGTTTCGTTGCGGTCGCTCCGGCCATCGTCACAACCCAAAGATCCGGAACGACGCGCGGCCGGAGAGTTCGCGCACGGCGCCAAACCCCTCCAGCCGTTCGAACAGCCTTGTGCTGGCCCAGCGGGAGAGATCGCTGCCGGGCGCCGAGGCCGGCACAGCGTCCTCATTCAGCAGTTTGCGGATCATGGACCCGGCCCCCTTGGTTCGCAGCTTCGGCGCCACCGCCAGCAGCCGGTCGGCGCGGCGGGCGATCTCGGCTGCCGATCGCAAGGCAGCGTCCGCGCCGTCGAGAAGCGCCAGGCAGACTGCTCGGCCGAATGCCGCGTCTGCCGGCCGCACCCGGCCCCGACCGCCAAGCGTCGTAAAGGCCGGTCCATAGCGCTCAGTCAGCAGCAGCGGCACAGGATGCTGCCATCTCAGCCTCGCGGCGATCAGCCAATCGCCCAGTCCCCAGGCGAGAGCCTCGGCATCCGGACGGGCGGCAACAATCGCCGCGACGAGTTCGGTTGCAGCGAACGGCGGCGGGCGCCCGGACTGCAGCGCGGCGTCGGCATGATCGACCACCGCGGCCAGGCGGTCGTCCCAAGGCAGCCCCAGCAGATCGGCAAATTCCTTGACCAGTTTTGTCGAGATGGCGTCCTTATGGGCGGCCAGTCTTTTGTAGGCCGAAAACAGCTTTCCGCCCGGTCCCGGATCATCGCCGGAAGCGGTGAGCAAAAGCGCGTCACGCAACGCGTGTTCGGCCTCGTTGCGGCCGCTCATCCGTGCGGCGACTGCGGCGCATCTCAGCGCCTGGCGGGAGCGCCAGCAGCCGAGCCACGGCGGCTCAGCGCGGACCAGATCGTCTAGCGTTTTCAGGGCGATACCGGCGGCGAATGCCGCGTCCGCCTCGCCGGTATCCTGTCGGCGCGACAGGGTCCAGTCCGGCAGGCGGGGCGGCCAGGTCGGCGTAATTGCCGGTGCGGTCAGAAACGAATCCATGCGGACGATCATAGAGAACGCGTGCGGTTTAGACCAGACTTTTCCCATAAAACCGCACGGCCTGTCGTTGGATAAAGACGAACGATAATCTTGCATTATCATTCATTATGCTCTTTATAAAGGAAATGGCCCAAATCATAGACGAGAACGGCGAAAATCATGCTCAGGAGTGTCGTGACGCCGGAATTGATGAGATTCCGCTGTGGTTTCCTGGAGGCGGCATTTTCTGCAGACGCCCTCTCCTTCAATAGGCCGTTGATCTTGTTCCCTTCTTCGATGCACTGGCCGGAAGGGTTTGCCACGTAGTCTCACGATTTCCGTCTCAGGTGTGGTAGTCTCAGCAATTCCGTGCCGGGGCAGATCAAAACAGCCAAACAGAGCGGCCCCTCTTCCTTTTTGGCGCCCTCTCGCCACGCCTCGACGGTGGGAAAATGCGGCCGGCTCGCTTTCGGCCATAAATGACTCAGGGCGCGTTTCGGCATTTTTCCATCTCTGTGGTCATCCTCACCCTTAAAAGTCGCTCTACGGCCAACTGTGGGGGTCGAAAAATTTCGCCCTCTTATCTTTTGAACGGTCCGGCCGTTCCTTGCGTTGGCCAATGGCCAGGGAACCGACAGTCGCGCAGTTCCGCTTTATCTTCTTTCGACAATGCTCATCGGCGGCCTTGTCGATGCGGGCGATCATATCCGCCGGATCGTTCAGCAAGCGGGCGACACCGATGGCAAGCGCATACCGTTCCGCAAATGGTGCAGACGAGAGCTGAGCGATGTCCGGAGGCAGTTGCTGATCATAGATCGGCACTGCGACAACGAATTCCGGCACCACGATTGTCAGCGCAGGGCGTCGGAAGCGTTTCGATTGGAGGGAGGGCTCGTGCTGTTGCGGCAACGACAATCTGGCCAATTCCCACGGAGCCGGAGGCGCCGCTTTGCGGATCGGCGATAGCAGCAGCGACAAAGCCGGCTCAACTGGCACTCCGTCGGCACCCTTTCCCATTCCCCATCGATTGAGTATTGCCCCTCCCCTGCGCGCTGCCCAATAATCGCCGAGGGCACTGACCCCGCGGGTGTCGCGGCTGAACAGGGGTTGACGATGTCGCTCGCACCAGAAGGAAAATGCAAATGACCAGGCTTTGAGCCGTGGCGGTCGTTGCATGCCCTGCGAGCACGCGGGGCAAATCTCCCCTGCTTTCCACCTGAGGAGATTGCGATAGCGCGATGGCAAACCATGGAAGGTCATCGCGAATAGTCGTTCTACCGAGCTGCTTGTTGCTGCGGCGATGCACTCCACATCACTAAGCGCGGGTTCCCTCTCCAGCTCCAGCGCAGGTCGTGCCCAGCCGACATGCGCTTGCAGCTCATCCAACGAAACAAGATAGACGTCGGCGACCCGCTCCAGCCAGGAGCTCAACCGCTCCTCCGGCAAGGGCGGTGGTACGATCGGAAGCGGCGTTCTCCCCTCCCCTCTCATGGCTCAGGCCGTAACGAAGGGCGGCGGCACGGCGACGCGGTGATCGAGGATCGCGGCTGGCGTAATCCGCTCGGTTCCGGTGAGGACGGCCTGCACGGCAAGGTCAATCACCATTCGGAATATCGATGCCGTGACGCCGCTATTAACCTCGGCCAGACGTTTGAGCGCGCTGTCCGTAAGCTCGGACGGTAAGCGCAGTGGCAACGACCGCAGAAGGCCTCCTACCAATCCATGAAAGTCGGCGTCGTGCCGCCAAGGTGGCAAGCCATAAGGTTCGAAGCGGCTGTTGAGATGGGCGTCTCCCCGGATCGCATCCCGTGCTTCGTGAGAGCCGAGGCAGATGAGCGGAATGCGCAACTCGTTGCCGAGGAAGCGCAGCAGATTGAGCATGCGGCGCTGCTCGCGATAGGTGCCGGCAATCAGGTTCTGGACCTCGTCGATAACCAGCATGCGCGGCGCGGTTTCCTGCAGCAGTCGAAGCGCCTGCGTTTCAAGCTGTCCGATCGTGGATCGTGTCGGCGGCGGGGCGCCGATCACCGAAAGCAGGCGATGATAGAAGCGACCCTCGTCCGGCGAGGCCACCATCTGCACGGCAATGATGGGCCGATGGTGGATGCCACTGCTTTCATCGAAGCTCGGAGGATGCGCGCGGACGAACTTCTCAATGATCATTGTCTTGCCCATGCCAGACGCCCCGAAGATCAGCAGGTTCGGCATGCGGGCACGCTTGGGGAACAAAAGAAGTTCCTCAAGTTTGTCGAGCGCCTGTCGGGCACGCGGATAATCGATCCACCGGTCTACCCTCATATGCTCGATGCGCTCTCGATCCGGCATGCCGGCATGGGCCTGTACAGCGGGATCAAGGTGCGAACAGGCCGTCATTCCCACACCTCCACCGGAAAATGCGGTAAGGCAATCACCGGTTCGTCCATTGGCACGGTTGGCGAGATTGCGGGCCTTTCCTGCAGATGAGCACGCCGCGCACGCCATCTGCGTGTTTGGGTGGTTTCCCGGATCGCCTGATCGACAAGTGCACGTTGCGCAGCGATAGTCTGGAAAATCGTCTCTTCATCGATCTCGTGGCGGCCGCGGGCTCGCTGCACGCGGATCGCTGCCTTCTGCTCCCACAGCGTGATGGCGGGGCGTCCAGGATTACGCGTTGGCACCATCAGATAGTTGTCGCCCAGCTTGACGAAGACCCGATGGAGATCCCGCGGGTCATATTTGACCAGAACCTTGTCCTCGCACCGGCCGATCCAAGGTGCAAAGCCGTCAGACCAGTAGCAGATGTTGTTGAGGTGGATACCGGTTCGCCGCAGCACACGTGCTTCAAACGGCAGGAAGTCGATCAGGAAAGCGAGCGGGTCAAGGACCTGCCGCCGAGGATAGTCGGATATGGCTTCATTCCAGGCCGCGACTGGCGGTCGGCCAATGCCGCGATGCAGGTCGGAATGGTAGGCGATGATCTCCAACGCCAGCCAGGCCTCAAGCTCCCGCATTGTCATCACCGCCCGCGCCTCGGGATCGTAATCGCCCCGCTCAAGCACATTGGAGAAATGCGTGCCGGGAAGCAGATGTACCGCGCCCATCATCGTGCCGATCAGGCGTTCGATATGTCCGCCAAACCGGGGCGTTCCTGGCGGTCGGTAGGAGACGATGATGTTATGGTCGTCGCAGCCCCGCTTGAACGCGCGCGCATGGAATTCGGCGCCGTTGTCGACATGAATGCGTTCTGGCAAGCCGCTTGTGGGCCACTCTAGGGCTATCCCGCGATCCTCCAGCCACCGGGCCTTATCGATGATCGCGTGCGTCAGGCAAAGTGCCACAGATGTCACCGACGGCGCCTCTAAGGAAAGATATAACCCCAGCACCATTCGCGTGCAAACATCGATGGCAATGCTCAGAATTGGCCGGCCAATCGGCTGCCGTTCAATTGGATCGACTACCGTTACGTCGACCTTCGTGTGATCGATCTGGACCACCTGCAACGGACGCTGGGCTGAAAACTCGCCGGGTAACGCCAGGAACTGCGCATCAGCCCGCGCTTTTCCCTCGCGGCGGCGCGTCATGGCTTCCACATCCAGGGTCGCAAGATAGCCCTTCAGGCGTCTGATCGACGGTGGCGGCAACTGTTCTGCGCGGCAGTCGGCAACGATGTGCTTTCGTAGCCGAGTTAACGTCGGCCGTTCCGGCATGGCATAGAATGTCGTAACGTTGCGATCAACAATTGCCTTCAGAGCCGGTTCAAAGGCATCGATGCCCCCGCGCCGCCCCGACTTCCGGTGAATGAGCGCCGCGGCACGCTCCTCAGTCCTGAATCGCTTCAGCCAGCGGAACAGGGTCGCACGGCTGACTGCAAGCTCTGCCATCGCATCGGCGACATCCCCGGCCGTGGGACGCTGCGGTAGACGCCGCAGAACCTCCGCATGCCGCAGCACTTTCTGCCATTCGACTTCGTTGAGCTGATCACGTCGCATAGCCTTCACGCGCCTGGCATATCGAGGTAATCTCACCATATCTGAATCGCGTGACAGTTCAGTCTCAACGAAACCGAAACGGTCTCACGAAATCTGAATCGGCCAATCCTTTGGAAACAAATGAACTCCAGTCTCGCGAAAAACGGTCAACTGACACCGAAAATCACGTCGAGGAGAACTCAGCGGCGTCTCTCAGCACGGCGCCGGAGCGTGATGTTTCCACGCCGGAGGTGTCGGACGGAAGCCCCCTCCCCCCTCTTGTCGGCGAGGACCAGACATCAGCTCACCTCGCCACTCTTGCCGATCGTGCCCGGGGCTACGTGGAGGCGGCCAGTTCCGCCAATACGCGAAAAGCCTATGCCTCCGACTGGAAGCATTTTGGGGCCTGGTGCCGTCGGTCGGGTCTTACCCCCCTTCCGCCGCATCCGCAGACTGTCGGCCTCTACATCACCGCCTGCGCTTCCGGCACGGCCGAGCGCGGCACCAAGCCGAATTCCGTATCGACGATCGAGCGGCGCCTCTCCTCCCTTTCATGGAACTACGCTCAACGCGGGCTGACGCTTGATCGCAAGGATAGGCATATCGCCACCGTCATGGCCGGCATCCGCAACAGCCACGCCCGCCCCCCGGTGCAGAAGGAAGCGGTCATGGCGGAAGACATTATCGCAATGATCGAGACGCTCGAGCGCGGCACCCTGCGCGGCATGCGTGACCGCGCCATGCTGCTGATCGGCTATGCCGGCGGCTTGCGCAGATCTGAAGTCGTTGGCCTCGACCTCAAGGCGGACCAGACGGAAGACGGTCGCGGTTGGATCCAGATCCTTGACAAGGGCATGCTGATTACCCTGCGCGGTAAAACCGGATGGCGGGAGGTGGAAATCGGCCGAGGTTCCTCCGACGCCACATGCCCCGTCGCTGCTATTGAGACCTGGATGAAGTTCGCGAAGCTCGCTCATGGCCCCCTTTTTCGCCGCGTGACCGGGCAAGGGAAAGCTGTTGGGTCGGAGCGGCTGAACGACAAGGAGGTCGCTCGGCTTGTGAAACGGACGGCCATGGCCGCCGGCGTCCGGGGCGATCTGAGCGAGATCGAGCGCGCCTTCAAGTTCTCCGGTCATTCCCTTCGTGCTGGCTTGGCCTCGTCCGCCGAAGTTGATGAGCGGTACGTCCAGAAACAACTTGGTCATGCATCTGCAGAGATGACCCGGCGATATCAACGCCGACGCGATCGGTTCCGTGTGAATCTGACCAAAGCGTCGGGTCTTTAAGACACCCTCCTCTGTCCTGTTACGGCACCTCAATATCTGGGCGCACGCTGCTCCCGAACGGTAACGAGCGGACCTAAATGTAGGGGGGGCGTCGTCCCGGTGATCCTGTACAGGATCATCACACCTGCCCTGCTCCCGTAAGGGTGCAGGAGAGCTTGAAACGATCCTCTAATATTGATATGTTCCCGATCGGGAGCAAAGGATGATGACATTGCCAAAGAAACCGCTCGATTCGCTAGTCGACATCCAGAAGTTGGTCAAACAAACTAGTCCGGCAATTGATCTGGCTCGGACTCTGGCTTCGATCGAAGCGCCTGCGAAAACTTTACGTGATCTCGGCAAGACATTAACTGTAAACTCTGATCTTATGAAGTCGATCGAGTCTGCCTCTGACATTGCTAGGCGATTGATGCAGCATTCGGATCTGGCGGCCAAGCTGACGGAAGGGTTGCCGAAGATTGATCTAAACCTTCCTGATATCTCCACCTCGATAAAGGCGTCCTTGCCCAAGCAATTGCCGGATTTTTCAGCTCTCCCGCCTGCGCCTTCCCCGGTCGCTATGCCAAAAGCAAGTCCAGAGACTTTTGTACAAGCGGATTTTCAAATCGACAGCATCGCAGATTTGGGACGCATGGTCCGTCGCCTACGAGAGCGCCGAAAACAGTCGCAGCAGGAATTCGCAGATCTGGCAGGCGTGGGACGCAGGTTTATCTCTGAACTCGAAAACGGCAAGCCGACGCTGGAATTTGCAAAAGTTCTCCAGGTCGCTCGAGCGGCCGGCATTTCCTTTATCGCGCGCGACCGGTCACTGTAAATGGAAGTGCTAGCTCTCGATGTCCGCCTTGACACATCCCCCGACCCGGTGGGAGTTCTCGTGCGAGATCAACGCGGCGGTCTGGCATTCGCCTATAGCGAATCTTATGTCTCGCAACCTGGTGCCATAACTTTGTCGCTGTCCCTGCCCTTGACACCAGAGCCGTTCGAGGAGGCCGTGACCCGTCCCTTCTTTGACAACCTGCTCCAAGAGCGGGATGGCGCGCTTTCCGACATTATGGCTCGCGAGGGCATCGCTCGTGACGATATTGCGAGCTTGCTGTTTCATCTCGGCAAGGATTGCGCAGGTGCCATCTCGGTTCTACCCTCTGGCTCACCTCCGACCAAGGTGCCCGGCGATTATCAGAAAGACTACCAGCGCATCGACGACGACCGACTGATCGCGATCGTTGACTCGCTCCACAAGCGACGGCGGCTGCCTCCGGGTACGGATGACCCCTCCCCTCTTGCAGGCATGCAGAGCAAAATCGCTCTTACTCTCCTGCCGGACGGCTCTCTGGCCGAGCCGATACCAGGTACTGGCGCGCCGACGACGCATATCCTGAAAGTTCCTGACCAGGACCATATCCACGACGGGACTCTCGAACATGAGGTAATGCGACTTTCTCAGGAGGTAGGGTTTTCGACCGCTGATGTCTCGCTCCTCCCAATCGCTGGCGTCAACGTCCTTCTGGTCACGCGGTTCGATCGTGCTCGCGACAGAGACGGCCGCATCGTGCGAATTCATCAGGAGGATTTCGCGCAGGCCCTTGGCCTGCCGTCGGCGCTCAAATACGAACGCCGAGGAGTTCCCGGCCGGCGTTTCGACGTTGATGCGGTCCGGCGAATACTCGATGCAACAGTTGATCCCGCCGTAGAAAGAGAACTCTTCATTCAAGCGACACTTTTTGACTTGTTCGTCGGCAATGTGGATGCCCACGCAAAGAACTTCGCGCTTCTCCATGAGCCAGGTGTGAGGATCCGTACTTCACCCCGTTACGACATTCTCCCTACGCGCCTCGACGATACACTCACAGATGAACTCGCTTACCGAATTGGTGATGCCACGACCCTGGACGAGATAAGTGGAGAAGACTTTGATCTCTTCCTCCAGACTGTTGGCATTTCGAGCGCCGCGGCGCGCCAGCGCCTTTCGAAAAGATACGCCACAGAGATTGCCGCCAAGCTTGCCGGACATTTGGACCGACTTGGTAGGGGTGGGCAAAAGCCGCTCGCCGATCTCATTGCATCCAACATGCGCACACTTCTAGGTGCACTGGATATCGAAGTCCCCGGTCCAGCGAAAGACCGTGACGCGTACATCGGACGAGCCGGTGGATGGCTGTTGAGTTAAGCGTATCCAGAGAGGTGGGTCGAAAGATCAGGTTCATAGTCGAACCGATAAGCGCCGCGAAAGCTGCCCCCCGTTGCTCAAATCGGGAAAAGCAACGAGCGATTCTATTCGTCTGGCTCGCGTAATTGATCGCGAGCACGTGAATTTAGACCCCCTAATGGATGTTTTCGACTCTTATTTTCCCTAACCGCGCGAACGAGGTCCTTCGACAGGAAGTCGCTAGCCCATTGCATTTCCAGTATGTTTTGGGGCCAGGCCCTTGGCTTCCGTTTTTCGGTAAGGGTTTGTTAACCTTAAAGAGCTTGCCCAATGGCCAGAATCGAGGCTTATTGCAACAGCGGTTGAAAAAGGGTTTTGCCGCGTTGAACCGCTGTTACTGAATTTTGGGTTAGGCATGAAAACCAAAGCTGACGCGCAGGCATCATCACGAGAAACACTCGTAAGCCTTATAGACCGGCATTCGTCGGCTCTTGCTGTTCAGTTACAAGCGCATCATGTGAGCACGTTCCCGCCGACGGCGCAAAAGGGAATACGCCATTTCCAACCGTCAGAAGCTGCGAAACTCGTGGGTGTGAAGGAAGTCTATCTTCGTCAGGTCTCTAACGACATAGACAATCTAGAGGTAAGCACGACACCTGGCGGTCGACGCTCCTATTCCGTCGTTGATATCGACAAGATCCGCCGGCATCTCGACAAGGTCGGCAGAGCAGACCGTAGATATTTGCCTCACCGCCGCGACGACGAAGAACTGCAGGTTATTTCCGTCATGAACTTCAAGGGTGGTTCGGGCAAAACGACCACGTCCGTTCACCTCGCCCAATACCTGGCGTTAAAGGGCTATCGCGTACTCGCTATCGATCTTGATCCGCAGGCAAGTATGTCAGCCTTGTTCGGGCATCAGCCCGAAATCGATGTGCACCCGAACGACACGATGTACGGCGCAATACGGTATGACGACGGGCGTCGGCCGGTGAAAGACATCATCCGGAGAACCTACATTCCGGGACTGGACCTTGTCCCCGGAAACCTCGAACTGATGGAGTTCGAACATGACACCCCTCGCGCGCTGATGACGCGGCAGCCGGGCGATGTGATGTTCTTTCAACGTCTCAGCGGTGCAATCGATGATGTTAGTGATAACTACGATGTCGTCATCATCGATTGCCCTCCTCAGTTGGGCTACCTCACGCTCTCCGCCCTCACCGCGGCGACATCGGTTCTCGTGACGGTCCATCCGCAAATGCTGGATGTCATGTCGATGAATCAGTTTCTCGCAATGGTCGCTGATCTGCTGCGAGAAGTCGCCGCCGCCGGCGGCAATGTTGATTTTGCCTGGCTGCGTTACCTCATCACTCGGTTTGAGCCGTCCGACGGACCTCAAAATCAGATGGTCGGCTATCTTCGTTCTATTTTCGGCGCCCATGTGCTGAATTTCCCGATGCTGAAGTCGACCGCCGTGTCAGATGCGGGGCTTACGAATCAAACTCTTTATGAAGTCGAACGCGGCCAGTTCACACGCAGCACCTATGACCGAGCCATTGAGTCGATGAACAGCGTCAATGACGAGATTGAAACCCTGATCAAGAGAGCTTGGGGACGAGCGACATGAGCAGAAAGAACCTCCTGAACTTAATCCAGGTCGATGCCGACATGCCCGGAAAGGTTGCCACATCCGACAACAAGCTTGTCGGGCAAGTCGCCAGCACAATGCGAGAAGAGAAAGCCCGGCAGGCACGCGCCGACGACATCGAGCGGCGGCTTGGTGAGGGTCAGTCTGTCATCGACTTGGACACCGCTCTCGTCGAGCCCTCTTTCGTTCGTGACCGGATGCCTGGCGATATCGATGGTCTGCTTTCGTCGATTCGCGAGCAGGGTCAGCAGGTGCCAATCCTGGCACGTCCCCATCCTGAGAAACCGGGACATTATCAGGTCGCCTTCGGTCATCGTCGTCTGCGCGCGCTCCAACAACTCGGCTTGCAGGTAAAGGCGGTTATCCGTGCCTTGACGGACGAGGAACTGGTGATCGCCCAAGGGCAAGAAAACAACGAACGCGAGGACCTCACCTACATAGAGAAGGCACGGTTCGCTCAGCGACTGAAGGAGCGTTTTGCCCGCGAAGTGATCACATCGGCGATGTCTGTCGACAAGGCCGAGTTGTCGCGAATGCTTTCCGTAGTTGAAGCTATTCCCGCCGATCTGATCGATGCTATCGGACCTGCCCCCGGCGTTGGACGGCGAAGCTGGCAAGAGTTGGCGGATTTGATCCATAAGGACGAAAACAAGAATCGTCTGGAACTGGCGCGATCGGACGAGTTGCAGAGCATGACTTCGCAGGATCGCTTTAAGGCGCTTCTTAGCGCCTTAAAGCCCCGCCGTGTTGTTCGTGGTTTGCCTGAAGTTCTCTCGACGTCGTCCGGTCAGCGACTGGGCCACGTCAAACAGAGCAAGTCAAAAATCGAAATTACACTCGACAGGAAGGAAGCGGGGGAGTTCGCGGCCTTCCTGCTCAATGACGCGGTTGCTCTTTTCGAAGAACGCCGTGCGAAGTCCACTGGAAAAGAGGAAGCATAACCGCAAAAGAAAAGAGCCCCCAAAACGTCGCCGTCTCGGAAGCCCCTATCTGTCTAAGCATCAGTAGAATCGCATTTCCGGGATTCATCGTCAAGAGTCTAGGCGCCGTTTCGGCGAACGAATTTCTTTTGCCTGTTAGAAGGTGAAGAACGATGCGTACGGAAAGTGTGACGACGCCTTTTGGGCGGCGGCCGGCAACGCTTGCCCTTGTCAGGCGGCAACAGGCGGCCGGCGAAATACCGACAAGCAAATCTGCTGACAAGTGGAGGGTCTTCCGCGATGCGTCTGCAGCGATGGAACTGCTGGGGCTGCAGTCGAATAGCCTGTCTGTCCTCGACGCGCTGTTGAGCTTCTTCCCCGAAAAAGAACTGCGAGGGGATGCGCAGTTGGTGGTTTTCCCGTCGAACATGCAACTGTCACTGCGAGCGCACAGCATGCCTGGATCGACCTTACGGCGCCATTTGGGTGCGCTGGTTGATGCCGGTCTGATCATCCGCAAGGATAGCGCCAACGGCAAACGCTTTGCGCGCAAGGGTGCTGACGGGGATGTTGAAAGCGCGTTTGGCTTCGATCTCTCTCCTTTGCTCGCCCGTGCGGAAGAACTCGCGCTTCTGGCGCAGCAGGTGATCGCGACGCGTGCAGAGTTCAGGAAAGCCAAAGAGAAGCTCACAATTTGCCGACGAGACACCCGCAAGCTCCTAACGGCTGCCATCGAGGAGGGCGCTGATGGTGATTGGCAGGCGATCGAGGAGGTCTACGTCGGACTGATCGGCAACCTCCCGAGGACGCCAACACTCGTTGAGGTGAGGAAAGTACTTGAAAGCATGGAAATGCTGAAGGAAGAAATCCTCAATCGCTTGGAAACAAACGGAAAAGCAGAAAATAATAGCACCAATGATGCTCAAAATGAGCGCCACATACAGAATTCAAACTCCAACTCCACTACTGTATTTGAACCTCGCTCTGAAAAAGAGCAGGGCGAAAAGTTGAGCAAGCCAGCAAAGCCGAGCGAGCCGCTAAAGGTCTTCCCCCTCTCCGTTGTGCTGAGGGCTTGCCCGCAAATCTCCGATTATGGCCCGGGCGGAGCCATCGGGAACTGGCGCGATCTCATGTCTGCGGCCGTGGTGATCCGCTCGATGCTCGGCGTGAGCCCCTCGGCCTATCAGGAGGCCTGTGAAATCATGGGACCCGAAAATGCAGCGGTGGCAATGGCCTGCATCTTCGAACGGTCGAATGTGATCAATTCTGCCGGCGGCTATCTGCGCGACCTTACACGACGCACCGAGCAGTCGGAATTCTCGCTCGGTCCGATGATCATGGCGCTTTTGAAGTCGAACGCTGGCGGGCAACTGAAAGCCGGATAAGGCGACGCGTCTTCCCTGAGGCTTGTTTTAGCTGTGGAGCCTCAACAGGTTATCCGCGGTTAGGCCGAGACGGCTGATTGGGGTTTTGGACTTTAGGCTGCTGTGAGGGCGATGCCAATTGTAGCGGTGGGGCCAGATTGGCAGTTCTGCAGCGCGGCGCTCCGAGGTTGGATAGGCGACAGCGTAGGCCCATTCGCGCAGCGCCGTCTGGATGAAGCGCTCCGCCTTTCCAATGGTCCTGGGCGTGTAGGGCTTTGTTCTGACATGCCTGAGGCCGAGCTTGCGGCAAGCCTTTCCAAACGCTTTCGATCGGTAGCATGAGCCGTTGTCGGTCATAACGCGGGTGACGGTGACGCCGAGGCTGGCATAGTAGGCGATTGCGGCGCCGAGGAAGGCGACGTGGGCCAGCCGGCGCCACGCGACTTGCCCTTTTATGGATCGCCCGTGCTGCGGTGTCCGACGCGGTCGGCGCGATATCCTTCAGGCGCGACAGCCCGGCACTCCTGAGCACCCGGCTGACGGTGGCCGGCGAGACGCCGACCTCGAGCGCGATGTGCTGGCCGGTCCAGCGCTGACGGCCCAAAGCAACCACACGCGCGGCAACCACCGGATCGGTCATGCCTGCGCGCCCATGGGCCTTGAAGCGCTCGACCCAGCGCGCCACGATCTTCGCCGATACACCAAAGAGCCGTGCTGCCTGGACTTGGGAAAGACGACCCGCAATCACCGACAACGCCATCTCCTCTCGACGCAAAGGCGTCAGACGGGCATTCTTATGGATGTTCATTCAGACCCTCCGATGGATACTGAAGCTTGGTAACTCCAGTCTCCCCGGTCCAGTCCGAATGGACAACCTCCTGAGAGCTTACACTTAGCAAACATCCAATCTGTGAGTGGCACTCAGTTTGCTCATAATTTGGGGGTCCATCCCGGCTAAGACCGTCTTCCGACGTACACTATCGACGTGACCCAGGATCCTGTTTGCGCTGGGGTCTGATTAAAAATCTGAGAGATCCTGTTTCACCAAGATCTCAAGGCGGTCATCGCCTCTTTTGGTAGCGCTCTGCGATTGAATGCCGACATCGATTCTCGCGTCGCATCAACGGCGCAATTGCCAGGGAAATCACCAACGCCTGTGTTGGTGATTTCCCTGTTCGACACTGTCGTTAAAATTCGACGGGAGGGGTTTAGGAGGGGTTTTGATTTCTGCCTTATGTGCGTGACGTGGTTTAAAGGAAGAGGATCAAAATCATGCCAGGCCCAACGCTCGCATTTGGCAAGCATTCGAGTGGCGAGTTTTTGCATATCTCCCGGGCTGCGAATGGCAACAATTGCCACTGTACCTGCCCCGAATGTGACTTGCCCCTTATTGCTCGCACGAATCACATGACACCGCATTTTGCGCACCGGACAGCAGTGGGAAGCGGCACCAAAGGATGCGGAACAACCGGCCAGATGACTGCCTTGCACACGTTCGCCAGGGACTTGTTTCTCCGTGGCGGCCGCGTCCAGCTTCCAGCCATATCGCAGGACGGACACCGGGTGGTCGGTCCCATGGAGGTCGAATTGACGGATGTCAGAACCGAGCAGCGATTTGATGGATACCAGCCTGACGTCATCTTCTCCGCCTCGGGCAAACCTCTTCTTATGGAGATTGCCGTTACGCATACGGTTCCAGCTGCGAAGGCAGGTTTGATCCGGCGTCAGAGAATCGAGGCTTTCGAGATCGACCTTGAGCTGGATTGCGTCCCTGGCAATTTTTCCGCTGAAGCCGTTGAAAATCACGTCCGGCTCCAAGCCCCTCGACATTGGATCTACAACGAAAGGCTCGAAAATCGACTTCACTCTCTCTACCACCTTGATGCTGTGCGGGCGCGCGGCCAGCTGACATTGGAGAAATCCAAGGCGCTGGCTGAGCTCTACGATCGGTTGGCCAAAGTCCGGAAAGTGCCTGCCCCTTCCCTTGCCGCGAAAAAAGCATCCGTCTGGCAGTGGCTGATCGACACACACCCATCATTCGAGGGATATTTTCGAACGTCAGCAGATGATTGGCGCGCCTTCGTTCTTCTGGAATGTCTGAATGGTCTCGGCCTTCCGTTGAGCCGCATTGTCACGAGGCTCAAAGGTGCCGAACATCTTCACGCCGAACTGGCTGGTGTTGACTGTTCATCGTCAGAATCGGCTGAAGCGGGGCTTCCGGCGTTCGGGGTGGAGGCGTGCGTGTTCACCTTCTTGTCTATCCTTGAAAAGCGCGGAGCTGTCGTGTGTCTACCCGGCGGAATTTGGCGCCTGCTCGTGGAACTTCCCAGCCAGCAAGCGCTCCCGTTCGGACCCGTCCCTGCCCGCCCGACCAGAAGCGAATACGTAGCGAAGCGCCGCGAGAAGTTGGAAGCAAGTCTTCAGCGGATCGCGGCAAAGCTTTGTCCGGCAGACAGGGACGAGTTTGAAAGCGGCATGGAGGCGTGGTGGACGCGCGCCCTGGAGGGTCGCTCAACTCCCCTCGATATTATCGCCACCGGAAATTACCGGTGGGAGCGGTTGAACCAGCAACTTGCCACTATTGAGGAGGCGCTCAATTCGGACACGCCCGATCTTTCCGAATCACTCGGTCTTCCGATGAGCGAAGCAATGGCAGCTCACGCGGCGCGGGCCGAGATCGTCGAAAGGGGGAAGGGCCTCCTTCGAGGTGAAAAGCTTCGTGCGAGAGCTTTACAGAAATTTGACACGGAGATCGCGGCGATATGGCTTGGGACGAGAGCATCCAGAAAAGGGCTTTCGCCGCTCGAGTTTGCGATGGCATCGGACAGCGGCCTGCGGATTTCTCTTGAGGAGCTGGAGCAGCGGCTTGTGAACAAGAATCGTATCCCTGTGATCCAGGAAGAGCTTCGAATTTGGGTGGAGAAGAAATTTGGCATTAAGGGGCTCAGGTTCATCCAAAGAGGAAATGACGGTCTTCCCGACCGACGAACGCCCCTGCAATGTTGTTATGACGAAGTCAGCTTGGCCAAGATGCAGGAGCTGACCACACTTTGGGTCTAGTTGAGTGGGGGAATTGTCCTGGAAATGCTGCGCCGTTTCGCGCTGCCCCTCAGTCAGGGCGCATTGAGAGCACGCGCCTGCCCATGAGACCAGGTCGTGGCGGATATCATAAGTTCGGGGAGGCGGAAGATATGTTGACCGCGGTCATCAGCAATAACTAATTGATATCAATTGTTTTTTTGTGCCGATGTTTTCGCTCTGTGCCTTCGGTCTCTTTTTCTTTTGATCGGATAGTTCAAATCAGACCCCTGGTACAGCGGACGCAGTCCGTAGCTACAACGTCATACAAAGCCGATCTGGCGCGAACTCCGATGGCAGGCTTGCCTGGTAAAGATTGTCGTTGACCGCGGTCAACAATCATAACTTACGGGTTTGTATAGGTTTTTCGGCGCGGGTCACAATGGAGGACCGATTGCGTCGGCACAGCTGGCTAGAACCATCGAGCTAGGCGCTTTGATCAACCAGGCCTCGCCAGTTGAACGCCCTCCCCGCTCATACGCCGCCTTGATGCCGCTTTGTGCCCGCAACGCGCGGCACTTAGAAATTGGAGCTCTTATCAGCGGCCCTGCTCCGGCTCGATCTTCTTGGCCGGCGGTGACTGCGTCTTGTGCGCTGTGTTGTTACACTAAACCGGACGCCGGCATCTCGAACCTGAAGGGTCCCGCCAGCAGCTTCTCGTCGGGTCTGTTCCAACTTTTGCCGCTGTCGGGGCCCGACGGCACGCGTGGTAGAAACAATGGTCCCCTGCTCCATGCCAGAAGTTGCTTAAGCGACGCGGAGTTCAAAGGTCACTCAAGTGGCGGCGGTGACATAGTATCGGGCATTGCCCGATGGGCTGGCAGACCCATGTCAAGGCCATCCGGCATTCGTTGGTATCAGAAGCATCTGATTGGAGAACCTCGGGAGTTCGGTCATACTCGGAGAGCGCAATTCCAACTGCAGATCCAATGCGCGATGGCCTGCCAGATCGGACGCCTTCGGGTGGGCGTGGAACGCCAGGTGCAATATCTTTCCAGAGAGGGTTCGGCGTTCCTCATTGACGCGCCAATTCAAGCGGTGCTGAGAGATCGCGTCTTACCATCCAATCTCGCAATCGGTCGATCCGTTACCGCCCGTCTCGAAATCAATGACACGAACGCACAAAACTCTGATGGCTCAATCCTTGCTGACCGCTCGTCTGTCTTCTGTTCACAAGTCCAGATCGAGGAGCGATTGGTCCACCTCCCCAGAACGTGCGCCAGTCAGCGATGCGAGAGAAACTTCGAGATGCCGGGAAGGTCTCCTGAATGGGTGGACAGTCGCAAGAAGCGTCGAGTAATTCGTCTACCGTCAAGATGGGGAGGGCGACCGTGCGACTGCGAGTTGCCTGCGTGAAGTCCGAATATTTGATATTTACGATGACAGTCTTGCCGCTAATGTGGTTTGCCTCGCAATGGCTCCAAACCTTTTCCGGCGAGGGCCCTCAGTTCAGCCGACGCAAGACCGAGGTCGTCTATGTCCTCGATGAACGTATTTTCGGCACCAACAGATTTCCGAATCCTATCGGGGCGAACTTGCCGTTGGTCGATGCCCCGGGCAATGCCGTTTAAGTTCGGCCCCGACTTCCCGAATCAATTCCTTGGCTCTTCATGCGTTCTCCCGTCGCCGGACGAACACCATTGAACTTCTTGTCAGGGAGGCCCTCGATTAAACCGGGCCCCTGTTTTGGGGCACTGACAGCCTGGCCATTTGGCTCATTCAAGTCGCTTGAGGAGTTTGTTGTAGGAATTGCCGGCTGATGCATTCAAACCAGTCATCGCGTTGATCTTGGCCCGGATCTCCAATGCGATGTCGGCAGCACTGTTCATCCCCTTCAAGTTTTCAGTGACATCGAGATAGGTCTCGTCGAGAGAGAGCGGTTCGATCAGAGGCATGTATTCGGCAAAGATCTTGTGGAATTGCCTGGAGACGGATTTGTAGACATCAAAACGTGGGGGCACAAAAATCAGGTCGGGGCATTTTCGCTTGGGAGTTATCGAGGCCATCACAGAATGAATACCGAATTTACGTGCTTCGTTGCTGGTCGTGGCAACCACGCCCCGTGCGGCGGAACCGCCAACGGGGAGCGGCCGCCCGCACCGCAACGGATGATCGCGCTGCTCAACGGACGCATAGAAGGCTACCATATCCACATAGATGATTTTGCGGATCGGCGAGGCGGTCCTCGTGCGCTTGGGCGTGCTCTCATGGATGAGCGAAACAAAAAGAGAGCATAGCGGCGGCTGCGAGAATATCCAAGCGTCATGCCGATCTCTGTTTCCGCGGGTGGCGCCGTTGGATGCCGAGTGACGAGGTAAGATTAGCTTCGGTCGATCTCATCACCGATCACAGCTCATTTGCCCAATGGAGGGTAGGGGAGGGGGCGCCCCTCTCGTTTCACTATGCAGGACATCGTTTGGATTTTGAACCGCACCCAAACATTGGGAGTTTTCCGGTTCAGATCAATCTGGCCGAAAGCGCATCGGGCACCTGACGCGCGCCGATCCCATCGGGCCGGTCGCGCAGTCTTGAATGGCTAAAAACACGGGAGCGCGCGCCTTCCCAGTAAACGCCCGCCCGCCGTGCGGTCTTGCGATCACCTATGGATAGCTGGTACAGCAGCGATAGACATCGAGGCATCATCCTGTGAAGAAAATCAACCGCAGCTTCACCGTCGAGTACAAGAACGCACGGCGTAGGTCGGAGCGCAAACCGGATTCGATATGGGGAGACCTCGATTTGAAGTCAGTGGCTCGGCAGGCAAACGAAGCGGCATTTTCCTCAGCCCGTGAGCATAGTGACGCCTCCCGGGTGGACGAGCCTATCGGGCAGGACAGATCGATAGAGCCGATGTTGACACCGGCGCTGCCGCAGCAGAACAATGCATCGGCGATAGAGGAGATCCATATGCCCGACGAAATAGAAACCGCGACGGAAACCAATACGCAGGAGCCCGTCGTGACGATTGCTGCGCCGGTCAAACAGCGCAAGCCGCGAACAAAGAAGGCGGACGCAGATCAGTCGCAAAGGGCGGCCGTATCGGGCCGCACCGATGCGACAGAGGGCTGGGGCAAGCGCGGTCGCAAAGCCGGAACGATCGTGGCTGCAAGAACTCCAAGGAGCAAGCTTATCAAGAGCGAGAGCAATACCTCTGTTGCTTCACCGACCGCCCCGGTGGACGCGATCGACGACATGGCGGAGCTCCTGCGGCTCGAAGACGAAAACCGCAGCCTGCGCAGGCAGCTTTCCGAAAAGCTGAGGGCCGAAAATGCGGATCTGCGAAAGCGGCTCAATCTCGCTTGACGGGCGAAGGCATCCTCTGCCAGCCGTGACGGTCATCTCGGCGAGGTCACGGCGACCGCCCGGTTCGCGCTCGCTTTGTGTATGCGGGTAGAACACGAGGTTAATGACAATGGCATCCTTATGGAATTTCGTCGCCCGTTTTACGTCAAGACGGCGCCAAGAGCCGCAACAGCGCCTGCAGGCTCCCGACGATGAGCAACAGGACGACGCAAGTCTGCTCGGTGCCAATGCGGTCTCTGACGACGGGGCGGCCGTGAGTGATCTGCCGCAAGCTGGGCTGATCGCGGGGGAGGCGGCGAAAGCGGTCGCCGCAGTCGACCTCGCGGTGGGACCCTGGGCGGCACAGGCTACGGATTTTGCTGCTCCTTCCGTGTCGTTTCACGACGATGTTGTCGCTGCAGAGCGAAGGCGAGGCAAGAACAAGACCGATGAATCAGTCGCCCGACGCCAGCTTGCGAACGCTGTCACCGTAATCCCTCTGGCGATCACCCTCGATGACGAGATAAAGCTCTTGCGTAGCGAGCTTATCGGCAAACTTCGGCTGCAGAACTCTCAACTCAAAACCATGCTGGAGCGTTTCAAATGCTAACTCGCGCCCTGCGGTCATGCGGGGCCAACCGGTGACCGTACGGTCGCGTCACCTCAGATAACGATCCGGGCGCTCGGCGCTTTTCCCATGATTGCGAGGTGAGATCACCAAACCAGGTGCGCGGACAATGCTCCCCAGACTGCGTGCTGGGTTGGAGGACACAAGCCCGTTCAACTGCATTGCGCGTACGGTGATGGCGTGCAGGAGGATGGGCACCGACGCGACGATCATCCGGTAGATTCAGAAATTGGAGACGGAAGTAAAAAACGGAGTCGGAGGTACCGATATGCGTTCAGCGCCTCAAGAGTGAAGGTACCGTTGAAATGTCGCAGCGGACAGAATCTAGAATATTGAAAGGGAAAATCGAACAGGTAGCGACGTATGCCAATAGCAAAAGATCGGTGTCTGTTTGGACGCGTTCATTCATGCTTTTTCACATCATTTGGGGCCAATGCTTTCAACAACTTCGTAACTTTGGATAAATGCACTTCCCGTCGTTCAGCAGGGCAAGAATACTTTTCTGGCTGATAGGAACCGTTAGCACCTTTTCCACTATCATGACCGGCCACTCGATTTCCGGATCGGCTGTTATATCGTCACGCATCTCTAGCACGGCGCACTGAGCCTCCTCACGACTATCGAAGAAAATATCTGGTATGCCTGTTGGCTTCCAACGCTCCTCGGCTGGAGTACCCGCATTTGAGTACGTGTAGAAAGTAAAGACAGTGTCCTGTGCCAACGGTTTCTCCTAAAGCAACCGCGGCGGTACGCCCCCGCCGTCCGATGCTCATTGACCCCCGGTGATCGGCGGATTCGAAACCGCATACCACGGCCCCATGGCCTTTAGTCCCGGAGAACCTATTGCATACGCCACAGGTCCCCCGACCGCAAAGGTCAAGGAGTCTGATGCCTTACGGGTGGCACCAACCGGGTATGAGGGGTTTCGACGCCCCGAAGCGGCGCGTACCGCTTCGTAGCGGAAGATATGCGATCCCGTTGAATTTGTCCTGATATTTTTCCGCTCGTGCGCGCTCATCGCGACACTCTTTGAGCATCAGGTACACTAGGGTCTGTGGGGATTTAGGATTCCCAAATTGCCAGAGATGTGATTCACACTCTTGATGGAACGTTTTGTGCTGACGGACGCCCAATGGGCGAAGATAGAACCCCACTGTTTGGGCAAGCCGACCGATCCGGGACGAAGCGGGCGAAACAACCGGCTATTTCTGGAAGCGGTATTGTGGGTTGCGCGGACGGGTAGTCCATGGCGCGACCTGCCTGCCGTTTTCGGCAACTGGAGCACCGCGTTCCGCCGGTTCCGCGATTGGCGTGAGGCCGACGTTTTCAAGGGGATTTTTGATTCCCTGTCGGATGAGCCAGACATGGAATACGCCATGGTCGATGCCACCATCGTCAAGGTTCACCGGCACGGCCAGGGCGCAAAAGGGGGACTCAGAGCCAGGCCATCGGCCGCTCTAAAGGCGGCATGACGACCAAGATTCTGGCAATGACCGATGCCTTGGGCAATCTCGTTCGCTTCGTCCTTTTGCCGGGAAACCGCTACGACACCATCGGCGTTGCGCCGCTGATCAACGGCATCGAGTTCGAAGCCTTGCTCGGGGATAAAGCCTTTGACGCTAACTGGATCGTCGAAGAACTCAACCAGCGCGGTGCCAAGGTCGTCATCTCGCAACGGCCAAAACGCCTCAGCCCGCTGACTATCGACGAAGAGATGTACAAGTGGCGGCATCTCATCGAGAACTTCTTCTGTAAACTCAAAGACTTCAAACGCATCGCCATGCGCGCATGCAAAACAGACCAGAGCTTTGAGGCCATGATCTACCTCGTTGCTGCAGTCATTAACTCACGATGAATCCCCACAGACCCTAGAGCGCATCCATTTTACTCGGGGTCATATCCGCATGATTTGAAGTAGTTTGCGCATTCTTGCTGCTCGAACAGTG
>NZ_KQ414524.1:0-33132 GCF_001263295.1 Agrobacterium sp. SUL3
TCCGGGCTAACCGCTTCAATCCAAACAACTTCAAATTCCCTTAGCGTGTATTAATGTAGAAATGCCCACGGAGCCCCTTCCGGGTCACAGCAACGGGTGTCGAGTTCGGAGCAGGCTGGAGCCGGACCGCCCGCGAAACGGGCGCCGAATACCTCTCGCTCAAGCTCGACGATCCGTCCTTCACGGCGCCCGTCTACGCCTCCCTCGTCCAGGGCGACAAGGGCGAGCACAAGCTCATCTGGTCTCGCTGACCAGAACCACGGCGCTCCGCTCAAAGCGGGGCGCTACCTTCAATCCCACCGGGATTATGCGGAGCAAAATCCCTTACAACCGCCGGGAATCCAGCCTTCAGCGACCGGCACTCCGCATAATCACCGTCTCAGCATAATCGACGTTTTGCGGTGCACCGCAAAACGTCGAGCTAGGTGCCGCGTGGCAGAAGACCTCCGAGCAGGGCCGCGACTACCTCTCGGTCAAGCTCGACGATCCGAGCTTCCCGGCTCCGATCTACGCAACGCTCGCCGAGGTCGAAGGCGAGGATGGCCTCCAGCTCATCTGGTCCCGCCCGAACCGTGACTGATTGACATCACGGGGCTCCGCCACCGGCGGAGCCTTCTCCTCTGCCGAGAAGTCAAAACCGGACCCGGCATCGAGCCAGGTCCGGCTTTCTTGGTGGCATACGGATAGCGGGGGAAGCTGCTCAGAATAAGCGATCGTACCAAGCAGGCATCGCGGCCCCAAGGATGAGCGGTTCCCCCAATTTGCTACACCCGCCCGAAGGGCAGCTTGCGCAAATCGGCTCCCCCACTCCCCGGCCCTGCCGGTCGCTGGCGCGATCCCTGACCCCGCCATCCCCTCTCGGACCCGTCGGTCATCTTTCACAAACGTCAAGGAGACGAAGATGACTTACGAACTCGAAATCCAGATTGAGGATAACGCGCCGAACTCAAGAACGCTTTTGACGCTGATGAGCGCCGAGAGATTGCGGCCGAACTCGAGCTGGCCGAGGCCGAGATGATCGTTGCCATGGCCGAACAGCACGGCCTTGTCGACGCCGAGCCGCCCTTCTGAGGGCGGCATATAACGACAGCCAGGCTGGCGGTTTGCGGTGTCGAAAGGAGTTGGACGCGCCATGGCGTTCTTGCCGAGCGAGGTCACCGATATCCGAAAAACTGTCGCCGCCAGATGCGGTCACCATATTCAGCATTTACATCAATGCTGTATTTGCTGTATTTTGTCGCCAACCGAACTATCTATCCAATTCACTGTGATTTTACTGCGAGGAGACGCTCAAATGACCAGCAGCACCGGTTCCTACACCACGAGTGACCTCTCGCGGAAGTCAGGCGACATTATAGCCGAGGCCTTGCGCCATCCAGTTACCATCACTCAGCGCAACAAACCGCGACTGGTGCTGCTGAACATCGAGGATTATGAACGGCTGATGCGCCAGTCCGATATGCGTGCTGCAGGCACGCTTGAGACCATGCCCGACGCATTACTCGCCGAGTTTGAGAGTGCTGTCGACGCTTACGCCGACAGCGATGAGACAAACCGATGAGTGGATATGACGAGATCCAGACAGCGACGGTCATCCGTTATCCCTATCTCTGGAGCCGTGAAGCCGGAAAGGGCGAAACAGAGGGACGCAAAGATCGACCGGTAGCCGTCGGCGTCCGGATCCCTCGAGCGGGTGGTGACCTCGTGCTGTTCTTTCCCATCACGACGAAGCAGCCGGAGCGAAGCCGGTTCGCGGCGGAGATACCAGCAATCGAAAAGCGCCGCGCCGGGCTTGATGTCGATTTGCGCCTTTGGATCATCCTCGATGAGTTCAACAGCGACATTGTCGGACGGTCGTTCTATCTCGAACCTGAACCGCCGATCGGTCGCTTCAGCAAGGCATTCTTCCTGCCACTCCTCAAGGAGTTCATCTCACGCCGCAAGTCTTTTGCCGAGGTCAGCCGATCCAGATAGTGCCGTCCGGCGACGCCACGAGCGTCACCAATTCTGGCCGGAATATCGTTTCACAACGTTGCAGATTTTTTGTGTAGGTAGGAGCGGCTTCCGCGTTCTTCACGGACTGCGGGACTGTATCCTCTTGCTCGCTTCTGAGAAATGAGTTCCAGAAAGAGCTCCACCGCCTCCTCTTCTCGCTCGAAGTGATGAACCTTCATCTGGCCTCTGGTTCCGATGCGTCCCCAGCGCCGCATAAGACATGCCTCTCCGAAGAGGGTCGGTTCGATCGACATGGCATAGAAGCGCGCCATATTCTTCTCAGCATCCGAGCGTTCGATATAGAGGTGATAGGGCTGGGCGATCATGGTGAGAGGATCGCGCAATCGGGCCCATGCGTCCAACGACAGTTGTGAATCGATGGTCGCGGAGCGATTCAGTTTTGTGAAGTATGGACAGAAGGAGCACCGGGCGGTCCGCCTTTGGCGTACGGCTCTATTCGCTGAAGCGAACGAAGCCCAACTGTGGTCTTCGCCGATCCCGGTAACGATCCTCTCGCGATAGCAGACCGCCATTGATCAGTATCCCAGGTAACCGAGAATCTCGGCGCCACGATAGTCGGCTTGCTCGTCTGGATGAGCGATGACATCACCGGTCGTGACGTGACATCCACCAAAGCGCTATCGCTTTCGCGAACGATGGCCTCAATATGATGGACGCGGCATTCTTCGATGGCCTCTTCTGCCGTGACCTGTGCCTCGCAGGCTTCCCAATATCTCATCGCCCGATCTCCGGATCTGGGTTCTCCCTCAGACCCTGATTTCCAATGGTCCACGTTTTCCCTGGAAGCGGTTATCGCCAACGCAGGACTTCATGTCGGCTCGCCGGAACCACATCGCGCGACCGCATCGAAGCGGCGCATTTCCCCCGGTGAACACAATCTGCTCATCGGCACGCATGCGCAGGACTTCGTGCGGCTGGATCAATGGTCGGCTGGCAAGTTGCTTTGATCGGGTTCGTGACGAACCCCTCGCCTGAAAACTCCGGCTGACCTGATCGATCTCGACTGTCGTTGTTCCACAACGCCGGGAGATATAGTCCGCGGTCTCCGGATCGTTGATCGCTGAGAAACTGATCCAGCTCGCGCTTTCGAACCACTTGCTGGTGGCGTCGAGTCCGCCATAGGTTTCGCGCATCTGACCGATCGACTGATAGATCATCAGAAGCGTGATCCCGTACTTGCGGCCGGCATCGCGTGCCGTCTCAAGGATCCTCATGAAACCCAGGCGAGCGACCTCGTCGAGAAGGAACAGAGCGCGTCCCGGCATCGCCCCGTCACGATTATAGAGGGCGTTCAGGAATGAGCCGATGATCACCCTTGCCAGACCACCATGGGTCTCCAGCGTTTTAAGATCCAGGGCGACGAACACGTCGGTCTTTCCCGATGCGATGTCATCGGTCGAAAAGGTCGAACCGGACACGAGACCGGCATAGTTCGGATAGCTCAGCCAATGGGTTTCTTTGATCGCATTGGCATAGACGCCGGAGAAGGTTTCGGGCGTCATGTTCACGAACGCTGCCACGTTCTCCTTTACGAAATCGGACTCGGAGTTGTCGTAGATTTCCTGCAGCCGCGCCCGCAGCTTCGGCTCCGGTTCCGAGAGGTTCATGCGCACTGTCCGCAGCGTTTGATCCTTTTTTTCCGTATGACCCGAGAGGCAGACATCGGCGATGATCGCCGTCAGCAGCTGCAAGCCGGATGCCCGAAAGAAATCGTCCCGTACGCCGCTGGCGCGGCCGCTCTCGCTCATGATCCACGAGGCGACCGCGGCGATATCCTCTTCTTTCGTCCCGCCATGCTGACCGATCCAGTCGAGGGCATTGAACCCGATATCCGGATCCTTCGGGTCAAGCACGATCACATCACGGCCGGCTTCGCTCCGGTGCGCCTTGACCATCGGCGCCACCTCATTGGATGGATCAAGTACGATTAACGTGCCGCCCCATTTCAGCGCCGTGGGAATCGTGACCGACGTTGTCTTGAAACCGCCGGAGCCGGCGAACACGATGCCATGTGACGATCCGAACGAACCGTCGAAGCAGAGCAGCGGTGACTTTCCCCCGGCGCCCCATGTCTCAGGCATATCGGTCCGAAACGAGAGTGCCGCCGTGCTGTCGCGATCGACACGATATCGCTCGCCGATGACGATGCCGCCGTCCTCTGCGAACAGCTTCCCTGCCTCCGGCAGTTTCATCCATTCCGCCTCGCCATGCAGCGCGCGTTTACCCCGGATACGTTTCGGCTCGGAACGCGAGAACGCGGCGTTGCCGATCACCGCAACGCGAAGCGCGAACATGCCCGAGAACAGAGCTGCCGCAGCTCCTGTCATCGTTGCCGGATCGATATAGGACAGGATCGACCTGGCCGCAGGCACCTGTCCGGCAAATTGCGAAAGCCGTATTCCTTCCCGAACGATGGCGAGGGCAATAACGGTGCCCGATCCGGCAGCTACGCCACACCCTGCGGTCTTGATGTTGACCGATCCCTGGGCACTGAGGAGAAAGATCAGCCCGATCGCAGCACTCGCCACATAGGGCAACGCTAGGCCGATTCGGCCGAGCGTCAATTTCGCCTCCGCCGTTTTTCCGAACGTCGCGAGCCACTGTTCGATCCCCGGCAACATCAGTGCGATGGCGATCATCGCCAGCGGCGGAACAACGGCGAGCAGGATCTTATTCGCTGTCATTGCCGAATGCCTCCGCGCCGATTGCGGTCAGACGGGATCGCTCCGCCTCATCGCCCTTGATTTTCTTTTGCGCTTCGATCAGCACACCCAACAGAAGCGCGCGTTTCTCATAGCGCAACCCGGCTTTGACGATCAGGCCGCCCAACTCGATCTTCTCGCGAGCGTCCTTCTTTCTGGCCTCTGCTGTGGTCAGCCGCTGCATCCGCTCAAGCCTCGCCAGCCTGGCTCGTAGCCGCGCCAGCGCTGAGCGACGTGGCCGACGATGTTCCGGTCGCTCCAGCGGCACCCTTTTCTTTTCCGTTCGATCCGGCTTTCGTTCCGCGAAACCGCTTTGCAACGTCCTCGAAAGCTGCCTGAAGGTCGGCGTCGTCGACTTCGATCTCTCCAAGTCCGGCCTTCAGCGCAATGCGGCCGATGCGTTCGGCGTCACGCGTTTCTGCCTGCTTCAGCTGTTCCTGCAAGCGGGCAAGTTCTTCGCGGATTTTCGACGTTGGCTTCTTCATCGGGATGCAATCTCCAGTGATATCCGTGGAATGATGGCAGAGAGTCCCCGATTTTTCCCCGGCAGGACAGGTACAAATTTGTACCTCGCCAAAGCGTCAGCATTTGGCGAATGATCCCGCCGCTCGACAAGAGCGGATCCAAGGGCGCAATTATACGTCGCTGACGCGACGTTCTGCTTTTGCCCCCTGGCGGGGCAACCTCTTGCGATCAACCAGTTGATTTCGTTCGCAAGAAGGAGCGATCCGCCCGTGGCCGTCCCGCATTTCTCAGTCAACATCGTCGCCCGTGGCTCTGGGCGCAGCGCCGTGCTGTCTGCGGCCTACCGGCACTGCGCCAGGATGGAGTATGAGCGGGAAGCACGCACAATCGACTACACCAGGAAGCAGGGTCTTCTGCACGAGGAGTTCGTGATCCCTGCCGATGCGCCAAACTGGCTGCGCGCCATGATCGCCGATCGATCGGTCTCGGGAGCCTCAGAAGCGTTCTGGAACAAGGTCGAGGTGTTCGAGAAGCGGGTCGACGCCCAGCTTGCCAAGGACGTCACCATCGCGCTGCCGATCGAGCTATCCTCCGAGCAGAACATCGCGATGATGCGAGACTTCGTTGCCGAGCATATCACGTCGAAGGGTATGGTCGCGGACTGGGTCTATCACGATGCACCCGGCAACCCGCATGTCCACCTGATGACGACATTGCGGCCTCTGAGCGGGGACGGGTTCGGTGCTAAGAAGGTTGCTGTTCTTGGACCAGACGGCCAGCCCATTCGCAATGACACTGGCAAAATCATCTATGAACTCTGGGCGGGTGGCACCGAGGGCTTCAATTCCTTTCGTGATGGATGGTTTGCTGTGCAGAACCGGCATCTGGTGCTTGCCGGGCTGGATATCCGCATCGATGGCCGATCCTTCGAAAAGCAGGGCATCGACCTGACACCGACCATTCATATCGGGGTCGGTGCCACCGCCATCGAGCGAAAATCGCAAACAGAAAACGGGCTGGCGACAGCCGGGTTACGGAAGCTCGAGCGGATCGAATTGCAGGAGGAGCGGCGCGCGGAGAATGTCCGGCGCATCCAGCGCAATCCCGGTATCGTGCTCGATCTCATCACTCGGGAGAAGAGCGTCTTCGACAACCAGGACGTGGCGAAGGTCCTCCATCGCTATGTCGACGATGCGGCTCTCTTCCAAAGCCTGATGGCGCGGATCATGCAGCATCTGGAAGTGCTGCGTCTCGACCGCGAGCGGATAGACTTTACCTCCGGTGTCAGGACGCCTGCCCGCTACACGACACGCGAGATGATCCGCCTTGAGGCTGAGATGGCAAACCGGTCCATATGGCTGTCCGGGCGCAGTTCCCATGGCGTCCGCGAGCCAGTGCTTAGGTCGACGTTTGACCGGCACACACGGCTGTCGGATGAGCAGAAAGCGGCGATCGAGCATGTCGAGGGGCCGGCACGCATTGCAGCCGTGATCGGGCGCGCCGGCGCCGGCAAGACAACAATGATGAAGGCGGCGCGCGAGGCTTGGGAAGCGGCCGGTTATCGTGTCGTTGGTGCCGCTCTGGCGGGTAAGGCGGCCGAAGGATTGGAAAAGGAAGCGGGTATTCTTTCCCGCACATTGTCGTCCTGGGAACTGCGCTGGGCCCAAGGTCGCGACCATCTCGATGACAAGACCGTTATGGTCCTCGACGAAGCCGGCATGGTCTCCTCCAAACAAATGGCGCAGCTTGTTGAAGAGGCAACGGTGCGCGGGGCAAAGCTCGTTCTCGTCGGTGATCCCGAACAGTTGCAGCCGATTGAGGCCGGTGCTGCGTTTCGGGCAATCACCGATCGTATCGGCTACGCCGAACTCGAAACCATCTATCGCCAGCGCGAGCAATGGATGCGCGACGCGTCGCTCGATCTCGCCCGCGGCAACATCGCCAAGGCTGTCGAGTCCTACAGCGCAAACGGTCGGATGATGGGATCGACCTTGAAGTCACAAGCTGTCGAAAACCTTATTTCCGATTGGAACCGCGAGTACGATCCGGCCCATTCCTCGCTGATCCTCGCACACCTTCGCCGCGACGTGCGGATGCTCAATACCCTGGCGCGCGCCAAGCTGGTCGAGCGCGGCCTTGTCGATGACGGTTACGCCTTCAAGACGGAAGACGGTATCCGTCATTTTGCCGCTGGCGACCAGATCGTCTTCCTCAAAAATGAAAGCTCGCTTGGCGTCAAGAACGGCATGCTGGCCAAGGTCGTGGAAGCCGCCCCGGGGCGTATCGTTGCCGAGATTGGCGAGGGCGAGCGCCGGCGGACGATCAGCGTAGAGCAGCGGTTCTACAACAACGTCGATCATGGTTACGCGACGACGATCCATAAGAGCCAGGGCGCGACCGTCGACAGGGTCAAAGTTCTGGCCTCGCTGTCCCTCGACCGGCACCTGACCTATGTGGCGATGACCCGTCATCGCGAGGATCTCGGCGTCTATTATGGCTCGCGGTCCTTCGCCAAGGGGGGTGGCCTTGCCGAGCTTCTATCGCGCAAGAACTCCAAGGAAACGACGCTCGATTACGAGAAGGGCGCCTTCTATCGCGCGGCCCTTCGCTTCGCCGACGCGCGGGGTCTGCATCTGGTCAATGTAGCGCGCACCCTCGTTCGCGACCGCCTCGACTGGACCGTTCGCCAGAAACAGAAGCTCGTCAATCTCACCGCCCGCCTGGCGACGATCGGCGCACAGCTCGGTCTCAAGCGCCCGAATCCCCATGTGACCCCGAAACCCTTCATGGAGGCAAAGCCAATGGTATTAGGCATCACGACGTTCCCGAAATCGATCGACCAGGCCGTTGAGGATCGTCTGACTGCCGATCCCGGTTTGAAGAAGCAATGGCAGGAGGTCACGACACGCTTTACCCAGGTCTTCGCCGAGCCGGAGACCGCGTTCAAGGCGGTCAATGTCGATGCCATGCTGAAAGATCCGGCAAGAGCGCAGACAACGCTTGCAAAGATCGCAGCTGAGCCGGAAAAGTTTGGAGCGCTCAAGGGCAAGACCGGCATCTTCGCCGGAGCGAACGAGAAGGCGGCGCGCGACACCGCACTTGTCAACGCGCCTGCCTTGGCGCGAAACCTCGAGCGATATGTGACGGCGCGGGCCGAGGCAGAGCGCAAGCATGAAGCGCAAGAGCGGGCGATCCGTCTCAAGGTCTCCGTCGACATCCCTGCCCTCTCTCCATCGGCCAGGCAGACGCTGGAGAGGATCCGCGATGCGATCGATCGCAACGATCTTCCTGCCGGCCTCGAATATACGCTGGCCGACAGAAACGTGAAAGCCGAGCTCGAAGGCTTCGCCAAGGCTGTGTCTGAGCGCTTCGGAGAACGCAGCCTGCTCCCGCTGTCGGCGAAAGATGCAAACGGCGAGACCTTCCACAAACTGACGGCCGGGATGAACCCCTCGCAGAAAAGCGAAGTTCAGTCGGCCTGGAACAGCATGCGCACTGTGCAGCAGCTCGCCGCGCACGAGCGCACCACGCTGGCATTGAAGCAGGCTGAAAAAGCGCGGCAAACCCAGACCAAGGGGCTCTCCCTCAAATGATTATGATGATGCGTGAAGGTTGGACGATGCCTCGTCAACGACGCCGCGCCTGCGTCACGATATCTGTGGCCGCCGGCATGTTTGGCGTCCTCTTTGCTGCCGGTTGGAGTGGTGGTCTGCGCATCAACACGACGCCGAGTGAGCCGCTCGGCCTGTGGCGCATCGTTCCGCTCACCCGCTCCGTCTTGCCCGGCGAAACAGTTTTCGTCTGCCCGCCTGACAATCCCGCTATGCGCGAGGCGCGACAGCGCGGATATCTCCGGCGGGGACTTTGCCCCGGTGGTTTCGGACCGTTGATAAAGACTGTCATCGCGGTGGCGCGACAGCGCGTGGACGTCAGCGATCACATCGCAGTTGATGGCGTGCCAATCCGCGGATCCCGCATCGCAGAGAAGGATGCACAGGGGCGATCTCTTCGGCACGATCAAAGCAGGATGGTGCGGCCCGGAGAGGTGTATTTGCATTCCGGCTTTATCGGCTCATGGGACTCCCGGTATTTCGGGCCGGTGCCTCAGTCCGGCGTACTCGGTCTAGCACAAGAGGTGTTGACCTATGCGCCGTGAGGTCATGATAATTGCCGTTCTCGTTTCGCTTGCCGTGGTGGTCGGGGCGGTTGGCTGGAGCGGGCAGGTGTCCCTGCTCCCTGCGGCAACCCTCTTCCCGCTTCTGTGGGCCCTTTCATCAACGCGGATCGCAGCGGCCGTCGTCGCGGCCGGCTATTTCCTGGCGGCGTCGCGAGGATTGCCGTCGGGCGTCGCACAGTTCTTTGCTGCGGATCTCTGGGTCGGCCTCAGCTTCTGGGTCGCGGCGGCATCCTCTTTCGTTGCTGTCCATGCGGTATTCTGGACAGCACGGTCGGGCTTGGTAAAAGCGGTGCGATATCTCCTCATCTTGGCTCTCACCGGTCTGCCTCCGCTCGGGATCACAGGCTGGGCGCATCCGTTGACGGCGGCGGGAATTCTGTTTCCGGGATGGGGATGGTGGGGGCTGCTCGCTTTGACAGCCGTCCTGATCGGTCTCGTAACCCGGATCGGGCCGGCTATCGCCATTGCTCTGTCAGGTCTATGGCTTTGGTCCGCCGCATCGGGGACAAATCAGATTCTACCGGTGGGGTGGCGTGGTGTCGACCTTGAAATGGGTGCGAGCCTTGGCCGCGACAGCTCACTACAACGTCAACGCAACCTGATCGCACTCGTTCAGGAGGTTGCGGGATCTGGCGCAGCCGTGGTGGTTCTGCCTGAAAGCGCGCTGGGCTTCTGGACGCCAACCCTTGAACGTCTCTGGCGGGAAGGATTGCAAGGGGTCAGTGTGACGGTAGTTGCCGGTGCGGCTGTGATTAATGCGAATGGCTACGACAATGTGATGGTGGCTATTGATGGGGGTGGCGGACGTGTCCTCTATCGCGAGCGCATGCCTGTGCCGGTTTCGATGTGGCGTCCATGGGAGCGATGGATAGGAGAGACTGGCGGCGCCCGCGCCAGTCTCTTCGCCAATCCCGTCGTCGAGGTCGCGGGCCGAAAGATCGCGCCTCTTATCTGCTACGAGCAGCTCGTACTGTGGCCCATTCTCCAGTCGATGCTACACCGACCCGACGCGATCGTTTTGATCGGCAATGGCTGGTGGACGACGGGTGGCAACATCGTCGCCATCCAGCGCGCGAGCGCCAAAGCCTGGTCCGCCCTGTTTGGCGTCCCCCTTGAGATTTCCTTCAATACCTGAACTTTGGAGCCTTCGTCATGGATGCTGCCTTTATCGCGGAATGCGCCGATCCCTCCCTGAAACCCGCCATCGTCGAGCAGTTCGTAGCCGCTGTCGGTCCTGGCGATCCGCTGGCCGTCACGGTGAAAGCCGGTGGACGGCTCATCCTCGTACCAAAACCGAAGACGCCCGACGAGGCTATGGAGATCATACGCCAGTATGTCGGGCAAGCCGTCGTGCGTGTGGGCCTTACACAGTTCCCGGCGGGTGTCGGCGTGAAGGACGCGTCCGAGCTGAAACCAGATCTGATTGAGCCTTGCGAAAATCTTCGCATGGGGACGAGGATGTTTTCCAAGATCATGCGCATCGTTGCTAAATGGTATGGCAACCCAACGAGCAAAGAGGTGCTTCCACAGATCTTCGAAGATGCCGTTTACGCTTGGAACACTGGCCAGTTCGAGGGGCAAAGCGTGTTTCAGGCGGAGGATCCAGGTGGAACGATCGTCGATCGGAAGGAAGTTTCTCCGGATGCCGCAGACAAACCTGCTGATGCCACCGCCTCCCAGAGCGAAGTGGAGCCCTCAAACGAAGGAGAGGTTGGGACTGCGGGAATTCGGGTCGATTTGTCCCGGATCGGTGGGCAGAAGTAGTGCTGTATCCGACTTCGACGACAGGTAAAATATCAGGGATCAGGTTCGACAATTGCGACATTGAGGTCGTTGAGTATATCAGCCAGACCCGGCGCGCGGATCAGCTTCGTCGTGCGGACCGCCTTCAGTTTTCCAATAGCTCGATCGAACACTGCAAGGTTGGTGTGGCCGTTGAGCCGAGACGGGTAGATGATGCCGTCCACCTGGCTGTCGTGTTCATTGAAGGCGACCGCCCACTTCCGTGCGAGGGATTGCTTTGAGCCCTTCGCGACATCCGTCGGCACACCCATCTTGATCGGCCCGTCGTCTCGAAGATCGACCATCATCAGCGGATTGATGACCTCGATCTCTGCGAAATTGCGGTCGTACAATTCGGATTCAGCTATCGGCAGGTCGCCGAGGACCCCATCGCGTTGATCGCGCAAGACGGCTTCGAGAAAGCACACCTTCACCGTATCGCCCAAATAGAGCACCCCGAACCGGTTAGCGAATTTGCGCCGGCGTGGATCGCTGAAACGGCTCGGCGTTTTACCGAAGCCCAGTGGATCAGGGTAGGTGCCCAGATAGATGCGACCGAACCGAAGTCCGGCTGCGACCGTATGCAGGTGAAGGCTTGCATTTGCAAAGCCGGGAGGCGGCAGAGTACGTGCCATTCAGCGGAAATCTCGACCAATGCTCTCGACGACCTCGAGCGCTTGCTCGGTCCGTCCCCGCTCCAATGCCTCGCGACCTGTCAGTCCGTCCAGCTCTCCGTGGGGCTGGACCAGGAACCGGTAAACCGCCCAGGCTCCGCCCAGTCGCTCGTGGAGCGTTGCAAGCGCTGCAAACGGCTTGCCATCGGCATCGATCTGCCAATCCGGGAAGCGAAAGCCGCGTTTCGCGCCATCCAGCCCCAATACCAGTCCGGTCTGGCGCTTTGAATTCACCGTTACCCTTGTCGTGCCAAGCAACTTGGCGAATTCGTCGGCATTCAGCATGTCAGTGCCGCTGAGCACCTCAGCAGCCTTTATGCGTCCCCGCGCCCGTGCGGCCACCAACGCCTGCTCCAATTCCGGATCCAGCGCATCGTTTTCCTCTACGACAGGCACCGTTGTCATTTCCACCGCCTCAACGGGAGTGACAACCATCTCACCTTCGGAATCGACATCGACACGGAAGCTGACCGGGTGGCCAGCAGAACGGCTTTTTGCGATCGCCTGACCGTATTCCTGGAGGAGCGCCTTGACGCGATTTGGATTGCCGGTCAGGGCTTTTGATGCATTGTCAGGGATCTTGATCTTGAAGGCGGCTCTCCCCTTCGCCAGCGGGGCGGCGCCTGTGGTCAGGAAAAAAGCCATGGATTCAGCGCCCGGTTTTTCGCGCCCGCTTGCACCGTCACGTATGCTGGTTTTGGACTTCAGAGATGCCATCACTCACCCTCCGTTCGGAGAGCTATATATGGCAAGGTTGGTTAAGTTCGTCAAGTTGGTAAAGCCGTAGTGCTCCTGATCCTCTGTGTCCTGATTGCGGCTACGTGGACGACTGCGGAGTGATCGACGGCAATCATGGTTGATGCAGGTCGTCGAGGATTTCTTTCGGGGACGATGTATCAAGCAGCGGTAGGGCAGAAACCTTTTCTCCGATCGCTGTCATCTGTTCGACGGTCATGCGATGTCTCACAGGCAGGTCGCCGAAAACCCCGAGGGCCTGAGCTTCACGTTCGAGGGCAGCGCGTATGATATCGTCCGGTCTGCGCCCGACACGGGCCGCAATTTCGCGGGCAAGCTGTTCGGTGTCGTGGGTAAGCTGCAACATGGGTTCGCTCTAAATGGGTCCTTCCATGTAAAGCATTTCGCGAAACAATGACAGATTTCTGCTCAGGCCATGAAACCTAGATCGCTTGGCCAATTGTGAGCTGACACGTTTTCCGCGAGTAAGCAAAATCCGTGGTTTGCAATTCCGAGAAAACGATTTAGAAAACCATTCCGTGATGGTCAACTTATGCGATTGAATATGCTTCATTCTTTACCAGGTCACTGTTCGCGCGCGTCGCGGTCCCTTTGACTGCCGACGCATTTCGTCACCGCGCAACGGGTGCGATTTACAGGGAGAGTATGGATGACAAACTGGGTCGAGAAACTGCTGGATATCACTGTGATCGGAAACGATCAGTCCATGGTGAAGGGTGCACTGGCCAATCTTGCTGATCGGTTCGATTTTGTGGGCTATGCCTTCGTCAACATTCGTCCGGGGCAGACCTATGCGGTCTCCAACTACGATATCGACTGGCAGAGAATCTATGACACGCTGGACTACCGGTTCATCGATCCGGTCATGCGGCAGGCCCAGCTGATAAGGCGCGCTTTCGCCTGGTCCGGCGAAGCCGACAAGAGCTCGCTGTCAAAAGAGCAGAAAAACTTCTTTTCGAAAGCCGCTGATTTCAACATTCGCTCGGGCGTTTCCATCCCGGTCGCCACTGCCAACGGTGCGATGTCCATGCTGACATTTGCATCGGCGAAGTCTTCTCTTGCCAGTGATATGGAGATTGATGCCATTATGGCTGCATCAGCGGTCGCTCAACTTCATGCCCGTCTTGAGCACTTGCGGGTCACGCCCTCCATCGAGGAAAAGATCGTCCTGACGCCGAAGCAGGTGAACTACATTCGCTGGCTGTCGCTTGGCAAAACCGTCGAGGTGATCGCTGAACTGGAGCAGGCAAAGTATGCTGGCGTCCGCTCTGCGATTGACGATGTCAGAACGCGCTACAATCTGGCCAATCATGCGCAGTTGGTGGCTTTGGCTATCCGACGCGGCCTGATTTAGGCTGATGTGGCGTTGTCAGGCCTTGGGCGTATAGCCTAGAATGTGCAGCAGGGTGGTCAGCACCGACATTTGCGCGTGCATCCTGATGGTTGCCTCGAGATAGGCAATATGGGTATCGCCAACAAGCTCCTTACCGGCTTTAACGTCAGCCGGCAGTTCATTGAACAGATTTTCTGCCCGCTCCAACAGTTCGCGATGTTCGCGGATTGCATCGATCGTGAGACGTTCGACGAGCGGTGACGGAAGCCCATGCAAGAGGCCTACCAGCGGCTTCAGATCGACTGCCTCTCCATTCAATCGGTCGTCGGCGTCCATGTTCAACTCCCAAAACAGGAATGCGCGGTGCGCCCCCGCATAGTTCCTGACCCCTGGCGATCGGGGAGTTAGTAACCGAGCATGCGTCGGCCCATGGACCTTTAGTTCCGAGGAACCTGGACATACGTCCACGGCTCCCCGACCATAGGTCGAGGAATTCGGCGCCCTAACGGCGGACGCCAAACCGGCATGCGTCGGGTTACTAAGCCCGGAGGCAGCGCGTACTACCTCACCAGCGCTTATAGCGACCTAACCCAGTCCGTGCCACCGCAGATTTGCTGACGTGCGAGGTCGGCTCGCGGCCAGCGATTGAAGAAGGAGACTGCGTCGTTGTCGCTTTGGTGTCCAAAATGAAACGCGGGGATCGTTCAGTAGTCGAACTATATCAACCTCCGCGTCGCTACGCCTCTCCACGTCGAGAGGTTGCGTTTGAACCATGAAAGCAATCAGGCTACAGCACAATCCGTTGAAGTTCCGCATCACTGCCGAACTCGTTTGGCTGATCATTCGATCTCTGCGGTGGATTGTCAGTCCGCAGTGCTGGAAACTTATATTGACAGGATCTCTCGCCGATTTTTCCGACGTCAAGGAGCGCCTTGCAAAGACGGGCTCGGTGACCGAAGCGCTCCATTTGATACAATCCGCTTACCGCGTCGACTTCATAACCTACCATCTCGCTTCGACGGTGGTTGGTGATTTTGACGCCCCGTTCGTGCGGACAACCTACCCGGATGCGTGGGTATCCACCTATCTGTTGAAGGGCTATGTCACCATCGATCCTGTCGCGCGCGAGGGCTTTCTGCGCCAGGTGCCATTCGATTGGCGAGAACTCGAAGTCGCGCCCGAGATGCTGATGTTTCTGGAAGACGCAATACGCCATGGGATCGGCCGCTTTGGTTTTTCCATCCCGATATCGGATAAAGCAGGTCGACGGGCCATCCTCTCTTTGAATTCGAACGCCTCCGCCGAAGACTGGGAGGATCTGGTCGATGCTCATCGGAGTGAATGGGTCGATCTCGCGGATCTCGTCCACCAGATGGCAGTGTTCGAGCTACATGGCGCGAGCGATCCGATCCCGGTCTTGAGTCCGCGGGAACGTGAGTGCCTCTACTGGAGCGCGCTCGGCAAGGATTACAAGGATATCGCGCTTATTCTCGGCCTTTCCCATCACACGACCCGCAGCTACATCAAATCGGCCAGGACGAAACTTGGTTGCGCCACCATCTCGGCGGCGGCCACTCTTGCCCTTAAGCTACGTGTGATCGCGATATGAGCCGATCGCCCGGATACCTCTGAGCAATACCCGCATATGGGCTTGAGCATATGCGGGAATATCTGGCTTCCCCGTGAGGCGGCATCTTCCAGCCAAGATCAACAGCTGGAGATAAACCTTGTTCATTCTGGTTCAGGCGCATCAGTACACCCGTTATAAGCCTCTCATGGATCAGGCATTTCGCCTTCGCAAACGCGTCTTTCACGATCAACTCGGTTGGGCCGTGACAATCGACGATGATTGCGAGCATGACGAGTACGATGCTCTACGGCCGGCTTACCTGATGTGGTGCAATGATCGCGCGGATCGCCTTTATGGAACGCTGCGGCTGATGCCCACCACCGGCCCGACGCTTCTTTACGACGTCTTTCGCGACACGTTTGCGGGTGCCAGCCTGATCGCACCCGGTATCTATGAGGGGACACGAATGTGCCTCGATGAGGAAACACTCTCCGAGGACTTTCCGAGCCTGGAAACGGGCAAGGCTTTCGGCATGCTGTTGCTGGCATTGTGCGAATGCGGATTGTCGCACGGTATCGAGACGCTGGTCTCGAACTACGAGCCGCAGCTGGCGCGCGTCTATCGTCGGGCGGGGCTCGCGGTTGAAGAGGTTGGCCGCGCAGACGGCTATGGTCGCTCTCCGGTTTGCTGCGGTGTTTTCGAAGTTTCAGAGGAAGTTCGCACGCGCATGCAGCAGGCGCTTGGTGTCGCGACACCCCTTTATGCAGGATATCGGCCGCGCAAAATTGCGGACAGCGAGACCGTGCGCGTATCGGCCTGATCCAGGAGTTGTCCAAAGGGCGGTTGCGACAACGTGTGCCTCAACCGCCATAATTGCCGGGAAAGACAATATCTTGGTCTACGAGAACGTTGAACTTGTAGCCCGGCCGGATTTGGATGGTGGGCTGAACATTCAAGTTCTTGGAAATCGTCTGCTCCGCGACGCGGCCGAAGGTCTCGGCAAAGTTTCTACGCGCCGCGTCTGAAGCCGTATCCTGTGTGGCGAGGGTCGAACTCTCCGGAACCGCCATATCGATGCCGGTACCTATAAGTGCAACAAGCGCCGCCGACCCAAAGGTTCGAAAATAGTGATTGTTGACCTTGTCCGAGAAGCCGCCATAGCCCTGCGAGTCCGTTCCAGCCATGCCGCCGATCTGCAGTGTCGAGCCGTTCGGGAAGATGACATCCGTCCAGACCACCAGAACGCGGCTTTGGCCAAACGAGACCTTGCTGTCATAGCGTCCGAGTAACTTGGTACCCTGCGGAATGAGAAGAAAATGTCCTGTGGCGCTGTCGTAGATGTGCTGGCTCACCTGCGCTGTAATCCGGCCCGGCAAATCGGACATGATGCCGGTAATCATGGTCGCGGGGATGACGGAGCCGCGCTTCAGTTCATAGCGTGACTGCTGAGGTACAACCTGGTTCGGCAGGTAGCCGAGATCCTTGATGTCGGCGTTGAAGAAATCTTCTTTCGCAATCTGCCCATTTGGATCAACATTCTGCCCCACCAAACCTGATTTCATGGCCGCGGCATAGAGATCGGAGGCACCGTTATTGGTGGCCGGCTGCCGGTCTGTTGTTCTGGTGTTGTTGGAGATATTTCCCAGCTCCGAGATTTTGACCTTCAGCGGCGAGTCAAACGCAGTGGCACGGGCCTGAAGGCTGGCCATCCGCTGTCGTTGCTGTTCACGAAGGACTTGCTCGCGCTGCTCGCGTCGAAGTCGGGCCAACCATTCTTCTTCCGAATCCATTTGCGGTCGGCGCTCTTCCCGTGCCTGCTGCTTTATCTGCTCCTCTTCAATCGGCTTGGCATCTACAATTGTTTGGGTTGCGGGTGTGGGCTGGAATACAGGCTGCTCTTCACGATCCCCGATGATGCCGTCTTTCACCCCGCGCTTCATCTGATCAGCGAAGGTCGAGGCCGGGACGTTCGAGCCTGCTTCATCCGGAATTCTGTCGCCGAACCCCAGTCCCCGGGATGATATGCCGTAGACAAGGACACAGGCGACGACGACTGCGATACCGATGCCAAAGAACACCGGCAGGCGATTAAGCCGTTTCATGCCCTTTTCCTGCGAGGCGCTGCTCGGATTGCCGAGCTGGAGCGACTGGACCATATCTGTCTCTCCTCAGTTTCGCTTCATCAATGAAAGCGGGCTTGCCGGCGTGGCGCCACCTGATGACACCGAATAGGCTCGCCCAAGCTCGAGTGTCTCGCTGGAAAGTCTTGCCAGCACCTGTCCGTCAACGTCGATCAACGAATATGCCAGCTCGATCGGCTTGGCGGTGTCTTTCAATGAGCGCGCCTTGTCATCCGTCACGACAGTGAAACCCCACCCCTTCAACGCGGCCTCGAGCGCGGTCGCGAAATCCGATGTGTCGTTGTGAAGCCTGATCGGCGTGGCGGTTGACCCTGCCTGCTCGGCGTAACGTCCAGCCATGTCGCCGGCGATAGCGCTTGCCACGGGGCCTGTTACAGTCGAAGGCGCGGCGCTCGTCGTGATCGCGTCTGTTCCGGTCTGGCAACCAGAGAGAAGAACGCCAGCAACAAATAGAAGAAGGCAAAGGCGCATCGATCAGCCTCCCCGCCGGATGGTGATTTTCTGCTGACGCCAGCCGACGCCCGAAACAAGGACAGCCTTGTCGATGTTGTAATCGACAATCATCATGTCGTTTTTCATCCGGTAGTTTACGATCCGGTTTTGCCCGCCAGAGACCACGAAGAGGACCGGCGCATCCTGACCGGAGAGCGTTCGCGGAAACTGTATGTAGGTCTTCTGCCCATCCGAATAGACGCGCTTCGGCTTCCAGGGCGCGCTGCCGCTCAGCGAATAGGCGAAGGCAAGTTGCTCTGGCGGTACGCCGCCGTCGGAATTGGTCATCGTCTGAATTCGAGCGTTGATGTCGGACAATCTCGTCGCGGCCTCTTCCGGATACTCGAAACCAACGCGGGCCATGTACTGGCTTGGATGCGATTTGAGCTGAATGTGATACGTGCGCCTCGACGTCGTCACGACCATCGATGTGACCAGCCCGGCCTCAGACGGTTTGACGATCAGGTGAATTGCCTGTCCGCCCGCAGCACCGGATGTGGCCGGCTCGACCTTCCAGCGTACCGTGTCGCCGACAAGAACGTCGCGGACAATCTCCCCACCCTGAAGCTCGATGTCGCAGACCTGTAAAGGTGAGCAGACGACAGAAGGCTGCGTCTCACCGAACAGGAAGATGACTTTTCCGTCGGCGCCCGTTGTAACCAGTCCCCGCTGCCCACGCCATTTGTTGGAGAGGGTGGTTCCTTTCGCCTCATTCGTCGTCAGGCTCTGGGCAAAGCCCGATGTCGTCGCCATGGACCAAAATGCAAGCGCCGTCATGCAGCATAGCGCTGTCCTGTTTATCCTTGTATTCATTGAAGTCCCCTGCCCTTACAGTTGCGCGGTCCAGTCGAAGTCCTTGACATAGAGGCCGATGGGATTGAGACGGATCGTCGCCTCGTCCTGGGGTGGGGTGATCGCCACCGTGGCTATGCCGCGAAATCGGCGTGTCGCGATTTCCTTGCCCTTGCGATCACGCTCATATTCGGTCCAGTCGATCTGATAGGTCTGGTTCGACAGCGCGACGATGTTGTTCACCTCGATGGCGACGGTCGCATTCACGGCCCTCTCGAACGGCGAGTTGCCCCGGAACCAGGCATTGATCTTCTGGGTCGATGGATCGCTTGTCCTGAGAAGCGCATATGTCCGGTCGATGTATTGCTTCTGGACGACGGCGTCGGGCGTAATGGAGCGGAAGCTCGTGACAAAGCCTCCGAGCGTGGCACGGATGACGCGTGCATCGGCATATTCGATCTGCTGCGGAAACCCGGCGGAGACGGTGTTTCCGAGCTTGTCGACCTCGACGATGTACGGCACGAGTTTGACTTGCGTGCTGAGATACAGCGAATAGCCAAAACCGATCACCGCCATACCCAGGCTTAAGATTCCGACCGTCCGCCATGCCGAAGCCGCCTTGACGTAAGAGCCGTATCGTTCCGACCATTCCTGCCTCGCGGCAAGGTACGGGTTCTCCGGGGCGCGTTGCGCTGCCATATTGTTATCCCTGTCTTGAAATTACGGTTTGTCTTGTCGTTCCGGCGGTTGACCGGGCGAGGCTCCCTTGCCACGAGCCTGGTCGAGCTTCGCGTTCGCCAGGCCAAGGATGGAGCCGGCATAGGCACCGGGCGACCCGATCGCCTTCTCCTTGGCTGCGGATCCTGCGGCCTGCCCGGCCGAGCCAAGGCCTGCACCCACTCCGCGAATAGCCGCTCCTCCAAAGGATGATCCGGCAGCCCGCGCTGCTTGCCCTGCAGCAAATCCTGCTCCAGCCGCACCTGCGGCCAGGAAGGCTCCGCCGGTCGCGAACGACGCCGCCTGCCCACCGTGCTGAATGGCTTCCATCCCGCCGGAAACAGACGCCCCCTGAACGACGCCCTGCATAATGTTTGGAACATACATCGCGATGATAAACACAACGACCGAGATGCCGGCGATCGCAAGTGTCGTGATGAACTGGTCGGTCTCGGCGGTAGGGGCCTGAGCAAGTCCCAAGAGGACATTGGAGCCGATCTTTGCGATCATGACCAACGCCATGAGCTTCATGCCAACGCCGAAAGCATAAACGAGATATCGGACAGCAAAGTCCTTTGTGAACGAGGATCCACCAAGGCCGAGCATAATCATTCCCGCGAGTAGGCCGACATACATCTCGACCATCACAGCCACGAAAATCGCCGCCACCAGCGAAAAGCAGATCACAACAATACCCATGGCGAGAACGGCTGCGATCGCAAGGGCATTATCCTCGAAGACACCGAACTTAGCCTGTTCCGACATCTGCGAAGCGACACGGATACCCGCATCGAAAACCTCCGCGGGCGAAGCTGACCCACTGCCGGCCCCAATCTGATAGAGACTATCGACAACAGCTTTGGCAAACGTCGGTCCCTGGGTCAAAACAAAGGCAAAAAAGCCGATGAACATGATCCTCCGCACAAGCTCTGCGAACCAGCTGTCGAGGGATGCCGACTGAATGGCGAGCCACACCGCGGCAATCCCCACCTCTATTCCGGCGAGGATCCAGAACAGAGACCTTGCCGCATCCATGATCGTTGTTTCCCAGCCCTTGGCAGCGGAAGAAACCTGATTTTCAAGTTCCGTGAGGACTTGGCCCTGCTGTGCAAACGCTGGGCCGGCCAGCATAAGGCATGCAAGTCCTGTTGCGAAAAGCATCAACTCGATCCGTGCCCTCACCATCTTGGACGCATTTCCTGGCCCTTTTCGATCGGGGGTAGGTCCTTTTTCACACCGAAAAACTTCTCACCCATTTTGGATGCTGACCGCTCGTCGGATTTCATGATGAACACCGTTGCTGCGGATACGGATGCAACTGCTACCAAAAGCGCGATAGCGATGATAACCGCGCGGCTCACCAGCGTGGCTCCATCTTCTGACCTTCGGGGACGCCACTGGTGTCGGCGTTGAAGAACTTTTCCCGTCGGGCCTGTGCCAGATCCTTGTCGGTTTGCTCGCTTTGCAGCCACGTCCCCATCATCGTCATCTGCTGGGATACGAGACCACGCAGCTTCTGCATTTGCGCAACCTGCTGCGCCGCAATTTCGTGGCCGACCTGGAGAGCTTTCATTTGGCCATCGGCAGATTCCGACATGTTTCTGAGGGAGCCCATCGTATCCTCCTCGCTGTCGAACTGGTCAGCCGTCAGGCTCGCAGCCTTGAGCGTGCTGGCGATGGTGTCGCGGTTGGTGTCTGACCAACGGGCATAGTTCGAGGATAGGTCCGTCCCGTTGGCGGCGGCAGTCTGAAGATCAGCATAGGATTGAAAGCGCTGCTTCAGCACATCATCTGCGCTCCCCATCGAGAAAGAGATGCTCTGTCCTTGGTCGACGATATCCCGCAGCCGGTTGAGGTCGTTTTCGACTTGGCCCCAGATGTGATCGGGCAGCTGCGCGGTATTTTGCAGCATGTTTTCGTAGATGTTCAGCTGGTTTTGGATCTGCTCGGCCAACTGGCTGATCTGTGTCAGCTGATTGTCGACTTGCAGGCCGGAGCTTTTAAGGAGGTCGACGAGCTGTGCATTGTTGGCAAGCTGTGTCCACTCGGTTGCAGCGCCCGTCGCTGAGCCGGCAAATGCTGGTGCCGAAGCGCAGACTGCAAAAGCTGCCACGACAGCCGTCGCGGATTTGCTTCTGAGCGATAGGATATGGTCAAGCATAGCGATTGATCCCTCTTTCAATGAGCCATTGGGTCGGCCAGTCTTTGCCGTAGGTTGAGAGAAGTTCCCGGATGCGGGCGAGGTCGGCTTTGCCAGAAGCGCCGACGAAGGACAGCGTGAGTGGCCCGAGCCCCATATCAAAGAGCCGTCGTCCATCAGGCGACGTCACGTAATATTCACGCTTTGGAATGGCGGTTGCGACGATTTCAATCTGGCGAGGATTGAAGCCGATACGCTCATAAAATTCTCGTGTCCCGGATTCCCGAGCCGCCCCGTTTGGTAAGCATATCTTGGTTGGGCAGGATTCCTTCAGGACATCGATGATGCCCGAACGCTCTGCGTCCGAAATTGACTGGGTGGCGAGAACGACAGCGCAGTTCGCCTTTCGCAGCACCTTCAGCCACTCGCGGATCTTGTGGCGAAAGACAGGATGGCCGAGCATCAGCCACGCCTCATCGAGAATGATGAGACTTGGTGCCCCCGTGAGCCGTTTTTCGATCCGGCGAAACAGATAGGTTAGCACGGGTACGAGATTTCGCTCGCCCATATTCATCAGTTGCTCGATCTCGAAGCACTGGAACAGACCGAGGGTTAGCGAATCCCGTTCAGCGTCGAGAAGCTGGCCCATGGGACCGTCAACAGTATAGTGGTGCAACGCGTCCTTGATCTCCCGCATCTGCACGCCGCTCACAAAATCCGACAGCGACCGGCCTGGCGCCCCCGCCATCAAGCCGATCTGCCGAGATATGGCGTTTCGGTGGTCCGGGGTGACCGTGACACCCTGCAGGGAGACGAGTGTTTCGATCCATTCGGAGGCCCAGGCGCGGTCGGTATCGGTCGAGAGGTCGGAGAGAGGGCAAAAGGCAAGCCTAGCCCCCTCCCCTGCCTCGCCGCCGATTTCGTAGTGATTGCCATCCACGGCCAGCGTCAGAGGAAGGATGGAGTTGCCTTTGTCGAAGGCGAAAACCTGCGCACCCTCATACCGGCGAAATTGCGCTGCGATGAGCGCGAGAAGCGTTGACTTGCCGGAACCGGTTGGTCCGAAAATCAGCGTATGCCCGACATCATCCACGTGAAGGTTCAGTCGGAAGGGTGACGATCCGGAAGCCACCTGCGTCAGTGGCGGCGCGTCGGGTGGATAGAATGGGCAGGGCGCAAGTAGACTGCCCGACCAGACGGAATTGAGGGGGATCAGGTCTGCGAGATTGCGGGTGTTTATCAGAGGTTCCCGGATGTTGCAGTACCAGTTGCCTGGCAAGCTCCCGAGGAATGCGTCCGTCGCATTCAACGTCTCGATCCGCGCGCCAAATCCTTCAGCCTGGATCAACCTTCGAACGGACTCGGCTTTATCGGCAAGATTCTCTCTGCTTTCGTCGAATAGAATGATCACCGGCGTGTAGTAGCCATAGGCGACCAGCTGCGAAGATGCCTCGGCGATCGCGTCTTCAGTCTCCGCGACCATGGCCATTGCGTCCTGGTCAACGGATCGGCTGTGCGTCTGGAAAAGTTGGTCGAAAAACGGCCGCACTTTTTGCTGCCATTTCTTGCGCGTGCGCTCCAACCGCTGTTTGGCTTCCTCAGCGTCCAGAAAGATGAAGCGCGACGACCAGCGATAAGTGAGCGGCAGGAGATCGAGGCTGTTGAGGATGCCTGGCCAGCTCTCGGCCGGCAAACCGTCGATCGCTATCACGCTGAGGAACCGGTTTTCGATCTTCGGGGTAAGGCCGTGCTCTAGCTCCGCGGTGGCCAGCCAATCCAAATACATTGGAATTTCAGGTAGACGGACTGGGTGGTTTTCACCGGTGATGCAGAATCTGATGAACTGGAACAGCTCATCATAACGGGCAATGCGGGTGCCACCGCGTTCCGGCACCTCACGCGTCCGCATACGCTCAATGGAGATGACGTTGCCGAGGTACTGCTCGATCTCTCGGGTGGAGCGCCTGAAACTGTCGAGCACTGTATCGGCATAGGTAGCCGTCCGGCTCTCGGTGTCCGAGTAGATGTACCGCGTGACGCCAGAGCGCCGGCGCTCAGGAGGGCGATGTGTCAGGACGAGCGCATGCCGGCTCTCGAAATGCCCGCGCTCTTGTTCGAAGTGCTTGCGCCGCTCATCATCGATCATGCGAGTGACAGCATCGGGGAAATGACTGCGTTCCGCAGAAGGATAGTCAGTCGTCGGGATGCGCACGGCCTCGACCTGGATCATCCAGCCGGAACCTAGCCGTGAAAGGATCGTATTGATTTGACGGGACAGCTCGTTGCGCTCGAAATCCGTGGCGCTCTCGGAGTCAGGGCCGGCAAAATACCATCCCGCCATGAGACTTCCGTCCTTGAGAAGAATGATCCCGTTATCGACCAGTCCGGCATAGGGCACGAGATCGGCGAATGACGGTGCGGACGGACGAAGGGAACGCAAAGCGACCATCATTGAACCTTTAGAAACGCCGCCACGGCGAAGACGTGGGCAGGTAGTGGTGCCGGTAGCGCAAATGCCGCACGTAGACGTGACGCATGAGGGGATCGGATTTTGCCATCATGCGCAGCGCGCCGACGATCACGAACCAGATGGCGATGCCAAACAGCGCTGAATACAGGGTGAGCACGACGAAGATCAGGATGATTGCCACCAGCCCTGTGACAAGCAGGAGCTCCCGGTCTGCCCCCATCAAAAGGTTCGGCCGTGAAAGAGCGCGGTGAATGCGATTGCGTTGGAGAGCGGAATGCGGCTCACCCATTGGCCCCCTCCCATCTTGCAACGGACATCGGATGGGAAACGGTCCCTGGCAAACTTGTGGCAGTGATGCCGATCGACGCGCCGGTCGCACCGAACAGTCCGACAATCGTCGTCGCCCCCAGCAGGATACCGGCGACCAGTACGATGTAGACGAGGCGTCGCGCGAAATCGTTGAGCTCGCCGCCGAAGATCAGCATTCCGCCGGCGATCGCCATGGCGGCGAGGGCAATTGCTCCTGCGACTGGCCCAGTGATGGATTCCTGAATCTGTTCAAGCGGCCCCTCCCAGGGAAGACTCCCACCGGAACTGGCAAGGGCTGGCGCGGCAAGCGCCGCGCAGAACATCGCAGCGAGCAGTCCGAGGCGAAAAGAGCGATTATGCAGCATGAATGTCCTCATCAATTTGAGCGTAATGTTCGGTCTGGTACCGGCTACCGCTGAAGCCCTCGACATTGATGACCTCTCGTACCCGTCTCCCCCTCCCCGCGCGCTCGATCGAGATGACAAGATCAACGGCCTCGCCGATCACAGCCTGCATCGGTTGCTGGCTGACCTCGGCGGTCAGTTGCTCCAGACGACGCAAGGCGGACATGGCGGTGTTGGAGTGGACGGTGGTGACGCCACCGGGATGGCCAGTATTCCAGGCTTTCAGCAGCGTTAGTGCGGCGCCGTCGCGGACTTCGCCAACGATGATGCGGTCGGGACGGAGGCGCATGGTGCTCTTGAGCAGTCGCGCCATATCGATCGTGTCACTGGTATGCAGGCACACCGCATTCTCTGCCGCACACCGGATTTCCGCAGTATCTTCAAGAATGACCATGCGGTCGTCCGGCGCTGAGGCTATGATTTCAGCGATCACGGCATTGGCGAGAGTCGTTTTGCCCGAACCCGTTCCACCCGCGATCACGATATTGAGCCGATTCGCGATTGCGCTCCTGATCACTGTGGCTTGCGCCTCCGTCATCACCTTGTCAGCGATATAGTCGTCGAGTGGGATCAGCCTGGAGGCTCTGCGCCTGATCGTGAACGTTGGGGACGCGACAACCGGGGGCAGCAACCCTTCAAAGCGGTGTCCGCCAATGGGAAGTTCGCCCGAAATGATCGGCCGCTCATCGTCCGCCTCAGATTGTAGAGCGTGTGCGACGGAGCCGATGATTGTTTCCGCTGCTGTCGCCGCCATCTCACCCGCGGGCGCAATGCCCTGCCCTAACCGCTCGATGAAAACTTTACCGTCCGGGTTGAGCATGATCTCGACGACGCCAGGGTCGTCGAGGGCGATACATAAACGATCGCCCAGTGCTTCTTGAAGCTTGCGCACAAGGCGGGAATGCGACTGAAGCATTGCAGCTTTCTCCTCGCTGATTGGTTTGTGAGGGAAAAGAGCCGCGCCACGCTTTGATGTCCACGTACAAATTTGTGGGTCGCCTGCGTGAGGTGATTCCGTCAGGTTCCCATCGATTCTCTCAATGGGCTTCTGGGTCGCCTCAGATAAGGGCGGAAAAATCTGAGGAAAGAAAGGACATGGACGATGGCGATGAAATGCTCAACACACTGAAATATAACACCTAATCACGCGTTTTTGCGATGGTCTTGGATCATCTTAAGATATTGTTAACTTTAAATTCCTTGTCGCGCAGGGGGAATCGGACGATAGTTGCGCAAATTATGGCTTTATGGCCATTTTTTCGAAAGTGACGCCACCTAGGAAATAGTTTGCAAAATGAGCCAGCTGCCCAACAGATTTGACGTCGAGATCGCCCAGCAAGGGGCAAAGATCTCAAGCGCGTTGCATATGCTGCGCAGCCAACAGTATCCGCCGGACGCTCGTAAGGGATTACGCAAGTTTCAGCTCGGCGAGGTCGCCGATTTCATGGGTGTGACCCAAAGCCATCTCCGACAAATCCATTCCGAAGGGAAAGGCCCGGAGATCGAATCGGTCAGCGGTCGCCGATATTATACGGCCGATCAAATGCGGGAGCTTCGCGAATATCTCGAAGCCAACAAAAAATCCGACAAGCGCTATTATGTTCCTCAACGTCGCGAAGGCGAGCCGATGCAAGTCGTTTCGGTCGTGAACTTCAAAGGTGGAAGCGGGAAGACAACGACCGCCGCACACTTAGCACAGTATCTCGCCCTCACCGGTCACCGTGTGCTTGCCATCGATCTAGATCCCCAGGCGTCGCTAACGTCACTGTTCGGCATTCAGCCCGAACTCGATGATACAGCGTCCCTATACGAAGCGCTTCGTTTCGATGAGGAGCGAAAGCCAATATCAGCGGTAATTCAGTCGACCAATATTCCAGGACTAGACGTTGTACCGGCGAATCTTGTGCTGCAGGAATTTGAATACGATGTGCCACTGTCAATTTCTTCTCGAAAAGGTGACGAGGGTCGGTTGTTCCACATGCGCATCGTCAATGCGCTTAAAGAAGTGGACGACAAGTATGACGTGGTTGTCATCGACTGCCCGCCGCAGCTCGGCTACCTTACTATCACCGCGTTGATGGCTTCCACAGGCATCCTGATTACAATCCATCCCCAGATGTTGGACATCATGTCGATGAGCCAGTTCCTACAGATGCTGGGAGGGATTATGACCCCTGTTGCAGAGGCTGGTGCCGAAATCAGGGTGGAATGGTTCCGCTACCTCGTGACACGCTTTGAGCCGACCGACATTCCGCAAGCGCAGATGGTCGGTTTCATGCAGTCGATGTTTGCTCAGCAGATGCTGCGAAACCACGTTCTTAAATCTACCGCTATTTCCGACGCTTCAATCAAAAAGCAGACTTTGTACGAGGTCGAGCGGGGAGAGTTCGTTCGGTCTACTTACGATCGAGCAATGGAAAGCCTGAATGCCGCAAATGGTGAAATTGTCGACCTGATACACAATGCTTGGGGGCGGAAATGACAAACTTGTCAGCCGTTTTTTTTCCTATTTTTGCAAGGCGAAATAATGCCTTAGCGGAGTTGAAGTCAAAGCTGGAGTTCGGTCATGGCGCGTGACAATCCATTTGCGAAGCTTGATATAGCGTCGATATCGACCGACAAATCTCCCGTAAAGCCTGGATACGCGATGACGGGCGCCGCGAAGACGGTTGTGCGATCGATTGAAGATCTCGCCGAAAACACCAAGAAGCTCATGGAGGGCGAGGTCGTCGTGGAGCTGGATCCGCGGCTGCTGGATGTATCATTCGTGGCCGATCGGCTGTCGGATGAGGGCGAAGAATACCAGGAGCTCAAACAGGCGATCAAAGAATCCGGTCAGACGACACCAATCCTGGTTCGGCCTAGCTCGTATGACAGCCAACGCTTCATGGTCGTTTTCGGGCACCGTCGTCTCAAGGTCGCCAAAGAGCTCGGGATTTCGGTCAAGGCGGTTGTCAAAAAACTTGACGACATCACGTCCGCAATCGCCCAAGGGCAGGAAAACTCTGCCCGCTCAAACTTATCCTTCATCGAACGTGCGTACTTCGCACAGAACCTGCTTGCGTCCAACATGACGAAGGACGTGGTGCGGTCGTCTCTCGCGATCGACGAGGCGATGTTGTCCAAGATGCTCGGTGTCGTGGAAGTGGTCCCTGCTGCGATCATCAAAGCTCTCGGTGCGTCCAAAAAAATCGGGCGCGACAAGTGGCTTAGCCTGCGTCAACTACTTCTCGTTCCTGCCCTCTTGAAGGTTGCCACTGAATTTACGGAGACCGCAGGGTTTGTTGAACTGGCAGAAGAGAAGCGGTTCGACGAACTTCATGATTACCTGAAGCGCTACAAGGTCAAATCGGCTGCTAAGAAGCCCAAGGGCAACGCATCCGGGAGGGATTGGACGTCGAGCGACAGTTCACTGAATTTCGTAATGAACACCAAATCGAAGAAGGTTGCGATTGAGCTTTCGAATGTCGAAGCGAAGCCCTTCAGCGACTGGCTTTCGGGCCGGATGGACCGTTTGTATGACGAGTACAAACGGTCAAAAACCGAACGCAACGGAGATTAAACCGCAAAAGAAAAAGGCCCCCAAACGGTAAACCGTGGAAGCCTCTCTCGTCATCTCTAGCAGGATCGAGAATCGCATTTCCCGGAATCGCAGTCAAGAGTGTTGGCACCGATTTGGTGAGCGAATTTCTTTTGCCTAGAGAAAGGTGAGAGAAAAAATGCAAACGGGACATGTAACGACGCCTTTTGGGCGGCGACCGGCTACTCTTGCCCTAGTTAAGGGGCAACTGGCCATCACAGCACCGAGCCCAGGCGCACGCGTAGAAAAGTGGAAAGTGTTTCGTGACGTGTGTGAGGCGAGGGAGCGCTTCGGTCTGCAAGACAGAGCGCTCGCTGTTCTCGATGCACTCTTGACGTTCTACCCTGAGCCACAGCTCGACCAGGATCATGGACTTGTCGTGTTTCCATCTAATGCGCAGCTATCTGTCCGCGCTCATGGGATCACAGAAAGCACGCTCCGCCGGCAACTCGGAGCACTGGTCGATGCCGGACTTATCCAGCGCCGGGATAGTCCAAACGGCAAGCGTTACGCGCATCGCAGTCGAGATGGCGTAATTGAGCAGGCATACGGCTTCGATCTCAGCCCGCTGCTCACGCGCGCGGCGGAGCTTGCCCTACTTGCGCAGGAAGTCGCAGCAGAACGTGTACGCTTCCGCAGGGCAAAAGAAGCACTGACGATCTGCCGTCGCGATGTCCGTAAGCTGATTACGGCTGCGATTGAAGAAGGAGCGTCAGGAAACTGGCTGGACGTCGAGATGATGTATGTTGGAATTCTTGGTCGACTACCTCGTTATCCCGACAGAACCCAGGTCGAAGCAACACTCGACGAGATGGAGCTTTTGAGGAATGAAGTCATCAACCTCCTGGAGATGCAGTTAAATACCGACTATATGCACGGCAATGCCATTCAAAATGAACGCCACATACAGAATTCAAATACCGAATCTATCTATGAACTTGAACCTAGCTCTAGAAAAGAGCAGGGCGAAAGCTTGCCGGAAGAGCCGCCAGCCAAGAGGATAGGCGTTGAACAGAAATGGGCGAATGCAGAACAGATCAAGTCGTTTCCGCTCGGTATGGTCCTTCGAGCTTGCCCCCAGATCGTAGACTATGGGCCGGGCGGTGGCATATCGAATTGGCGCGAGTTGATGACGGCGGCCGTAGTGGTCCGCTCAATGCTCGGAGTAAGTCCCTCAGCCTACGAAGAGGCCTGCAATGCGATGGGGCCGGAGAATGCTGCCGCGGCAATGGCGTGCATCCTAGAGCGCTCGAACTACATCAACTCGGCCGGTGGTTATCTACGTGATCTGACTAAACGCTCGGAACGAGGAGAGTTCTCAATTGGGCCTATGCTGATGTCGCTGCTCAAGGCAAACGGCGATGGCAACCGGCTTGCGGGTTAGCGATGTCAATAAGCGCAATGTGTTGAACCTAGATGACGAGGTAGGGCTCTCATACAACCGCTACAATCTTGTCAGCCGTTTTTTTCGGAATTTTCCTCATAAATTACTGATGCTTATACGAGATGAGTGCGCGTAATTTCTCGTTGAATTGATGACTGGGCCTGGTCTATGCCAATCGACGCGAGAGCGGCTTTCACGCTACCGGACGACGAAAGCTTTATCGTGGGTAGACGCCTGCCTTCACAGCAAACGTGCAGCACGACCGCTTCGACGGGTAGCGCTATTGTAATAGCTCGACGCCTGCTGCACTGAACGATGCCTCGACTGCTCCATGGCTTCGGGGAGGGGTATGCGCGGTTAGCCGCTTCGGTCAGATATCCTGATCGTAGCCCATGTGCCGAAAACTCCGCAGGCTCCAGCCCCGCCAAGCTACGCCGCAGCAAAGGCGGCGCTTGTCAGCTTCACCCGGAGCTGGGCCCTTGAACTGGCTGCGGGCGGAATAACGGTGAACGCCGTTTCGCCGGGGCCAACGGAGACGGCGTTGTTTCGGGCGAACAATCCTGTCGGCAGCGAGAGCGAAGCGCGTTACCTCTTCGGCGTTCCAATGGGCCGCTTCGGAAGACCGGAGGAAGTCGCTGGGGCAATCGAATTCCTGCTATCGGATGACGCTGGGTTTATTACGGGGCAGACGCTTCATGTCGATGGCGGGGCCTCAATCGGCAAGTCTTCGTTGTAGATTCATCGCGGTCTATCTGGAGGCAGTGCCGGCCGATCCGCGTCTTCAAAGCATACGCGCAGCGCGCCCGCTTCGGCGGGTCGCGTTGTTGTAATAGCTGGAGGCCTGTTGCACCGAACGGTGTCGCGACTGCTCCATTGCTTCGGGGAGGGGGATCCCGCGGTTGGCGGCTTCCGTAAGATATCCCGACCGCAACCCATGCGCCGAGAATTCCGCAGGGTCGAGTCCAGCCATCTCGGCCCGCTGTTTGACGATCGCATTGACCGCGCCCGGCTCCAGCGCCCGCTTCGAGACATTGCCCCAACGATCGATCTTCCGAAAAATACTCCCGCTTTCGATTCTTCCAGCCGCCATCCATGCGTTCAAAGCATCCACGGGCCGGCCCGTCAGATAAACGGCCTCATCGCTTTCGGCACCTGACGTCTTGGTGCGACCGAGATGGATGGCGAGAGAGGGGAGGGGAGGGGCACCCTCGACGGTGATGGGTGGCTCGACGGTGAGCTGCTCCCTGCGCAGACCGGCAATCTCACTGCGACGACGACCGCCCGAGGCAAAAGCCACCATCAGGATTGCCCGGTCGCGGATGTCACGAAGGCTGTCGGTGCTGCAGGTCGCGAGCAGCTTTGCCAGGACGTCGCCGGTGACGGCCTTGGCGCTCTTGCGTTTCCTTGGCCGCGGCGTCGCCCGAACTGCGAGGCGTATCGCGGATTTCAGCGACGGCGAGGAAAAGACGCCTGACAGCCCGCGCCATTTCGTCAGCGTCGCCCAGCTGGCAATCCGCCGCCGCACCGTGTCGGGCGCGTGCGGCCCTGGCGATCGCAGAAAACCCTGTTCCCGCAGGCTCTGTTCGACATCGGCTGGCATGCCGTGGTGAGGATCGATGTCGCGCTGTTCGGGCTGCCAGAGATGGTGGGCGACGAATTTAAGAGCCAAGGCTTCGGGCGCCGGCCAGGGGAGGGAGGCGCCGGTCGCGGCAAGCGACCAGGCCTGTAGATAGGCGAGGTCGGAGGTGAGGGCGCGCAGAGTGTTTTCGCCCATGCCTTCGTTGACCAGATGGCGTAGCGTTTCGATGTCCTGGTCGGTCAGCAGTTCGGCCAGTTCGTCGCGCCGGTCGATCGGCAGCACGCTGGCGATGGTGTCGAGTTCGTCGGCCCGGCGATCGACGGCGGTCTTGGAGATGGACGGTTTGGCCACAGAGAAACTCCGGATCGGCGGCTTTTGACGGCCGAGCGGCCGTGGATTTGCCGGATTCTTTCTGATTTGCGGCAGGAAATCAATCACCTCCGATAAGGGATACTTATCGGAGGCTAGATCGCAGACATAGGATCGTACTCAGTGACGGACGGTAAATGAGAAATAGCGTCCGTTTAACGGTTCGTTTACCATGATTTCAATGACTTACGATCCTTCGAAAATCGGCATTTCTAACTTGCTGCGGCCTACTTTCGACGCCGGGATCGTGCTGACCCGTCTCGACGAGCGCATCGCCCGCGACGTGCTGCGCACCCGCCGGCGCATCGCCGCACAGTCGCCGGATTGGGCGTTGTGGGCCGACGGTATCCGCTCGCTGCGGAAAACCGCAGAGATCACGACGGTTGACACGGAAGAGGCGCAGACGATCGGTGCCAGATCGTGTCCCATGGAGTGGTGTAGCTGGATTTCATAGCCATCGGTGATTTCCGGTAGGGTCGGGTTGCTTATGACCAACCTGAGGGACACCACCGATGACCGACGACATGATGAACCTGCGCTCACTCGTTGAGAAGAGCGCCGACGCCGATTTGCTGCGCGAGATGATCGGCTTCGCTGCCGAGAAGCTGATGGCGCTGGAGGTCGGCACAAAGACGGGCGCGGGTTATGGCGAGAAGAATGGCTTCCGACTTGCCCAGCGCAACGGCTATCGCGACCGGGACTGGGAGACACGGGCGGGCACCGTCGAGCTGCGCATTCCAAAGCTTCGCACAGGCAGCTATTTCCCGAGCTTTCTCGAACCACGCCGCATGGCAGAGAAGGCCCTGACGGCGGTGATCCAAGAGGCCTATATCCAAGGCGTCTCGACCCGATCCGTCGATGACCTCGTTAAGGCCATGGGCATGTCGGGCATCTCCAAGAGCCAGGTATCCCGGCTCTGCGAGGAGATCGACGAGAAGGTGAAGGCCTTTCTCGACAGGCCCATCGAAGGGGAATGGCCCTACCTTTGGATCGATGCGACCTACCTCAAGGTCCGGCGCGGCGGGCGCATCGTCTCCGTTGCCGTCATCATCGCCGTCGGCGTCAACACCGACGGTCGACGCGAGGTGCTCGGTATGGAGATCGGCACATCCGAGGCCGAGGCGATCTGGACCGAGTTTCTTCGAAAGCTGACCAGGCGGGGTCTGCGTGGCGTCAAGCTCGTCGTCTCCGATGCCCATGAGGGGAGGCGTCGCCTTAACCGGCTGGTGCGGATCGAGGCAATAGTCTATCGGCATGACTGACGATGCGTCCGCCCGATA
>NZ_KQ414525.1:0-27800 GCF_001263295.1 Agrobacterium sp. SUL3
AGAACCATGGCCGCCATCGCCGCCGGTAAAGGAAAGAAACCAAAACCGTTCATGGTGCAGAGCGGCGATGTGCAGGCCGACGCCGTCTGGGACAGCAATTGTTGGTTTCCGCGCAGAAGTGAGCCGGTGGGGGTGCGGACGAAAACTTGGACCAAATTTTTCACTTGACCAGCTCATTACATCAACTTGCGCGCCCCTTGAGCACGTCCGACATGTAGCTGGCCGCACACCACCTTACATCAGCACGTTTGGCAGGAATGTGATGATTGGCGGCACCAGCGTGAAGAGCAGCAGAAGACCGACAAGGACTGCGAGAAACGGCAGGAATTCCTTTGAGAAATCCTCGATGGAGCATTTGGTGATTGAGCAGACCGTGAACATCACCGTGCCGATGGGCGGCGTGACCGAGCCGATGGCCGTGTTGAAGACCAGCACGACGCCGAGATGAACGGGGTCGATGCCGAGACTGGTCGCCACATCGAGCAGAAACGGGCCCAGGATGATGATGATCGCCAATCCCTCGAAAATCGTACCGAGAACAAGCAGCGCGATGTTGATGACGATCAGAACGACATATTTGTTTTCCGAAATGCCGAGCAGTTGCGACACCAGCATCTGCGGCAGTTGTTCCAGGCTGAGGATCAGCGAGAAGACCGAGGCGGAAGCGACGATGAACATGACGCCCGCCGTCGTTAGCGCCGATTCACGAAGCAGGTCGTAGCTGTCGGAAAAGGACAGGCCCTTGTAGATGACGGCGCCGACGAAAAATGCGTAGAGCGCGGCGAATGCACCGAGTTCCGTCGGCGTGAAAAAGCCGGTCCTCAGACCAAACAGCAAGAGAACCGGCATGGCCAGCGCCCAGAGTGCTGCATGACCCTTGGTCCAGATTTCACGCGGTCTTGCACGTTCCGTTCTCGCCTGCGTGTGCCCATGGCGGCGTGCGCACCAGCGCACGGTCAGCATCAACGCGGCGGCGATGAAGAAGGCTGGAATGACGCCGCCCATGAACAGGCGCCCTATCGAGGTATCGGTCAGGAGACCATAAACGATCAATGCGATGGATGGCGGCATGATCGGCGCGATCAGGGCTGATGCGGCGCTGACCACCGAACCATAGGCGTTGGTATAGCCGTGCTGACGCATCACCGGCACGATGGTTCGCGCATCGATGGCGGCATCCGCATTGGCGGAACCGGACATGGCACCCATGAACAGCGAGTTCACCACGGCGATCTGCGCCAGCCCGCCCTTCCAGTGACCGACGAGCGTTTCGGCAAAGCCGTAAAGCCGGTCGGCAATGCCGCCGCGCGCCATGGCGCAACCGGCCACCACGAACAATGGCACGGCCAGCAGCGGGAAGGATTCGAGCGCCGAACCCATGCGCTGCGCGACGATGCTCGCCATCATCGGGTTCTGGAAGAAATAGATCATCGAGGCGCCGAGCATGACGAAACCGACCGGCAGCCCGAGCAGCAGCAGAACGACGAAGGCGATAGCGGTCAGGGTCATTGGAAATTCTTCTCCCCACGCAGGCGGGCAACGATATCAAGAAGGCGCACGATGATGATCATGATCATGCCGGCGGCAATGAAGGCCGCGATGATCCATTTCGGCCAACCGAGCGCCAGAAACGTCGTGAAGCGGGCGGTGGAGATCTGTGCATAGGCGGCCCGCACAACGGCGGCGGCGATCAGGATCGTCAACAGATCGGCGGCAACCATCGCGGCCATCTGCAAGCGCGGCGGCAACCGCTCCACGACGGTGGCGATGCCGAACATCTGGTCGGACATGCAGGCGCCCGCAAGACCGAACCAGACCGTGACCGCCATCATCACGACCGCGAGATCGTGTGCCCAGGGAATGGGGGCTTGAAAGAAATTGCGGGCGATGACATCCGCGAAAACCACGAGGACGATCGCTCCGGTCGTCACCGCCGGAAGCGCGACGCCGAAAAGGCGGATCAGACTACGCATTGAACGCTCCCAAAATCCGTGGGTGGCGGCGAAGGCGTGCAAGCGCCTCCGCCCTTCCTTCAGATTACCAACCGGCCCTTTACTTGGCCACCGCCGCCGCGCGAACCTGTTCGAAGAGACCCGCAGGCCACTTCGGGAAGCTCGTATAGTATCCGGCCGTGGCCTTGCGATAGGCCTCGATGTCGGCGGTGTGGAAGGTCACGCCCTGTGCTTCGAACGCCGTGCGGATTTCGCCTTCGAGCTTGGCCGACAGCTTCGTCAGGTCCTGACCGCCGGTTTTGAACTCTTCCATCAGAATGGCGCGGTCGCCGTCGCTCAGCTTCGCGTAAACCGCCTCGCTCATCACCCATCCGGTGAAGAGATTGAAGTGACCGGTCAGCGTGATGTGCTTGACGACTTCCTGCCAGCCCGAGGCACGAAGGCCGGTCAGCGGGCTTTCTGCAGCCGTGACAACACCCTGGGAAAGCGCCGAATAGACTTCGCCCGCTTCGACAGTGGTGGCGACGACGCCGAGAGGCTGGAAGGTCTTCAGCCAGCTTTCGACGGGGGGAACACGCATCTTGACGCCCTTGAGGTCCGTCGGCGCCGGATAGCCCTTGTCGCCGATCATATGGCGCGGACCGTCAAACCAGTTCAGCGCCACAGGGCGAATGCCTGCGTCCTTCGCAAGACGGTCGTAGAAGCCCTGCATCAGTGGGGAAAACGCAATGTTTTCGGCTTCATCCGTGCTGGAAACCATGAAGGGGCCTTCAACGACGGAAAGCTCCGGCACGCCGAACGTCGACAGGAACGAGGCGGAGGTGAAGGTCATGACGGGTTGACCCTGGCTCGCCTGCTCGATGGAGTCGGTCGTGCTGCCAAGCTGGCCCGAGGGGAAGCCCTGGAACGAGACACGGCCTTCGGTCCGCGTCTTGACGCGTTCGGCTGCGGCCATCGCACCCTTGTAGGATTCGCTGGTCGGCGCGTTGACGGTCGCGATGCGTATCGTCACGTTCTCGGCGACGGCCGGGGCCGACAGGAGAGCCGATGCAAGGAACAGTCCGCCAGCGATTGCACCGCGGCGCGTCGTCTTCAAAGTGGTCATGTTGCCCCTCCTCTGATCAGGGTTTGTTGTTGTCATTGTATCTCGAACCAGTGCAGGTCTTGCGCTGGCAGGCATGACGCCAGGCCCTTCCCTGGGCATGGCGTTCCAGCGCACGTTTCAGGCATCCACCGGACTGGGGGCCGGTTTCGTCGTGCGATAGATTTCATCAATTGTCATGGCGGTCGAAATATCGACGTCCATGGGACTTTCATGGCCGAAGCCGCCCTTGGCGAGGCAGGTGAGGGCAGCCGTCTGCGCGGCAGCGGCGAGGGCTTCCTCCGGCGCTTCCGCGCGCAGAAGTCCGACCAGCGTGCGCGCAATGAAGCTATCACCTGCTCCGAGCGTATCGACCGGCGCGACAATGGCAGCGGGTACAACGCTCAGCCCGCAGGCACCGAGCAGTAACGCACCACGGTCGCCGAGCGTCACCAGAACCCAATGCGCGCCAGCATCACGGGTGAATTCAGCAAGCGCGAGGGCATCGTCGCGCCCGAGATCACCACCGGAAAAGGCGGCAAGAAAGCAATGCTTCGCCAGCGGTGCGATGTGAGCCCTGTCGCGGATCGTCGCAAAATCGTAGGAAACGCGCGTCAGCCCGGCGATCAACGGTATCCACGCATCGATATGGCTCGAACGGCCGGTATGCAGCGCGTCGACTTGGCGGGCGAACTCAAGATCGGCCGTCTCGGGCGCGATAATCGAAACACCGAGATTGGCCCCTGCGAACACACGGTCGCCATCCTGAAGCTCAATCACGCAGTAGGCGGTCGCGCCCGGCAGAAAGCGGAGGCGTGAAACGTCAACCCCTTCTCTGGCCAGCGCATCGCGGATCGCACGTCCGGCTGCGTCGTCGGCAACGGCTCCGGCATAGGCGGAGCGTGCACCGGCACGACGGGCAAACGCTGCGAGATTGACGCAGTTTCCACCCGGATACATGACCTTTTCGTCACTGTAGCAATCGACGACGTTGTCGCCGAACGCCAGAACGAATGGTTCGTTTGTCATGCTCGTTCCCATCCCTCTTGCTCATTTAAGAGAACGTTCGCACAATTGTTTCAAGCCTGTCAATTGCGCTTGACACGTCCCGGCAAAAAAATAATACGTATTATAACGTCATATCGAGAAAGGCTTTAAAATGACCTTGCCATCCACTTTCGACAAAGGGGTGCTTGCAGCCCTTGGTGCCCTTGACGCGAGCGCAATCCACCACGTCTTCTTCGTTGCCTGCGGCGGTTCGCTTTCCATCATGCATCCTGCAAAATTCCTGCTGGATCAGCATGCGGCGATTGCTTCGGATGTCTATAACGCTGCCGAATTCGTTGCCCGCGCACCAAAACTGCTCGGTCCCGGCTCGCTGGTTATCCTGTGCTCGATGACCGGCACGACGAAGGAAACGACGGCCGCCGCCGAATTCGCCCGTGCAAAGGGTGCAACCACGATCGGCCTGACGGTCGAGCCGGGTTCGCCGCTCGCAAATGCTTGCGATCATGTCGTCGGCTTCGAGGCCCCCTACACGACCGGCGTTCCGATCGATGCCGTTAACAGCAACTATTCCCGCATCTACCAGCTTGTCATGGGCGTCGTCGCGCTCACCGGCGGCGAAAACCTGACTGAGCCGTTGATCAAAAGCCTCGCCGCGCTTCAGGTCGCAATCGACAAGGCACAGCTCGTCTTCGCGCCGCTTTTCGATGATTACGCCCCGCGTTTTGCCAAAGAGAACGTCGTCTACACCGTCGCCAGCGGCGCCAGCTACGGCGCAGCCTATTCCTTCTCCATCTGCGTGCTGATGGAAATGCAGTGGATCAACAGCCAGGCGATCCATGCGAACGAGTTCTTCCATGGTCCGTTCGAGGTGCTCGACAAGGACCGCGCCTTTATTCTCATGAAGGGGCTGGACAGCACCCGTGCGCTTGAAGACCGGGCGGACACCTTCCTCCACCGCTTCGGCTCGGCGGAGAAGATTCTTGTTCTCGATGCTGAAAAGCTCGATCTCGACGGTATCGATCCGCAATTCCGTGGCAATGTCGTCCCGCTCATTTTCTTCGACACCCTTTGGCGTTTCGCTTACAAGATCGCCGAACTGCGCAAGCACGAAATGCTGGAAGCGCGACGCTACATGAAGAAGATCTCCTACTGACACGGATGGCTGATGGACGAGCATGAACAGCTGATACCGCTCTATGAGCGGGTGCGACGTGCAATTCTGGCGGATATCGAATCCGGCGTTCTTGGCGAAGGCGGGTTCCTGCCCGCCGAGCCTGAACTTTGCGCGGCGCATGGTGTCAGCCGTATCACGCTCCGCCGCGCGATCTCGGAGCTTTGTGCCGAGGGACACCTCGTTCGGCAACAAGGCAGAGGCACGCTCGTCGCACCGCGCAAGGTTCGCCAGACGCTGGTGACCCTTTCCGGCTTCACGGAAACGATGAGCGGCCTTGGTCGCAGGAGCAGCCATAGCATTCTGTCTTTCGGGATAGACGACAATGCCGCCGCCGCTGGCGGACGCCTTGCGGCGGCACGGCTTGCCCGCTTCGAGCGCGTGCTCGAAGTGGATGGCCGTCCCATGACGCTGGAGACGCTGTGGTTCGATGCCGAACGACTGGAAGGCGCTATCCAGCCTGTTCGCGACGGCGGTTCCTTCTTCACTACGCTGCGCGAGCGCATGCACATCCAGCCAGCCGGTGCCGAGCGACAGTTCGATGTCGGTTTCGCCACCCGCGAGGAAGCGCAGATCCTCGCCATTCCATCCTCGCAACCCGTCTACCGGATCGAGAAGACCGTTTTCGAGGCCGGTGACCGGCCGATTTCCTTCTCGAGACTTGTGACACCTTGCCACCTCGTGACATTCACGATGAGAAGCTGAAAGTTTCCTAATGCTCGTTTTCGATGCCGATGCCGTTCACGCTACCCTTGCCTGGCCCCTGCTGATCGAAGCGCTTCGCATCGCTCACTTGGGCGAAATGCCTGCCTCCGATGTCGTGCTGCAATCCGACCCGCGTGGCAGCGGCAACCAGTTCGTAACATTGCCGGGCTGGATTCCCGGAGGTCTGATCGGCGTGAAAATGGTCGGTGTCTTTCCCGGCAATGCCGAACTTCAACCTCCGCAGCCTTCAGTGCAGGGCCTCGTCGCCGCATTTGACGGTGCGACAGGCGCGCCGCGTATGGTGGCCGACGGGGCGGCCATGACAGCCCGCAAGACGGCCGGTGATTCCGCACTCGGGTCTAGTCTCCTGGCCCGCCATGACGCCCGGACATTGCTCGTGGTCGGAGCAGGTGCCCTTGCCCCTCACGTCGCCCACGCCCATTCGGCGGCGCGTCCGTCGGTCGATCGTATTCTGGTGTGGAACCGCACCCCGGCACGCGCCGAGGCGGTGGTGGCGGGGCTGAAGGCCGATGGGCTGAATGCCGCGGTGGCAACTGATCTCGATCAGGCGGTCAGCGAGGCCGATATCATTTCGTGCGTCACGATGTCGGATACCCCGCTGGTCAAGGGTGCCTTGTTGCGGCCCGGCGCGCATCTCGACCTGATCGGGGCATACATGACGACGCTTCGGGAAGCCGACGACGAAGCCATGCAGCGCGGAACGATTTTCGTCGACACCCGGCGCGGCATGGAAGGTGCCGGCGATCTGGCGCAGCCGGTCGCATCCGGCATTCTCGGCTGGGATGCTGTCACGGCCGATATGTTCGATCTGGCGCAGGCAAGGCATCCGGGCCGGATCTCCGAAGACGAGATCACCATCTACAAGAACGTCGGCGGTGCCCATCTCGATCTATTCACCGTCGCGGCACTTATGGCGACGCACAACGCAACTGCTCCATGATGTGGGTGGGGCCTCACCGGGAGGTCGTTGCCATGGTGGCGGCGATCACAATGGTGCGACAGAGCCGCGTTCAATCAACTCGGCGGGCATAAGCACCGTGCGTGGTGGATAATCCTCGCCGTGAATGCGCTCCAGCAGCATCCGTGCAGCGGCCTCGCCCATGGCGAGGCGCGGCTGTGCAATGGTGGTGATGCCGGGGCGATGAAAGCTCATCCAGTCAAGATCGTCGAAGCAGATGATCGAGAGGTCCTCTGGAATTGAAAGCTTCAACTCGGAGAGCCCTCGCATGGCGCCCTCGGACATAGTGCCGTCCGTCGTGAACAGAGCCGTCGGCGGGTCCGGGACTTTCATCAGCCGGGGGAGCGCAGCCTGAGCGGCGCTGGCAGAATAGCCTCCCGCCCGTATCGTCAGGCGTGGGTCCACTGGCAAGCCTTCAATCCGGTGCGCACGGATATAACCAAGAAGGCGCTGCCAACTTGGATAAAGCGTTTCGCTTTCGATCGGATCTCCCGCGACAGCGCGCGCCAGAAACCCGTCCAGTCCGTCGCTCTCCTGATCGACGAGTTCCGCAACAATGCCGATCCGCCGGTGACCGGCGGCAATCAGATAGCGCACGGCCTGTTCGGCAGCGGCGATATTGTCGGTCGCCACGCGGTCCACCATCAGACCGGCGACAGCACGGTCGATCAGAACGAGCGGCACGCCCATGCCCCGCAGATTGTGCAGGTGCCGCGCCTTGCGCGTGTCGCTGGGGGTGACGATCAACCCATCCACCTGCTTCTGCGCCAGAAGCTCCACCGAGTGAACCTCCTTGGATTGCGACTCGTCGCTATTGGTGATCAGCAGCCCGAAACCGTTGGCTTCCACGACGTTTGAAATACCGCGCAGAACCGAAGCGTAGAACGGGTTCTGAATATCACCGGCCACGACGCCGATAGTTCGTGTCTTGCCGGTAATGAGGCTGCGCGCCAGCGCATTGGGCCGATAGCCCAGCTTCTGGGCGGCCTTGAGCACCTGTTCTTTCTTGTCGTCACTGGTGTAGCCGTAACCGCCCAGCACGCGCCCCGCGGTCGCCGTGGAAACACCTGCTGCACGTGCGACATCGGTGATCGTCGCCTTGCTTTTAGGAGCCAACTGGCAATTCCTCTCATATTTTGGTCTGCCGGAATGAGAATCTTATCATGTCTGGTCGGAAGAAAACGGTAGCTGTTTTTTGGCTTTAGCAGATCGACAGTGGTTTTCAACGCTCCATAAAGCCGGTCATCTGAAAGATGACGCTTGACGGATGGATATTCGCCGTGCCTCATATGTGAGAACGTTCTCTAAATGATTGCAAGGGGAACCGGAGAACGCAATCGCGGACCCGCCGGGTTTCGCATAACAAGGAGGCTGTCATGTTCAAATCCATTCTGGCCGGGTGTGTCCTGAGCGCATTGACGGCGGTGAGCACATTCGCGGACGTCATTCCCGCTCTGCGCGATGCACTGCCGCAGGAATACAAGGATAATGGTATCAAGGCTGCGGTCTTCAACGACTGGGCGCCCGATGAGTATCTTGATGCCGATGGCCAGCTCAAGGGCTGGAGCGTGGACCTCGCCAAGGAGATGGAAGTACGTCTCGGCGTTCCCTTCACTTTCGAGGGTACAAGCTTCGATGCCATCATTCCGGGGCTTCAGTCCAAGCGTTTCGACGCCGGCTTCTCCTCCTTCGGCACAACCGCCGAGCGGCTGAAGACGCTTGATTTCGTTTCCCAGCGGCGGATCGGCACCTCGTTCGCTTACCCGGCAAACAGCAAGCTCGCCGTCAAGTCCGCCTCCGATGCCTGCGGTCTGACGATAGCGGTTCTGAACGGTTCCTGGGATATCGGGCTCCTTGAAAAGCTCAACGCCAATGAATGCAAGGACAAGCCGATCGTCATGCAGATGCACGCCACGCAGGCGCAGGCTGAACTTGCCGTTCGTTCCAATCGCGCCGAAGCCACCGTCGGCGGCTCGGTCAAGCTCAGCTACATGGCGACGCAGACCGGCGATCTGAAGGTTTCGGAACTGGTTCTGTCTCCTGTCAACAGCTGCATCGGCGTGCGCAAGGGCGATCCGCTCGGCCAGGTCCTGACGGACGCGATCCAATCGCTGATCGACGACGGTACTTACGAGAAGATCATGGCCAAGTGGGGTCTGAACGACAGTGGCATGCTGAGCAAGGCGCTGCTGATCACGGAAGAAAACCCGGTTGATCTCTGACGCAGTTTCACCGGCTGCAAAAGCGTATCCCGGCCCGGATTGTCATCCGGGCCGAAGCAGACAGCTCAGGATCGGCAGCAAGGAATAAAGATGTCTGAAAAATCGCCGGAGCGTCCCTCGATCCTCAACTTGAAGCCCATCGCGGTGCCTAAAATAGGCCACTGGATCGGCGGCGTGGCTCTGACCATTCTTGCCATAGTGTTCCTGCAGGTGCTCGTCACCAACAAGAACATGCAGTGGGGCGTGGTCGCCAAATATATGTTCAACCCTGCGATCCTTTCCGGTCTCGGCATGACGTTGCTGCTGACGGTCCTTGCCATGGTGCTCGGTCTTGGGATCGGCATCGTTCTTGCCATCATGCGCCTGTCGACCAGCCGCGTCTTTCAAGCCGTGAGCTGGGGCTGGATCTGGTTCTTCCGCGGTGTGCCGCCGTTGGTTCAGATGATCTTCTGGTACAATCTGGCGCTGCTTTTGCCGGAGATTTCGATCGGCATTCCTTTCGACGGGCCGAAGCTTGTCTCCTGGAACACCAACCAGCTCATCACGCCGTTCAGTGCGGCCATCATGGGCCTCGCCTTTACCGAAAGCGCCTATGCCGCCGAAATGATCCGTGCCGGCATACAGGCCGTGAACGCGGGCCAGACGGAAGCTGCCGCAACGCTTGGCATGACGCGTGGTCAGACGCTTCGCCGCATCGTGCTGCCGCAAGCACTGCGCATCGTTATTCCGCCCATCGGCAACGATACGATCTCGATGCTGAAATTCACGTCGCTCGTCTCCGTGCTGGCATTGCCCGACCTGCTTTATTCCGCCCAGATGGTCTATGCACGCACCTATCAGACTGTGCCGCTGCTGTTGGTCGCGACCATCTGGTATCTCGTCCTGACGACAGTGTTGACGGTTATCGAGCATGCCGTCGAGCACCGCTTGAAGTCCGAACACCGTGCAGGTGCGAAGAAAGCAGGCGGGCTTTTGCCCGCTCGCCTGTTCAAACGTCAGCAGGAGGCTTTGTGATGAAGGACCAGACTAGCGTCGAGCCTCTGCTGAAGGTCGAGAAGCTGCGCAAGAGTTTCGGCACACATGAGGTGTTGAGCGGGATTGATGTAGCGGTCATGCGTGGCGACGTAACCTGCATCGTCGGCCCGTCAGGCTCCGGCAAGAGTACGCTGCTGCGCTGCCTGAACTATCTCGAGAGGCCTACGGGCGGCGCGATCTTCCTGAACGGGGAACCCGTCGGTGTGCGCTGGAAAGGCGACAAGCTCTATGAGATGAGCTTCAACGAGCTTGCCCGTCAACGACAACGTATGGGCATGGTGTTTCAGGGCTTTCACCTCTTCCCGCACAAGACCGTGCTTGAAAATGTGATTGAGGCTCCGGTTCTGGTCAAGCGTATGTCCCGTGGTGCGGCGGTGGAGGAGGCGATGGTGCTTCTGGATCGCGTCGGCATGAAGGAGCGGGCGGCCTACTATCCCGCCCAACTCTCCGGCGGGCAGCAGCAGCGCGCGGCCATTGCCCGCTCTCTGGCAATGAAGCCGGACGTCATGCTGTTCGATGAGCCGACCTCGGCACTCGATCCAGAGCTTGTCGGCGAGGTTCTCGCTGTCATGCGCCAGCTTGCGGACGACGGCATGACCATGGTCGTCGTCACCCATGAAATGGGTTTTGCGCGAGATGTTGCTGACCACCTGATCTTCATGGATGGGGGAGTGATCGTGGAGCAAGGCCGGCCGGCAGATGTGCTGACGCGCCCGCAGCACGAGCGCACCCAGGCGTTTCTGGCGCGGGTTCTGGCTGCTGCGTAAAGCGCCGGAACGCGTCCGCGACGATTATGGCGCGGGCACTTCCAGCAGGATGGCGCGGGTTCTGGCTGCTGCGTAAAGCGCCGGAACGCGTCCGCGACGATTATGGCGCGGGCACTTCCAGCAGGATGTCGCGGCTGCAGTGTTGCGGGCTCGACCGTTTGACATGATCGACTGTCTCAGCCTCATGCGCCGCTCGATGCGGGGACGGGTAAGGCCCGCGACCGAATTCAGTTTTTAGACATCTCAATCCGCAACGACGCGGCACACCGAAGCGCGAAGTAAATAGCGACATTCTTGTGAACGACGAACCGTCGCATAGGCATATGGAGAATAGATAATGGCACTTGATGAGCGCAGCATAAGTGTAATGAATTTCCACTACGTGCGGCACACGCTGGACAGGTTTCTGGCCGATGTCTGTGATGCCGGGGTCTCGCGCATCGAACTTTGGGCCGCCGCGCCGCATTTCTATATCGGCGATAAAACGCTGGCCGATGCGCGGGCGCTGGGGCGGAAAGTCCGTGGAATGGGTCTCGACATCGTCGCTTTCACGCCGGAGCAATGCATCTACCCGATCAACATCTCTGCGAAGGAACCGGAGTTGCGCGACCGCTCCGTGCGCTATTTTCTGGAATCGCTGGAATTTGCCATCGAATGCGGGGCACCAGCCCTTCTGGTAACGGCAGGCGGTGGCTATCGCGACGAACCCGTGGAGCAGGCACTGGAACGCTGCATCGATTCCATGGGCATTCTTTGCGACCGCGCGCAGAAACTCGGCATCGATCTCTGGATGGAGTCGCTGCCGGATTCATTCGCAAATATCATTCGCTCGGCGCGGGAAATCCGGGAACTGATGGACAAGCTCGGGAACTCCTCGCTTCACGCGGTATACGACGTTGCCGGCGCGATAATGACGCATGAGACGCCTGAGGATTACTTCACCCATCTCGCCGGTCGCGTTGCGCATGTGCACTTTACCGATTCCGATGCTGGTGGCAGCCACCTTGCTTGGGGTGATGGCGTCATCGACCTTGACAAGCTGGTCACCTTTCTGCGGAAAGAGAACTATGACGGGTCTCTGACGGTGGAACTGACCAACTGGAAATATAACGTCGACCCCACCCCGCCGCTAAAGCAATGCGTCGAAGCCATGCGCAAGGCGCTCAGGTCTGCATAGGCGGCTATTCGGCTGTAGACAAACAAAAAACCCGTCACTCAAGCACCAGCTCCTGATATCTGCTACGACATTTGAATGTCTATACGTAATGCAAGACGTGAATGTTCGGCAGTTACGCTTGTCCTACGCGCACAGCTATCTTGCCGGCAACGTCCGTCAAACCGGAGTAGTTTTGGTTGTGAAGTCGGCCCCATGATCAGGCTTGTTGATATAATTTGAAGATGTTTTCCGCCTCGATTGTTGATGGCGTTGGCCTTCGTCATCGGCGGTGAGGAGCACCGCTTCAATCAGGCAAATGATGTTGGGAAGAAAATACTCACCTTATGCCTATCACTGCTTCTTCGTGAGATAAAGGAGCGTCCAAGAGGGCGGTCATTCTTTTCCCAAATGGGTAATGGATCGTGAAAAGCGAGGTCGTTTCGGGGGTGAGCTGGTGGGTTATCACATCCAGCTTTTCCAATCGTTCTGAACGGATACCCGAGCTTTTGGCCCGGAGGACAAGCATGGGATAGGGAAAAGATGACTAATATTATCATCGGTGCAGATATATCGAAAAACCATATCGAGCTGCATCGGCAACAGGATGGGAACTGGCAGCACGCCGACTACGACAAGGGGGGTGCCGCTACCCTCGAATGGATGGGGGCCGTCGAGCGCATCATCTACGAACTGACCGGTAACTCGTACAGGGCTTTCGATTTTTTCATGCTCAGCCGCAGCTTAGCGGTTTCTATCCTCAATCCGCGTAAGGCGCGATGGTTTGCCGATGCTCTTGGTAGCCAGTCAAAACTGCGCCGAGAGGGATATCGCGTCAAACATCGGGATCATCGAACCGGACGATATCGAAAACGCTTTCGCGCGGATGCTGACGGGCGATGTCAGCTATCGATTTGTCATGCGTCTGGTTGCCCGGGCGACAAGGGTGATCGGCAGGTCAGAACTGAATGCACAGACGGACCGCATCGAACATCGCCGCGTGAACCGACCGGCTGGTTACGGCATCGCCGATCCGGTGCAGCTCGAACCCGTCGTCGCGTCGCGGGCGAAGCGGGGCTGGGCCGGTTAACGAAGACAATTCGGTCCTGCCATCATTGGCAGAAAGCGGACGAAGCTCATCGAACACATCCGTTACCGGGTAAGTTCCGTTTTCCACAACGACCTGAGAACAGGCCAGAACCAGACCTTGTCCGGTCAACAAATGTGTTAGCGACACGTCATACCGGTCGCCGTTCGGAGACACGCGAACGATCTCGTATTCCAGCAAGGTCTGTACCCCCAGTTCGGCGAATCTCTTGCGATAGATGATCTGGGAGTGGGTCTCCATTTCAGGGGCCACGACGGGATCGAGTGCGGCGAAGGTCACGGATTTCCCGGCCGACGCCAGTTGAACCGCGACGGAAGGCGCCGGGTGTCGGCCCGTCCCGTCATAGACAAGGATATCATCAGCCATGGCGGATGGATTGCCCAGCGCATCCCACACACTGAGACAAAGTTCATTGCCGTCAAACGTGCCCTGATCCGGATAGCCCCCGGCGGCAACGATGACGATATCCGGCGCTTCAGCCAACACAGTTTCCACAGTGGCATAGGCATTCAGGTGAAGGGTTACGCCCAGGCGCTCCAGTTCGGCCTCGCGCCAGTCGACAATCCCCTTCAGGTCGTGCCGCAGATGCGCTCGGGTCGCCAGCGCAAGCTGCCCGCCCAGACGATCAGTCGCCTCGAACAGGACCACCCGATGCCCCCGTTCTGCAAGAACGCGTGCCGCTTCGAGCCCGGCAGGTCCGCCCCCGATCACGACGGCTTTCCGGCCGGCCTCGGCCGATCGCTCCACCACCTGCGGCAACCACGTTTCCCGACCGGTGACCGGATTGTGGATGCAGCGGACAGGCCGATAGAGACAGTGGGACGCTCCGACACACGGACGTATCTGATCCTCTTTGCCTGCTCTCAGCTTGTTGACGATTTGCGGGTCGGCCATATGAGCCCGCGTCATGCCAACCATGTCCAGCAACCCGGCGCTCACAGCATATCGTGCCGTCGCGATGTCCGAAATCTTGCCCGCGTGAAAAACCGGCAAATCGGTCTCGGAGCGAAAGGCACCGGCTTTCTGCAACCATGGTGCAGAAGGAGATGTCATATCCGGGATGTTGTAGACCAGAAGGTTGAACTTCGTATCGAAGCGGCCAAAAATGCAGTTGAAGAAATCGACCAGCCCTTCTCTCTCCAGCATGTTTGCCACCTTGACGGCTTCGTCAAAGCCAAGTCCGTCCGGGTGATCCTCGTCGATCGTGTAGCGGATCCCGACGGGAAAGTCCGGCCCGACCTGCGTGCGTATCTCTTCATGAACCATCCGCAGAAAGCGCATCCGGTTTTCGAGAGAGCCGCCGAATTCATCGGTCCGCCGGTTGACCAGAGGAGAGAGAAACTGGCCTATGAGATGCCCGCCGCTCATCGTCTCGAGACCGTCCAGCCCCCCTTCGCGCGCCCGTCTTGCCGCCTGCCCGAAATCGTGCACGACACGGGCGATCTCGTGCCTGTCGATTTCACAGGAGAAATTCCTGCGATATTCTTCGCGGGAATGCGACGGACCGATGGCTGGCAGCCAATCTCCGACCGTTGCGTCCGCCCGGCGTCCGACATGCGAAATCTGACACATGAGCGCCGCGCCGTGACCGTGAATGCGGTCGGCAAATTGCCTGAACACGGGAACGATGGCATCGTCGGTGTAGTCAAGCTGGGATCCGCCCCAGCTTGAATCGGCGGAAACGCGACCGGAACCACCGAACATCGTCAGCGCGAGACCACCCTTTGCCTTTTCCTCATGGTAGCGCTGATAAGCCTCACGTGGGTATCCGTGCTCGTCCAGCTCCGTTTCATGGCTCGTGCTCATAATCCGGTTGCGCAGTTTCAGGCTTCCGATCGAAAGCGGCCGAAGAAGCGGATCCTTCTCCTCGGCAATGCCGGAGCGTGTATCGGAAACCTGCACTGTTTCGGGATGCCGCATCTCAATTCCCCTGGCCTGCTGCAACGGTGTCGATGAACCGATCGGATTTCGTCAGTTTATTGCCGGGAATTGCATCGATAAGTGTACGGGTGTACGGCACGGTGCTTTCGAACAGCACCTGTGCGCAGGTGCCCTGATCGACGATGCAACCGTCCTTCATGACGATCAGACGGTCGCACAGTTCGGCGGCGACACGCAGATCATGGGTGATGAACAGGATGGCGAGATCCATCTGGTCGCGTATCGATTTGAGCAATGTCAGGATCTGCGCCTGAACCGAAACATCGAGCGCGGAAACCGCTTCGTCGGCGATCAGCAGTTTCGGCTGGGGTATCAATGCGCGGGCAATGCATATGCGTTGCCGCTGCCCGCCTGAAAAGGCGCCGGGAAACCGCGAGAACGCCGATGGATCAAGCCCGACAAGCTGAAGCATGCGGCGCGCGCGGGCTTGAGCTTCCGCCCGGGGAACCCCGAAATTCAGCGGTGCCTGCATCAGGATATCGCCGACCCGGCGACGTGGATTGAGCGCGCTGTAGGGATCCTGAAAAACCATCTGCATCCGCTGCCGGGCGAGACGCAATGCATTTCCCCGCAAGGCGCCGAAATCCTCACCGCCGAGAAGCACCTTGCCTTCATCCGGATCGACCAAACGGCTGATACAGCGGGCCGTGGTGCTCTTGCCCGATCCGGACTCGCCGACGATGCCGAGGATTTCGCCCGAACGTAGTTGCAGCGACACGTCCTGAAGGGCGACGAAACGTTTCGGCTTGCCAAAAAGGAACGGGCGGTGACTGTACACCTTGGTCAATCCCGCCGCCTCGAGCACGACAGGCCCCGTGCGCGCGACCGGAGGACGCAATTCCCCCTTTGGTACGGCAGCGAGAAGTGCCTTTGTATACTCCTCCCGCGGTGAGGACAGGATATCGGCGACCGGTCCGGCCTCGACGACACGGCCGCGATGCATGACGGCGATATCGTCGGCGATCTGCTTCACGACACCGAAATCGTGGGTGATGAACAGCACGCCGGTGCCGTGCCGGGCCTGAAGCTGCGATATCAGCCGTAGAATCTGCGCCTGCGTGGTCACGTCAAGCGCGGTGGTCGGCTCGTCGGCAATCAGCAGCCGCGGCTCCATCACCAGCGCCATGGCGATCATCACGCGTTGCCTTTGCCCGCCGGAAAGCTGGTGCGGGAAGCGACCGATAACGCGTTCCGCATCCAGATTGACCTCGCCCAGGATCGACAGGACCCGCGCCCTCCTTGCCGCCGGCGTCATGCGCATGTGGGCACGGAGGACTTCATCGATCTGGCGTCCCACCTTTTGCAAGGGGTTCAGGGCGGTCATCGGTTCCTGGAAGATCATGCCGATCCGGGCGCCACGCACACGGCGCAGAGCCGAAGGATCGAGCGCAAGCAGGTTCGCACCCCCAAACTCGGCCGTTCCCGTCGGCCTGTCGAATTTCTCGGGAAGCAGTCCGAGGATAGCCTGGGCGGTCAGGGATTTTCCAGAACCGGACTCACCGATAAGGCACGTCGTCCGGCCGGATCCGACCATAAAGCTGATGCCATCGACACCATTTTTCCGGTCGCCGCCACCCGGCAACGGAATGACGAGGTTACGAACCTGAAGAAGTTGTTCCGTCATCGTCCTGCCTCCAGCGTCGGATCCAGCGCGTCCCGCAAGGCATCACCGAGAAAATTGAAGCCGAGGACCGCGACAAAAATCGCCAGTCCCGGAAAGAAGCTGATCCACCAGGCAGCCCAGTACTGCATACCGGCGCTGATCATATACCCCCAGCTTGGAGTGGGCGGCTGGATGCCGAGACCGATAAAGCTGAGTGCGGATTCTGTGATCAATGCCGTCGAGGCCAGAAGCGACGCGAAGACAAGAGTGTTTCCGGCAAGGTTCGGCAGAATCTCCCGAAGCAGAATTTGAGCCGAGCGGGCACCGCCCAGCTTGGCAGCAGCGATATAGTCGCGGTTGCGAAGTGTCAGCGTTTCACCGCGCACGAGACGCGCGAAGCTTGGCGTGTAGACGATGACCATTGCAAAAATTGCATTGGCAAGGCCGGGCCCGATCAGCGCGATGACCAGCAGGGCAAGCACCAGCGTCGGAAAAGCCAGAATCGAGTCCACCAGCCGCATGGCCAGATTGTCGATGATCCCGCCGGCATAGCCTGCGGCAAGCCCGATCGCCGAGCCGGCGATCATCGCGCCGCCAATGGAAAGGACCACAACCGCGACCGAGATGCGGGCACCGAAAAGCAGGCGGCTGAAGATATCACGGCCAACTTCATCCGTGCCCAGCACGTGCAGGGCTGACGGTGGCTTGGCGATGGCAAGGTAGTTGATCTTTGTCGGGTCGTAAGGCGCGAGCCATGGTGCGGCTATCGCGACGATGACAATCAGTGCGACGACAAAGGCACCGAACGCGCCCCGTGGAGAGGACAGGACCTTGCGCAACACGGTACGGCCTGATGAAGCCGCCTCGGCAGATACTTGCGGGGATGACACGGTCATGGATGAGCCTACCGATAGGAAATGCGGGGGTTGACCAGCGTGTAGAGCAGGTCCACCATCAGGTTGATGAGTGCAACGCACAGCACGATGAAAAGCATGGCGCCCTGGATCACGGGAAAATCGCGGTTGAAAATGCCGTCGATGACCATGCTGCCTATGCCGGCGATAGCGAACACCTTCTCCGTGACGATCGCACCGCCGAGAAGCGCACCTGCCTGCAGGCCGACGACGGTGATGACGGGGATCAGGGCGTTCGGAAGGGCATGCCGCAAAACGACCTGGTCTTCCCGGAGTCCCTTGGCACGCCCGGTGCGAACGAAATCCTCGTTCAGCACCTGCAACATGGCAGCTCGCGTTTGCCGCGTTATCAATGCGGCCAGCGAACAACCGACGGCAGTGGCAGGCAGGATCATCAGTTTCAGGCTTTCCAGCGGCTGATCGAACAGCAGCGCGTATCCCGACGCCGGTAGCCAGTGCAGGCGGACGGCGACGAACAGGATGAGAATGACGCCGAGCCAGAAGAAGGGGACCGCCGATGCGACGAGCGCCACAGTACTGATGATGCCGTCCGCCAGTCTGCCGCGCCACCGGGCGGCGCATATTCCGGCCGGAATTCCGATGGCCATCGCAACCAAAAGGGCAAAGACGGTCAGTTGCAGCGTAACCGGCGCGCGCGCGGCAAGCATGTCTGCAACCGGTTCACGCGTACGGATCGAACGTCCCAGATCGCCTTCGACGACGCGACCGAACCATCGCACATATTGTACGGGAACCGGATCGTCGAGACCGTAGGTCTCGCGAACCTTGGCACGCTCCTCGGCAGAGCTCTCGACACCCAGAATCGATACGGCAGGATCGCCCGGAAGCCACGTCGTGGCCACGAAGATCACCGCGCTCATGACCAGCATCAGCAGAATGACGGAAACGATACGCGAGAAGATGTAGCTTAACATATGAAGCTTTCCAAACGGATATGGATGATGACGCATGACGGGCCTGTCCTGGCCCTGAGCCGGGTGACGCCGGTAGCGACCTCGATCAGTCGCGTTCTCAGCTTAAAATCCCCGCTTTCAGGCATGCCGCACAGCACATGTTTGCGCGGCATGCATCGGCATGGATCAACGCTTGACCCAGGCGTTCGTCAGAACCCAGGCGCCACCGTTGTCGACCTTCACGTCGCGGACCGCCTTGCTCACGCCGCCATAGGCCCTGCGGTCGAAGAGGAACGTGACATAGTTTTCATCGAGCGCCATCTCGGCAACATCACGATAGAGCTTTTTGCGATCCTCCCGCGCGACGGTATCGCGGGCCTTGTAGATCAGGTCGACGAGTTCCTGGTTCTTATGCCGCGACCAGTTTCCGCCCTGTTCCTTGATATAGGACCTGGCCCAGGTATCGTGCGGATCGATGCGGGGATGCTGGCCCGCTGCCATACTGGCGTCGTAGGTGCCTTCGGTGATGACGCGACCAATCCATGCCTGCCGCTCAAGCACGGTCAGTTTCATGTCGAAGCCGCTCTCCTTCAGCATCTGCTGGAGGATCTGGGCAATGGTGATGTCCGGTTCGCGCTGGATTGTCAGCATCTCGAAGCTGACACCGTCAGGGTGCCCGGCCGAGGCCAGCAATTCCTTGGCTTTCTTGGGATCGAAGGGGTAGCCCTTGATCGTCGCGTCGAACTCCCATTCCGCGGGCGGCACATAGGTCGGATAAACGAGGCCGTCTTCGCCTGCCACGGCTTTCGCAAGCGTCTCGCGATCCACGGCCCACGCCAGTGCCTGCCGTACCTCCTTCTTGTCGAAGGGGGCATGATCGACATTGACGATCATCTGATGCGCCAGCACCTGCGGCCCTTCCAGCAGAGCGAGCTCGCCGCTTGTGCGGACGCGCTCGAAATCCTGGGGGTTGACGACATTCAACAGGCCGATGCCGCCGCTTTCAAGCTCCAGCATGGCGGTCGCATAGTTGGTGATCGACCGGATCTCCACATTGTCGAGATACGGCAACGAGCGCCCCGCTGCGTCCTTCATCCAGTAATTCGGATTTTTCTCGAGAATGATGCGATCCGTGCCAATCCAGTCGACGAATTTGAACGGTCCGGTACCGACCGGATGACGGCCGAAATTCTGACCGTATTTCTTGTCGGCGGCCGGGGAGATCATCAGCGTTCCCTCGGCGGCAAGACTGGAAACCGCGTAGCCCGTCGGGGCGTTGACGGTGATCCTGACCTCATACTCGCCGGTCTTTTCGATCGTCTTCATCCAGCTGACCGTGCCGGTGCGCATGGCGCCCGACGAGTTTTTGAGACGATTGAACACGTAGACAACGGCATCGGCGTTGAACGGCGTACCATCATGGAAGGTCACACCCTGACGAAGGCCGATCGTCAGCTCGGTATTGTCCGCATTATAGCTATAGCCGGTCGCCAGAACAGGAACCATCTCGCCCTCGTCATCGAGCCGGAACAGCGGATCGTAGATCTGGTTGAGTGCCAGACGATCGGTGATGTCGGCATCGCCGAACACCGGATCCAGTGTCTTGAACGTGATCGGCACGGCCGCGACCAGTTTACCGCCCGATTGCGGCTCCTCGGCCATTGCCACACCTGCATGAAGCGCAGTCGCCACCGCGCAGGCAAGCAAAGTCTTCCAGCAGTTCATGGAACTCTCCTGTAAATGACATCCGCCGCGGATAACGGCGTGAACCCCTCGATTTTTCTTTTTTGCACCGTCTTTGCGAGTTTTCCCGTACAGCCGTGCGTCAATCGATAATTCAATTATTAGTTCCTTTTGGAACAATGTCAACCAGAACCATTGGGAGACTTTTCGACCGCATCGAGGTCTTCAATCGGCACATCCCAATCGTCAACCGCCAGCAATTTGTCCAGTATCGCATCAAATGCCACCCGCTCGACCGGGCTGAGTACTGCCAGAAGACGATCCTGCCGCAACCGCCAGATACGGCTGGATTCCAGATATGTAGCACGCCCTTCCGGCCTGACGCTAAGAACGATCCGTCGCCGGTCCGTTGGATCGACCTCGCTGGCAATCAATCCTCTCTGCAACAGTTTTTCGACAGCACGACTGATGCTGTTCTTTGGCCTTCCAAGATAATCGGATATGACCTTTGCTGTGGTTGATCCGTAAACAGTTAATGAAAACAATATGTTATTTTCATCTCGCGTCACCCCGAGCCGTTTCTCGATCTCAACGAAGACGGGACCTGCATAGAGGCCGGCCCACAAACTCATCCTGAACCCGAAACGATCGATCAGCGGGGATTTCATAACGACGTCAAGAACATCCTTGCGTCCGGCATCGAGCCGCGCCGAAAGGTTTTCGTCAGGATCCTGCCTGCTCATACACACTCCTTTTGTTTCGGTCCTAGAAATGGACCGCGATCATCACTCCGATCGTCTCTTATGGAATGAATTTTGGGGGGCGGGCAACTGTTCACAGCACCGGTGACCGGTCGAAGACAGCAAGGCCGTGCATTCATGCTTGACTATGTTCCATATGGAACTATATTTTTCACACAACCATTAACCATAGAGAGTCACCCCATGAACCAGATCCAAACCCCGTTTTCCCTGCCTTCCTGGGCGAATTTGCGGGGCGAAAAAGTCCTGATTGTCGGCGGAGGTTCCGGCATCGGGCTTGGCAGCGCACAGCTTCTCGGCGCGCTGGGATGCGAGGTGATCCTTGCCGGCCGCAATGCGGAAAAACTTCAGGCGGCTGTCGGCGCGATCTCCGGTAAGGCTTCGGCCGAGGTCGTCGACGGACGGTCCATCGACTCGATCAGGGATATGTTTGCCCGGGTTGGCGATTTCGATCACCTCATCATCACGATGACGGGCCGCCTCGGCGGCGGCACCTTCGCAGAGGTCGATCTCGGCGAGTTCCGGCAGGCGTTCGAGGAGAAGTTCTGGCCGCATCTCACTATCGCGCAGGCCTCGCTTGCCACCCTTTCCCCGACCGGATCGATCACATTCGTAACAGGTGCCGCGGCACGAAAGGTCAGCGCCGGCGGCAGCGGCTTCGCAGCCATCAACGGCGCGCTTGAAATCATGACGCCGACGCTTGCACGGGAACTGGCACCGCGCCGCGTCAATGCCGTGTCTCCCGGCTTCGTCGCCACACCCTGGTATGATCACATTTCCGAGGCGGAGTTCACCGAAGCCGAAGCCTTTGCGGCCGCACGTCTTCCGGTCGGTCGCATCGGCACGGTTTCCGATCTGGCTCAGGCACTGCTATATGTCGTGGCAAATGGCTTCGTCACCGGGTCCGTCATCGAATGCGATGGTGGCGCGCGGATTTCCAACGACACGCCCGAGACCGGGCTGCCGAAATAATTCGGCAGATGTAACGACTTCGACGGCGGCAACGCAGACCGTGCGTGTGCCGCGGTTTACGTTCGCTGGCTGCCCGGTATCGACACAGTGCCGTCTTCAAGCATCGAGTGTTGGTTTCCGCGCAGAAGTGAGCCGGCTCACTTCTGCGCGGAAACCAACAGACGTCCCCCTCTACTTGTCGCTGTTTTGCTGAGCATTAGTTCATCGTGATGGAAAGATGACGACATTCCACAAAAACGAAACCGCGAGAAGAGCTCCTTGGCGGACAGGAAGCAACGCTTCGACGCAACGCATGACAGCGCCATGGCGTCAATCAAGGCGGAGGCGGAGGAGCGGCGGCTGAAGACCGAGCGCTTGCGCAAGATGCGGCTTCAGTCGGGAAGTTGACGGAATTTACCCGCCTACACACTCTCGCTTGAGCGGCGAAACGTATCGTTGGGGGCAAGGCCTGACCTGACGCATCCGGAAACGCGCCTGAGAATGCAAATCTGACTTTGAGCGGACCAGACGCGTTCTGACATCGCGCTGTCATCTCCCTTCGCTATCTCATCTTCGAATGGAGAAGGTGATGGCAAGAGAACTGGCATCAGACATTGAGGATATCGCGCGGACGATCGCCGAACTCGCTCTCCCGGCAATGCGACCGAAGGATCTCGTAGACGCGGTCAGAAAGAAACACGCTGCTGCGTCTAAAAAAAGAAATATGTCGGGCCGCCTTCTACGCGGTTATTCTGGCCGCTGTCGAGGAGCCAGGCCGCGCCGAGGGGCTCCACGAGTTGGCGAGCGTCACACGAAACGAGCTCGACGAATAGAAGGGTCTCGCCGAGTAGTCGTCGTCAATGAAACGCAATAAACCGCTTAGGAGCGATACAGTCCCGCCCGGCGTGATGATCCGTTGCGAACTGGATCGTCTCGACCAATTCAAGGTCCATCACCGGCTTTGAGATCACCCCGAGGGCGCCATCGACGCCTGAGCCAAGCTGTTCCGGGTTGCCGGTCATGAAGACGACGGTGACGCCGTCTGCCGCCAGGCGTCGGCCGATTTCCGGTCCGGTCGCACCATCGATGAGATTGACATCGACAAATGCAACTTGAGCCTTGTCGGCAAGCTCGTACGCTTCCTTTGCCGTGGTTGCCGTCCCGATGGCCTCATGCCCAAGCGACAACACTGCCTCTTCGACCGCGCTCGATAACAGCCACTGGTCTTCGACGATCAGAATATTCACCATGCTTATCCAACCTTTCTTCGTGAGCGACAAAATCACTGCGTCAATACTTTGTTCCGGCCTTGGGCGATTTTTGCGCAGCTGGTGACGTGTGACCTTTTCCAAGGAACAAAGTTGGATTCCGCTCGTTCAATGCTGGTTGCAACAATCTGGAATGCGGATGACCAAGCCTGACGAGAAACTCTCGCTGATCGAAGAACAGCTTGTCATCGACAAGCGCGCCGTGCGCGACGGCAGCGTCCGCGTCAGCACCAAAACCGAGTTTGTTACAGAAGCAGCGGAGGCACGCCTCGACAGCGAGAATGTCGAGGTCACGCGTGTGGCAATCGGACGTGAAGTGTCAGAAGCGCCGGCCGTTCGCACGGACGGTGACGTGACCATCGTGCCTGTGATGGAGGAGGTTCTCGTTGTCGAGAAGCGTCTGATGCTGGTCGAAGAGATCCACATCCGCCGCGTCGCCACCACCGAGGACGTTTCCATTCCGGTCGAACTGCGCAAGCAACGTGCCAGCATCGAGCGCGACGACCCCTGAGCTAATTATCAATCCGAGAAAAGGAGAAACTCATGACCTACAGCGAAACCACATCGTCATACGGCGCCTCTTCGTCTAACACCGTGACGGCCTTCTTCGAAAACCGCAGCGATGCGGATGCCGCCGTCGAACGCCTTGTCGAAGCCGGGATTGCCCGCGACGGCATTCGCGTCGTCGCCGGCAAGGAGTCTACAACCTCGACTGAAGTTGCCTCCGAGCACAAGGGCTTTTGGGAGAAGCTGGAAGACTTCTTCTTTCCCGACGAGGACCGCGCCGTCTATTCCGAAGGTCTTCGCCGCGGTGGCTATCTTGTGACGGTCAGCAACGTCACCGCCGCCTCTTATGACAAGGTGATCGATATCCTCGATGACGAGGGCAGCATCGATCTCGATCAGCGCGCAGAGAGCTGGCGCTCGGAAGGGTGGAACCAGCAGGAGACCGTGAGTTCGTATGGCGCCTCCGCCAATCGTGCCAGCGCAACCGGAACGGCAGCTCTGGAGGCCGGCCGTGAAGAGGTTATCCCGGTGGTCGAGGAAGAGCTTCGCGTCGGCAAGCGTGACCTCAATCATGGCCGCGTGCGTGTCCGTTCTTACGTGGTCGAAAATCCTGTCAGCGAACAGGTATCGCTGCGCGACGAAAACGTCAGCATCGAGCGCCGCGCCGTCGATCGCCCGGTGACTGGAACGGAAAACGCCTTCGTCGACCGCACGATTGAGGCAGAAGAGCACCATGAAGAGGCTGTCGTCTCGAAGGATGCGCGCGTTGTCGAAGAGATCGCGCTGCGCAAGACCGCCGAGCAGCGCGAGGAGACCATCAACGATAGCGTCCGCCATACCGAGGTGGAAGTCGAAGACGAGCGGTCCGATCGTATTGTCCGCAAGGACTAATCAAGGCTCTTCGTTTGATGTAACTGCAGCAGAGACCGGCGATCCCATCGCCGGTCTTTTTTGTATCCTGCTGGACGGGAACCGAACGGCGATTGCGGCGTTAGTATGGCACTCACATTCCCGTGATGAAGAGGATGCACCATGACCGAACCTGTCTCCGTCCACGTGTCGCGCGAAGCGGCCTATGTCGACCCCTCCCTTACGGCCACTTTGCATAAGGTGTCATGGGGTGCGATCTTCGCCGGCGTCGTTCTGGCACTTGCCGTCCAGTTTCTCCTCAATCTTCTAGGCGTGGGCATTGGCGCCGCCGTGATCGATCCGGCAACCTACGACAACCCGAATGCGAGCACCTTCTCCATTGCCGGTGGCGCGTGGTTCGTTGTGGCCGGTATCATTGCTTCCTTCGTCGGCGGTTATGCCGCCAGCCGCCTTTCCGGACGTCCGAGCCGCTCGACCGGCGGGTATCAGGGCGTAACCACCTGGGCTGTCACCACTCTTGTCATCCTCTACCTGCTGACCACGTCGGTCGGTGCCCTCATCGGCGGCGCGTTCAGCGGTCTGTCGAGCATTGTCGGCGGTGTCGGCCAAACGGCCGCGACCGCTGCCACGTCGGCAGCCCCTGCCCTTGCGACTTCTGCAAACCCGATGGCCGGGATCGAGCAACAGATCCGTGACGCGTCTGGCGGCAACGATCCGGCAGCCCTGCGTGATGCAGCCGTTTCGGCGGTCCAGGCCGCGGTGACCGGTGACCAGGCAAAGGCCGCAGATGCCCGCAATCGCGCCGCTGATGCGATCGCCAAGGCGCAGAACATCCCGGTAGATCAGGCCCGCACCCAGGTCGAGCAGTACGAGAAGACCTACCGCGATAACATCGCTGCCGCAAAGCAGCAGGCGCTCGATGCCGCCCAGACGGCCACCAAGGCAGTGTCGGCCGGCGCGATCCTTGGCTTCTTCGCCCTCCTGCTCGGGGCTGTGGCGGCCTGGTTCGGCGGTTCCTACGGCACGAAGAAGGCGTTGCTTCTGGCCGAAACCACCACTCGCCGCACGATTTGACAAGATGAAGGCCGCCGGAAACGGCGGCCTTCTTCCTTGCTTGACCTTTCTCCAATGAAGCCTCTCCATCCACCGGGTGGAGAGTCTCTCCCTAATTTATCGGTAGCCTCCATGCAGAATGCCTTTCGGTACTTTTCACTGACCGCCGCTCTAACGCTCTGTTCCCCAGCCTTTGCAGCGCCGATCGACGCACAAGCCGTCAATACCGCGGCGATCGCGTCCCTTCCGATCGAGGCGCCGGCGGAAAAACAGACCGAGCCCAATCCCGCCATCGTGCATCTGCAGGTCCTGCTCGACCGGGCTGGTTCATCGCCGGGCGTCATCGACGGGTATTTCGGCGACAACCTGACGAAAGCGATCGCCGGCTTCGAGGCGCTTCAACGTCTGCCAGTGGATGGGAAGCTCGATCCCGACGTATTGGGCCGCTTGACCGATGATGCCCCGGCCATCCAGGCCTATGCCATCATTCAGGAAGACAGCAAGGATATCGTCGAGAGCATTCCGAAAGACTATGCCGAACAGGCCAGGATGGAGCATCTCGGCTACACCAGCATTGCGGAGAAGCTGGCCGAGCGGTTCCACATGCATATCGCGCTGATCAAGGCCCTCAATCCGACGGCGGCCTTCAAGCCGGGCGAAACGATCGCTGTCGCCATTCCCGGCGCTGCCAGGACCGGATCGGTCAAGCGGATCGAGGTTCATCGCAAACTGGCGCAGGTTTTCGCTTTTGCCGACGACAGCTCGCTGCTCGCGGTCTATCCAGCGACGATCGGCAGCGAGGATTCACCCTCTCCAACCGGGACACACAAGGTCAAGGGCGTGTCGCGAATGCCGACGTACACCTACAATCCGAAGATCAATTTTCAGCAGGGCAACAACAAGAAAATCCTTGAGCTGCCGAGCGGGCCGAACGGTCCTGTGGGTACCGTGTGGATCGACCTGACGGAGCCGACCTACGGCATACACGGCACGCCTGAACCGGAACTGATAGGCAAGGTTGGATCGCATGGATGTGTTCGGCTGGCCAACTGGGACGTCGAGGAACTGGCCGGCATGGTCAAGCCGGGCGTCATGGTCGAATTTGTCGAGTAGGTCCAGCTCACCGCCATTAGAAGAGCGGAGCCCATTATCGATGGCCCGGCTGGTTAACCCGTATCAGCGAAGCAAGACTGGTTCGCTCGATGTCCCGAAAGGGTTGCTTCGCGCCTTCGGCGCGGCGAACCGCCAGGCTTGACCACATCGTCCATCATCTCGGACTTGCACTGGGTGGCAGGCCAGCGGCCACCTTTGCCAAAAGGCTGATGTTGCCGGTCAGCAACGATACGCTGCTGCGCGTCGTGCGGCGACGCGGCAGTCCGCGCTTTGTCCCACCCACCGTGATCGGTATCGACGACTGGGCGTGGCGACGAAATCAACGCTATGGGACCATCATCTGCGATCTGGAACGGCGCAAAACCATTGCTCTCCTGCCGGATCGGGAGCCGTCGACGGCCCAGGCCTGGCTCTCGGACCAACCTCAGATCAGCATCGTCGCTCGCGACCGCGGCGGCGGTTACGCGACGGCTGCAGCCAAGGCGTTGCCACACGCCACCCAGGTCGCTGACCGCTGGCACTTAATGGAGAACGCCAGCCGGGCATTCCTCGATGCGGTGCGCAAATCGATGCGCCAGATCCGAACTGCGATCGGAGCGGCCACGATCAACCCCGAACTGCTGACGGCCGCCGAGAGGATCCAGTACGAGGGATATCTTCGACGGGAAGACACCAACGCCGCAATTCTCGACATGGCCAAGTCCGGAGCAACAATCAAGGAGATCGTGCGCCGGACCGGATACAGTCGCGGCCTTGTCCGACGCGTACTGCGTGGTCAACGTTCGGATGTCTTCCGCGTCCGTGAGAACTCGCTTGAACTCTACCTGCCCTGGCTTGACGCTCAATGGACGGCCGGAAACCGGAATGGAACGGAGCTATGGCGGCAACTCAAGAGCCAAGGGTTCCGCGGCTGTCTTCGAGTTGTCACCGAGTGGGCCACACGCCGTCGAAAAGCAGAGAAGGTCGATGCGGGCGCGTTGAGCCGAGCGCCTTCGGCCAGGACCATTGCACGTCTCATGACCATCGGCCGCGACGACCTTT
>NZ_KQ414526.1:0-28576 GCF_001263295.1 Agrobacterium sp. SUL3
GCAGCGAGAGCGATGGCGGAGAGGAAGACCATTGGGCATCTGTCGTAGCGCGTAGCGACACGCCGCCAGTCTTTGAGACGCCCGAACATGATCTCGATCCGGTTGCGCCGTTTGTAGCGGCGTTTGTCGTATTTGATGGTTTTGTTGCGGGACTTCCGCCCCGGAATGCAGGGGGTGATCCCCTTCGCCTGTAAAGCGTCACGATACCAGTCGGCATCATAGCCACGGTCGGCCAGTAGCCATTTGGCCTTGGGAAGTTCATCAAGCAAGGCGGCAGCACCGGTGTAATCGCTGATCTGACCGGCCGTAATGAAGAAGCTGACCGGGCGACCATTCGCATCCGTGACGGCATGAAGCTTGGTGTTCATGCCGCCTTTCGTGCGTCCAATCAGGCGGCCCGCACCCCCTTTTTTACCCGCAGGCTGGAAGCTGTGCGGTGGGCCTTGAGATAGGTCGCATCGATCATGATGGTCTTGTGCTCTGCAGCTTCAGGCACAGCCAGGCCCTCCATCATCTGGATAAAGATGCCCTTGTCGCTCCAGCGTTTCCAGCGGTTATACAAGGTCTTCGCCGGACCATATTCCCTCGGCGCATCACACCACCGGAGGCCGTTGCGATTGACGAAAATGATGCCGCTCAGGACACGCCGATCATCGACACGCTGGCGGCCATGGCTCTTGGGGAAATAGGGCTGAAGACGGGCCATTTGCTCCTCCGTCAGCCAGAACAAATTACTCATCAGTCGGGCTCCTATCCGCCCGTCTGAATCATAGCCGTCAATTCAAATCAATGGGTCCTGACCCTAGNAATTACTCATCAGTCGGGCTCCTATCCGCCCGTCTGAATCATAGCCGTCAATTCAAATCAATGGGTCCTGACCCTAGCGGCTTGCCCCATTGCAGCAGATAGGTCTTCGTCGCATGCAGATAGTCGAACGTGTTCTCCGATCGGGCGAAGCGCAGATGCAGGAGCTTGCCGGTGGCGTCATCGATATAGACGAGCAGGGCGCATTTGGGGCCGCAGTTCTCGAACCACCAATGATGCGACCCGTCGATCTACCAGTTCACCAAAGCAGTCGCGCCGGCCGCGTGGCTGGAAAACCCGCTTCTTGCGTTCCCGACGTGAGACCCAGATGCCGGCCTCGGTCATCCATTGCCGAAGCGTCTCCTTGGCGACCGAGATCCGGTGCAGTTCGATCAGTTTCTCGCGCGCCAGCGTCGGGCCGAAATCCAGATAGCGTTCGCGGATCAGATCCAGCGCCGCATTGCGAAACTCTTCGCTATGGCGCCGGTTGCTTGGCCGTGATCGCTTCTTGGAAACAAGGCCGACCGGACCATCCCGGTCATAGGCTTGCAGCAGCCGATGCACCTGACTGCGACTGAGGTCGAGCTGCTCGGCAGCCTGGACGACAGTCAGGCGTTCGTCACGGATCTTCTGGATAAGTTCGAGGCGATGCAATTCTTTCTGCGACATGGTGATTAAACAGGGCATGACGACTCCGACCGCTCATGGTCTCGACCAGGCTGAAGATCGTCATCCTTGCTCCCAATGTTGGTTTTGACCAGTGCGCAAAGAGGCGAGACTGTCGCATCTCTAACTGGCCCAACTGTCGCATTAAATTACAAACAAAAATTGCATAAGATATATTATGGAACTAAGCTATTGTAATCACAGTGAAAAGCTACTGTTGTGCAAAACCCGGTACGAACATAATTACGGACAAATTATTCTTGAAAACAACTTATGCGACAACACGAGTTTTAGCGCGAGGGCCACCCATTATGTTATCTGGCGGCGGATGATGCGGATACTTAAATACGGCAGTCTTGTCTTTGCCCTCTTGCTTATTGGTCTAGTCGGCTATGGAGCGAAGGGATACTTTGATGCACTATCGGATGCCACGACGTTGCGGGCTCGTGCTGACGAAGTGATCGCTCAGGGCCGCGGCGGCGGTTCCTTAGGCGCAGCTTATCGAGCTATTTTGATCGCGGTTGAAGACCCGAATTATTCAACCCATTCTGGGGTAGATTTCTCTACTCCAGGCGCTGGTTTGACAACAATCACTCAATCGGCAGCCAAGCGGCTCGCCTTTGAGCAGTTTCATCCTGGCCCCGGCAAGATAAGGCAGACGGGCTACGCACTTGGGATGGAGCGCCGTCTTTCCAAGGAGCAGATTCTTGCCCTCTGGCTGGAAACGCTGGAAATGGGCAAGGGACCTGATGGCTGGATAGTAGGCTTCCATTCGGCAAGCTCAGCGATCTATGGGCGGTCTCCAGCCGAATTGACCGAAGCGGAGTTTATCCGGCTCGCGGCCGTGCTGATAGCGCCGGCTTCATATGATCTCGCTCGAAGCGACGCCAAGCTCGAGGAACGCGCCGGCCGAATCCAGCGTCTGGCAGCCGGGGCGTGTACGCCTGCGGGCTTTTCGGATGTTTGGCTCGAAGGGTGCCGATAGCGTATCCCATGCGACAGGATTTTGAGAGAAAGAAAGATGGAGGAAGCGCGTGGCCTCGATAACGTCAGGCAATGCAGAGCAATATGGCGATAGCCGCAAGCTTGCGGCTCGCGCCCGGTTGAACAGCGAGTACACGATCGCCGAAACCGGCTGGTTTCCTTGGATAGCAGGGCAGCTTCCTCTCAAGCCCGGCGACAGCATCCTTGATATCGGGTGTGGTCCTGGTTGGTTTTGGGAGGCAGCCGCAAGCGGCCTGCCGCAAAACCTGCACCTTACGCTTTCCGATCTTTCTTCGGGCATGGTTCAGGAAGCCGTTGAGCATTGCCGGCCCCTGCAATTTGCATCGGTCACAGGGCAGCAAGCCGACGCGGCCGCGTTGCCCTTTGAAGACGGGTCCTTTGACACCGTCATCGCCATGCACATGCTCTATCATCTGCCTGACCCGTCGAAGGCGGTTGCGGAGATGCATCGGGTTCTGAGGCCGGGCGGTTGTCTGGCGGTGACGACGAACGGCGCCGGCAACATGCGCGAGATGTATGGGCTGACAACGGTGTTCGGCAGTCCGCCAGTCGATCCGGCCGGCGCTGCGTTCGGATATGACGCGGCCGAACGGATCATGCAGGCTCAGTTCGGCAATGTGACCATGAAGCAGCATCCAGCCTGTCTGCGCGTGACCGATCCGGAAGACGTATTCCTGGCCCTGACGTCCTACCCTCCCGGCGATGCTGCCGACGACGCGCAGCTTGTCGCATTCCGGGATGCGATCACCAAAGCGTTTCAGGTGGGCAACGGTGTTCTTGAGGTTGGAAAGGAAAGCGGCTTATTCGTAAGTCATAAGCGAAATGCAGAGTGACTAACTCTCGTGCCGGTCGATGCCCAGCGCTCCGCGATCGCCGATTTTGCTACCGGATGGCTGACGCGGGCCCTGCAGAAAACGTCCTAACCGGCTCCACGCCCAAGCGGCCGAGCGTCAGACCTGTTGGGCATCCTTGTGCGAGGAGCCGAGCTCGACAGGAAGATCGGCCTTCATGTCGCTCGGCACGACATAAAGCTCCATGTTTTCGCGCGACAGTTCCCAGTGCTTGAAAACAAGGTCGACGACGGCGGGCTCGTCATGGGCCTTGATCGCGTCGATGAAGCCGTCATGGTGCTCGACAGCCAGTTGAAGGCGCTGCCGCATGTCGTCGTTGCGCGGATGAAAAAACGTGTGGCCGATGCGGGCGTGATCGATGAGGAGCCGCCCCAGGCTGGGCTGCAGATAAACATTGCCTGACATCTCACCCATGATCTCGTGAAACCGGTTGTTCTCGAGGACCATTTCAAGCGTATCCAGCTTCTCGCTGGCGATCCGAAATCTTTCCTGCGTATCGCTCAGTTCCGACAACTGCTTAGGCTTGAAATTCTGGACTGCCAAGCGCCCGATCGCCGCATAGATCATTGGCGCGACAAGAAAAAAATGTCGCAGCGTCGAATGGTTCAACGGGATGACGCGCGCGCTTCTGTTCTCCCGCATGTCAATGTAACCTTCGCCTGCCAGGCGACGCAGGGTGTCCCGTACAGGCGTACGCGAGAGACCATATTTCTCGCTGAGGCTGACCTCATCCACATCCTCGTCGGGGTCGAGTTCCATCGTCAGGATCTGACGCTTGAGATCGTCGTAGAGTTCGCTCTTGCCGCTCTTCATTCAAGTCATTCCCCAAGGCCGAAGTATTCCACGCGTGATTGGCTTAATGCCGACCATAGCCGTTGGCAATCGCGATATTCAATCGCGGCGAGCGTGATAACCCTCCTACCTCTCATTGTTTGCCAATTGTATATCGTAGGTGTACTCGTTGTGTACTTTCATAATACAATTTTGTTGACTCACTAGAATACTCATGCAAGCTTGTCCTCAAAAGCCGACAGCGCGATGCGCGGGCCAGGTCACATCGGGGATTCGGGATGAAGGGCGGCAAGAGCGAACTCTACGACGATCTCAAGCGTCAGATCCTGACGATGGAACTCGATCCCGACGAAGACCTGGATGAAGCATCGCTGAGCGAAAAATACGGCCTGTCACGGACCCCGGTGCGGGAGGTTTTCCGTCGCCTGGAAGGTGAAGGCTACGTGGATATCCGCACCAACAGGGGTGCTCGGGTCATCCCGATGAACCACTCGACCCTGCGCCACTTCTTCCTGGTCGCGCCGATGGTCTATGCGGCGATCGGACGGCTGGCGGTTCGGAACTTTAAGGTGAAGCAGCTCTCGGAGCTGCAGACCACGCAGGAACAGTTTCGTGCCGCGAGCTTCTCGCATGATGCGCTTTCGATGACGCTCGCCAACAACCGGTTTCACGAGATCATGGGTGAGATGTCGGGCAACGAATACCTGCAGCCTAGCCTCGGACGGCTGCTGATCGATCATGCGCGCATCGGCCATACATTCTTCCGCCCCCGCAACGCGGACATGCAGGAGCGGCTGCAAAAATCGGTCGGCCACCATGACGGCTTCATCGCGGCGATCGCCGCCCGCGACGAGGACGCTGTCGTCGACCTCGTGTTCGAACACTGGGAACTGTCGCGCGAGAACATGGAAATGTTCATCGCACCCCAAGCACTCAAGGCGGACGCACTGGTCGAAACGCCGACGCAATCGATGGAGTCATCATCATGAAATTCGAAGGCATCTACACCCCGGCGATCACGCCGCTCAGCCCCGACGGGCAGATTGACCGCGAGGGGTTTGCGGCTGTGTTGGAGTCGCTGATCGAGGCCAAGGTGCATGGCATCATCGTCGGCGGCTCGACCGGCGAATATTATGCTCAGAGCGCCCAGGAACGCTTCGAACTCGCTGCTTACGCCAGGGATGTGATCGGCACGCGTCTCGCTCTCGTCATCGGCACCGGTGCGACACGGACCGAAGATTCCGTCGAATATGCCAAGGCTGCGAAGGAAATCGGTGCTGACGCAATCCTCGTCTCGTCGCCGCCCTATGCGCTGCCGACGGAAAAGGAGAACGCGGTCCATGCGCTGACGATCGACCGCGCCGCCAACCTGCCGATCATGCTCTACAATTATCCGGCCCGCATGGGGATCACCATGCGCGAGGACTATTTCTCCCGCGTGGGCCGGTCCAAGAACGTCGTGGCGATCAAGGAGAGCTCCGGCGAAATGGCCAACGTCCATCTCCTGGCGCGCAAGTTCCCCCATATCGGCTTGTCCTGTGGGTGGGACGACCAGGCGCTGGAATTTTTTGCCTGGGGTGCCAGAAGCTGGGTCTGCGCCGGTTCCAACTTCCTGCCGCGCGAACATGTCGCCCTCTATGAGGCCTGTGTTCTCGAAAGGAACTTCGACAAGGGCCGGGCCATCATGACGGCGATGCTGCCGCTGATGGACTTTCTCGAATGCGGCAAGTTCGTCCAGTCGATTAAGCATGGATGCGAGATCATCGGCCTGAAGACAGGTTCGGTGCGCGCGCCGCTGCGCCCGCTCAATTCCGAAGAAAAAAGAACCCTTGAAACCGTTGTCGCGACTTTGAAGCGCACGGTTGCCCAGATCACGTCGGGAGCCAACAATGCATGAACCCTTGAGCGCGGCCGAATACAAGGCGATCGCCACCAATCTTCACCTGCCGACCAACGCCTTCATCGATGGCGCATTCCGTCCGGCAAAGTCCGGCAAGACGTTCACGACGACGAACCCTGCAACCGGCGAAACGCTGACCGAGATCGCGGCCTGCGACGCTGGTGATGTCGACGACGCGGTTGCAAACGCGAAAAGGGCGTTCGATGACGGTCGCTGGCGTTTGCTGCCTCCCGGCGACCGGAAGGTCGCTCTCCTCAAACTCGCAAAGCTCTTGGAGGAAAACCGCCACGAGCTGGCCGTCATGGAAAGCATCGACAGCGGCAAGCCGGTGCGCGAATGCCAGACGGTCGATGTGCCGGACACGATCCACACGATCCGCTTCCATGCCGAGCTTATCGACAAGCTCTACGACAACACCAACCCGGTCGGGCCGAATGCCCTTGCCATGGTGGTGCGCGAGCCGATCGGCGTGGTCGGCTGCGTGCTGCCCTGGAACTTCCCGCTGCTGATGCTCGCCTGGAAGATCGGCCCGGCACTCGCCTCGGGTTGCTCTGTCATCGTCAAGCCGGCGCAGGAAACCACGCTCACCACTCTTCGCGTCGCGGAACTGGCTCTCGAGGCCGGTATCCCCGCGGGCGTCTTTAATGTCGTCACCGGCAGCGGCAAGGATGTCGGCGAGCCGATCGGGCTGCACATGGATGTCGACATGGTCGCGTTCACCGGCTCGACACCAACCGGACGTCGCTTCCTGCGTTATGCCGCCGATTCCAACCTCAAAAAGGTCGTCCTGGAATGCGGTGGCAAGAACCCGGCCGTCGTCCTTGATGATGCCGAAGACCTCGACCTCGTGGCCGAGCAGGTCGTCAACGGCGCGTTCTGGAACATGGGCGAGAATTGTTCGGCCACGTCGCGGCTGATCGTCGACAGCAAGATCAAGGACGCGCTGCTCGAACGGATCGGCGCCTATCTGCGCGAATGGAAGACCGGCGACCCGCTGGATCCGGAAAACCGCATCGGCGCTCTGGTCAGCAAGGCGCATTTCGACAAGGTCAAATCCTTCCTCGACGACGTGAAGACGGAGAAGCTGACGCTCACCTATGGCGGCACGACGCTGAGTGGCGTCTTCATCGAACCCACCGTCGTCGGTGGCGTCACACCGGCAAGCCGCCTTTTCCAGGAAGAAATCTTCGGACCGATCCTGTCGGTGACCACTTTTGAAACGCTGGCGGAAGCGGTGAAGCTCGCCAACGACACTAATTATGGCCTCACCGCCTCGGTCTATACCGGCAGCCTGCGCAAGGCGATCAAGCTGTCGCGGGAAATCCGGGCCGGCCTGGTGACTGTCAACTGCTTTGGCGAGGGCGACGCTTCGACACCGTTCGGCGGCTACAAGGAATCGGGTTTCGGCGGTCGCGACAAGTCGATCTTCGCCCACGACAATTACTGCGAACTGAAGACGATCTGGATCGATATCTCCGAGCGCTCCGTGGACGAGACAATCCGATGATCACGAAGTCCGTCAAGCGCTTGCCTTTTGAAAATGGCGTGTCGGGCTGGGAGGCGATCAGCAAGCGACCGCTCCCGGTCCGGAGCCTCGAAGGCAACGTGACCGCGGACTGGCTGGTGATCGGCGCGGGCTTTGCGGGACTGTCCGCGGCCCGCCGGCTGAAAGAGCGTCGTCCGCAGGACAAGGTCGTCATTCTGGAGGCGAGTGAACTGGGGAAAGGCACGTCGGGACGAAACTCGGGCTTCATGATCGATGTCCCGCACAACCTCACCTCCAGCGAATATTCAAGCGGCAGTGCTGATGCCACGCAGATGGAGATGGCGCAGAACCGCTCCGCGATCGCCTTTGCGACGCAAGCCGCCTGTGAATACGGGATGTCCCGCGAGACGTTCGATCCCGCCGGCAAGATCAATGCCGCCGCGACCGCGCGCGGCATGAAACTGAACATGACATTCGGGCAGTCGTTGAAGGGTGCGGGCGAGAAGTATGTGTTTCTCGACGCTCGCGTGATGCGCGACATCACCGGGTCGGACTATTATCTGGGCGGGCTCTACACGCCCGGCGCGGTTCTCATCCAGCCGGCCGACTATATCCGAAGCTTCGCCGCCGGCCTGTCGGAGAACGTCGATGTATACGAGCGCAGCCCCGTAACATCGTTGAAGCGCGAGGGCGGAACCTGGACCGCCACTTCATTGCGCGGAACGGTCACGGCGCCCAGGGTCATCCTCGCGGTCAACGGCCATATCCAGGATTTCGGTCACTTCGGCGGCAGGCTGATGCACATCTTCGCCTACGCTTCGATGACGGCCCCGTTTGATGCTGCTGGCCGAGGCGAGGAAAGATCAGGCCGCGACAAGTGGGCGCTTCTTCCCGCCGACGCGATGGGCGCGACGGTGCGCAAGATCACGACCGGCGGACAGTCGCGAATCGTGATCCGGACAAAATACACCTACGAGACAACGGTGGATGTCAGTGAACGGCGCATGACGAAGATGGCGGGCGAGCATCGCCGCTCCTTCGACGCCCGGTTTCCACGCCTTGCCGGTTTGCCGTTCGAATACAGCTGGGCCGGCCGGCTCTGCCTCAGCCGCAACCACGTCCCGGCTTTTGGTGAGATCGAAGAGGGCCTCTATTCGGCCTGCTGCGAAAATGGCCTTGGCACGGTCAAGAGTACGCTCGCCGGCATGATGGCGGCTGACCTCGCGACCGGCTCGGCCTCCCGACAGCTTGATGAATACATGGATCATGCCCAGCCCTTGCGGCTGCCGCCGGAGCCGTTCGCATGGCTCGGCATCAATTCCGTGATCCGGTTGCAGGAATTGCGTGCAGGCCGCGAGGGATGATCCCCCGCCGCGCAATGTGGAGACTGAGCCAAGTGCTGGGCTTCAACGATAATGGGAACGAAAACTAGGAGCGAAAAATGAAGACTCTATGGAAAGCAATCTGCGCAGCGGCGATGGTCGGGATAACCGTGATGTCGGCGCATGCCGAAGAAAAGACCATCACCATCGGCACGATGTCGTGGGAAGACCTCACACCGATCACAGGCATTACGAAGAAGGTGCTCGAAGATTCCGGCTACACCGTGAAGGTCGTGCCGTTCTCCGAATGGGGCATTGCCTACGCCGCTCTCAGCAAGGGCGACGTCCAGATCCTCGCCTCGCAGACGGACTATGTCGCGCAGGATTACTGGGACAAGAACAAGAAGCGTCTCGAAAAGATTTCCCCGGTCTCGCACGGCCTGTTCCAGGGCGTCGCGGTTCCGAAATACGTCACCATCGATTCCATGGACCAGCTGAACGACAACGCCGACAAGTTCGGCGGCAAGATCGTCGGTATCGAGCCGGGATCGGGCCTGATGCGCGACACCAGCAGCTCCGTGAAGGCATACGATCTCAAGCTGCAGCTCGTCGAAGGCAGCACCGCCGCGATGACCGCCGCGCTGAAGTCCGCCACAGATCGCAAGGAATGGATTGCCGTGACGATCTGGGAGCCGTCCTGGATGATGCAGAAATACGACGTCAAGTTCCTGGCAGATCCGAAGGGTGTCTTCCCGCCGCCGCAGAGCTACTACTGGATCGGTCAGAAGGGTTTCTCGGCCGAAAATCCTCACGCCCGTGAGGTCATCGCCAGCGTGTACGTCCCGCTTGCCGATATCACCGCAATCAACAGCGCGGTCAACGACGGCAAGACGATGGACGAGGCGATCAGGGACTGGACCGACAGTCACGCCGATCTTCTGAAGCGCTGGGAAAACATCAAGCCCGAATAACGCAAATGCCGGGCCTTTCGCACTCGCGGTGGCCCGGCTCCAATTCCACGAATGAGAATGCCGGCATCAAACCGGCTCGCGGGGAACGCTATGACCACGTCAATGAATAATGCCAGCGATATCCTGATCGACTGCCAGTCGGTCTGGAAGATATTCGGAGCCAGGGCCAAGGCGGCCGTCGAGGCGGTGAAGACAAAAGGCTTGTCCAAGAAACAGATTCTGACGGACTATGATTGCGTCGTCGGCGTCTCGGATGCCAGTCTTCAGGTCCGCCGTGGCGAGATCTTCTGTATCATGGGACTGTCGGGCAGCGGCAAGTCCACGCTGATCCGGCTGCTCAACAGGCTGATCGAACCCAGCCTTGGGAAGATCCTCGTCAAGGGCAAGGACATCTCCGCCCTGAATGCCGCCGAACTCCGCGACATTCGAGCCCGCAACATCGGCATGGTCTTCCAGAGCGTCGCCCTGCTTCCGCACCGTACCGTTTTGGAGAATGCCGCCTTCGGCCTTGAGGTCCGCGGCGTCGGCAAGGAAGAACGATACAAGACCGCCCGCGCTGCACTGGACAAGGTCGGCCTTTCCGACTGGACGGCGCGCTATCCATCCGAATTGTCGGGCGGCATGCAGCAGCGCGTCGGCCTTGCCCGTGCCTTAGCCGCCGATCCCGAGATCATCCTGATGGATGAACCGTTCAGCGCGCTCGACCCTCTGATCCGACGCCAGCTTCAGGACGAATTCCGCCAACTGACCAAGTCGCTTGGAAAATCGGCGGTGTTCATCACCCACGACCTTGAGGAAGCCATCCGCATCGGCGACCGCATCGCCATCATGAAGGACGGGGTCATCGTCCAGGTCGGCAATGCCGAGGAGATCGTGACCAAGCCTGCGGACGACTACGTCGCCGAATTCGTTGCCGGCATTTCCCGGATCCATCTCGTCAAGGCGCACTCCGTCATGATGCCGGTTGCCGAATACACGCGCAGCCACCCGAATGTCGACACCGGCTCGCTGCTGCGCACCACGCCCGAAGCTGATATCGGCGCCCTGATCGAGTTGACCATGCAATCGAGCCGCGACGCCGTCGCTGTCGTCGAGGGTGGCAAGGTGGTTGGCATCGTCACGACGCGCGGCCTGCTCTGTGGCGTCGCCGGCCGTCCCGCCACCGTGCCCGTAGCGGCATAGATCGGTGATGGTCATGGACACGTCCGTTATCACTGACAGCTTCGACGAGAAGATTGACGACGCGCTGAACTGGATCAGCGACAATGCCTCGTGGCTGTTCGACAGCATCCGGGCCGTTCTGGAGGGCACTTATGACGGCGTCCTCTGGCTCGTGCAGCTTCCACCCTTCTATGTGATTGCCCTCGTCGCGGCGGCACTGGGATGGCGGTTGATCAACGTGCCGGCCGGGCTTCTGGCAGGCGTCGCCCTGCTCGGATGCGCGGTGATGGGGCTGTGGGCCGAGACCATGAGCACACTGGCCCTGGTGATCACGGCCACGTTCATGGCGCTGGTCATCGGTATTCCGCTCGGCGTCGTGGCCGGCTTCGTCAAATCCTTCGACAGGTTCGTCGAACCGATCCTCGATCTCATCCAGACCCTTCCGCCCTACATCTACCTCCTGCCTGCGATCGCGTTGATGGGATACGGACCGGCCACGGCTCTCCTCGCCACCGTCATCGTTGCCATGCCTCCGGTGATCCGCCTGACATCGCTCGGCATCCGCAGGACCCCGCGCGAGTTCCTCGAACTCGGTCAGGCGAGCGGCCTGACGCCGTGGCAGATGTTTTCCAAGATCAGGCTGCCCTTCGCGATCCCGAGCGTCATGGCGGGGATCAACCAGAGCCTGATGATGGCGTTCGGCATGGTCGTTATTGCCGGCATCGTCGGTTCCGGCGGCTTGGGCGAAACAATCTACAGCGCGGTCAGAACACTCGACATCGCCACATCGATCAACGCCGCCATCGCCATCGTCATCCTCACAATGGTGATCGACCGACTGACCCAGAGTGCTGCGCGCCGCGCCAATGGAGGCAAGTGATGGACCTTGACCTTGTTCGCTTCTCCCCCGGCGCGTACCTCGCCCCGGTTGTCGATTGGCTGAACGCCAATTTCCATCCCTTCTTTGATATGGTGACGAAGGTGATCGAAGCCGTGCTGGGCGGCCTTGAAGCGACCCTGCTTTACCTGCCCTTTTACGCGGTCATCCTCATTGCCGTGGCCTTTGCTGCCGTCGTTGTGAATGTTCGCGTCGCGGTGACCAGTGCGATCGCGCTGACCTTCTGCTTTCTTGCGGGCCTGTGGGAAGCATCAATGCAGACGCTGGCGCTGGTAACGGTGTCCGTCTGCATCTCGGTGCTGATCGCCTTTCCGCTCGGCATCCTGGCCTCCCGCTATCGCATGTTCGCGGCGGCCATCCGTCCCGTGCTCGACATCATGCAGACGGTCCCGCCGTGGGTCTATCTCATCCCCGCCGTGATGATCTTCACCCTCGGGAGGGTGCCTGCCATCATCGCCACGATCGTTTACGGCGTGCCGCCGATGCTGCGATTGACGACGCTCGCCTTCAGCCAGGTTCCGAAGGACCTGCTGGAACTCGGACAGGCTATGGGCGCCTCGCCCCGCGCCGTCCTGTTCAAGATCGAAATCCCCGCAGCGACGCCAACACTTCTCGTGGGGCTCAATCAGTGCATTCTCCTATCACTCGCCATCGTCGTTCTCGCAGGTCTTGTCGGTGCTGGCGGGCTAGGAGCCGAGGTCACACGCGGACTGACACGAATGGAAATGGGATTGGGCTTGCGAGCCGGACTTGCCATCGTGGCGGTCGCGATCTTCCTCGACAGGTTGTCACGCGGCGCGCTGCAGGGCCGTCGGTTTCCTGTGGTTGGCAACTGAGAGGACTATAAAGGATCCATCATGCGGCGCAGTTTCTTCTGTATCGATAGCCATACATGCGGCAATCCCGTTCGTCTCGTCGCCGGCGGCGGACCGCTTCTCCCGCATCTTCCGATCGCCGAGCGCCGGGACCTGTTCGTCCGAGACCATGACTGGGTCCGGCAGGCTCTCATGTTCGAGCCGCGCGGCCATGACATCATGTCGGGCGCGATCATCTACCCAGCCTACCGCGAGGATTGCGACTTTGCGGTGATTTTCATCGAGGTTAGCGGATGTCTGCCGATGTGTGGCGCCGGCACGATCGGGCTGGTCACGGCCGCCATCGAAGAAGGACTTGTTACGCCACGAGTGCCCGGACAGCTCTCGATAGAGACGCCTGCGGGAAAAGTTGACATCCAGTACGACAAGCAGGACGAGTTCGTGGAATCGGTCCGTATGTTCAACGTCGCGAGTTACCTCCATGAAGCGGATCTGGAGGTTCATGTGCCGGGTCTTGGCAGGCTTGTCGTCGATATCTCCTATGGTGGAAACTATTACGCAGTGGTCGAGCCGCAGGAGAATTGGAAAGGGCTCGATGGCATGTCGGCAAGCGACGTCGTCGACCTCAGCGGCCAGCTTCGCGACGCCCTCGCACCGATCTGCGATCCGGTCCATCCCGAAGACGAGAGAATTAGCGGCGTCCATCACGCGCTGTGGTGCGACAGTCCGACGAACGACGGCGCTGATGGGCGCGGGGCGGTGTTTTACGGAGACAAAGCCATCGACCGCTCCCCAGGCGGAACCGGCACGTCGGCGCGAATGGCCCAGCTTCACGGCAAGGGCCGCTTGAATGTCGGTGAATCCTTCCGCCAGGAAAGCCTGATCGGCACGGTCTTCGAAGGACGTATCGAGGAAGAGACTGACGTCGGTCCCTTCCATGGGATCAAGCCGAGCGTCGAGGGCTGGGCACGCATCATCGGTCACAATACGATCTTCGTAGACGATCGGGATCCTTTGGCGCACGGTTTCCAGATCAAATGAAGGCAGCACGCGGTGGAGCTGACATGAAATCGTTGGAGCCAGGTGCGCCTGGCGAGCGGCTGAAGATCGGCTTTGTGCTCGCAAAATCATTCACGCTCTCCGCGTTCGCCCTTTTTGTCGATACGCTGCGGCTGGCGAGTGACGAATTTGACAGGTCGGGCCGTGTGCTTGCCGATTGGGAGGTCCTCGGCAGCACGCGGCATCTGATAACGTCAAGTTGCGGCGTTAAGGTCGCACCAACATCGGACTTCGTCGACCCCAGCCGGTTCCAGTATATCGTCGTGGTCGGCGGCCTGCTCAACAACGGCTCCCCCGTCGATCAGGAAACGATCGACTTCCTGAAGAAGGCATCGACAAGGAACGTCAAGCTGATCGGTGTCTGCACCGGCTCCTTCATCCTTGCTGAAATCGGCTTGATGAAGGAACACCGGACATGCGTCAGTTGGTTGCATTACAATGCGTTTCGCGAGCGCTTCCCCGACCATCAAGTCCGGTCTGATCGGATCTTCAACCTCGACCGGACAAGGGGGTCCTGCGCCGGCGGCAGCAGCGCAGCCGACATGGCGGCCTTGATCGTCCGGCGTCACATCAGCAAGGAAGCCGAGCGCAATGCGCTCGAGGTTCTCCACATTGAAAAGGCCCGAACCTCCCTTGCCATCCAGACCCGCAGGCCGCTCTCCATCGAGTGCGAGGATCCAAGGGTCAGGGCGGTGCTGATCATGATGGAACAGCATATCGAGGGGCGGCTGCCGATCGAGGAACTCGCCGCATCGGTCGGGCTCTCGAGGCGACAACTCGAGCGCCTGTTCATGGGCGAAACCAAAAGCTCCCCTGCCCTCGTCTACCGGCGAGTACGGATGGAGCGCGCCAAGCAACTGTTGACCAAGACAAAGGCGTCCATGCTCGAGGTCGCTCTCGAGGTCGGCTTCGAGAGCGCGTCCCATTTTTCGCGCGCCTTCTCTCAGACATTCGGAAAAAGCCCCACGAAACTACGCGCCACAGATTCGACCCCATCAAGCGTGTGATAACGCGTGGTGGTGTTTGCCTGTGGGGGGCAGAGACGGCAATCAGGATATCGAACGCGGCAAGACGCTCGTCATCGTCAACCAGGCGACGAGTGCGACGGACAGCCAGGGCATGGTGACGACCTTCTTCGAGCTCAACGGCCAGCCGCGCCGTATCAAGGGTGCGCCGATGCCGGGTGTCATCAGCCGCGTCTTCGTCTCGCCCGGCCAGGCCGTGAATGCCGGCGACGTGCTCGTCTCGATCGAGGCGATGAAGATGGAAACGGCGCTGCGTGCTGAAAAGGACAGCCCGATTTCCGAGGTGCTGGTACGGGCCGGCGGCCAGATCGGCGCCAAGGAACTGCTCTTGGTGTACGGCGCTTGAACGTCAAATGTCGACTGACGGGCGTTGGGCTTCGTTGAACTCCTGCCTAGTGAAAATTCCGACTTTTCACCTTCAGCGTATCGATATGAAGATCCGGCGTGAACATGTCCCGCGGGACAACCGGCTTCGGCCGTTCCCGTGAATCCGGCCCACCGCCCCCATGGGCAAACTCATCGCCTCGTCCCGTTGGCAGCTTGAACTCGACATCCCGATGGGCCAGGCCAACAAGGTCCCCCGACAGATCGAACAGCTGCTGTGCGACGAGGTGCACGACCTCCCCTTCTCGCTGGATTCGCCCATTGATTGCCATCATCGAGGACCCCAGCACCACTCGCCGGCGCTTCTCAAACAGCGTTGGCCAGACCACGATGTTGGCGGGGCCCGTTTCGTCCTCGATGGTGATGAACATGACGCCCTTCGCCGATCCTGGCTTTTGCCGGACCAGCACCAGGCCCGCCGTGTAAACCCACCGGCCGTCCCGCGCATTCATCGCCTCCGCGCAGGTTATGATGTTTCGTGCCGAAAGGTCATTGCGCAGAAAGGCGACAGGGTGCTGTCTCAGCGTCAATCCGGTATGGCTGTAGTCCTCGATGACGTTATGCCCGTCCGTCATTTGTCGCAGGGCAACCTCCGGCTCCTGCTGCTCTGCAATTGCCACCATCTCGCGTTCGGCCGCGGCGGCAAACAGCGGTAAGGGCTCGTCGCGCAACGCCTTGATCGCCCAGAGCGCATCGCGCCGTTGGAGCTTGAGGGAGGGCAGAAAGGCATCGGCCTCTGCCAACTGGACAAGCGCTTCCGTCGGCACGCTGGAACGGCGCCACATGTCATCGACCGACACGAACGGGCTGTTCATACGCGCCGTTACGATCCGCGCCGCATCTGCGACGGCCAGTCCCTTCACCTGCCGAAACCCCAGCCGCACAGCGTGTCGATCGGTATGACCGATCTTTTCCAGCGTGCAGTCCCATCGGGAGCGGTTGACGCACACAGGTCGCACCTCAACGCCGTGTTTGATCGCGTCACCGACGATCTGGGCGGGCGCATAAAAGCCCATCGGCTGACTGTTGAGCAGTGCTGCGCAAAACACGTCCGGATAGTGGCACTTGATGTAGTTCGAGGCATAGGCAATCAGCGCAAAAGATGCTGCATGGCTTTCCGGAAAGCCGTAGGAGCCAAAACCTTCGAGCTGGGAAAAGGTCTTTTCGGCAAACTCGGGTGAGTAGCCGTTTTTCACCATGCCGGATACGAGTTTCTCCTTGAAGCGAGAAACGCCGCCGGTGAACTTGAAGGTCGCCATCGACTTGCGCAACTGGTCGGCCTCCCCACCGGTAAAACCGGCGCAGACCATGGCGACACGCATGGCGCTCTCCTGAAACAACGGCACACCCAGGGTCTTGCCAAGCACGGCCTCAAGCTCGGGTGTGGGATATTCAACCGGCTCCTTGCCTTCACGGCGGCGAAGGTAGGGATGCACCATGTCACCCTGGATAGGACCGGGCCGGACGATCGCCACTTGCACGACGAGATCATAGAAGGTGCGGGGTTTCAGGCGCGGCAGCATCGCCATCTGGGCACGGCTCTCGATCTGGAAGGTGCCGAGCGTGTCAGCCTTGCGGATCATGGCGTAGGTCGCGGCATCTTCCTGCTCGATCTTCGACAGATCGAGATCATCGCCCTTGTGTTCGCGAATAAGATCGAAGGCCTTTGCCATGCAGGTGAGCATGCCGAGCGCAAGGACGTCCACCTTCATGAATTTCAGCGCCTCGACGTCATCCTTGTCCCACTCGATGATCTGCCGGTCTTTCATCGTCGCCGGCTCGATCGGCACGAGATCGTCCAGCCGGTCATGGGTAAGGACAAAGCCGCCGGGATGCTGGCCAAGATGGCGCGGCGCTCCCATCAGTTGCTGCGCCAGTTTCAGGGTTAGCGCCAGACGGCGGTCGTCGGGGTTGAGATTGAGTTCCCGGATGTTTCGGTCGGGCACTTCCTCCGACCATGACCACATGCCTGATGACAGCGCCTTGATCACATCTTCAGGCAGGCCGAGCGCCTTGCCGACATCGCGGATCGCACCCTTGGCCCGGTAGCGGGTGACGGTGGCGCAGAGTGCTGCCTTGTCTTTCGTGTAGGTCTTGTAGATCCACTGAATGACCTCCTCGCGCCGTTCATGCTCGAAGTCGACATCGATGTCTGGCGGTTCGTCGCGCTCCTTGCTAACGAAACGCTCGAAGAGGAGGTCGTTGGTCGATGGATCGATCGAGGTAATGCCGAGAATATAGCAGACGGCGCTGTTGGCCGCCGATCCCCTGCCCTGGCAGAGAATGCCCTGGCTCCGGGCAAAGCGCACGATCGAAAACACCGTCAGGAAGTAAGGCGCGTATTTCATGGTGCGAATGAGATCGAGCTCGTGCCGTACGGTTTTGAGGACGTCCGGCGGCAGGCCTTCGGGGTAGCGATCGGGAGCGCATTCCCAGACATAATGCTCGAGTGAGGCTTGGGCATCCTTACCCGGCACAATTGCTTCCTCCGGGTATTGGTAGGTGAGCTCCTCGAGGCTAAACGTGCAGCGCCTGACGATCTCCATGCTTCGTGCCACGGCCTCCGGATAACGTGGAAACAGACGCTGCATCTCCTCCGGCGGCTTCAGATACCGGTCGGCATGCCTCTCGCGCTCGAAGCCGACGTCATCGATCGTGGTGTTGTGCCTGATGCAGGTGACGATGTCCTGCAACTGCCGCCGGCCCGGTTCATGAAACAGCACGTCATTGGTGACGACGGTTTTGACCCTGAACCGTGCCGCCATGTTGGAAATCTCGTGTAGCCGCATCTGGTCGTTCTGTCGGCGGCGCAGGCAGAGCGACACGTAGGCGCGGTCACCAAACAGCTGCGCCATCTTACGAAACTGTGCGGCGCAGGTGGCGTCCGGCAGATCCGGCACCAGAATGCCGATCATCCCTCCCGAATAGGCGATGACATCGTCCCAGTGGAGGATGCAGTTGTCCTTGCCGCCGCGCGACTTGCCGAGCGTGATCAGCCGCGTCAGGCGCGAATAGGCGGCGCGATTCGTCGGATAGACCAGCACCGACATGCCGTCCTGCAGATCGATACGACAGCCGACGACAAGCCGCATACCTGTCGCGCGGGATGCTTCAAGGGCGCGGACGATGCCTGCGAGCGAATTGCGATCGACGACGCCTATCGCCTCGAGCCCCAGGATTTTGGCAGTCTCGAACAACTCCTGTGCGGACGAAGCACCGCGCAGAAAAGAGAAGTGCGTCGTGACCTGTAGCTCGGCGTAACTCATGCGAAGATCCCATGGCAGAACCAGCGGTGGGACCCGGTATCCGGATCAACACCGTCGCCGGAGCGGAACACCCATAGGCGCTCGCCCGCCTCGTCCTCGATGACGAAGTAGTCGCGCACGGCGTCCATTTCGGCGTCGCGCTGCCACCACTCCCCGAAAATGCGTTCCGGGCCATCGGCACGTTTCACCTTCCGGCGTTTGCCACGCCAGACGATGGAGACCGGCGGCCGGTCCGGCATCAGCGCGATCGCCTCGATCAGCTCAGGACGCGGCAAAAGCCGGACTGGCCGGCGCCAATGGCTGACCCAGGCAACGGCGATTGGCTCAGCGACGGGGCTGATCCGCTGGACCGAGCGTTCCGGCACATCGGAAGCGACCGGTGCGACGCGATAAACCCTCTGCCCCCGGTTTCCGTAGATATCGATGAGCGGCGTGACATCCGTGACCTCATCCTCGACCAGAGCAGAGGCTTTCTGCGCCTCCTCCAGAGGCTCGGCGATGACGGCGACCAGGATCAGCTTTTCAATCCCGAAGCCCGGCTCGATCTTTTCCGTCCGGTCCCGAAACAGTTTTGTCAGCCAGGCGACATCGCGGGCGGGCCTGGCGGTTCCGGCGCGGATTGCCTGTCTTGTGCCATCGAGCTTCTCGACGATCAGGTCGGCACGGCGCACGCCAAGCCCGCGCTTCTGGAGTTCATCGACGAGCTGGACGACGAGACGCCCGACATATTTGTCGATGGTTTCGGCGGCACCGATCGGTTCGGCAAAGGCTTTGCAGACTTCAACCAGCTCAGGGGTACGGATTGGCTCGATCGGCTCGGCGACACGACAGAGCATCTGGTCGAGACGGCGGCCAACCTCCGGGCCGAAGCGCAATGTCAGCGGCGCACGCGGGGTACTGGTAAGCTCACCGATCGTCTGGAAGCCGAGAATGCGAAGATCGTTGACGATCTTGGCATGCAGGCGCAGGAGCGAGATCGGCAGCTTCTCGACGGCACGGACGGTCTCGCCGGGTGGAACGACGATTGTCTCGCGATTGATGGCGCGAGCGCAGGCATGGGCCGCACCCCAGCTGTCGGCGACCGCCACACGGGCAGTCAGACTCTTTGCCAGGAACCGGTTGGCGATGCCAGTCACCATCGGCAGCTCTCCGCCCTGGAGATGGTCGGCGCCCTCTGTATCCATGACGATGCCGTCGATCCCGTCGACGGCGACGATGGGCGAATAGATTGTGAGCGCCCATAGCGTGATGCGTTCGAGTGCGGCTCGGTTGGCTTCGGGATCTGCGTCAACGAGCATAAGACCCCTGAATAGCGACTGCGCCTTTGCGGCCGCCATGCCGACGTGCACGCCCGCCTTTCTGGCAGATGCATCAGCAGCCGATACCCATCGCTTTGATCCGCTTCTGGCGATCACGGCGATTGGCTGTTCAGGCGGAATAGACGGATCGGCTCGACGAATGCGATCCGTCGGCAGATCCGGAAGATAGATCGAGACGACCCTTGTCATCGCACGCCCTCACGAGAAACTCAGCACACTCACCCGCTTTCACGCGCATCAATTCCAGCAACCATTGAGCCCTGCCCACCCCCGGCACTGGCAGCTTTTCCGAGGGCATCACGCTCACCCGCCATCTGGTGGTCGAGGCTGTAGGTTGCCCAAAATCATTCGCCTCGGTCTGTCGCCGCCATCGCCTCACCGCAAGCGCCATGGTCCCGGTTCGCTCGGCCGCCAGCTGCAGGCGGCGGGAACTGACCATCGGCAGGCGGACAAGCTCGCCGACAACGGCGCCCAGACCGCCGAAGGACAGGCCCTCCTCCATGTTTGCCAGAACATCCTCTTCCCGATCGGATTCGACGAAGATGACGCGGTCGGGATGGAGGCCAACCTGGGCAAGAGCCGGAAAGAACAGATCCGGCCGCGTCAGGCACCAGATGACGGGGCCTTTGGTGCGCGCGGCAATGCCGGCGACACAAAGGGCTGCAGCCGCACCATCGACGGTGCCCGAGCCGCCGCCTGCAAACTCATGCAGCGCTCCATAGGCGAGACCACCACCAGGCAGGGCCGCATCGATTTCGGGAACGCCAAAGGACAGCGTTCCTGCCCGCTTCGCGGATCCGCCCTCGATCGACGCGATGCGGTCGCGTAAATCGCAGATCACCCTTTGGCGGGCAGCAGTCATTCTTCACGGCTCCCTTCAAGGTCGTGTTCAAAGGATCGACATCATGTCGTACGGGCTATTTGTTCATTGTTTGTTCTTATCTCGCAAAAGAGTCAAGCACCACGAGGTTGAGGAATATTATCCCAGTATTAGCAAAGTCGAAGATTCGATGAGAATTCAAGGGGATATAAGGAAACAAGAATTTTTGCGGAACTTCTGTCTCGTCGGGCTCGATAGTGAATAGCGGGGATAGATGTGCGACGTCACACTATTCTTAAGGTTTTTGTGCTGGACTGTCGGCATGACGAAGCCACCGAGATCAAAGCCGCTCCTTGGTGATACCGAAGCCCCGCTGCGGTCAAAGCCGCGTCGGAAGCGTAATCCCGCACAGCCACAGCTCCTGTTCGATCCGATGCCTGATCGCGTCGAACCGGCGCTCGCCCAACTGAAGGCGCATCCTCCAAAAGGCGAGCAATGGAGCTGGGAACTGAAATGGGATGGCTATCGCCTGGCTGTTCACATCGAGCCGAAAGGGGTCCGCATCCTCACGCGTGGTGGCCATGACTGGACGCATCGTTTTCCGGCGATCGCAGAGGCTGCCCGAGCACTTGGGCCGGCGACGATGATCATCGATGGCGAGGCCGTGGTGCTCGATGAAGAAGGGCGACCGGATTTCGGGCTGCTGCAGAAGTCGTTGGGTGCATCTGGCAAAACGGCTGGCAATCGCGCCTCTGACGCCGTCCTCCACGCCTTCGATCTCATGTACCTCGACGGGCACGATCTGCGCAATGTCGAATACCGATCGCGCCGGCATCTTCTCGAGGACACGCTCAACGGCAAGGATGGCGCCATCCGCCTATCGGAAACACTCGACGCCGAACCCGATATTCTGCTGCAACATGTCTGCAGCCTTGGCCTCGAAGGCATTGTCGGCAAGCACCTCGATCAACCCTACCGTTCCGGTCGGACCGGCGACTGGGTCAAGATCAAGTGCGTCCAGAGCGAAGCCTTCATGGTTGTTGGTTATGAGCTGTCGGCGGCGTCGCCTGCAGGCTTCAGTTCGCTGGTGCTTGCTGCCTATCGCGGTGACGAGCTCGTTCATGTCGGGAATGTCGGCACAGGCTTCAGGCAAGCCGAGATGATCAGACTGCGTAGGACGCTCGACAAGCTTCGCTGGAAACTGAAGCAGCCGCCGGTGCCCTATTCCGGAAAAGCAAACATTGTCTGGGTCGAGCCGACGCTGATCGCCGAGATCGAGTTTCGGGCCTGGACGGCGGATGGCAAACTAAGACACGCTTCTTATAAGGGCTTGCGGGAACGGCAGGACAACGCCGACGTTTACAAACTCGACTAGCGAGCAGGCGGTACACACCGGGACAAACTGCATCCGGTTCAAGCGGAGGGCTTTCCAGCATGTGCAACCTTTATCGGATGGAAGACAAGGACTGGGTCTCGAAATGGGCCCAGGATGCCGAAAGCCTGATCAACCTGATGCCAGCCTATCAGATGAACCCCGACCAGATGGGGCCGATCGTCCGCAACACGGCGGAAGGCAAGAAGCAGCTTGTGCATGCGCGATGGGGATTGCCCTCCCCTCGCTTCGCCTTGGAAAAAGCGGCCAAAGCAAAGGCCGAAAAGCTCGCGGCCAAGGGCAAGCCCTTTAATCTCGAGGAACTGATTCACACGGAGGCGGACCGCGGCACGACGAACGTGCGCAAGCTCAATTTCCCACACTGGACACGATGGTTCGGTGTCGAACATCGATGCCTCGTCCCGGTCACAAGCTTCGCCGAACCGGATCCCGCGAGCAAAGAGGAAGGTGGCAATGTGCCGAATGCCTGGTTCGCGCGCGACGAGGCGGAATCGCTGATGTTCTTCGCCGGTATCCACGTGCCGCAATGGAAAAGCGTCCGGAAGGTCAAGGATGGCCTGACCACCGACGACCTCTATGGTTTTCTGACCACGGATCCTAACGATCTTGTCAAGCCGATCCATGAGAAGGCTATGCCGGTCCTCCTGCTGGCAAAGGAAGAGACCGACATCTGGATGCGGGCGCCATGGGAAGAGGCCAAGGGACTGGCCCGTCCGTTACCGAATAATGCGCTGATCATCTCGTCCCGCGAACCGTACGGATCCTCCATCGTGTCCAAATCCGGAGAGCCGGTGGAACAGGGCAGTCTGCTTTGACGCCTGAAAACACAGCTTGAAACAATCGAAAAACGAAAAAGCCTGCCGCGGGAGGAGGTGCGGCAGGCTTTCCGAAATGATGAACAACGGCTGGGAGGAGGAGTGCCGCTGTTCCATCAGGCGCCCCTTGGGAGGAGGAGTGGGTCGCCCGATAAGAAGCTTTGCGGGAGGAGGTGCATCGCTTCGACGATCTGAAAATAGCAGAAGCTGCCTCGATCGCCAGCGTTCAGATCGCAGCGCAGCCATGCGTACATTGCAATGCACCATGAAGCGCGTGCTTATTCTTTTGCCACCGTCGGGATTTCCTGTGGTTTTCGCGCTCTCTTCGTAGATTCCTGCCATTCTACCCCTTTCTTCGCCACATCTTCATTGTCAAAGCTGAGGGCCCAAAACAATAAGAGGATGTCCGCATATGACCACGACCAACGAAATCGCCGATAAGATCGCAGCCGAACAGAACCTGACCAAGGCGCGGGCCAAGACGATTGTTGAAAGCGTCTTCAAACAGATCACCGACGCGGCGCTTGCTGGCGCGGAAACGTCGATCCCCTCGTTTGGAAAGTTCAAGCTGAAGGACACTCCGGAGCGCGAGGGACGCAATCCGGCAACCGGCGCGACGATCAAGATCGCGGCGTCGAAGAAGCTGACCTTTACGCCCGGCAAGGCGGTCAAGGAGGCGCTGAACGGCTGAAACGGACATACTGCCGAGAGGCGGCTGCATAATGGAAGCCTCCTACAAAGGAGGCTTCGTGCTCGGCCCCGATGGCTGCAAGTCCGGCCTGCACCATCTCCAGGTCCGCTGCGATCTAGCGGCGCTCGGCCCGATCGGAGGCACTCCGGTCAGGATCTCTGACCGTTCTCCACAATGATTCTTCCATCTGCGCCGGTCCGCAACTGCGACGCAGCCGTGGCTGCTTAGATTTCGTCCACGGTCATCTCGGCTTCCAATCCCGTTCCCGCCGCTCACAGGATTGATCAAGGCAGTGCAAATCAAACATAGTACGATAGCAAAACGTGTCGCAGGTTTTGGAGAGCCTCGCGACAGGGATAGTTTCTGACCAGGTAAGCAATGACAAAGATGAACCGATGCGTCACCTTCACTTTGACCGCCGACGACTATGTTGCTGCCAACAAGCTGTTCATACTGAAATATTCAACCTCAGGCTGGCCGCTCGTTTGTTGACTGATCTTCGTTGCTTTGCTGCTTGCCTCGCTCTTCACGTTGGCGCTGCGATTCCCCGATGGGCCTTTCATGTCGCTCTTCTACATCTGCGTGGTGGTTGTGATCGCAATACCGCTCTACCAATATTTTTTCGGCGCTGCCGTGTTTGCCCGCAAGGCCTACGCAGCCCAGAAAACCCTTCAGCACCCGATCACGGTTACATGGTCTGAGGAAGGCTTTAGGAGCACGGCACAGCAGGGCGACTGGAACGTTCCTTGGAACGACTATCTCAAATGGACCGAAGACAGCAAGGTGATCCTCCTCTATCAGGGGCCGCGCGTGTTCAACATGCTGCCTAAGCGCGTCCTGACGCCAGCACAGGTCGACGACTTCCGGCAGTTGGCGGCCGCCAACATCAAGTGCGCGTGAGAAGCCCCACTGGGATCGCCCACGAATCCTCAATCGACCAATGAGTGATCGCGCCCGCTTAGTTTGTTGTCGATCAGGTTCCGCTCGGGCTATTATCATGCCAGTCAGAACAGAGAGAACAGCATCATTCCAGCGAAGGCTATAAGCAGTACGATGTAAAACGGACGAAAGAGATAGAATCGCTGCCAATTCGTTAGGCCGAGAGCATTGAGATAAACACGCTCATCAAGCTTCAGATTGTCCATGCCGCTATCGACGGTAAAATCACCGCCGTTACTCTTATAAAATCGGTATTCCCTGACCTGTGCGACAATTTGGTGAGCCGCCAGAAGGATGACCGCCACGAACGCTGCTGAAAAAAGCAAGACTTCCAATAATAGCATAACTCGAAAACGCCTCTTCAATTCGCTGGGCAGGGATAAATAGCAGCCAGCCTCTCAATCACCAATGTCGATGCTCTCCCTTTAAGACGCTCTGGAGTGACACTTCGAAGATGCGTGTATACGCTGTCTGTAAGCTCATGGGGGAGAACCGATCCGGCCCCACACCACCCCGTCCCGCTGGTCGCATCAGCCACCCCAGCTATATAAGCACTACCGCGAGTGCCCGACATGATACGACCAGCCTCGCTCTGCAGAGCGCCATCATCGGACTTTCCTTCGAGCGCCTTGATCAGCTCAGTCCCGCTGATTATCCAGTCGCGGCCCTCATCGTTGCCTGAACCTGCTGATGCAACATTGATAGCCAAACCTACTAACAGTATCGCCGCCGGAAAAGTTACCCGGAATTGGTACGCTGCTGTCATCTTCCGCTCCGTTTATCAGGCTGCCACCGGCGCTATTCCAATGCAGGCGGTTGTTCGACGTGACTGACCCAATGCACGCTGGAACGGGCCACATCAGATCGTGTATCGCTCATAGGCTTCGAGCAGAAATTGCTTGCCCTTCTCGGTCAAGCGCGACGCGTCCACGAATGCGTAAAAGCCGGCCTGATCCCCCATATTGTTGAGTTGGGCGATTATCTCCTTGTTCCCGAACACGACGTGGAAACGCTCGCCAGCGGGCAGCCAAACAAAAAGCGGGCCTGGTGAGAACTCCAGGATGACATCCTCATGGATAACTTGAAAAAGACTGTCCCATGCGCGAACCGGGTCGATGCTGGTGGTTTTCTCCGGCAGCTTGCCGAACTCGGCATGATAGATACTGACGGACCCTCCGGCGGCTCCAGCAATCCCTGCCAGGGCAAGGAACGCCGCCCTATCGAGAACATCAGGCAATATCTGAGCTTTAAACCCCCGCCGCTGGAGGAATGCAGGGCGCAGAAGCCGCTTTTCATCGAGCGCGTTATCAAACAGCGTAGCCACTATGTTGCACCATACATTTTGGCCGGGTTGCAAAACTCCCGCAGACCGTCCGAAAACTCCAGGTAGCCTAACGATCGCGGTTCGATCTTCACATGATCTGTGGATCTGCGCCGATCATCCTCTAACTCGAAGCGCTCGGCACGATTGGCACGGCGGTCACTTGACCGCACCATCGAGATAGAGGTCTTCACCTCGTTGCAGAGACGTAAAGATGAAGTCGTCTTTCTTGAGAAAGCGGTCGAACCAGCCCAAAAGATCATCTTTCGTCGCCGAGTTGCGATAGCCGACCAACTTGACGCTCAGAGGAGCACTGAAGGCTATGTCAAAGGCAGTGTCGAACTGGGTTTTGCCTGAAAGCTGAACCGAAAACGTGCCGTCACCGTCGTGACGGATGGAGATTTCCGCACGAGTGAAAAACTCGTCGCTGTAGGTGGTGATAAGGCCGGGGGCTTCCCACCAATCCTCACCCGTCAAGGCGTTTCGCGTTCCTTCGCCCTGGAAGTCTGCACGGATTTCCTGGAGGCTGCGATAATCGCGGTTCTCAAAGCGCTTCAGCGGTATTTTGAGCCACTGTGTATCAAGAGCCGGGTTCAACCATTGGGAAACGTCATCCTCGGGGTCATTGTTGGGATCGAAGAAGAACTTCGGAGATGTCACGTTTAAGTCCAGGACGACATGGTCTTCCAGCGTCTGACCGGGCCAAGATCCACTGCTCGCTCGCAAGGTGATGCGCGGTTCCTGAACGGCAAGGTCGAGCGGATAACCCTGATAAACAAACTTAAAATGCCCCATGTAGTTCTCCGGTATGAAACTCCTCGTGGATTCCGCAAGATAGCGGTTGATGGTATACTTTGCCATGGCTCATCTTTCAGGAACGGACCACTCGCAACTGCTGCTTCTGCCCGAGGCGGTTGACGATCATGTGGGGCCGGACAACCCGGTCCGCTTTATCGCCGCCTTTGTTGACGGCCTTGATCTCAAGGCTGCCGGCTTGAGCAAGACTTCATCGGACGAGGCGCAAGCCACGAGACTGAGCACCCTCACCTTCCAGTATTGCCATATGGGTTGATAAGACGAAGCTGGACTGCGCGAGCGGTCGCAGCGGTCGTGGTCAGGCAGCCGAGCTTGAAGCGGGCGGATTTCAGGTATGACCGGGTTGTATGTTCTGAAAGACCGAGGATGACGGATATGCCTTTGGCGTCGTTTCCCAACGCGGCCCAATGAAGGCTTTGCAGTTCGCGAGGACTGAGAACAGGGATTGGATCAATGTCAGCCTGTGCCTCCCCGAGCGCCTTCTTGTGAATGAGATGCGCCAGTTCCAACCACTCCTCGCGATCGGCTTCGATGATGGCCGTCCACTCGACGTCAGGAACCCGGGAATTCAGCGAGAAAAGTGCTCTGCGTGATCTGTCTACGATCGGAATGGAAAAACCGTTGCGCCCGACACCGTGCTGGATGGCATCCAACAGAAAGTCGCGAGCACGTTCCGGGATTTCAAGCTCGCGCCAATCGAACGGAAGTTGACGCAGAAATCCTTCATCGACAATTGGGTCGAGGCGAACATAACCTCGCAGCAGATAGCGCGATACCCATGCATCATCATAAGTCGTCCGAACAAAGGGTGCATCGACGATGTCAGCAACTGTTTGCGAAAGATGGTAGGTGACGAAGTCAATGCTGTAGGCACTTTGAAAGACATGCAATGCGGTGGCGACATCGGCGGCAATGTCGATTTCTTCGAAGGTTCTTTTCAGTCTGCGTGAGGGGCGGTCCCGATCCATCAAATACTCCGTTCTGTCAACGCAGGATAACAAGCCCCGATCACTATCGCAGCCCAATCTTACAAGAGCTCGCCGCGTCGATTTCGATACGCAATGCAGGCCCACTCAAGGCGAACGCTGCTCTACTCGCTCGTCTCGATGGCAAGAGCCATGCCATCGCCGCCGCCTATGCATCATGAGTAGCGAGCTCCGCCGTCTTGCGTCATTAATTGAAGAAGTCGTGCCGGCAGGGTTGTTCCTGTTGCTCCGATCGCGTGTCGGTGAGCGATAGAGCCTCCGTCGACATCGACGATGTCTTCCGGCAATTCCAACCATTGACACGGCATCCGGAAGCGTCCATCCCGCCCGCGACATTGGATCGCGGGAACGGGCACGGTCTCAGGCTGGCAGCGGATAAGGCGACTTCTTCTCTCGTGCCGCATTCTGCGTGACAAACGAAATGGTTAGCGCCAGAAACCCCAGGACCGCGGGTATGAACGCGCCGTCGCCGGCGGCGATATGGGCCGAGAAGGCGAGCAAAAGATGGTAGAACATCCCGGCATAGGCGAGGTCGCTGAGAGGAACGCTGACGCGTGACAGGATAGCGACGACCCCCAGGATTTTGACGGTGACGAGAACTTCCCGCAGGTAGGCGGGATAGCCAAGCCCGACGAGCGACTGGCGCACCTGGTCCCCCATCGTCAGGTACATGGTCGCCGAAGCAATGTAGAGCAGGCACAGAAGCGCCGTGCTTATCCAGTAAGCATATTTTCTGATCATTTTTATCAAAACCTCGTTTGGACCAGTTGCTGAGCGAGGATATCTCGCAAGGATTTCGGAGAACGACCGGAGAGACGTTGGGCATCGCCGGTCACGATATCGAACTTGCCCTTGACGAAGGTGCGCTTGATCTCGACGAACGCCTCAATGATGACGTCGGGAAGCCCCGACTGTAAAAGCCCGGCGCGGAACTGTTCTTCAGTGATTACGGCAAAAGCGATCGGATTGCCCAGAAGCTCCGAAACGATCTCGGTGCGGATTTCGGTTAAACGGGACGGTCATTTCGGCAAGTCACGGACAAGCGTTTCGCTAAGTCGCGGACAGCGGGAT
>NZ_KQ414527.1:0-29522 GCF_001263295.1 Agrobacterium sp. SUL3
AATGCTGTCCCGGATTTAGTGAAATCGCTGTCCGGGATTTAATGGAATCCCTGTCCGCGAATTACCGAAACCCGCAATTTCCCGTTCTGCCCCGCTTCTCGGTGTTCAGCCGCTATTCGGAGATAAGGCAAATCCTTATCTGCTTGTGGACTATTGAAAGAAGTTTTACGTCGCGGAATTACCTTTGGCGCCAGCACTCGCGTATTGTGAAATTGACTTCGCTAATACATCCGTTGTTGCGGATATACGGAAATAATGCATCGATAGGGCCGTTTCGGCCTTGGCGCAGGACACTCGGCTTGATCCTCCTTTGCACGTTCTGCGAGAATACACTGGCATTCCGGCGGGTGAACTTGCGTGGCTGTTGATTTCACTGATGGGTTGGATGCCCCTCCCACCGGCATCGCAGTGTGCCATGATGGTGATGCTTTACGTCACCTACAACGGAGGAGGCATCCATGGATGAAGTTAGCATTGTTGGCGTTGATCTCGCAAAGCAGGTTTTTCAAGTTCACGGTGCGGCACAGGACGGTCGGGTATTGTTTCGTAAGAAACTCTCGCGTCTTCAGTTTCCAAAATTCATGGCTGCACTGCCACCTTGCGTAGTTGCGATGGAGGCCTGCGGCACGGCCCATTATTGGGGGCGCCAGTTGTCAGGGTTCGGCCATGAAGTTCGTCTTATCCCGCCAGTCTATGTAAAGGCCTTCGTCAAACGCCAGAAGAATGATGCTGCAGATGCTGAGGCCGTCGCAGAAGCTGCGATGCGACCAACGATGAGGACCGTTGCCTTAAAAACGTCTGACCAGCAGGCGCGTGCCATGCTTTTCCGGACACGCGATCTGCTCGTTGGCCAGCGAACCCAGATGGTGAACGCTCTGCGTGGACACCTGGCTGAACATGGTATCATAGTGGGCAAAGGCCTCGACAAAGTTGATCGTCTCGGGGCCCTGATCACGTCGGAAAACCTCCCCGAGCTGGTGCAAAGCATGAGCCGACTTTACTTGGGCAAGATCGAGCAGTTGTACGTCGAAATCGATCAGATCGACCGTCTTATTGCTTCTGAAGCGCGGAAAAGCGATGTTGTTCGCAGGTTGCAGAAGATGCCTGGGATTGGCCCGATCTGCGCAATGGCAATCACGGCCTTCGCACCCTCCATGCAGGAATTCCGGTGTGGTCGCGACTTTGCTGCCTGGCTCGGCCTCGTTCCGAGGCAGCACTCGAGCGGAGGCAAACAGAAACTCGGTCGGACCTCGAAGATGGGGCAGCGAGACATCCGACGGCTATTGATCATCGGTGCGATGTCCGTCGTCCATTGGAAAGGACGCGGTGGCGGTAAACCGGGATCGTGGCTTTCGAACATGCTCGCGAGAAAGCCGCGCATGCTGGTGGCTATAGCCATGGCGAACAAAATGGCACGAACGGTCTGGGCCATGCTCGCACGCAACGAGGAATATAGAGATCCGACTGGATCAGTTTGCTGACTGCAACTGTTCTTATTCGGAGTGCCGGCGATGTGAGGAGGACATGATCCGCATGGGCAAATGATCGAACAGATCGGGATTGGGCAAACCAGTAGTTCTCAGGGAGCTTTTAGCTCGTTCCACTGATTTGGAGTCCAGTCCGCGTATCACCATACCGGCCCGCGGCATGTCATGGCCGCAATATGAGGTCTGAAACATGTACGCACCCGATCACTCGCTCCAGCGGTCAAAAAAGTCCTTGCATCGAAAGGGGCATCCAAACATGAGAACTGATGGAGTGGATGCCCCCCTCCCGGCATCGCAATGTGCCAGAGTGATGTTCGCCAGAACGTCACTTAGAGGAGAGAGCATCCATGAAGGAAGTTAGCATCGTTGGCCTGGACCTTGCAAAGCGGGTGTTTCAGGTTCATGCCGCCAGAAGCGATGGAAGTGTGGTCTTGCGCAGGAAACTGTCTCGAGGCCAAGTCGTCACCTTCTTTACGGAACTGCCCAAATGCATCGTCGCTATGGAGGCCTGCGCCACCGCGCATTACTGGGCGCGTGAGATCGGCAAACCTGGCCATGATGTTCGTTTGATCCCGCCGGCCTACGTTAAGCCCTTTGTCAAACGGCAGAAGAATGATGCGGCCGACGCAGAAGCGATCGTTGAAGCAGCGACCCGGCCGTCGATGCGGTTCGTCGTTCCAAAGACTGAATCCCAGCAGGCCTGCTCCATGCTCTTCCGAACGCGAGACCTCTTCGTCCGTCAGCGAACGCAGCTTATCAATGCCCTTCGCGCACATCTGGCCGAGCATGGCGTCATTGCACCGCAGGGAATTGCAAGCCTGGCGCTGCTGGCGGAGATTGTTGAAGATCACGACACGGGCCTCGACCTTATCGTTGTGGAGACCGCTCGATTGTATCTGGACCAGATAGGGGTGCTCTCTTCTCGGATCGCGTCGCTGGAAAAGGCGCTCAGATCCGCAGATTCTGAGTGATCGGGAAAAGACACAGTTGGTTGACGCCCTTAAAGAGACCTATCGCCTGCCAGAATTGCTCATCCAGCTGCAGCTTCCGCGAAGCTGCCACTTTTATCATCGCATGCGCATGTGTCTGGCATACAAGTATGCCGCCGTCAGGCACAGCCTTGCGGAAATCTTTGAAGCGAACCGTCGTTGTTACGGCTACCGCGGACTACAGGCGTCACTGGCCAGGAAGAGCGTGATCATCTCGGGCCATCCGTTGTCCAGATACAGGAAGGTCGCGATTTAAAGCGCAGCAAACATGGTCCGCGCCGAACTGGACAGACCAACAGTATGTTCGAGATTCCGGACGGCAGCCAGAGCAATGGGTATCAAAAACGCGGACGAAAGCCTGGGCGACGGACGGATTTCATGAACGAGCCGGAAGTCATCGCAAAAAGGCAGCAAGCGCTTGCTCGCATGGAGGCGGGCGAGTGATCGAAACTGGCGCCTGACCGTGTATGATTTGGTCTATTGCGGTTGCCTCGGGCCGACGAACAAGGCGAACCGGTCGACATCGATGCCTGATAGGCTTGAGTTTTGGCTGGTTACGATCATAAAGATTTCACCGCGCAAAAATTTTATCCACTAGGGCATTCACCTCGCCTATTTCATTCGCGCTAAACTCACGATTCAAACTCGCGCAGAGCGGACGCGCCTTTTCCCTTGCGTCGGGCAAGGCACCCGAATCCTCAAGAAGTTTCGCCGTCTTAACGGCAATGCATCCCGCATAGAGTTCGACGTTGCTGACAACTTTGCCGCTTCTGCGCTCGCTGCTGGTTCCCTCGGATTCGACGGTTTTCTGCTCTTCTTCCGATTGTTCACGATAGATGTCGTGTGTCGGTGTGCTGATTGCAGTGAACGTTGCACTTCCGCGGCCCTGTCCAACCGTTCTTGCCTTGCTTCCAGTCTTGCCAATCTGAACGTAAGAGCCAGCTTTGAAATACAAAGGTTTATCCGGCCAGAAACTACTGATTGGATTGACGCCAACATAGTCTACGCCGTTATACGACACCGTTACGCTCAACCGCTCCGAGTTCGCGTCGATCACATAAGAAAAAGTTGCACCTAACGGTATTTTCGGTTCCGTCCCATCGGCAGAAATCAGCTTGAAAACCGTTTCCTCATGGTCATCGCCTGCTTTGTCGTCGATGAAATACAGTTCTCCGCTATCGGTGTAATAAAGGCGGCACAGCTCGTCGTCCGGTCCGTGAATTTGGCCAATCACGATCCTGCTCGGCAGTTCGTCATCTGCCACCGGGAGTTCGTTGACCTTCAGCGTTGCCGACAACCGGCCACCGTCACCAACCAGCCACTCATATTCCCGCCCTTTTCCATCCATTTCCCGAAGCTCCGAGCGTGGATAGTTTGACCCCTTGGTTCTTGCGCCATCGGTCGGCGCCATGAAGGTGATCGAATTCTGCTGCACATCGAAATATGGCGGCACTGAAAACCCTGTGGGTTTCTTCAGCTCCACAGCATCGCCTTCCCCACTGCTCACACCATCCTCGTTGACGGGCAGCGTCACTTTCCATTTGCTTAAATCGATCCCGGTAGACTGACCTGACAAAATGCCTGGCAACCGCTCTTCTATCGGTTTCCTCTTTTTCGCCGGTGTGTCGCCATCAGTGGTTTTTTCCTGTGCGAGCGCAAGAGGCGGCGAAGTCATTGAGAAAACAGACGTGCAAAGGGCGAAGATCAAGAACGCGCGGGCCACAGCGAAGGGCATGGGATATCTCCAATTATCAAATAAAAAATTGGCAGTATCAAAGGTTGTCTCGACAACGAATAAATCTATAAGCAGCAATCATGCCATTGGGCCACGCTTGACGAAATTGGTCAAGCGATAGTGACGGACAAGGCTCTTGGACGAACAGGGGCATCTGAGGATTATATGCTGACTTTAATCGGCTTTGCCGTAGTTCTCTTCATAACAACCAACATCGATGACATTTTCGTGTTGTCCGGTTTCTTCGCCAATCCAGGTTTCCGTCCGCGTGAGATTATTATCGGTCAATACATCGGTATAGCGATGCTGGTTGCCGTGAGCCTTGTGGCATCGACAGTCTCGATCCTGCTTCCGTCCGCCTACGTTGGTTTACTCGGGATCCTGCCGATCATCATCGGCGTAAAGGCGCTCTACGACCTTTGGAGGGGAGACGAAGATGATGACGCGGCAACAAAGACAGGCAAACACAACAGCCTGATCGTTGCGGCCGTTACCATTGCGAATGGAGGAGACAACATCGGGGTCTATACCCCGATTTTCGCGACCAATCCTTTTTCGGCAACCATTATCATTCTGATCGTCTTCATCATTATGGTGGCCGTTTGGATCGCCCTTTCGTACTGGCTGGTCAATCACCCTTCGTTGGGGAAACCTTTGCGGCGCTTCGGTCACATTGCAACGCCTATCGTTCTCATTTTGATTGGAGCGCTTGTGATGTACGAGGCAGAAACGGTGCACCTCATTCTCTGAGGTCAAAAGGAACGCAGCTGAGGAAGCTAAAGCCTAATGGGCGTTCTACCACCCACCCCTCCCTACCCTTGCAACCCGGCCCGGTCGGGGGCTCATCAGCGGTGCCAGTCTCGCATCTCTAATCAGCTTTGATAGTTATAACATAATAATATGAGCTTAACTAGGCGCCGCTTTCTGCAGGTTGCCACACCTAATTGAATGTTCCACCAACGGAGCCCAAATAGATTGGAAATAAAGTCACGTCGCTTGTTGCAGACCTTTGAGGATATACGCGCTGCATCCGATACTGCGGCAGCAATTCGCGCATTTCAATCTGCCTATAAAATTGACTTTGTTACCTATCACCTATCCCAAACAACCGCGCATCTTGTCGATGCTCCATTTGTCCGAACCACCTACAACGATGCTTGGGTATCGCGGTATCTGCTTCGTGGATACGTGCTCGTCGATCCAATTGTCCAACATGGGTTCTCGCGGTTGTTGCCATTCGACTGGCAAGAGATCGAAGCCTCGCCAGAGGCGTCTGAGTTCCTCGCAGATGCGATGCGACATGGAGTAGGACCCAGAGGTTTCTCCATTCCGATATTAGATAAGTCTCGTCGCGCGCTTCTATCCCTGAATTCATTTGCGTTTGCGAACGAATGGTCGAACATCGTACACAAAGATCGTGCCGAATGGATTGAGTTGGCCCATCTTATTCACCAGCGGGCAGTTTTTGAAGTTTTCGGCGACGCAGAGCCGATGCCAGAACTGAGCCCGCGTGAGCTGCAATGCCTTCACTGGACTGCGCTGGGCAACGATGCGAAAGGCATTTCTGTGATTTTGGGATTGTCCGAACACACCATCGCCTCCTACTTGAAATCAGCCCGTTTTAAACTGGGTTGTCTGACGAAGGCTGCCGCCACGGCCCGTGCAATCCAACTCCGCCTTATTAATCCCTATTCCAATACCCCGAAATGAGGGTACCGATCTGAGGGAATATCAGCTCACCGGTGACATCTGCATGTTGCAACGCTTTAGACGTTGGAGACCGACATGTATCTTCTTGTTCAAGCTCACCAGTACCCGCGATATGGAGCCCTTCTCGATCAGATTTTCCGATTGAGAAAGCGCGTCTTTGCAGACCAGCTTGGCTGGAAAGTTAGTGTGTCTGGCGCTTACGAAAGGGACGTTTACGACGATCTGAACCCGGCTTACCTTATTTGGTGCGACGAAACCGCGTCTCAGCTGTACGGATCCGTTCGCTTGATGCCAACCACAGGCCCTACCCTTCTCTTTGATGTCTTTCGGGAGACATTTCCGAGCTCGTGCGACTTGGTTGCGCCATCGATCTGGGAAGGAACCCGAATGTGCATCGACGATGAAGCCTTGATGAAAAAGATGCCTGATTTGCGTCCAGACAGAGCGTTTGGCCTTCTACTATTGGCGCTTTGTGAAGTTGCGCTCGACAACGGCATAGATACGCTGATCTCGAACTACGAACCGCGTATGAAGAGGGTTTATGAACGGGCGGGCGCGAAGCCAGACGAACTGGGCAGAGCTGTCGGCTACGGTCGTTTCCCTGTTTGCTGTGGCGCTTTCGAAGTATCAGCGCAAAGCCTGACCAACATGCGACGGAAACTCGATGTTTCCCAAGAACTTTATAACAGACACCAAAACGCACGCGAAACGCGCCTGGAAAGCATGTGCGCTTGAGCCCAGTTACTGCCGCTGGTGGCAGAACATGTGAACTGCGAAATCACCTCGGAGGCGGACCAAACCCGCTTTGATTTGATGGCGTCCTGGAGCAGGTCCGGATCTACGTCGATCAACCCGCAAGGGGTCGGCTAGCAAGCTGCCGCCGCTTCGTCTTCGCCTTAGCGGTGATCGCGACCGCACCTGTTCCTTTGAGGAGCCATCAGCGGGAATTGGCCCGCTTCCGATGGAGCATCCGAAAATGGCACATGATCTTTCCCTCGCTCAGTCCCACGCCTTCCACCTTTGCAATGACCTGATGGTCCCAATCACACTCTTCAAGTCAGGTGACGAGTTCGGCGTCCTTCCGTCCGACGAACTCGATGACGAAGACGATCTGGAGATCGTGCATGAATATGAGTCGTGGTGACTTATGGTCACCTTAGACGCGATCGTCCTGCTTTGCAGGGTATCTCCCCTTCTCACCTGCGCATAATCCACCTCCGACCAAAGGCGTTGACTTTATCAATGCATCCGTTATTCTGGATATATGGAAAGCAACAACGCAATAGCGGCCCTTTCGGCCTTGGCCCAGAACACCCGCCTCGAGACGTTTCGTCTACTCGTGCGGCACGAACCAGACGGCATCCCAGCAGGCGAACTCGCGCGGCTGCTCGATGTCCCGCAGAACACGATGTCGGCACATCTCGCGACACTTTTCCGTGCTGGTTTGGTCAAGAGCGAGCGCCAAAGCCGATCAATCATCTATCGGGCCGACCTCGACGGTCTGCGCGACCTGACACTTTTTCTGCTGAAGGATTGCTGCGGCGGATCGACACAGCTCTGCGCACCCCTCATCGCGGAGCTGACGCTCTGCTGCGCTCCGGATGCGAAGCCATGTTGAGCGCGATCACATTACGCGAAGTGCCCGGTAGCAACGCCCGTCTCCGCGAAGCGCTGCAGGCCGCAGATCTTCCGACCGATGATATCGAAGATGGAGGCCGCACCTTCTTTGAAGCTGTTTCGGGTGGCGATGAGATTGTCGGCTATGCCGGCCTCGAACGGTGCAGAGGCGATTACCTGCTGCGGTCCGTTGTTGTACTTCCGGCGCATCGCGGTCTTGGGTTTGGCCGAGCGATCGTAGAGGCAACGTTGCGAGGTCTCGATGGAAGCGGCGGCATCTATCTCGCGACGACGAGTGCCGCGCCATTTTTTTCGTCCATCGGTTTCTCTGAGGTGCCGCGGGCCATTGTACCTGCGGCTGTGCTCATGACCCGCCAACTTTCTTTCATCTGCCCATCGACTGCGACCATCATGAAGCTCAACAGGTCCCCGACCTAACAACGGAACAAGACCATGACCGACAAGATCTACAACGTGCTCTTCCTGTGCACGGGCAATTCCGCACGTTCTATTCTCGGCGAATCCATCCTGAATCATGAGGGGAAAGGTCGCTTTCGAGCCTACTCCGCGGGGAGCCATCCGAAGGGCGAGGTGAACCCCCATGCGATCAAGGAGTTGGAAGCGCTCGGCTATCCGTCTACCGGTTTCTCCTCGAAGAACTGGGATGTGTTCGCGGAGCCGGGCGCGCCGCAGATGGATTTCATCTTCACGGTCTGCGACAGCGCGGCTGGCGAAGCGTGTCCAGTCTGGTTGGGGTATCCGATGACAGCGCACTGGGGTGTCGAGGATCCGGCCGCCGTCGTGGGAACGGATATCGAAGTCCAGAGAGCTTTCGCACAGGCCGCCCGTTTTCTGAAGAACCGCATTGGCGCCTTCCTAAGCCTTCCGCTGTCTTCGATCGACAAGCTTGCGCTTGAACAGAAGCTAAAGCAGATCGGCCAGATGGAAGGGTCGACCAGCAGCCAGGAAAAGAGCGCCTGATGTCCGTATTTGAACGCTATCTCACTGTCTGGGTTTTCCTCTGCATTCTCGTCGGCATCGCGCTTGGCCATCTGATGCCGAGCGTTTTCCAGACGATCGGCGCAGCCGAGATCGCCAAGGTGAACATTCCCGTCGCCGTGCTGATCTGGCTGATGGTCATCCCCATGCTTCTCAAGATCGACTTCGGCTCACTGTCGAAGGTCGGTAGCTATTGGCGCGGCATCGGCGTGACGCTGTTCATCAACTGGGCCGTCAAGCCGTTCTCGATGGCGCTGTTGGGCTGGCTGTTCGTGGGCTGGCTGTTCCGGCCATACCTGCCAGCGGACCAAATCGACTCCTACATTGCGGGCCTGATCATTCTCGCGGCGGCGCCCTGCACGGCTATGGTGTTCGTCTGGAGCAACCTGACGAAGGGCGAACCTCATTTCACCCTGTCCCAGGTCGCACTCAACGACGCTATCATGATTGTCGCCTTCGCACCGATCGTGGGTCTGCTTCTGGGTCTGTCTGCGATCACAGTGCCGTGGGACACCCTCATGATCTCAGTGGCCCTCTACATCCTGATTCCGGTCGCGATCTCCCAGGGTCTAAGGCGTGCCCTGCTGGCCGGCGGGAGCACCGCCGGGTTGGACCGGCTGTTGTCCAAGCTTCAGCCGCTGTCGCTTGTCGCATTACTGGCGACGCTGGTGTTGCTGTTTGGCTTCCAGGGCGAGCAGATCATTGCGCAGCCTACGATCATCGCACTTCTGGCAGTGCCGATCCTGATCCAGGTCTATTTCAATTCCGGCCTCGCTTACATCCTCAATCGGATTTCAGGTGAGCAGCATTGTGTGGCTGGTCCCTCGGCACTTATCGGGGCCTCTAACTTCTTCGAACTAGCAGTCGCCGCCGCCATCAGCCTCTTCGGGTTTCAGTCGGGCGCGGCACTTGCCACAGTGGTCGGTGTGCTGATCGAGGTACCGGTGATGCTTTCCGTCGTCTGGATCGTGAACCGCTCGAAGGGCTGGTACGAGGCATCGCCCGCCGTTTCCCGCAACACCATCACCGAAAGGACCTGACTATGGACGCCACCATCTATCACAATCCGGCCTGCGGGACGTCTCGCAACACGTTGGCACTGATCCGCGCAGCCGGGATCGAGCCTACTGTCATCGAATACCTTCAGAACCCGCCGTCGCGCGAGCAGCTCTTGAAGATGATTAGGGACGCCGGTCTGACTGTTCGTGACGCGATCCGCGAGAAGGGCACTCCTTATGCCGAACTCGGTCTCGACAATCCGGACCTGACCGAAGACCAGTTGCTGGACGCGATGCTCGCGACCCCGATCCTGATCAATCGACCATTTGTCGTCACGGCGCTCGGCACCAAGCTTGCCCGCCCGTCAGAGGTAGTACTCGACATCCTGCCGACCGATGCCTTCAAAGGTTCGTTCACCAAAGAAGACGGCGAACAGGTTCTGGATCAGGAAGGAAAGCGTATTGTCTGATACCTTCCCCGCACTGCACGACCAGCTTCTTCAGCCCATCGAGCCGGAATCGCTCCGGCCGATGTTCTCGACACATAAGCCCAGGATCTTGATTCTCTACGGTTCCCTGCGGGAGATTTCCTATAGCCGTCTGCTTGCCTTCGAAGTTCGTCGGCTTCTCGAACGGCTGGGATGCGAGGTTCGCGTGTTCGATCCCGCCGGGTTGCCGCTTCCGGACGAATCTCCGGTGAGCCACCCCAAGGTGCAGGAGCTCCGCGAACTGACCCAGTGGTCTGAAGGCCACATCTGGATCAGCCCGGAACGCCACGGTGCCATGACCGGGATAATGAAGTCCCAAATCGACTGGATCCCGCTCTCGGTCGGTTCCGTCCGGCCGACGCAAGGCAAGACGCTGGCGGTGATGGAAGTATCCGGTGGCAGTCAGTCCTTCAACGCCGTCAATCAATTACGCATTCTTGGCCGCTGGATGCGAATGATCACCATCCCCAACCAGTCGTCCGTCGCCAAGGCGTTTCAGGAATTCGATGCCGAAGGACGAATGAAGCCGTCGTCCTATTACGACCGCGTCGTGGACGTCTGCGAAGAGCTGGTGAAGTTCACTATCCTCACCCGCGATGTTTCGTCCTATCTCACCGATCGCTACAGCGAGCGGAAGGAAGACGCAGCCGAGCTGGAGAAGCGGGTTTCGCTGAAGTCGATCTAGTAATTCTGGACAGTTGCGGTGGCTGGTCGCCGACAGGATACTGCCACCGCAACGAATGCCGCTATGCTGACCGCGCCGAGACACGCGTTTCCAATGAGCGACAAGCTCAGGCCCAGGTTCTCCATGGCCGCCGCGAACGCGAAAGGTGCTCCGGCTCCGAGCGCCAGTCGAGCCGCCGCCATCTTGCCTGTGATCGCTCCATATCCGTCCGATCCGAATAGATAGAGCGGCAAACTCCCCTGCGCGATGCTGTTGATTCCGGAGCCAAGCCCCAGGCAGATGGCGAAGGCGACCGCACCCGGCAGCCAGTTCCCCGTCACCAGCAGGATCAGGACGCCGAAGACGATCAGCACGGCGGCAAGTACGGCAAGTCCCGGCGGCGACAGGTTCTTCCCGAAGACCATGTTGATCAGGCGGCTCAGAACCTGCGCAGGACCGAACAGTGAGCCGATAACGACGGCGGCTGCCCCCAACCCGATCGAGCCGAGCATCGGCACCATATGGGCAAGGATGGCTGCGAGCGTAAAGCCGAGGAGCGCGAAGGCAAACGAGACGATGACCATGGCGCGGCGCCTTGCATGAGGTGCGATCGCGCCGATCACCGTTTCGCGTGTCCGGATGGTCGTTTCGCCAGCATTCTGTCCGAGACTCCGGATCCAGAAGTGCAGCGGCATGCAAAGGAAGAGGTTCAGCGCCGCAAAGACGAGATAGATTTCCCGCCACGAGAGATATCCCGTAAGTGCTGACGAGATCGGCCAGAAGATTGTCGAGGCTAATCCACCAATCAGCGTAAGATAGGTAATGCTGCGGGAAGCGCTGCGGGGATCGCTTTCAACCAGAGCTGCGAATGCAGCCTGATACTGCACCATTCCCGATGACACCTCGAGCAGGATGATGGCGATGGCGAAGATTGCGACTGAGGGCGACCAGGCGCAAAGGGCAAGTGTCAATGCCGCGAGCGCTGACCCTGCCGTCATGATCGTCGCGGCACCGATCCGGTCCATCTGCTTGCCGATATAGGTGGCCGACAGACCGCCGATAAACAGGGACACGGAGAACACACCGAATACCTCTGCCAGCGATAAGCCGAGATCCTCCGCCATGCCGGGGGCGAGGATGCTGAAGCTGTAGTAGAGCGTGCCGTAACCGATGATCTGCGTCAGGCCGAGAGCCGAGACAATGCCTGCAGGGATTGTGGAACTACGCAACGACGTCATCCTTGCCGGCTGGGCTACAGCAGTCGCCGCCACGCTCGACACTCTCTCTGATCACCTGATGACCAGCGCAACAGTCCTCCATCAGGAATTTGACGAGATCGGCAAGCGCGTCGTAACTCGCGTTGTAGATGATTGAGCGGGACTCCCTTCGCTGGGAGATCAATCCTGACCGCTCCAGTTCCTTCAAATGGAAGGAGACGTTCGTCGCGGAGACGCCCATGCGTTCGGCGATCACACCTGCGGCCAATCCCTCCGGGCCCGCAATGACCAGAGCACGGACGATCGCAAGGCGGGTCTCCTGGGACAGCGCCGCGAATGACGAAAGAGCTTGACGTTCATCCATATTTCAACAATCCTTGAACTATTGGATAGAGGGATAACGCACATGAACGCGATCGACAAGACAATTTCGACAGACATCAGTCTCGCCCATCTCCTCGATGTCCTCGCCGTGGCTCCAGATGCGCCGCTGGTTTTCAGCTATGACGGCAATCCCGTCCGTGCGGGCTACCACGTCACCGAAGTCAAGGCCGGGATGTTTTCGGCGCTCGATTGCGGCGCCAACCCGGAAGCCTGGGCAGAGATCTTCGTGCAGCTCTGGGATATCGACGAAGATGAACGGACGCATATGCCGGCCGGCAAGTTTGCGGCGATCATCCGCAAAGTCTCTGACCATGTGCAGCTTGAGCCGACTGCAAAACTCACGTTCGAGATCAGCGACGGAGAGCGGCCGATGGCCCTCTACTGCGCGTCAGCACCGCGGCTCGTCGCCGGCACCTTCGAGGTGTCTCTTGTCGCTCGACCAGCAAGCTGCAAGCCACGGGATCGCTGGCTGGCGGAGGAGCAGGCCAAATCGTCCTGCTGCGGGCCAGCTAGCACGACGTCGAAGTGCTGCGCCTAGCCGCCCGGCTAGGATGCGCTCCCGGGCGTCACTCCGGGAGCAACGAGCTTAAAGCGCTTGAAGGAATGCCATCAACTTGTCGGGCGGCCGGTAGCGAACACCTGTAGGGCTGACCGGCTGAAGCCGGCTGAGCGCGTTTTCCTTCATCGCAAGGTCAGCCTCCATGTAGATATGCGTCGTGCTGATGTCCTCGTGTCCGAGCCAAAGCGCGATCACGGTCAGGTCGACGCCGGACTGCAGCAGGTGCATCGCCGTGGTGTGCCGGAAGGTATGCGGCGATATCGCCTTTGCGCGGATCGATGGAACACCTCCGCCGGCAGCGCCGACGGCGAGGTCGAGGCGCTGCCTCACACTGGAGCGGGATAGGCGCGTCCCCGAACTGTTGGGAAAGATGTAGGCATCCGGTCCACAATCATGAAGATCCTGAATCCATCGCTTCAGCGTTCGTGCGGTCTCATTCCAGAGTGGCACGCTCCGGCGCTTGCGCCCCTTCCCATGCAGGTGCACGACCGGTGCAGTCTCCAGAATGACACTACCAATCCGAAGGTCGATAGCCTCGGACACACGCGCGCCAGTATTATAGAGGAATGTAAACAGTGCCCGGTCGCGCCTGCCGGCCCATGTTTTGGGATCGGGCGCGTTGATGATCGCCTCGACCTCGGCGCGCGCCAGGTAGCCGAGAACTGCCTTGTCATGCCGCTTCTGCGGGACGGCGAGGCTGCGCTCGATCACCGCCAGCGCAGTCAGATCCTCATGCGCGGCATATTTGAGGAAGACCCGGATTGCGGACAGCCGTGCATTTCGGCTTCTGACGCTATTGGCCCGATCACGCTCGAGGTGATCCAGAAAGGCCAGGATCAGATCGGCATTGAGGTCGGGCAGGGTCAGGTTCGTCGGGGATTTCCCGATCCGCTTCTCAGCGAAGGCCAGCAGCAGTTTGAACGTGTCGCGATATGCCGCGACCGTGCATGGGCTCACCGCTCGTTGCTGGCGCAGATGATCAACGAAGAAGCGCTGCAGCAGGGTCGGAAAGGAAGGTGTGGTATCACTCATCAACGTCGCCTCCAACCATAGCTGCACCTTCGAAGCGATTGCCTGCAATTGCCATGAGCTCGGGCACGCCCTCAATATACCAGTAGGTATCGAGCAGATTGGCATGGCCGACATACGTAGACAGCATCATCATTGCCGCATCGATCTCCGTTCCACTTTCCTGCCAGAGGATAAGCCGACGGCATATGAAGCTGTGCCGAAGGTCATGGATACGCACGAAGGGATGGCCACCGCGCGGCCGGATTCCCAATCTCTGGGTGATCCGGAACCAGGCGTGCCAGGCGTTCATGTAGCTCAGCTTCTTGCTGGACAGCTCGCTCATGAAGACAGGATCGGCCGGCTTCGATGGGAATAGCGCGTTTCGTCGATCGAGGAAGATCTCGAGCGCGGCAACAGCGGTTGGATGGAGGGAGACCAGTCGCTGGCGGCCATATTTCGCTTCCCGCACCACGATCTGCGCAGCTTCGAGATCCAGATCTCGGATCTGTAGGCCGAGCGCTTCCGATATGCGCAGCCCAGTCGAGGCCAGCAGGCCGATCAGGGCAGGCATCATGAGCGTCCCGGCAGCCTGAACGCGGCGAATGTGATGCGCTTCGGCGATGATGCCCACGATTTCCTCGTTCGCGAAGATATGTGGAGCAAGCCGACGCTTCGTCCGCCCAAAAGGATTGGTCGCCGGGAAGGTGGTTTCACGATCCTCTGCCGCGAGAAAGGCCGCGAATGGCCTCAACACCTCCAGTCGTTTTGCCCAGGTGAAGGGGTCGGCAATTGTCGCTTCGGCCTTCGCCCAGCGGAGCGCGATATCGGACGAGAGCGCCCCTTCGTGTCCTCTGTCGTCGGCATATCGTGCAAAGGAGGTGATCTGCCTTGCTGAAGTTTTCATCTTGAAGCCGAGGCTTCGGCGATGTGCGAGGTAGGCCTCGGCACGAGATAGCATAGTGGCTGACCCGGTCATGCGCTCGCTCCCGGCCAAGGCAGGGCTACGGCCGCCAGCCTGTTTTGATCGACGCGGGCGTAGCCCGCAGTTGTCACCACGCTCCTATGCCGCATGATGTCCGCAACCTGCTTCAGGGGCACGGCATCGTTGACCAGTCGACTGGCAATCGTATGGCGGAAGATATGGATACGGGTGCAATCCCAGCCCAATCGGTCGTAGACCGCATAGACTGCTCGCTGTACCGAGCGCGGAGTGATCGGCTCTCCAAGGGGCGCAACATGCCGGACGAAGACCTCCCTGTGTTGCGTGGCTTGCCTTTCATGCACGATATAGTCGGCGATAGCTTCGCCTGTAGCATATGGAAGCGGCATAGGATCGGACCGGCGCGACTTGGTCGAGCGCACCCGGATCATACCTTTTTCCCAATCGATATCGTCGAGTGTCAGGCTGGTTACCTCGATCGACCGCATCCCGAGGTCTGCTAGGCACCTGATAATGGCATGAACTCTCTTCCGGGTTCGGCCGATTTCTGCAGAGACTTCCAGCAATCGCTCCAGCTCCGCCGGGCTGAAGCCCGTTTGCAGTCTGGCCGGCGTTTTCACTGCGGGTGCTGGTATGGCCTTTACTAGCCGACGGACATCGTCGCCTAAGAGTGCTCGATATCGAAGATAGCACCTGATCGAGACAGAGTAGCTACGGATGGTTGCTGGTTTCCGTCCCTGCTCGCCGAGCACGAACTGACGAATGTGCGAGTGGTTGAGGTTGGCTATATCGACACGGCCATCTTTCACACAGCCGACCAGAAGCCTCAGAACAACATTGCGATGCTTGCGGCGTGAACCCGCAGACAAGCCCCAAACTTCTTCGAGCATTTTATCGAACGCCAGGACTTCACGATCTATCGCCGCGAGGTTCATCGGCGGGATCTCGCGAAGTGCCCTCATTTTGACGGCGAGGTTCAAAGCTCGACGCATAGCCTCCACCTCCGTACGCATTTTCCAAAAGCACGAGCAGGAGCAACCATTCGCGTGAGCCGTCAGGAAGCTTTCCATGTGTTCAGTGGTGAAGCTTTCCGTGGCGACACCACGCTCGAATAGCCAATAGCCAAAGTGAAGGACGACAGCGGTATATTGGCGCTTGCGCCTAACGTCCAAATTTCGGCGCTCGCATTGGTCATGGACCATTCGAGCGAGCGGCGAAAGAATATTGTCCGGGTCTTCGGTTCGAAGACGGAGGTGGAGTGTGGTCGGCAATCGCGTTCTCCTTTTTCGCTGAGTTGCGATTGCAGGTTGCCTTCATTCGGATGCCCTACGCTGGGGATTGAAGGCTCAAAGAGCTGATTATGTGCAGTTGGAAAGCGGGGGTGCCCTGTAAAGCGGCGCGATCGAGCCTGAGATGACCATAAGTCACAACGGCTCATATTCATGCACGATCTCCAGATCGTCTTCGTCATCGAGTTCGTCGCTCGGCAGAACGCCGAACTCGTCGCCGGACCTGAACAGCGTGACTGGAACCATCAGGGTGCGGGCGAGCTGGAAGGCGTGGGTCTGCGCAAGCGAAAGATCGGTGTTCATCTGAGGCTCCATCTTTCGAGCGGGCCATTCCCGCTCGATGGCTCCCGTCAGTGTCCGGAACCGGTCGCGATCACCGCGAAGGCTTAAGCCGAAGCGGCCGCAGCTTGCTAGCGGACCCCGTCAGTGGGTTGATCGACGGAGATCCGGGGCTGGAATAGGAAGCCATCCATCAAGAGCGGGATTGGGACGCCTCAATGGACCAGCCTCCGACAAACAACGATCGTGCTGATGCGGATCTTGTTGTAGCCCTCGATTACCTGATGCTACCTTCTTTTCGCTCCGGTCATCAGGTCACGGTCGATGCCTATGACTGCTGGAGGCGGATCACAGACGACGTGAAGCCGCGAACGCTGGACGTTCGCGATTGTGGGCCATAGGGAGCCGCCTCTTGAAAAGCCGACACGCAACCGATATATATTGAGCATAGTCGAGAGCGCTGATCCGTCGGTGCGTTGAACGATTGTTTCACTCGGCTTACCGAATTGGAGCGGACCGCATGCGGTCCGCTTTTTCGTTTCAGGGGGATTCGTTGCATCTACTATATCTCGACGAGTCTGGTCACTCGCATGATCCAAGCTCCGACTTCTTTGTCCTTGCAGGCTTTAGTATATTCGAGCGCCAAACGCATTGGCTGGAAGCCCAGATAGATCCTGTAGCGGCGCGCTTTAGCTCAACCAATCCTCGAGAAATCGAGTTCCATGGAAACCCAATGCGCTCGGGCAACGGTACCTGGAAAGGTGTGCCTCCCAACGACAGAGTTCAAGCCGTCGTCGATATCTCGTCGCTACTGTCAGACAAGCAATTGCAGTTGAAGGTCTACGCCTGCGTCATCGAAAAGAAGCTCTTCTCTGCGAACGATATTCTGGCTCGGAGCTTCGAGGAGGTGGCTTCGTGTTTTGATGGCTATCTGAAGACGCTTTACAAGAAAAAGAACCCCCAGCGCGGCTTGGTCATCCTCGACAAAAGCAATTATGAGGAGAAAATCCAAACCCTCTCTCATGTGTTCAAGCACGTCGGGCATGCCAGCGGCCAACTTCGCAACTTTGCCGAAGTCCCGCTTTTTCTGGATTCGAATGCATCGCGCCTGATTCAGATGGCGGATTTGATCGCCTACTGGATTTTCCGTCACTTTCAGTCAGGCGACCAGCGTGGCTTCGACCTCATAAGGCCGTACTTTGCCCGGTACGGCATCGGGCCAGTGTCAGGTCTGCGGTGTCATGTCTCGCCGGAGACAGAAGCGCGCCTCGCTTCACTTCCAGTTCCAGCTCACCCTTTTCCGAAAGCAACGCCGAAAGCTATGACCGCCGCATCCCAAGTCGCCACGCCTGAGGATTGAAGCGGTTTTGGCAGTGCATGCGCTCCCTCGACACGCTCGGTTTGAGCATTTTTCAGTGAAAATTCCGGCTCTTCACTTTCAGCGTATCGATATGAAGGTCCGGTGTGAATATGTCGCGCGGGACAACGGGTTTCGGCCGATCGCGTGAATCCGGCCCGCCGCCCCCGTGGGCAAACTCATCGCCGCGACCAGCCGGCAACCTGAACTCCGTATCGCGATCGGCAAGTCCAACCAGATCGCCTGAGAGATCGAAGAGTTGCTGGGCGACGAGATGGACGACCTCCCCTTCCCGCTGAATCCGTCCGTTGATCGCCATCATCGAAGATCCCAGCACGATGCGCCTGCGTTTCTCGAACAGGGTGGGCCAGACAACGACGTTGGCCGGTCCGGTCTCGTCCTCGATGGTGATGAACATCACACCCTTGGCCGATCCCGGCTTCTGCCGCACCAGCACGAGTCCAGCGGTATAAACCCACCGCCCATCACGGGCATTCATCGCCTCGGCACAGGAAATGATATTGCGTGCCGACAGGTCCTTGCGCAGAAAGGCGACAGGATGCTGGCGCAAAGTGAGCCCGATGTGGCTGTAGTCCTCGATGACGTTATGGCCGTCCGTCATTTGCCGAAGCGCCACCTCTGGCTCCTGCTGCTCGGCAATCGCCGTCGCCTCGCGTTCGGCTGCGGCTGCAAACAACGGCAAGGGCTCGTCGCGCAGCGCCTTGATCGCCCAGAGCGCATCGCGTCGTTCGAGTTTCAGCGATGGCAGAAAGGCGTCGGCCTCTGCCAGTTGAACAAGCGCTTCGGTCGGCACGCTGGACCGGCGCCACATGTCATCGACTGAGGCGAACGGGTTGTTCATGCGCGCTGCAACGATACGTGCGGCGTCCGCGACAGCCAGCCCTTTCACCTGCCGAAACCCGAGGCGCACAGCATGACGATCGCCGCCTCCAATCCTTTCCAGCGTGCAGTCCCATCGCGAGCGGTTGACGCAGACCGGCCGCACCTCGACGCCATGCTTGATCGCGTCTCCGACGATCTGGGCCGGAGCATAAAATCCCATGGGCTGGCTGTTGAGAAGGGCTGCACAAAAGACGTCGGGATGATGGCACTTGATGTAGTTCGAAGCGTAGGCAATCAACGCAAAGGAGGCCGCGTGACTTTCCGGAAAGCCGTATGAGCCAAAGCCTTCCAACTGCGAAAAGGTCTTTTCGGCGAACTCGGACGAATATCCGTTCTTGACCATGCCTGACACCAGCTTGTCCTTGAAGCGCGAGACGCCGCCGGTGAACTTGAAGGTCGCCATGGATTTGCGCAGCTGGTCGGCCTCACCACCGGTAAAGCCGGCACAGACCATGGCGACGCGCATCGCTGACTCTTGAAACAGCGGCACGCCCAGCGTCTTGCCGAGCACCGCCTCCAACTCGGGTGTCGGATACTCGACGGGCTCCTTGCCTTCGCGACGACGGAGATAGGGATGCACCATGTCACCCTGGATTGGGCCCGGCCGCACGATGGCCACCTGCACGACGAGATCGTAGAACGTGCGCGGTTTTAACCGCGGCAGCATCGCCATCTGCGCACGGCTTTCGATCTGGAAGGTGCCGAGCGTGTCAGCCTTGCGGATCATTGCATAGGTCGCCGCATCCTCTTGGCTGATTTTCGAGAGATCAAGATCCTGCCCTTTGTGCTCGCGGATGAGATCAAAAGCCTTGGCCATGCAGGTGAGCATCCCGAGCGCCAAGACATCCACCTTCATGAACTTCAGTGCCTCAACGTCGTCCTTGTCCCATTCGATGATCTGCCGGTCTTTCATCGTCGCCGGTTCGATCGGCACGAGATCGTCTAGCCGGTCATGGGTGAGGACAAAGCCGCCGGGGTGCTGACCCAGATGCCGAGGCGCGCCCATCAACTGCTGCGCGAGTTTCAGGGTGAGCGCCAGACGCCGGTCATTGGGGTTGAGATTGAGTTCCCTGATGTTTCGGTCGGGAACTTCTTCCGACCAGGACCACATGCCCGATGACAGCGCCTTGATGACATCTTCAGGCAGGCCAAGCGCCTTACCGACATCGCGGATTGCGCCCTTGGCCCGGTAGCGGGTGACGGTTGCGCAGAGTGCCGCCTTATCCTTGGTATAGGTCTTGTAGATCCACTGGATGACCTCCTCGCGCCGTTCATGCTCGAAGTCGACATCGATATCCGGCGGCTCGTCGCGTTCCTGACTGACGAAGCGCTCGAAGAGGAGATCATTGGTCGAGGGATCGATCGAGGTGATGCCAAGGATATAGCAGACAGCGCTGTTGGCCGCAGATCCCCTGCCCTGGCAGAGAATGCCCTGACTTCGGGCAAAACGGACGATCGAAAACACCGTCAGGAAGTAAGGCGCGTATTTCATGGTGCGGATGAGATCGAGCTCGTGCCGAACGGTCTTTAAAACATCCGGTGGCAGGCCTTCCGGATAACGATCGGGCGCACATTCCCAGACATAATGCTCGAGCGATCCTTGAGCATCCTTGCCCGGCACGATGGCTTCCTCCGGGTACTGGTAGGTCAGTTCCTCGAGCGAGAATTTGCAGCGACGCACGATTTCCAGGGTTCGCGCGAGTGCTTGCGCGTAGCGCGGAAACAGGCGTGCCATTTCCTCCGGTGGCTTGAGGTAGCGGTCGGCGTGGCGTTCGCGCTCAAAGCCGACATCGTCGATCGTGGTGTTGTGCCTGATACAGGTGACGATGTCCTGCAATTGCCGCCGGCCCGGCTCATGAAACAGCACATCATTGGTGACGACGGTTCTGACCTTGAACCGCGCCGCCATGTTGGAAATCTCATGCAGCCGCAACTGGTCGTTCGGTCGCCGACGCAAACAGAGAGAGACGTAAGCGCGATCACCAAACAGCTCAGCCATCTTGCGAAGCTGCGAGGCGCAGGTGGCATCCGGCAGATCAGGTACCAGAATGCCGATCATGCCCTCGGCGTAAGCGACGATATCGTCCCAATGCAGGATACAGTTGTTCTTGCCGCCACGCGATTTTCCCAGCGTGATGAGGCGCGTCAGGCGCGAATAGGCAGCGCGATCCATCGGATAGACCAGCACAGACATGCCATCCGCCAGATCGAGACGACAGCCAACGACCAGGCGCAACCCGGTGGCGCGCGACGCCTCAAGCGCCCGAACAATTCCGGCAAGCGAATTGCGATCGACGACGCCGATTGCGTCGATACCGAGCTGTTTCGCGGTCTCAAACAACTCCTGTGCAGAGGAGGCGCCGCGCAGAAAGGAAAAGTGGGTCGTGACCTGGAGCTCGGCGTAGCTCATGCGAAGATCCCGTGGCAGAACCAGCGATGGGACCCGGTCTCGGGATCCACTCCGTCGCCGGAGCGGAACACCCACAGGCGCTCGCCTGCCTCGTCCTCGATGACAAAGTAGTCCCGCACCGCGTCCATTTCGGCGTCGCGCTGCCACCACTCCCCGAAGATGCGTTCCGGGCCGTCGGCGCGTTTGACCTTACGGCGCTTGCCGCGCCAGACGATCGAGACCGGCGGGCGGTCCGGCATCAGCGCAATCGCCTCGATCAGTTCGGGCCGTGGCAAAAGCCGGACTGGACGGCGCCAATGGCTCACCCAGGCAACAGGGATCGGTTCAGCAACGGGACTGATCCGCCGGACGGAACGTTCCGGCACATCGGATGCAACCGGTGCGACGCGATAGACCCGCTGGCCGCGGTTTCCATAGATGTCGATCAGTGGCGTCACATCGGTGACGTCATCCTCGACCAGAGCAGAGACTTTCTGCGCCTCTTCCAATGGCTCGGCCAGAACCGCAACAAGGGTGAGCCTCTCGATCCCGAAACCCGGCTCGATCTTTTCCGTCCGGTCCCGAAACAGTTTCGTCAGCCAGGCTACGTCGCGGGCGGGCTTGGCTGTTCCGGCGCGGATTGCCTGTCTGGTGCCATCGACCTTCTCGACAATCAGGTCAGCCCGACGCACGCCGAGCCCCCGCTTTTGGAGTTCATCGACCAATTGCACGACAAGGCGGCCGACATATTTGTTGATGGTCTCCGCTGCGCCAATCGGTTCAGCGAAGGCTTTCGAAACCTCGACCAGCTCAGGCGTGCGGATCGGCTCGATAGGCTCGGCGATGCGACAGAGCATCTGATCGAGACGGCGCCCAACCTCCGGTCCAAAGCGCAACGTCAGCGGCGCGCGCGGGGTATTGGCAAGCTCCCCGATCGTCTGAAATCCGAGAATGCGGAGATCGCTGACAATCTTTGCCGGCAGACGCAGGAGCGATATCGGCAGCTTTTCAACGGCCCGCACTGTCTCACCCGGCGGAATGACGATCGTCTCGCGGTTGATGGCGCGGGCACAGGCATGGGATGCACCCCAGCTGTCGGCGACCGCCACGCGGGCAGTCAGCTTCCTGCCCAGAAACTGGTTGGCGATCTTTGTCACCATTGGCAGCTCGCCGCCCTGCAGGTGGTCGGCGCCTTCGGTGTCCATAACGATGCCGTCGATCCCGTCAATCGCGACGATCGGCGAATAGATGGTTAGTGCCCACAGTGTGATGCGTTCGAGAGCTACCCGATCGGCTTCGATATCGGCGTCGACCATCATCAGGCCATGAAACAGCGACTGCGCCTTTGCCGCCGGCATGCCGACATGCACGCCTGCCGCCCTGGCAGCCAGGTCGGCAGCCGAAACCCATCGCTTCGACCCGCTTCTTGCGATCACGGCAATTGGCTGTTCAGGCGAAATGGAGGGATCCGCCCGCCGAATACGATCCGTCGGCAGATCCGGAAGATAGATCGAGACGACCCTTGTCATCACACGCCCTCACGAGAAACTCAGCACACTCACCCGCTTTCACGCGCATCAATTCAAGAAACCATTGAGGCCTGCCCACCCCCGGTACCGGCAGCTCTTCCGATGGCATCACACTGACCCGCCATCTGGTTGTTGACGCCGTCGGCTGGCCAAAATCATTCGCCTCCGTCTGCCGCCGCCATCGCCGAACGCCGAGCGCCATGGTCCCGGTTCGCTCCGCGGCCAGTTGCAGGCGGCGGGAGCTGACCATCGGCAGGCGAACGAGCTCGCCGACGACAGCGCCGAGCCCACCGAAGGACAAGCCCTCCTCCATGTTGGCCAGCACGTCTTCCTCCTTGTCGGACTCGACGAAGATGACGCGGTCGGGATGGAGGCCGACCTGGGCAAGCGCCGGAAAGAACAGATCCGGTCTCGTCAGACACCAGATGACGGGGCCTTTGGTCCGGGCGGCAATGCCGGCGACAAAAAGCGCGGCTGCTGCACCATCGACCGTACCGGATCCTCCGCCTGCGAACTCATGCAGGGCTCCATAGGCAAGACCCCCGCCAGGCAAGACCGCATCAATCTCGGGCACACCGAAAGAGAGCGTTCCGGCCCGTTTCGCTGCTGTGCCCTCCATCGAGGCGATGCGGCCACGCAAATCACAGATCACATCCGACAACCCCTTCGGGCGCGCAGCGGTCATCGTTCACGGCTCCCTTCAAGGTGGTGTTCAAAGGATCGACATTATGCCGTACAGGCTATTTGTTCATTGTTTGTTCCGACGCTATAAAAGAGTCAAGCACCAGAAAGTTGAGCAACATTATCACAACATTAGCAAAACCGAAGATTCGAAAAGGATTCAAGGCTGTAGGGATAACAAGAATTTTTGCCGCACTCCACTCTTGTCGGGCTCCAGATCGCGATAGCGGGGATAGATGAGCGGCGTCACAATCTTCTTAAGGTTTCGTGCTGAACTCGCCTGCATGACGAAGCCACCGAGACAAAGCTCGATCGTAATACCGAAGCCCAGCTCTATTTAATGCCGCGTCGCTGCGGTTGATTGCATCAATGGCTGTCCGCAGCGTTCGACCTATACGGGAGCTTTTAAGCTTGAGGCCATATGAACATCGGACGTGTAGGCGGATGCATCAAGCCCCGCCGCATGCAGCCCGATGGCAAAGTTGACCTGCGAGATCAATTCCCTAAAATCCCGCTCAGATCTTCTTGGGGTGTTACGTTGCAAAAGCTCGAACTTGTTTTTGTTATTTGTGGTTTTGTGGCTTTGGGGACATGGCTTTATTCGGGCGAGTATCGAGCTTATGGCGCCCTCGCGACGATTTGCTTTCTGGGAATCGCTTCGGTCTATCTCCTCTTGACGTCAAAGGAGAGAGTTTACCGGTTGTTTGCATGTATATCACTGACCGTGATTTCCGCTGCAATCGGAATAGCTCTGTTGAGAATGTCGGGACTGACCGGCTAATGCGGTGGCATCAAGCGACCTAAACGGGCTGCGGAATAGCGCCTGCGCCTTGACATGCGGCGTTCCTCCACGGCGCTAGCCGCAGCGGGCAATCGCATCCGCAGCCGATGGAGACCAGAGGATAGGCGTTTGCCTGATCGCCGAGATCGAGTTCAGGGCAGGACGGGCGACGATAAACTCCGCCACGCTTCCTACAACGGCCTGCGGGAACGGTAGGACAATGCCGACGTTTATAAGCTCGACTAGATACGCAGGCGGAAGTCACCGGAAAAACTGCATTCGGTCGCAACGGAGGAATTGCTGCCATGTGCAACCTTTATCGGATGGAAGACAGGGACTGGGTCTCAAAGTGGGCCCAGGACGCCGAAAGCCTGATCAACCTCATGCCGGCCTATCAGATGAACCCCGACCAGATGGGGCCGATCATCCGAAACACGGCGGACGGCAAGAAGCAGCTGGTTCATGCACGATGGGGCCTGCCCTCGCCTATCTTCGTCCAAAAGAAAGCCGCCGAAGCAAGGGCGGATAAACTGAGGGCCAAGGGCAAGGCCGTCGATATGGATGAGCTCATCCGCATGGAACCGGATCGTGGCGTGACCAATGTGCGTAAGCTCAACCTGCCTCACTGGACGCGATGGTTCGGCGTCGAGCACAGGTGTCTCGTCCCGGTCACAAGCTTTGCCGAACCGGACCCGATGAGCAAACAGGAGGGTGGCAATGTGCCAAATGCCTGGTTTGCACGTGATGAGGCAAAATCGCTGATGTTCTTTGCGGGCATCCACGTGCCGCAATGGAAGAGCGTTCGCAAAGTCAAGGACGGGCTCACAACCGACGACCTATACGGTTTCCTGACGACCGATCCGAATGATCTCGTGAAGCCGATCCACGAGAAGGCAATGCCTGTTCTACTGCTGACGAAGGAAGAAACCGACGTCTGGATGCGGGCGCCTTGGGATGAGGCAAGGCACCTCGCCCGCCCACTACCAAACGACGCGCTGATCATCCTGTCGCGTGAACCTTATGGATCATCGATCATTTCGAAATCTGGCGAACCGGTGGAGCAAGGCAGCCTTTTATAACTGGCGGCCATCGCCAGATGGATGCCAATTGATGAGGAGACTAAACCCGCTGAACTGTTCGGAGAGAGGAGAAGGAAGATGCATATCCACCCTTACATTCTCGAGAATCATGGTGTCTATCCAAAGAGATTTCTGGAGGATGGTCAATTCTTCGGCATGCGGCAATCCATTCACGATAATCTCGACCAGCGGCTGGTCGCCGAAGTCGATCGGGAATCCGACCTGACTGCCTATTCCGGATACGTTGCCATGGAACTCTGGGCTGATGATGACGACATCCCGACGGGAGCGAAGATCGAGATATTGTTTAGCGAGCGGAAAGGCATCGCCGCCCTCCTCTACGACCATCCTAACATATCCGATGCTTTCATTGAGTGGGTTTTCTGCACCTCACCTGCCGATGCCTTGACCGAATGGAAGAGGAAGGTCCGCTGGCCGCTGATGGAAACATCGAGAGGACCAGTCGATATAATCGGAGGTGCACATCAGTGAGCGTTGAGAGCAGTAAGGCTGGCGAGGCCATTCATGCGAGAAGCACTGTTGCAAGCATGCTGGCTGCGAGCGCCGCAATAACCTCAATTGAGGATCGAATTTTTCGGAACAGACTATCACGGCGACGGTTAGGCAGGCGGATGGTCTTTCCCCCGTCCACTGCTCTTGCAGCCGGTCACGGTTGCACAGCTTGGAACCCTCCGCACTGGAGGGTTTCTTTTTGCTCACATCGCACGCAAATTATGCCTTCAAAAACCATTCAGACCGGCTGCGACAGCCTGCTGCCGGGCTACAACTCTCTACCCTTGAACTCTAATCGCTCGACTCATCCACCAGACGTGTTACACTCCTTCCATCGCCACCAACCGAATTCATAGGCGGTGGCAGCTGAGGGGTACTACGTGCTCCCGCCTATATCGTGTGGAGGACGGCTGCGTGCCCAAACCATCAAATTTTCACGAATGTCCGCTTCGACGCCTCCTTTTCCGCTGGGCCGCGCGCTTTACCGCTGACGAGCGAGTGCAGAGCCGGCTTGTTGAAAAAACGATTGGCGAGATCATCCGGGATTTTCCAGCCGCCGATCACGACTCCAGGATTGATGTAGAGCTTCTCGCGACTTTGCGGCGTGTCGCTCTCCAGGAATTCAGTGCTCGTCCTGGCGCAGGCGTTGAGCGTCGTTCCGGGAACGATCAACCGTCGAGCGACGGTCAGTGAAGAGTGGTTGACGTTCCGGGCGGACCGAAAAGTGCATCGGCTATTTCCCGAAGCTCCGCGCTATCGCCACTCACAGAGTAACCGCGGTCGTTCGATTTGGCCCGGTTCGCGAAAACGAATGGCACATTGGCGCTCTCCAGTGCAATCGAAACATTCAGCAACGTCTGATCGTCGATCTCCACGTCAACGATTGCGGCGTCAACATCCCACTCCAGTAACGCATCGAGCAGGCGTCGTGTCGATCGAACCGATCCCAGAACGGTGGCCCCTGCTGCCCGCAGCCGCTGACGGCACGCAAATGTCAGCATGAGGCGCTGCTCTACGATGATCAGCTTTTTCCCACGAAACGCTCGCAACATAGAGATATCCTCTGTTTGCGCAATGAACCACCTGCGAGCGGAAGACGCGGTCGGTTCTCGTGTTATCCACGGCTTGCAGCTCGGCAATTCGCGACTGCTGTCATGGCATTCATGCCAAACCGCGCATAGCGATGAGGGTTCCCGCTGAGACGATACCTTTTCAAAGGGTCCGATGGAACCATGTTCTTTGAAGGCGGTTGAAAAATCTGCGAGACAAAACAGGTAGCTAAGACATGCAGCGGTATTACTTCCACGTTCGGGACGCTGACGGCCTTTCCGAAGACACTGAGGGAACCATGCTGGCAAGTGACGAGCGCGCGTACATCGAGGCCGCGCAGGCTGCAAGGGAAATGCTGGCGGAAAAAATCCTCAAGGATGAAATCGTGGATGGTGCAGAGTTTGAGGTTGTCAGGGGCGACGGCGTGCTCGTCGCAAAAATCCCCCTGAAATCTGTCGTCCGGTTTGAATGAACCTTCCTGCCTGGCGATGACGAGACAACACCCACTTCGACTTGGTCGTCCGCTTGAACTGCCATTCCGCCTTGGTGGCCTCTGTATGGAACCAAAGCATAACCCGTTGCCTTTTCACCGTTGAGTTCGCGGGCTGTGTGCACCGGACGCAACGGGGTGATGAATGCGAACCCGTTTCTCATCCCGCACAACGAAAAGGCGATTACGCGTCCACCTGTCCGGCCCGTGCCTCATCCCGTATTCCTTCGAAGCGGGAGGTGGATTTTTTCGGGGATACCCATGGCCAACGACAAGCTTTCGACCTACAGGCAGAAACGCGATTTTCAGAAGACGCAGGAGCCAAGCNCGGGGATACCCATGGCCAACGACAAGCTTTCGACCTACAGGCAGAAACGCGATTTTCAGAAGACGCAGGAGCCAAGCGGAAAAACGAAGCTGAAAGCTTCAAACCGCAGGCGCTTTGTCATCCAGAAACATGACGCCACGCGGCTCCATTATGACCTGCGCCTCGAACTCGACGGCGTCTTCAAGTCCTGGGCTGTGACCAAGGGACCGTCTCTCGATCCCCAGGACAAGCGCCTGGCCGTGGAGGTGGAAGACCACCCGTTGGACTATGGTGACTTCGAAGGCACGATTCCCAAAGGCCAGTATGGCGGCGGCACGGTCATGCTCTGGGACCGCGGCTACTGGGAGCCGGAAGGTAACAGGACGCCCGAGCAGGCTCTCGCCAAGGGCGACTTCAAGTTTACCCTTGAAGGGGAGCGGCTGCGTGGCAGCTTCGTACTGGTGCGGATGCGCAACGACCGTGACGGGGGCAAACGGACGAACTGGCTGCTGATCAAGCATCGCGACGACTTCTCGGTCGATGAAAACGGCGCCGCCATCCTTGACGAAAACAACACGTCGGTTGCCTCGGGCAGAACCATGGCCGCCATCGCTGCCGGTAAAGGAAACAAACCAAAACCGTTCATGGTGCAGAGCGGCGATGTGCAGGCNAGAACCATGGCCGCCATCGCCGCCGGTAAAGGAAACAAACCAAAACCGTTCATGGTGCAGAGCGGCGATGTGCAGGCCGACGCCGTCTGGGACAGCAATCATGGACTGGCGGCAGACAAACGTGCGGCGGATACAAAGAAAAAGCGCCCGGCATCGCGGAAAGCAGCGAAGTCCGCGATGCCCGACTTCATACCTCCGCAGCTTTGCGAAACGCTCGAACGCCCACCGTCGGCCGATGGCTGGATCCACGAGATCAAATTCGACGGATACCGTATTCAGGCGCGCATTGAAAACGGCGAAGTAACGCTGAAGACGCGCAAGGGGCTGGACTGGACGGCCAAGTATCCGGCGATTGCGACATCGGCCGCAAGCTTGCCTGATGCCATCATCGACGGTGAGATCTGTGCACTCGATGAAAACGGTGCCCCGGACTTCGCCGCACTTCAGGCGGCGCTGTCAGAAGGTAAAACGGATGCGCTCGTCTATTTTGCTTTCGACCTGCTGTTCGAGGGGAGTGAGGATCTGAGGCAACTACCGCTTACGGAACGCAAGAAAAGGCTCGAAGCGCTGCTGAGTAAGGCGGGGGAAGATCCGCGCCTGCGGTTCGTCGAACACTTTGAGACCGGCGGCGATGCAGTATTGAAATCGGCGTGCAAGCTCTCGCTGGAGGGCATTGTCTCGAAGCAGGCGGATGCCCCCTATCAGTCGGGGCGTACCGATACCTGGGCGAAATCCAAATGCCGCGCCGGACATGAGGTTGTCATTGGCGCTTACGCCAAAACCAACGGCAAGTTTCGTTCACTTCTTGTCGGCGTCTTCAGGGACAATCACTTCGTCTATGTCGGGCGGGTCGGGACCGCCTATGGTGCCAAAACGGTGGATACAATCCTGCCGAAGCTCCGGGAACTGGAAACCTCAAAATCGCCCTTTACCGGGATAGGCGCTCCGAAAAAAGAACCCAACATCGTCTGGGTCAAGCCCGAACTGGTGGCCGAGATCCAGTTCGCCGGCTGGACCGCGGACGGACTGGTCCGTCAGGCAGCCTTCAAGGGTTTGCGCGAAGACAAGCCGGCGAAGGAGGTCGAGGCCGAAACGCCGGCATCGCCAGGGAAAACTGAAACGCCAACGCCGGCCCGGCCAAAGCCGTCGCGACCGGCACGCGGCAAGAACACCAAGGCAGAAGTTATGGGCGTGATGATCTCCAGCCCTGACAAGCCGCTCTGGCCCGATGCAAATGACGGTGAGCCGGTCACCAAGGAGGATCTCGCGCACTATCATGAGGCCGTTGGTCCATGGCTGATCGACCATATCAAGGGACGGCCATGCTCCATCATCCGGACGCCTGACGGCATCGGTGGTGAGCAGTTCTTCCAGAGACACGCGATGCCGGGAACGTCGAACCTGCT
>NZ_KQ414528.1:0-28600 GCF_001263295.1 Agrobacterium sp. SUL3
GGGGGTGATCACGCCCGCCGTATCAACAAGGTTCTGGGCGGTGCGAAGATCGTCGCTCTCAGCGACGTCAACCGCGCATCCGCCGAGGCGGTCAAGAACGACATCGCCCCCGATGCCGTCGTTTTCGCCACCGGTGAAGAGCTGATCGCATCACCGGACGTGGATGCCGTGCTCGTCACCTCATGGGGTGCCACGCATGAGCAATATGTGCTGGCGGCCATTGCCGCCGGCAAGCCGTGCTTCTGCGAAAAGCCGCTGGCAACAACGGCGGAAGGGGCAAAACGCATCGTCGACGCCGAGGTGGCGCATGGCAAGCGGCTGGTTCAGGTGGGCTTCATGCGCCGCTACGATGCCGGTTACGTGGCGCTGAAAAGGGCCGTCGATAGCAAAATCGGCGCGGCGATCATGGTGCACGCCGCCCACCGCAATCCAACGGTTCCGGAGCAATATGTCACGCCCATGGCGATCCATGACACGATGATCCATGAGATCGACGTGCTGCGCTGGCTGCTTGACGATGACTATGTTTCGGCGCGTGTTCTCTTTCCCCGTTCGGCGGCCAGAAGCCATGCAAGGCTGAAGGACCCGCAGATCGTCATTCTGGAGACGGCGAAGGGCACGATCATCGACGTCGAAATCTTCGTCAACTGCCACTATGGCTATGACATCCAGTGCCAGGTGGTGGGCGAGGACGGCATTGCCAGCCTGCCGGAGCCGATGTCGGTGCAAACGCGCCTCGGCGCCAAGCTGCAGAACGACATTCTGACTGACTGGAAAGATCGCTTCATCGCCAGCTACGATGTGGAGTTGCAGGACTTCATCCATGCGGCGGCGAAGGGCACGGCATCGGGGCCCAACTCCTGGGATGGCTACGTCGCCGCCATCACTTCCGACGCCTGCGTGGCCGCGCAGGAAACGGACGGGGCAGCCGTCGCGATTGAGCTTCCCACCCGTCCCGCCCTTTATCAGTGAGGTCTTTCATGCGTTTTGCCATCAACCACATCACCGCGCCGAAGCTTTCCCTTGAGGAGTTCTTCGCGACAGCCCGTGAACTCGGCCTTACCGAAGTCGAAATCCGCAACGACCTGCCTGATATCGTCGGCACGGTTGAGCCGGCGGCCGTGAAGGCGGCGGCCGAAAAGGCCGGCGTAACGATCATCTCGATCAATGCGCTTTATCCCTTCAACGTCTGGTCGGGCGACCTGCCTGCGCGGGCCGTCGCGATGGCCGATTATGCGGCGGCAAGTGGCGCGAAAGCGCTGGTCATGTGCCCGCTCAATGATGGGACGCCAGTGTCTTTTGACGATCTCGTCACGGCGCTGAAGGCCATGAAGCCGATCCTCGAAGAACGCGGCCTGACCGGCCTTGTCGAGCCACTCGGCTTCCCGGTATCATCACTGCGCACCAAGGCCGAGGCCATCAAGGCAATCGACGCGGCCGGCGGCGGCGATGTCTACAGGCTGGTGCACGACACCTTCCATCACCACCTCGCGGGCGAGACGGCGTTTTTCCCGGAACGAACGGGGCTGGTCCACATTTCCGGCGTGACCGATCCTGCCGTCTCCGTGGCCGACATGCTTGACGCTCACCGCGTTCTGGTGGATGGCGACGACCGGCTGGAGAATATCGCCCAGATCAGGACACTCGAGGCGGCCGGTTACAAGGGACCTTACAGCTTCGAGCCCTTTGCGACGGAAGTGCACGAGCTGAAGGATCCGGCAGCTGCCGTGAAGGACAGCATCGACCATATCTCTCAGGGGCTCTGACCGCGTGGCCGTTCGCGGTTCGCTGCGGGCGGCGTTTCTTGCGGGAGATTAAAAACCCAGAGAAATCAATTCCGCATTTACGGATGATGCTGTAATCTTCCGGCGACGAGAGAACAGCAAACAGGCACGGGTATTTTTCAGATCGACTGCGTGGGGCAGGCTTTCTGCCCGCACCGTCCGAAGTAGAGTGGTTGAATTTCCCCTTTATGAAAATAGACAGGAAAACGACGCTTAAGGACGTGGCGCGGGAGGCGAATGTTTCGCTGAGTACCGCTTCGCATGCCCTCAACGGCACCGCACCCTTGACCACGCAGGTTCGCGAGCGGGTGCTGGAAGCGGCTCGTTCGCTCGGTTATCTCGAAAACCGCCGGCAGAAGGCGACGATCGCCACTCTGCGTGTCGTGTTGCTCGCCATGACCAATGATGCAGCGCCGCAGAGCGATCTCAATATGGTCAGCTGGACGATGCTGAACGGCTTCCGGCGTGAATGCGAGAAGCGCGGCATTCGCATCGTTCCCTTTGTCAGCACGACGAGCCGGCTCGATCCCGTTACCGTCGCGGAGGCTGCCGATGCCGACAATGTCGATGGCATCGTGGTCCTGAATGATGACAGGGCGCAACTGGTCGAGGCGCTGTCCGCGCTTTCCAGGCCGGTGGTCCTGATCAATGGCGAAGACCCGGCCATGATCGTCGATACGGTGACGGCCGAGAACCGTTTTGGTGCGCGGCTCGGTATCGAGCATCTGCTCTCACTCGGGCATCGCGACATATTGCATGTCACCTGGAAGGGCCGCACGACGATCCGCCGCCGTTATGATGGTTATAGCGACGCGTATCTCGCGGCAGGCCTGACAGTTCCGGCCGATATGGTTATCGAGGTGGAAAGCTACGAGCCGGAATGGGGCGAGGTCGCCATCCGCCGCCTGCTGGCCGAGACACGCCCGCTTAGAAACGCAACGGCGATCTTCTGCGCCGCCGATAATCTGGCGCTCGGCTGCCTGAAGGCGTTGACGGAGGCCGGTATCCGCGTTCCCGATGATGTCTCGGTGCTTGGTTTTGACGATATCATGCCGGCCGCCTTCAGCGCGCCGCCGCTCAGCACCATACAATTGCCCGCTGACAGGCTGGGCGGTGCCGCCCTTTCACTTTTGGAACAGCGGCTTGTGGCAGCTGATCCCACCCGACCGGCGCACCGGCTGGAACTCGGCTGTCGGCTGGTATTAAGGGGTAGCATCGCTCCGCCGCCAAAATAGGATCGTCGGCCCCTCTGCGGGCTGGTGGAGAATGCCTGTTGGGCGACTAATTTTCTCGCCGTCATGCCGGACTTGATCCGGCATCCAGCCGACGCGGCTCTCGCGCGGCGGAGAGACCCCTTCAGCCCAAGGACTTGGGCTGGCAGGATACAGGCTCATGGCCGGTATGACGGGGTGGAGAGGTCTCGGTACTACATCATCCAATAGTCGAAGCGGCTATGCTTTAAAGCGAGCATCCTCGAACCCCGCCTCACTTCATGCCTGTCCCCGCAATGCCTGTCGTGATGTAACGCTGCAGGAACAGGAATACGACGGTGACAGGCGCCAGGCTGAGGAAGGTCATGGCGAGGATATAGTGCCATTGCACCGAGAACTCGCCCTGGAAGGCATTCAACCCCACCTGCAGCGTGAAGTTTTCACGGCTGCTGAGAACAATCAGTGGCCAGAGGAAGTCGTTCCAGCGCCAGAGCACCGAGAAGATGGCGAGAACCGCAAGCGCCGGCGCCGTCAGCGGCAGGATGATGCGCCAGAAGATGCGGAATTCGCTTGCCGCATCGACGCGGGCCGCCTCGATCAGCTCGTCCGGAATGGTCAGCATATATTGCCGCAGCAGGAACACGCCGGTCGGCGTCGCGACCGTCGGGATGATGACGCCCCAGAGATTGTCGACGAGGCCGACGCCGACGATGACGAGATAGGCCGGCACCATGACAACGGTGAGCGGGATCATCAGGGTGGATATGATCAGCACGAAGATCGCCTTCTCGCCGCGGAAGCGGTATTTGGAGAGAGCGAAGGCTGCCATGGCATTGACGATCAGCGTCAGGATAGTCGCCACGAAAGTGACGAAGACCGAGTTCTTGAGGAAGGTCAAAAAGCTGAACCGGGTGAGCGGATCGGTGAAGTTCTCCGTCGCGATGGTCAGTTTCTGAACCGGCGTTATTTCCCGCGTATCGACGCTAACCGGCGGACCGGGATTGGCGGGGTCCACCATCTGGGCTTTGAGGCCGATGCGACGGACCATGGCCATCTCCCGCTCCATGCCGTCGATGGGGGCTTTCCAGAGGCTGAGCGGTTTGTCGTAACCCTGCACTTCCACCTGCACGGCGGCGCGCGGCAGAAGGCTCGGCGGAAACCGGGTGATTTCGGCTTCCGGTTTCAGCGATGACATGGCGGCCCAGACGACGGGGATGAGGACGGCGAGCGTGCCGCCAATAAGCCAGACCCATGACAGGATATCGGTGAGGCCGATGCGGCCGGGGCGGCGGGTGCGTGTGAGGAAGGAGACGGCGTTGGACATGGTCAGGACTCCATCTTTTTGCCAAGGCGCAACTGCACCAGCGTCAGCGCGAGAAGCACAAGGCCCATCAGAACCGATGCGGCGGATGCAAGGCCGAACAGCCTCAGATCGCTGCCGAAGGCCATCTGGTAGATATATTGCACGACGAATGTATTGGCTGTTCCCGGTCCACCACCATTGGTGAGAACCCACGCTTCATCAAATATTTGCACCGATCTGATCATTAAGAGGATGAGCACGACCAGCAGGTTGGGCCCAAGCAGCGGCAGGGTGATGCGCAGCAGGGTGCGCCGGGGCGAGGCGGCGTCGATGGCGGCGGCTTCATAGAGGTCCTTCGGGATGGCCTGAAGGCCGGCCAGCAGGATGAGCGTATAAAAGCCCATATGGAACCAGACCGAAACGACGACCACGAAGAACCGCGACCAGCCGACATCCAGCAGGAAGATTTCCGGCGGCACGCCGAGCATCTGGAAAAAGGCGTTCAGCAGGCCGTTGCGGTCGAGGAACCATTTCCAGATGAGGCCGATGACGACGGGCGACAGCAGGACCGGATAAAAGAACATGGCGCGGAAGAAACCGCGTGCGGCAATCGCCCGGTTGAGGATGAGGGCGGTGATGAGCGCGACCAGCAACGTGGCGATGACGTTGAAGCCGACGAACCACAAAGTGTTCCAGATCGCCGTCCAGAACAGCGATTCCCGGCAGCTTCCGGGGTCCATGTAGCTCTGGCAATCCAGCAGCTTGCCGAAATTTTCCAGCCCGACAAAGGGGCGGTCGGTGATGAGAAGTTCGGTGCCGCCGGTGAAGGCGTAACCGACGGCAATCGCAATGGGCAGGAAGGTGAAGATGCCGAACAGGACAAGGTTCGGCATCAGGAAAATATAGGGCATGCGCCTTTTGCCGATCAGCCGCTCGATGAAGTTGAGCGGCACTTCGGCAATCGCCATCACGGCATCGAGCGCACGGTCGGACAGTCTCGCAAGCTTCGGATTGGCCATGCTAACCTCTCCCTTCGCTGTCGAGGCGCGGCAGCGCCAGTTCGGTGGCGGGATCGAAGACATGCACCTTTTCCCGCGTTGGCATGATCTTCAGCACCGAGCCGGAAGCGGGGGCGAAATGGCCCGCCTGATGCACGATGATCTGCTCCTTCTCTCCCTGAAGATTGCCATAGAGATAGGTCTCGGTGCCGAGGCTTTCGTGATATTGCACCTCGAAGGGCAAGCCGGCATTGTCGGAGATGGTGAAATGCGAGGGGCGAATGCCCGCGAGAACCGCCTGCCCGGGGCTGACGGCTGCCGGATCGATGAGGCAGGGCAGGGACACGCCATAACCGGTGTCGATGGCGATGCCGCCGTCACTGCCCTTGGTGATGGTGCCCTTCAGCATGTTCATGCGCGGCGAGCCGAGAAAGCCGGCGACGAAGAGGTTGCGCGGATTGTCGAAAAGCTCGAGCGGGCTGCCCACCTGCTCGATGCGTCCGGCGCGCAGCACCACGATCTTGTCGGCCATGGTCATGGCTTCCACCTGATCGTGGGTGACATAGATCATCGTCGTCTTGATATCGCGATGCAGGCGGGTGATTTCGGCGCGTGTCTGCACGCGCAGTGCGGCATCGAGGTTCGATAGCGGCTCGTCGAAGAGGAAGATGTCAGGCTCGCGCACGATGGCACGGCCGATGGCGACGCGCTGGCGCTGGCCGCCGGAAAGCTGTTTCGGCTTGCGGTCGAGATAGGGTTCGATGGCGAGCATACGCGCCGCCTCGTTGATGCGGTTTTCGATTTCCGATCGCTTGAAGCGCAGGTTTTCCAGGCCGAAGGCGAGGTTCTTGCGCACGCTCATATGCGGATAAAGCGCATAGGACTGGAAGACCATGGCGATCTTGCGCTCGGCCGGCGACAGTGCGCTGACATCGCGATTTCCAATCGCGATGCTGCCCGACGTTACGTCTTCCAAACCGGCGATGATGCGCAGCAGCGTCGATTTTCCGCAGCCCGACGGGCCGACGAAAACGACGAATTCGCCGTTTTCGATCTGGAGATCGATATCATGCAGGACGTGAACGGCGCCGAACGCCTTGTTGAGGTTTTCGAGTTTCAGACTTCCCATCACCTGCTCCCTTCAACCGAGCTCGCCGTCGCGACGATCTCGTGGTCGTTCCAACCCTCGGGCAAGGGCATTGCTCTTTTGATGGCGACATCGTCAGCCGAAAAACCGTGAACGCCCTCAAGATATATCGTGGGCATGCCGCCCGGATAATCCTCCATACCGACGATCCGGCCCTCAGCATCCTGCGTCCAGGCATTAGCGCGGCCGGCCGCATCGGCGCTTGGCGCTATATCGGCATTGGTGGGACGCAGGTCATATTGCAGGCCGGTGCCGAGCTTGCCGGGCTCCTGCGCCAGCGTGATGCGCGCAAGCCTGACATTGTGAATGCCGGCTGCCGAGGTGGATACGAGGTTGATCGCTCCCTCCATCGAACCGCTCAAATCTTCGATAACAAGATTGTCCACCATGCCTGCCTGCCGTTCGGGGCGGCGGTCAACGACAGTGACGGTGACAGCTTCGCCAGAACCCCAGAAACCACCCGGCGTCTCATGGCACTCGGCCTCGATGCGTGAAAAGCGGATGTTGCGCATGGCGCCGCCATCACGGGAGAAAAGACCCATGCCGCGATTTGACTGCACCACCTTGCAGTCTTCGAACACCACATTAGTGAAATCGCCGAAGGATTCGGTGCCGAGCTTCAGCGCGCAGCTCATGCTGGAAACGGTGCAGCGGCGAACCGCGATATTGGCGCACACGCCCACTGCCTTGCCATCCGGCCCGGCACTGGTCTTGAGGCAGATGCCGTCATCCGCAGTCGAGATGAAGCAATCCTCGATCAGCGCGCGGCGGCAGGCATCCAGCACGATGCCATCCGTATTCGGCAGGCGGCGGTCGTTTTCGATGCGCAGATTGCGGAAATGAAGGTCCTCGCAATTGACCATATGCAGCGTCCACATGGGGGAGCCACTGACGTGCAGGTTTTCGAGGCGGACATTACGGCAGGCTTCCAGCACCATCACACGCGGGCGTTTTTTTGCCGGGATATAGGTGCCCATGGCTGTGTCGTCGCCAATGATGAAGTTTTCACCGCCTGCCTCGATACGGCCCGGACCCGTGACGGCGATGTCGTGCGCGCCCTTGGCGATAATCATGCCGCGATCGGAGTCTTCGGCAATCACCGAAACCCGGGTCAGCGCGTAAGCGTCGTAATCGGAAACGGGGGCGAGTACCGCGTCAGCGGCAAGGTGCAGTTCCACGCCGCTTTTGAGCTGGAGACCGGCGCTGACATGTCGTCCGGCCGAGAGAGAAACGCGCCCGCCGCCTGCTGATGACACGGCGTCGATAGCCTGCTGGATGGTCGCCGTGGCATCGAGGCCACTGGCCGCAACTGTGATGTCCTGACTGATGTTCATGATGCTCACGATGTCTTTGGCCTTTTCAGAAAAACGTCGATCAGAAGCAGCATCGTCAGTGCCTGCCCGTAGGGCGTGGGCAGGTTGGGGATGCGGCGGTAAAAATCGAGATCGTGGCCCATTGGCGTGCCGTCGGAGACGCCGTGAACGACGCCTTCGTCATCGATATTGCCGAGCACCGCCTTCAGCGCGCGTTCCGCATGCGGACGGTTCTCTTCACCGAGAATGCCGGCCTCGATGCCGCGCAGAATGCCATAGGCGATGCCGGCCGTTGCCGAAGTCTCGACCGGCGACGTCGGGTCATCGAGCAGCGTATGAAACATGCCGTCTTCACGCTGATATTTTCTCAGCGACCGCACCTGGCTTGAAAGCACATTGGCGAGGAAACGTTTGTCCTTCTGAGCGAGTGTCGGCACCAGTTCAAAGAGTTCGGGAATGGCGACGGTGATCCATGAATTGCCGCGTGCCCAAAACGCGTCCGCGAAATTGTGGCGACCGTTGAAGGTCCAGCCGTGATACCAGAGCCCGGTGACGGGGTCGGAGAGATAGCGCGCATGGATCATGAACTGGTAGACGGCCTCGTCGATCCAGTCCTGCCGTTTGCAGACAACGCCGGCGCGAGCGAGAAACAGACAGGCCATGAACAGCGTGTCGTCCCAGAGCTCCCCCTCATTCAGCCGTTCCTTCACGACGTGCTGAAAACCGCCATCTTCGGTTTTTGGCAATTTATGCACCAGCCAGCCGGCCCAGTCTTCCACCAACGCGCGGAAATCCGGCCGGTCGACATGTTCGGTGAGGATGACGAGGGGCAGCATCGGCGCGGAACTGTTGATCTGGCGCGGCGGCAGGCCACGGTCGATCTGCCAGCCGTACCATGTCACAAGGTCGTCCAGTGCCTTCTGGTCGTTGGCCGCGAGTGCCCGGCGCAGGAAACCATAAAGGCCAACACCCACTTCCCAATCCCATTCATCGAACTGGATCTTGCCATCGGAACTGCCGCTGACCAGACCTTCCTGAATGCCTTTGAGGCGGCTGAAGGCGGCGGCGACATTATCGATCGTTGTCCTGAGAGTGTCTTTTTCCATGCTTGGCTGGTTCATCTGTCAATTCCGCTTAGGAGTAGAAGGGTTTTGCAGCGCTGCCCGATGCGGGGTCGGCACCCCTGATGAGGTTCGCAATCTGCCCGCAAAAGGGCAATTGCTGTTCCTGGCCGGGCAACGACCAATTTTCGCTGAGAAGCTTGTCTATTTTGCCGATCCGGAGTTCAGGGAGATGTTTGACGCAGTCTAACGGATGCACGACGAAAAGGCAGTCCAGCATTTGAGACCTTGTGTACGCGGCCCTTGGGCTCTCTTCGGCGCAACGGGAAGCGGATAGATGAGCCTTCGTCCAAATTGCAGTCCTGTGGCGACGGTGGTATCGCGGCGGAGGGATCGTTTTCGACCGCGAGGTCTAGCAACGCGGTAATGACCTTGACAGGGCACCACAGGAGTCTAGAGGGGTTTTCATGATCATGTTGGGAGTATGAAAATGAAGACGCTGGCAGCCATTTCGGCTTTTGTGGGCAAGACTTTTGCCATCTGGGTCATCCTGTTTGCCGTCCTCGGCTTTTTCTTTCCGGATACGTTCAAGCAGATCGCGCCCTGGATCGTAACGCTTCTGTCAATCATCATGTTCGGCATGGGTCTCACACTTTCGGTCGACGACTTCAGGGAGGTCGTGAAAAGGCCGTTCGATGTGACGATCGGCGTACTCGGCCAGTTTCTCATCATGCCGCTTCTGGCCGTCCTGCTGACGCTTATCATTCCCATGCCGCCGGAAGTCGCGGCTGGCGTCATTCTGGTTGGCTGCTGCCCGGGCGGCACGTCTTCCAATGTCATGACTTATCTCTCCAAGGGCGATGTCGCGCTGTCGGTCGCCTGCACCTCGGTCACCACGCTCGCGGCGCCGCTGGTGACGCCATTCCTCGTCTGGCTGTTCGCAAGCCAGTTCCTGCCCGTCGACGGTTGGGCGATGTTCCTCAGCATCGTCAAGGTCGTTCTGGTTCCGCTGGCTCTGGGCGCCGCCCTGCAAAAGCTGCTGCCCGGTCTCGTCAAGACCGCCGTACCGGCGTTGCCGCTCGTCAGCGTCATTGGCATCGTCCTCATCGTCGCGGCGGTGGTGGGAGGATCGAAGGCGTCCATCGCCCAGTCCGGGCTGATGATTTTTGCCGTCGTGGTTCTGCACAATGGCCTTGGCTATCTGCTCGGTTACCTCGCGGCAAAGGCAACGGGCCTGTCGCTTGCCAAGCGCAAGGCCATTGCGATAGAGGTCGGCATGCAGAATTCGGGCCTTGGTGCAGCACTTGCCACGGCCTATTTTTCGCCTCTCGCTGCCGTTCCGAGCGCCATTTTCAGCGTCTGGCACAATATTTCCGGTGCAATCCTGGCAAACTGGTTTTCGGGCCGGGTGGACGCAGGCTCCGCCAACAAAACCGCCTGAAGCCCCGCATTTGTCAGGCCGCCTGTGGTTCAGGCGGCCTGACCGTGCCTTAGAACGGCATGGTCTGACGTGCTACGGCCGGTGGATTAAGCCGGGCAAAGCCCTCCTGGCGCTGATACGGGAAATGCGGATAGGGAGCAGTCGTCTCGCTGGCCTCGTCCAGCGTCGCTACCTGTGCTGACGTCAGCTCCCATCCCACGGCGTCGAGGTTCTGGCGAAGCTGTTCCTCATTGCGCGCGCCGATGATGACCGTGGAAACAGTCGGGCGTCTGAGCAGCCAGTTGAGGGCGACCTGCGGCACCGTCCTGCCGGTTTCTTCCGCGACAGCGTCGAGCGCATCGATCACGCGGTAGAGATGTTCATCATCCACCGGCGGGCCGAAGCTGGCTGTCTCATGCAGGCGGCTGCCTTCCGGCAGCGGCGTGCCGCGACGGATTTTTCCGGTCAATCGCCCCCAGCCAAGCGGGCTCCAGACCATGGCGCCAAGGCCCTGATCCGCCCCGAGCGGCATCAGATCCCACTCGTAGTCGCGGCCAACAAGCGAGTAATAGACTTGGTTGACGACATAACGCGGCCAGCCATATCGATCGGCGACCGCGAGCGACTTCATGATCTGCCAGCCGGAAAAATTCGAGACGCCGGTATAGCGGACCTTGCCGGACCGGACGAGCGTATCGAGCGTCGACAGCACTTCCTCAACCGTGAAGGCATCGTAGGCATGGAGCTGGAGTATGTCGATATAGTCGGTCTTTAGGCGGCGCAGGGCGTCATCCACCGCGCGCAGCAGCCGGAAGCGCGACGACCCGGCCTCGTTCGGCCCGTCACCCATCGGCAGGCTGGTCTTCGTAGAGATCAGAACTCTGTCGCGCCTTCCCTTGACGGCTTCGCCGAGCACTTCCTCCGATGCTCCATTGGAATAGACATCGGCGGTATCGAACAGGTTGACGCCTGCGTCCATGCAAATATCGATCAGGCGTCGGGCTTCTGCGGCATTTGAGTTGCCCCAGTTGCTGAAGAGCGGGCCGGAGCCGCCGAAGGTTCCGGTGCCGAAACTCAAGACCGGCACTTTCAGACCGGATTTGCCAAGCTGGCGATATTCCATGAGACTTTCCTTTGTTGTTTCGAAATGGTCGTGGGCGCGCGTCGCGGCGTGGCCTTCTGCCCGTCCATTCGTGATCTGACTGATGAAGACTGCGGTGTGTTACAATCGCTGTCGTAAGATAGACGCCTGCTCTTCAATGAAATAGAATGCCGAAACTATTATCACTTGTGAGATGAAGTCATCATGGCGCGATTGGAGATCAACCGGGCAGGGGAGATGGAGATATTCGTACGGGTCATAGAGCTTGGTGGTTTTTCCCGCGCGGCGGCTGCGGCTAGCATGACGCCTTCCGCCGTGAGCAAGCTGATCGCACGGCTGGAAAGCCGCCTTGGTGCGCGCCTGCTCAACCGTTCCACCCGTCAGCTTCAGATCACGCCCGAGGGCTGCGCCTTTTATGAGCGGGCCACCCGTATCCTCGCCGATCTTGAAGAGGCCGAACGCGCCGCCGGGGAAGGTGAACGGCCTCTCGGCCGCGTGCGGATCAACACCAGCGCATCCTATGCAGCGCATATTCTTGCACCCATCCTGCCACGGTTTCTGGCGCTCCATCCAGGCATTACGCTTGATATCGTCCAGACAGATATGGTGGTCGACCTGCTTGCGGAACGCACGGATGTGGCGGTGCGCGCGGGACCGTTAAAAAGCTCAACGCTTGTCGCTCGCAAGCTCGGTGAGACGAGAATGATCATCGCCGCCTCCCCGGATTATCTGGAGCGTCATGGCACGCCGCAGACAATAACCGATCTCGAAGATCACAACCGTCTCGGTTTTGGCTACACCCGGTCCGTCGACGGCTGGCCGTTACGGAACGACGGAAAGACCGTCGTCATTCCGGCCACGGGACGCGTGCAGGTGAGCGATGGCGAGGGGCTTCGCCGTCTTGCCCTTGCCGGTGTCGGTCTGGTTCGCCTTGCGGCTTTTACCGTGCGGGAGGATATCGCCGCCCGCCGTCTGATACCGGTCCTCGTTCATCTCGATACGGGTGAAACGGAGATGTTTCATGCCGTCTATGTCGGCCAACGGGGACCGCTTCCGGCACGTATTCGGGCGCTGCTCGATTTTCTCGGCGAGTATGGGCGGGTGAAGTGACGTTCCGCGTGCCACGAAAGGCGTGAGTGGAATTAAGGCCTCGGACTGCCGGAAAACGGTAGCAGCCTGAGGAGCGAAGGCTATCGTTTCGGCCCTGAGAGTGTGAAAGCACCAGCCGATTCCAGCCTTATACGCGTCTCGCCAGCAAGTGTGCTTGGTATCGCACCGCAAAGGCTACCCGTCGTCACGACATTGCTAGCCTTCAGTATCTCGCCGGTGTTGAATGCCGAATTGGCGAAGGCGACAAGCGGCGCAATCGGATCACCATTCGGATGCTTGACCTTGGCATCGAAAAGCGACACCGTTCCCTCTGTAACGGTGAGTTGCAGCAGGTTCTCGCCGTTCCCGGTAAAGACCTCCACGATGCCTTCGTCTAGTTCCGGGCCGATGACGAAGCCGTGGTTGGCGAGGCGATCCGCGAGAAAGAGCGGAAACGGCACCTGGTTTTTCTCCTGCAATCGGTAGCGAAGAAGTTCAACACCCAGATGGATACTGTTGATATAGCTTGTCAGATCGGCTTTGGTGAGTAGCCCTTCGATTGAAGCGGGAATATCGGCGGAGAGCGTAAAGCAGATTTCTATTTCTATGCCCTCCGTGCCATGAAGCGGAAAGGAAGCGACATTGGCGCCATCCACCTCGCGGCAATCAAACATGGGCGCCCCAACCGGCTCGCCATCCGGGCGGATCGCCACCTTCCAGCCGACGGCGGGTTTTCCCAAGTAGCGCGCAAAGGCCTGCTGTACCGTCATCGCCTCCGCGAGCGTGCCGGGCACGAGGCCCTCAGCCTCGAGCCTTGCCAATGGAATTTTGTCACCCTCCCGGTTTGTCTTTGCAAAACGCTTCGCCAGTTTTTCCATAGCTGTCATTTCGCTCATGTCTCTCGATAATCTCATGAGCCGAATGCTGTCACGATTTGCCGCTGTCTGCCAAGGCCATCAACGCGGAGTGCGACCTCGTTGCCTGCTTTTAGGAAGTCCGAGGGTCTCACGCCAAGGCCGACACCGGGCGGTGTCCCTGCGGTGATCAGGTCGCCTTGGCATAAGCCGCATGAAACGACTGATGTGCGATACAAGCGTTGCTATCGGGAAAATCATCCGGCATGTCGAGCCGGTATGCATGCGCTTCCCGTTGACGTCGAGCCGAAGGTCAAGATTTTGCACGGCGGATAGAGCGGAAGGAGATGGAAGAAGCTTTGGTGAAATGTAGAGTTGCTCGTTGAGGAGCTTTGGATCCCGTGTTGGTTTTTTTCATCGCTGCCGCAGCGGCGGCGTCCGGAACCGCGTTGGCCGCCTTGATCGATTTCAGCGATAAAGCGGCGAAGCGCGTCACCAGATCCTGATGCCACCTATCAGCTTATGATAATCATCAGGCATTCCGTGTGACGCCGACCTCCGCAAAGAAAAACACTTTTCTGCCCACGGCCGTTGATCAGGCCTTGTGTTCGAGCCCGATATGAGCGCCGGCATCGGCCCTATGCGACGGCAAATGGTACAATTTGGCTCGCAAAAGCGGACGGCAAAAGGCTCTCAGAATTGCGCTCGAAGCGTGGCTCGGAAGCAGCCTGCTAACGCCATTAATACAATCGAGGCCGTCAACAGGGAGCACGATGCTCTTGCTGCTCTCGGTTTGGCCGTGCTGTTGGCGAGCGTGAGTAAATGGGAATCGCGATTGCCATCCGTCAGGGGACGGAAGTCGTCTGCACCATCAGCGTAGCCGCGCCGCCAAACGGTTGACCGATGAACGCGTTGCGGAATTCTGCCGGTCCTAGTCAGGTGAGCAAGCGATATTGAAATCGCCTGGCACTCTGCGTTAACCGATCGACGGCATCTGATCTCACGAGGAAGTTTTTGAGATCCGCCAATGCCGTCCGATTCTGGTTTGCTTAGGCCACGTCTGCATCGAACTGGATACTGTGCAATCGCTTGTAGAGACCATCCGTTGCGAGCAACTCGCGACGGCTTCCCTGCTCGACAATCTGACCATTATCCATGACGACGATCTTGTCGGCGCGGTTGATTGTAGAGAGACGGTGAGCAATGACAATCGATGTCTTGTTGAGCGTCAAACGCTCAAGCGCGTCTCGGACAAGCGCTTCGGATTCCGAATCGAGCGCGCTTGTTGCTTCGTCGAGGATCAATATGTCTGCGTCTCTCAGCATTGCACGGGCGATTGCAACACGCTGCCTTTGGCCACCAGACAGACCGGAGCCGTTTTCGCCAAGCTTGCTGTCATAACCATCAGGCATGTTCATGATGAAATCATGTGCGTTTGCCGCCTTGGCCGCAGCGATTATTTCCTCATCGGTAGCGTTGTCACGACCGACAGAGATGTTGTGCTTGATGGTTCCGGAGAAGAGGAAGGTCTCCTGGCCAACGTATGAAACGTGCTCACGCAGGCTGGCGAACGACGCATCGCGCAAATCCATTCCGTTGATTGCGACGGAGCCGCTCTGCGGATCATAAAGGCGCATTATAAGGTTGATGATCGTCGATTTGCCGCTACCGGAAGGCCCGACTAGCGCAGTCATCTTGCCACCCTCAAAAACGACGTTGACGTCCGTAAGAACCGGCTGGCCCGACAGATATTCGAAGCAGACGTTCTTTAGTTCCACATCGCCGCTTGCCTTGGGGAGCGGATGCGCATCCTTTTTCTCGGCAAGCGTCAAAGGCGCGTCAAGAACCTCGAACATCATACGCACGCCGATCATGCCGCCTTCGATCTGGACACGCATGCGGGCCAGACGTTTTGCCGGTTCGTAAGCAAGAAGCAAAGCCGTAATAAAGGCCATCAGGTCACCCGGCGATCCCCCTTTTTCAAGCACAGTGTAACCGGACACGGCGATTACGACCGCAATCGCTAGGCCAGACAGGGTCTCCATGATCGGGCTGGTCGCCGCTTCAAGCTTCGCAATGCCGTTGGCGCGATGCTCAACGTCGGACACGGCTTTGTTCATGCGCTGGCGCATCAGTTTCTCAAGCGAAAATGCCTTGATGACGCGAACACCAATGCTCGTTTCCTGCACGACGTTGACAATTTCACCCAGCGAGGCGAGTTCAGCTTCCATGATCTTGCGAACACGACGTAGGACAAGACGAACACTGAAGATCGCCAATGGACCGATAATCATGGAGATCGCACTCAGAAGAAAGTTCTGGGCGAACATCACGATGATCAGTCCTAGGAGCGAAAAAAGGTCCCGGACAAAAGAGGTGACGATCGTGTCTATGACGCTCCGGGCTGCCTGCGCATTGTAGGTGACGCGCACAAGAAGTTCGGAGGAAGGTAGGTTTTGAAAAAAGGACACTCCCTGTTTCAACAGCCGATCATAGATTTTGCGCTGCTGCTCGGCGACGATGCTGTTGCCGGCCTTGCTCAGGTAATAGCTCTGTACAAAAGTCGCGAGACCCTTGACTATGAAAATGGCCGCGACCGCAAAAGCAATCTCAAGAACGACGTCAAAGCCTCTCTTCAGATAAACGCTGTTTACGATATCGCGCATAATCCAAGCGCTGAGAGACGTCATGGCGGCAACAACAACCATCGCCGCAATTGCTGCAGAGTACCAACCGACATGTTTTTTGAAGTTCTCTTTAAAAAGTCGCGTCAGCAACTTCTTGTCGTTTGGCGACAAAAACGATCCGATCACAGAAGTATCCTTATTTGGTGTCGACGCCCACACATTTTAGATTGCACATTCAGCTGCATGTTATTCATGCCGGATGGTTTTCTTAGTTTCCACTCGCTGCCGTGCCGAGCTCGATAATCTCTCTCGCGCCCGAGCAAAAATGCGCGAAAGGCTCTGGTAGACAACGAGCCCGATTGATTTTAGACCACGCCAATAAGCCTAGCGATCTAAAGTGTCAACATCGAGCGTTGTCACGGCGACGAAAATGAGTGATCGGCAGATAAGAGCTGATGCGCAAAGATCGTTACTCAGAGCAGAAAATCGAGCAGGTTTGCTAGCGGACCCGCCAAAGACGTCTACAAGGCACTGGCGATTCTAAGAACGGCATTTTTCCTCCTTTGATGTGGCTCTGGGCGTTTGATTGGCTGCGCGATTGACAAGCTGGTGGGCTAAAATCTATATCGACGCGAAGTCGCGAAAGCTCTCGCCTGAAACGTTCTGGCTTATTTGTGAAGGCTGCATTATGCCATTCACTGATTGCAGAAGGATTTTTGGTTGCATCCCCGATGACTATTGTCGGGCCAGTTCAAAGCAGGCAGGTCAGTGAATGTCCGACGTATTTTTTGATTTATCAGAGCTCTATTTGAATTCCGGCGTGAAATTCAAATATTATGGTATAGCACGAACCGTCATGGAAGTTGCGTACGAGCTTACAAAGCTCGATGCATCCGTTCGCTACGTTATCTACTCACCGCTGCACCGCCGCTTCTTTGAGGTTTTTCCACGCGTAGGCGATGCGTCGCCAACGGGAGTTCTTGATCCGAATATCCCTTCTTCGGCAACGCCTTTGCGCCTTCGTCAAAATTTATATGATAGAAACGCTATTAAAAACGCGTTTTATCGGATTCTGCACAAAATCGTCCAGAATCGCAATAAGAAGCGCTGGGCAACCGTTCCCGTTGGGGCGGTTAAGGCTGTAGACCTTGATGGGCAGGTCCTCATTGCGCTTGGGCGTCCGAAAATAATGTCAGACTATCTGATGGCTCTGGTGGAAAATGGGACCAAGCCGATTTTCGTCCCTCTTCTTCATGACATGATCCCTTTGCATGATTTCACCCATCGAAATCAGTTCTCGTTTCCGAGAAACTTTATTCACGACAATAAGGTTGCCATCACGGCTGCGTCTATGGTTCTTACCAACTCCGAGTTTACCGCGGCAGAAGTCCGGCATTTTTCGAAAGCCGGGATATTGCCCGCGGTATCATCTGTTGTTGCAGTTCCTCTTTGCCACGAATTGCGTCCCACAAATGAGCCGGTTGATAAGTACGGCCCGGAAAAGCCATACCTTTTATGTGTTGGCATCTACAATGGTCGGAAAAATCTCGAGTGCGTGGTCGAAGCAATGCTATTCTTGCATCAGCGAGGCGTTGGAGTGCCTGAACTCGTGTTGGCGGGTGCGCGGCGTAAAAGGGTAGAAAAATTCCTTAAAAAGGAAAAATTTGCAGCATTATCCAGCAAATTTCATTTCGTTTTCAATCCTAACCAGGCTGAGTTGCGCGCGCTGTACGAAAAGGCCTATGCACTGCTTCTGCCCAGTCGAATGGAAGGCTGGGGCCTCCCGGTCAGTGAAGCATTGTGGTGTGGAACGCCGGCGCTGGCTGCAGATGTTCCTGCACTTCGGGAAGCAGGCGGGGATTTGGCACGCTATTTCGATCCAGAAAGGCCCGAAGACCTCGCGGATAAGCTCCAGAAGCTTCTGGAAAATCCTGCTGATTATTCGGAGTTGAAAAAAACCATCGCGTTGTCACGTCCACAAATGCGAACCTGGAGAGATGTTGCGCAAGGAATTCTTGATGCAATCACACCAGTACGCTCTTGACGCACTAAAATAAAACTGAACCATTACCAGATGCGTTTATGTACAATGTTGGTTGGCAAGAATGTTTTCCAAGGCAAGTAATGGTATTTTTCTTAATGTTCCTGATGGTTTTTGCGTGAGATGCAATATGCTTGGCCTCTTGCTTAAGGTATTTTTAATCGCGAAAATCAACTGTTCGACTTTCAATGTTAAAGGGTAGCTTTAGGTGGTGATAATCATGCTTTGTGTTAGTGTTCTAAGCGTGATTAGGGCAGGTAACTATTGAGTTGAATCGTCTTCGGCGCGATAGCAGTTTTGTAATTTCCAGAGTAGTTGAAAAAGGGCATACCGCTTTGCGTGTGTTGTGGCTCACGTTTAGGACAGCGACAGGATGAATAACTGGTGATGTTGGACTATTTGAGATTTTCTGAAGTTAAGGTTCTCTGCATCGGCGATGTAATGCTTGACTGCTTTATTTCCGGCGACGTCGGTCGCATTTCGCCGGAAGGCCCAGTACCGGTTATGTGCGCGCGATCTGAGGAATATTTTGCCGGTGGCGCAGCTAACGTTGCGCGCAACATATCTTCTCTTGGGGCAGGTTGTACGTTGCTCGGAGCGGTGGGGAAAGACAACAATGGGAGCAAACTTCTTGAGTTGCTGAACAGCGTGCATGGCGTTTCGGCGCCTTTCGTGACATTGGACGAGCGCCCGACGACGATCAAGACGCGTTTCCTAGGTCACGGCCAGCAAATGTTGCGCGTTGATTTTGAGGACGTCTCGCCGATTTCCCAGGAGGAAGAGGATCGCGTCATCTCGAGCGCGCTTTCCTTGATCGGATCTCACAACGTTGTCATATTGTCGGATTACGCTAAGGGTTTGTTAAGCGAAAGAGTTGTGAAGTCAATTATTGCTGCGTGCCGAACTGAGGGGAAGCCGGTTATTATCGATCCAAAAACCTCCGATTTTACCCGCTACGCAGGTTCCGCCATTGTGACCCCCAATCAAAAGGAAACGCAGGCTGTAACTGGTGTATGGCCGGATACCGATGAGGAAGCGGAATTGGCTGGGGAGTTCATCTTGTCGCGGTACGACATCGAGGCGGTCCTCATTACACGAGCGGAAAAGGGGATGACCCTCGTGGAGCGAGGCCATGCACCTTTTCATATTCGCACGGAAGCTAAAGAAGTGTTCGATGTCGTCGGCGCCGGCGACACGGTAATTGCGACGCTCGCTGTTGGCCTGGGCTCCCAAACTTCACGTGCTGATGCAGCACGGATTGCGAATGCAGCTGCTGGCATTGTGGTCGGTAAAAAAGGCACGGCAACTGTCTCTGCTGCCGAACTCCGAGATGCCTTATCTCATGACACCTCGTCGGGGGAGGTCAGCCCTTCGGACAAGCTTCTCGACAGGAAAGATGTCGGGGCGCTGGCAGAGGGTTGGCGGGGCGATAATCTGAGGGTCGGTTTTACGAACGGTTGCTTCGATATCCTGCACGTCGGCCACGTCCGGCTTTTGCAGTTTGCGAGGGATAATTGTGATCGCCTGATCGTTGGCGTTAATGCAGATAGCTCGGTAAAGCGGCTAAAAGGTCCATCCAGACCGATAAATACCGAATTGGATCGCGCCGAACTCCTGGGTGCGTTAGCTTTCGTCGACGCGGTGGTGGTATTTGACGAAGATACGCCGCTTGAACTCATTAAGACGATACGCCCCAATGTACTGGTTAAAGGCGCGGACTATACGATTGAAAACATTGTCGGGGCGGATTTGGTGATGGCGGATGGTGGTAAGGTCGTAACATTCGAAATAGTACCCGGAAAAAGCACGACGGCGACCATTGCGCGCAGTAAAAATGAGGCGGTTTGATGTATATTGTAACCGGAGCTGCTGGATTTATCGGATCCAACATTGTGGCTGATTTAGAAGCGGCGGGTCTGGGGCCAATTACCGTCGTCGACTGGTTTGGCCGTGGGGATAAGTGGCGCAATCTCGCAAAGCGTAACATCGCAGCCTATGTGCCACCTGCAGGACTGCTCGACTATCTTCGCGGCAGTAAAGTGGATGTGAAAGCGGTAATACATATGGGCGCAATTTCCGCCACCACGGAAGCCGATGTGGACAGATTGATCGAGCTTAACATCAACTATTCTGTCATGTTGTGGGACTGGTGCGCTGAGCGTGGGATTCCTTTCATCTACGCGTCTTCCGCTGCGACCTATGGCGGCATCGAGGAGGGGTTTGATGATGACGAGTCTGCGTCGGCACGTGCCATTCTTGCGCCGCTGAACGCTTATGGCTGGAGCAAAAAGACAACCGATGATATTTTCATCGAACGTGTTGCACGTGGTGAGAACGCCCCGCCGCAGTGGGTAGGGCTGAAATTTTTCAATGTTTATGGGCCAAATGAATATCACAAGGATGATATGCGGAGTGTAGCCTGCAAACTCTTTGACGTCGTCCAGGCCACCAACGAGGTATCCCTTTTCAAGTCTTATCGACCTGATATCGAACATGGAGAACAACGTCGGGATTTCGTATACGTGAAAGATTGCACGGCACTCATCTTGTGGTTTTTGAACAATCCGGAATATAGCGGGATCTTTAATTGTGGATCTGGCAAAGCACGATCGTTTGCAGACATCGTTCATGTCATGGGCGATCTTCTCGGCAAGAAGCTGAATATCAATTTCATTGAAATGCCAGAGGCGATCCGAGGTAAATATCAGTACTTTACCGAGGCAAATATGTCAAAAGTCGCGTCAATCGGATATAATGGCCCCCAATCATTGCTTGAAGAAGGGCTTGACGATTATATCAATTCTTATCTAAGGCGCGAAGATCGATATCGCTAACAGAGTAGGTACGATTGATGCGAAAAGGCTCTATGCGTTCAAATGAGGGTTGATTGAGCGCCCTCAGAATTGCAACCGCTGCATTGCTTCCTTCGTAAACGGATTTGGATAGCTATCACTCATGTCAGCCAGCCTGGTTAAGGATAATACTTGATGACACATCCGGGTTTCGAGTCCGCTCAGAATGAATATCTGGAACTCAAAAGGTGGCTTTTCGAAGCGGCGCTTCCACTGTGGTCTTCGGTTGGACGGGATTGTGTGAGTGGCGGTTTTTTCGAAAAAATCGACAGAAGCGGGGTTGCCGTTGAAGCGGCAAGAAGAACGCGGGTTGTTTGCCGTCAAATCTATAGCTTTTCGGCGGCTAAGAAAATGGGCTGGGCTGGCGATGCTGAAGGGGTAGTTCAGCATGGATGGGACTTCCTTCAGCGGCACTGTTTCAATGCGGACGGCTCGGTTATTACCACGGTCGACTTGGCGAGTGGGGTCAGGAATACGTCATTCGATCTATATGACCATGCCTTTGCGTTGTTCGGCCTGAGCTATGCCGCCGATACGCTTGAAAACCGGGGTGGCATTGCCGAAGCCGCGCTGAATTGTCTTGAGGCAATGATCGCGTCTTGGAAGCACCCGGCCTCAGGTTTTGAAGAGGCCTTTCCGCCTATCGTTCCTCTGCGTTCGAATCCACATATGCATCTTTTTGAGGCGTTTCTGGCCTGGTTGGAAAATCCTTCGATAAAAAAGCCTGAACGCTGGCTGTCTTGCCTCAATGAACTCGGCGAACTGTGCCTATCATCATTCATCTCGCCCGATAACGGTGCTCTCCGTGAATATTATAATCACGACTGGTCGGTAATGCAGCACCACAACCTCGCGCCAATCGAGCCGGGGCACCAATTCGAATGGGCATGGTTGCTAACGCGATGGGGTAAGATGGCGGGCCGGAAAGACGCGCTGATCGCTTCGCGTAAACTCGTGGAGATTGGCGAGAAAGGCGTCGATGAAACCCGCGGCCTGGCGCACAATGGTCTGAACTTTGATCTGACGCTCAACGACAGAGCGTTCCGTCTGTGGCCGCAAACAGAGCGGATCAAGGCTTGGCTTATGATGGCCGAGATGGCGATAACGCCCGAAGATAGAGAAGTGGCATACGCTAAGGTCGCCGAGGCGGCACGGAGTTTGCAGCGTTTTTTCACGGGAGTTCTTCCCGGCCTTTGGGTGGATCGTTTCAACGAAGATGGTACCGCAGCTGAGGAGCATGCGCCCGCCTCGTCTCTTTATCACATCGTCTGTGCTCTCGAAGAAATGCACAGACTGCTGAAGCCTTACACCGAAAGTGTACCCGCGCTTTTTTTAGATCGAGACGGTGTGATTATCGAAGACACGGGATATCCAGGTACGATTGAGGACGTCCGACTTATCCCTGGGGCGGCGGAGGTTATAAGTTCTTTCAGAGATCGGGGATATCGGGTATTTGTCGTAACTAATCAGTCTGGCATAGGCCGCGGTTATTATGATGATCTCGACTATATCATGTTGCGGGCTCATATTGAGAAATTGCTTCATGAACAAGGCGCATCTATTGATGATGAACGCCTCTGTCCTTTCCATGAGAATGCCGCTGTCGAAAAATACCGGGGAAATCACTACTGGAGAAAACCTTCTCCAGGAATGATAGAAGATATCATTATGCGGTGGAATGTGGATCGAGAGCGCAGTATTCTAATCGGGGACAAAGAGACCGATGTTGAGGCTGCTGTTGCAGCGGGTATCCAAGGCGCGTTGTTTTCTGGTAAAAACTTGCTTGATTTTGCTTGTAGCAAAAAACTCTAATGTCTTGGTTTTGATGTTATGGAAAGTACGCGGTTGCTCAACTTGAACGACACGAAATTATCGGACTACCGAGACGGTTATGCGAAATGGCGGGGAACACAGAGTTCTGCCGGCCTTCACTATTTGCCTATCTTCCAAGCCGTTGAAGCCGGCAAAAGCGGATCGTGCACTGTTCTCGTTGATGGCGTGGATTGCTCGGAGTTTTCTTCGGTAAATCCTCAGATATGGTCTCTTGTATCGGTCGACGGAAGCAAATCCGAGAAGGCGGATGCTCCAGCGGTTCTGCAGTTCGATATCTGTTTTAAGCGCTTCTCAACAATAGATAGCCTCGAAAACATCCTCAAGTCCGTAAGCGAGGTCGAGCCTAATCTTATGCCAAACGGTTTGTTGATATTTGAACTGAAATTAGATCGACAAACGGCCGGAGGCGAAATAGACGAAGCGCTGCATCGCTGGCGCTATGTTCTAGACACGTTAGACTTACGTATTTTAGCGAAAATTTTGGTGCCCTATTCTGGCGTCAACGATAGGCACGCGCAGGCTAATGCCAGTATTCCTGCCTCAACTTACTTGACGATCGTCGTCTGTCGTGTCTTCAACGTCGAGAGCCCTTTTATAAGAGAAATGAGGAGAGCAATCGACGACGTTCGCGCCGTAACGCAATCCGAGATTTTGCAGCTCACTCTCGGCCCGCCTCAAGGCATGGATAGGCCTAGGATGGCGGACCCTGATCTCTCGGAAATATGGGAGATGCATCATACGTTGCAGGCGCAAGCAAGCACAGCGGAGGCGATGATAGCATCTCTGTCCGAAACCGCTATTTCTGCAAAGGATGCTGCCCGCCGCCTTTTGAAAACTGAAAGGCGTGTTCTGGCGCTCAGAAAGCAGACATCGTTATTTTTACCGATTACTTATCCTTGGTCTGTTTTTGCGGGTTTGGTCATTGCATTATTGAAAAAAAGGAAGGAGAGGCGAAAAAAAAAAAGAATAACTGGTGAAGTCTCGAACGAACTAGGCTCGTTGACGGGTACTTTTGATAAAGGGGTCGTAGTTGAGAGAAGGGGTGTCCTCGGTAAAGATGGCTTTTCCTCGAATCCAAAAATCCTAATATTGAAACTTGATCATATCGGTGACTTTTTTCTCTCACTACCAGCCATTGACTTGTTAAAAAAAGCGTGGCCAACGGCTGAAATCACGATAGTTTGCTCTCCAACCAACGGAGATCTCGCTAGAGCAAGCGGTCACTTCGATAATGTTATCGAATTCAAATTCTCTGCCGAAATGTCTCAGGAGGTTGAGAAGGCGAAGCTCGAAAACTACGCTCAAATCAAGGCGCTAGTGACTGATCGCTATGACTTGGCTATTGATTTGCGGCATGATCCAGATACGCGACCACTTTTGATGTTTGTTCAGGCTAAAGTGAAAGCTGGTTTTCAGGGCGTTGACCGTCATTACACGCCCCTCAGTATATCTTTGCCTGAGATGGAAGCGCCTCGTGGAACATATAAGAACGCTCACAATGTCCACCGTTTGATGTTGTTGAGTAGTCACGTTGTTAATACGCTAAAGGGATTCGATCCTGCGGCCATTCTGTCTGATCTGGTAACTAGTGGCAGCTACGCGGGTCCAGTCGCTGGGTCTCGGTATATTATAATTGCGCCAGGAGGAGGGACACTAGCTAAAAAATGGTCCCCGTCTAAATTCGCTGCTCTCTCTCAAAAATTTGTACACGAGCATGGTTACAAGATCGTAATTGTTGGCGGGAAGGCTGAAGCTGAGTACAGTAACGAGATACTCAATGCTGTTCCGAATGAAAGCGTTACTGATTTGGTAGGTAAGCTGTCACTTGTTGACCTCGCGTCCGTTATTTCAAAGGCTGATTTCTTTGTCGGAACCGATACTGGTGCGACACATCTTTCAGCTCTTATCGGCGTGCCGACGATAGTTGTTTTCAGCGGAGTGGCGGATCATAATATATGGGAGCCACTGGGGAAGTCGGTTTGTATCGTTAGAAAACCGATAGCCTGTGCGCCTTGTCATATAGCGAGAATTGAAGAATGTGTTGCACTGCATAAATGCATGAAAGATATTGAAGTCGAAGATGTCTATCGGGCTTTTTTACATATATCAGAATTTGATGGCGTTGTGGGGGAAACCCAGAACTAGCGTGGCGAGCGTTCGGTTTAAACATTTTTGAGTGTTGCACGACGGAAGCTCATTGAGACATTTCAATTCCCCGGCCGCGACGGTCGATTATTGCATTATTGTGGCTCGATGAAGAACCCTTCTGCTGTCGACGCCTCGATGACGGATGGCCAATGTCGGCTAAAGCTGACGGTCGATCGAAAAAGGTCGGCCCAAAGACGATGGAGGGAACGGCGGTCACCTTGATTCGTGTAATCATCATGCCCGCCGGTGGGAGTGCCTGCTTCGCGATCTCGTGCTCGACTTCTCTCGGCCACGCAAGCCGACTGACAACAGCTACATCGAGAGTTTTAATGGCAAGTTCCGGGCCGAGTGCCTGAACGCTCACTGGTTCATGACCCTTGACGACGCGCGAGCAAAGATGGAGGATTGGCTGAGAGAATATGACGAGTTCCGGCCACACGGCGCGATAGGCAACAAAGTGCCGATTTCGTTTATGAACGGCTCATCGGCACCCCCGCCGAACTGAGCTAAAACCCGGAAAACTCCATCCCCCGCTGGCCCAAATTCGGGGAGCACCTCAAACCGCTGACGCTTCAATCCATTCTGGAGAGATTTCTATGTGGCGGGTCAGAACCACCTCTCCTAGACGCGTTAGTCCATATCCCATTCCTTCTAAGATTCGTAACCGCTGTCCCACTCCCACATTGTCCTCCGCCGTCTGATCTGTGATCGCCTGTCCATGGATGAAGAACGGGAGTTCTCCATGGAGACTACATTAGAGTTTCTCACAACCGGGAAGCCTGGACGTGAGGTTCACCGACATTGGCCCGATGAGGTCAAGGCGAAGATCGTTTCGGAAAGCTTAAGGCCTGGCACGACGGTCAATGAAGTTGCGCAACGCTATGGATTGCGAGCCAACAGCCTTTCCACCTGGCGAACGATGGCGCGGCAGGGCAAGCTGATCCTGCCAGCACCGGAGGATGCGGTAGAGTTCGCGGCGGTGATCGTCGATCCGCCTGTTTCGGAACAGCCGCCTAACATGCTCAGTCGCCCCGAGATCGTCCTCGGTCCCGTCACCATTCGTCTTGAGGAAGGTGCGTCTGCCACCCGGATCGCTGCCATCGCCCGCGCCTTGGCGGCAGCGACATGATCTTCCCGTCGAACCGCGTCAGGATCATGGTGGCGACAAACCTGTCGACTTCCGCAAGGGTCATGACGGGTTGGCGACTTTGGTGAAGAACGAACTGCACAAGGACCCTTTCAGTAAGCGGCAAGCTGAGACCGTTCAGCGCGTGTAATTCCAGGGCATGAGTGCATCGAGATCGCTGCTGGGCCATCCTNGTAAGCGGCAAGCTGAGACCGTTCAGCGCGTGTAATTCCAGGGCATGAGTGCATCGAGATCGCTGCTGGGCCATCCTTTGGCGATGCGCTCGAGGGTTTGGGTGAGCCAGGCCTGCGGATCGACGTCGTTCATCTTGGCTGTCTGGAGCAACGTGGCAATTGTCGCCCAGGTCCTTCCACCGCCATCACTGCCGGCGAAGAGGCTGTTCTTTCTCGTAATTGTCTGGGGCCTGATTGCACGCTCGACTATGTTGTTGTCGAGCTCGATGCGGCCGTCGGTGAGAAAGCGCTCGAAGATGGAGCGACGCGAGGTGGCATAGCGGATCGCCTCGGCCAGCTTCGACTTGCCAGAGATCCGCGGTAGGGTCTTCTGCCAGAGGGCGAAGAGCTCCGTGACAACCGCAACAGATGTCGCCTGGCGCGCGGCGACACGGGCGTCAGGGCTTTGCCCGCGAGCTGTTTCTTCCACCTGCCAGAGCTTCGCCATCAGTTCCACCGTCTCGGTGGCGATCCTGGAGCTGTCTGAGGCGTGGAGCTCGTAGAACTTGCGCCTGCTATGGGACCAGCAGTAGGCCAGCATCACGCCGTCATTGCCTCCGTCAGATCTGGCAAGCTTGTTATAGGCACCATGTCCGTCAACCTGCAGAATACCGCGATAGCCACTCAGATGCCGGGCGACCCGATCGCCAGCACGGCTATCTTCGAAGCGATAGGCGACCATCGGCGGGCTACTGCCACCGAAGGGTCTGTCATCGCGGGCATAAGCCCAAAGCCAGGCCGTCTTGGCCGATCCGGCTCCGGGCGCGAGTGTGGGCAACGTCGTCTCGTCAGCGAAGATACGCTCAGCCTTCTTGATCTCGGCGAGGACGTAGTCGGCCAGGATATCAAGTTCAAAGCCGAGCTTACCCATCCATTGAGCCATCAGCTTCCGGTCAAGCTCGACCTTGTCGCGGGCATAGATTGCCTCCTGCCGATAGAGCGGGAGGCCATCGGCATACTTCGAGACGGCGATCTGCGCGAGAAGCGCTTCCGTCGGAATGCCCGCCTCGATAATGTGCGCGGGTGCGGCGGCCTGAATGACGCCGTCTTCATTTTTGAAGGCATACTTCGGTCGGCGTGTAACGATGACGCGGAACTTCGCCGGCACGACGTCAAGTCGCTCCGAGACGTCTTCTCCGATCAGCACCTTCTGTTTGCCGACGTGTTCGGGCAGTTCATCCGGCTCGATCACCACTTCGACCCGCTCAAGATGAGGAGCAAAGCCCTTGCGGGGTCTCGGCGGACGCTTTTCGGTATCGGCGGCACCCTTGTTCACCTTGGCTCGGATCGCCGCGATGCCGGTCTCGATTTCCTCGAAGACAAAGGCCTGCTGCTCATCATCGATACCTGCAGAGCCGAGCTTTTCCGATCGCCGGCCGAAACGGGCACGATCGAAGGCTTTCAGGATCTGGGTCAGCCGTTCGATGCGTTCATCAGCATCGGCGTTTCTGGCTTTCAGGTCTGCGACCTCGCTCTCAAGAGCATCGGTGCGCGCTGCCTTCTCGGCCATGGCAAGGACCATGGCTTTCAAGGTCTCTATATCATCCGGCAGCTGCAGATCGGGCGGCGTCATGACGTCTACCAGAGCATATTTTGCTCCGGTTTTCCTGCCCTTTCAGGCGGTTGATTCACTTTGCCGCAGGCATTTACCCAACAATCTCCGGCGGCTTCACCGCCACCGGGCGCACCCGTTTCCAGTCCATGCCGTCAACGAGCGCCATGAGCTGGGCATGGTTGAGCTGGACTCGGTTGTGGCCTATCCGCGGCCAGCAAAACTGCGCCTTCTCCAGCCGCTTGGCGTAAAGGCAGACACCTGATCCATCCCACCAGACGATCTTGACCCGGTCAGCCCGTTTGGCCCGGAAGACATAGAGCGAGCCGTTGAACGGATCACTGCCGGCATCGCGCACCAGCGACAGTAAACTGTCTGGCCCTTTGCGGAAGTCGATGGGATGGCTGGCGAGGAAGACCTTTACACCCGCGGGGATCATGCTGAGCGAACCGCCCGGATCACGCGCTGCAGATGCGCTTCTTCGATATGCCGGCCGGCCCGCACGACGATACCGTCAATGACGATTTCGACAACGGGGTTGGCGTCAGGTGCGACGCTCTGCGGATCAACTGCCGCTGGTGCCTCTCCAGGCTTATCACTGGCCAACAGCTCTCTACGCCAGCGGTAGAGTTGAGATGGCAAGATACCGATCTGCCGCGCCACGGCCGACATGTTCACTCCGGGCTGACAGGCCTGCTCAACCGCTGTCTCCTTAAATTCGTCAGACCAGAACCGTCGCAACTGTCGCGGGGACCCGTCCAGGCGATCGGGCACCGCCTCGATCATTCGCATCAACCCAAGGCTAGCTGCAGGTCTAGACATAGATCCTCACATCCAAAGAACTCGTATGCCCGAAATACCTTACTCAGCATCAGACCCGCCAGATGGGGTCTCCTTGCCGCTTAC
>NZ_KQ414529.1:0-24090 GCF_001263295.1 Agrobacterium sp. SUL3
AATGGTGGCCGGCTTCAAATCGGAACGGTGGCCGGTCAATGATCGGAATGGCGGCCGGCTTCACAGCGGAATCCGCAAGAGTTTCCGCGACGCCGCCGCAGCAGCTCCGTCGGTGCTCCTCATTGATGAGTTTGACAGCATCGGCGACAGGCGGACATTCAGAGGAGACAACGCAAATTACAGTCTTCAAGTGGTGAACGCCTTACTCGAACTGCTCGATGGATCCGCAGGCAGGGAAGGGGTGATCGTCATCGCTGCATCGAATTTTCCGAACGATATCGATCCGGCATTGCGTCGACCTGGTCGCCTTGACCGCCACATCGCGATCGAGCTTCCCGATCAAGCGGCTCGCGAGCAGATGCTTGCGATGCATCTGGGCGCTGCCAGCGCTCCGGAGGACCTCACTAAAGCTGCTTTGGCAACAAGTGGGTATTCTGGCGCAGATATCGCGCAGGTCGCGAAGGATGCTCGTCGGATTGCCCGTCGCCAGGGTAGGGAAGTTCGAATGGCCGATGTGCTTGCAGTCGTGCCAGCAATTTCACCCGTCGGCGACGACGAGCTTTGGTCAGCATCTGTACATGAAGCCGGGCACGCCATCGTCGGCGCCATTCTGTCTGTGGCCGAGATCGAGATGATTGTCGTGGCAAGGGAGGCGAGCCACCGAGACGCAAGTATCGGGCATGTGCAGTGGCGGCGGAGATATACACCAAATCGAAGCAGGCAGTCCTATCTGGACGAGATTGCGATGCTGCTGGGTGGAATGGCGGCCGAAGAGGTCATCCTCGGCGATGTTTTCGACGGCTCCGGAGGCGTCGCTGGATCCGATCTTCAGCGAGCTTCGGATATCGCTACGATCATGCTCGCAAGTCTGGGGCTGGTATCGCTCCAATACTGTGATGTCTCGAGTCCCAATGAACTGGAAGAACTGCGGCGTGATGATCCTGTTCTGCGACTGCGTGTGGAACGGCTGCTGGAGGCGGAGCTACTGCGAGCGACGAGGATCATCGAAACCCGGAGGCTGGAAGTCGAAAAGCTTGCAATGGCTGTCGCAAACCGCAGCATGGTTTTTGGAAAGGAAGTGATGGATATCGTTTCCACGCCAAAGGAAGGTGGTGGGTAGTCTGGATTGCGTTGAATCATCTGCCATGATTTACCTGCGCTCTTCAGAATGATTTCAATATATCATATTCAAGAACGTAGTGGCCTTTCGGCCCTCATGTCAGCAACTCTGGATTTGTCAGGTCTTTCATAACCCGTGCACGACAGCATCACGCCTAGGCCAATTTTTATGCGCTAACCTTATGTGGTATTGCTGTGATACCAATCTAAAAATTTGCGCCAACTTTCCGGATTTATTACGCCCTCCTCAGTAATGTCCGCTTCCTTTGCTAATAACTCAACTGCATTAAAGTCAATTTCTATTTCATTTCTAGGCATCCTCATAAGCTCAATCAGGACGGCTTCGAATGGCAATTCCCATTGCCCATAATCGAAGTCGGCGGCATCGCGCACAATTTGAGGATCAATGAATTGCGATACCTGAGACAAGAACCCCAAATACTCAGACGGCCCTATATGTTTCTTATTCATATTTTCACCTGTTATCTCGCGCATTTTCATTTCACGCGATCCGACCTCACCCCGTTCGCAGCTTGGTAGCGGCAGTTGCGAACGCGTGGCTAGTCCGTAAGGTCAAGGCGGCCATCGTGTGTCCAACGCCCATTTGGAAACTCACGGCGTTCAAAATGCATGTGGGCTGTTGGGCTTGCTTGAAGGCGGACGGTATTGCCTTAGGCCGTCGGTGTTGAATAGCCCCGAGATTTGTAGACGATAACAGCGAAAGGTACCGATAGCTGAATACGAAGTTTCTATTAAATATAGTCTGCATTTGATACTGCGTTCAAGAAATCGCTCCAATTTCCTAAAATCCTCATGTCGGAGATCGAGCCAATGTCCGGGGCGGAAACGTACAATATTTCTCCGTTTTGCTCGTAAAAACCGAACTGGGTGCCCCCGCCATCAGACGCGAAAAATCGAAATTTATCCCCATAAGCCTCGACAGTTCCCCTACGAAACTTCGAAATTTCTTCTTTACTCCAAATGGCAAGGTATCCTTCTCCAAGCCAGCCTTCAGCCGAAACAAACTGTCTGAAAAACTGGTTGAGCTCACAACGATTGCCGTATTCAGGCCAAACGTCGCCGACGTCACGATCGCTATCAATGGGTTTCTTGTTAGGTATTGCGTCGAAGATCGTCATCTTGCTAAGTCTCGTTGAAGTTTGTTCCACCAAGGTGTTACGGCCGATCTGTGATCCCCACGCGGTAGATATACCTTGTTATTTGGATCAGTTGGGCTACCGCCATACTTCACTGGAACGATTTCATGAATTTCATATCCGTCAGGAACGACACCTTCGCGCCTTAATTTTGCGTTTGCAGAATTTGCGAGCTTTCGTGCTTCTACATATTCAGATCCTGAAAGTAACCGATATACTGTGCCTTCTGGAGGTTTTGGCAAGCCCGATGGATATCCGGTCCAGTCCGAAACGCTGAAAGAACCGTCCTGATATTTTATAATTCCACCAGAGTTAGGTTTATAGAAGCTTATGCCAACGGCAGCCATAGCCATGGACATTGCAATGCCCTGCGCGAGAAGCTGCTTAACTTCCTTTGCCTCGGGTGAATCCGGATTTGCAGTTATGAATTCGCGGATTTGCCGTTCAGCGGCGGCATCCGCCACATAATCGTCCAGCATTCTCTGAGAGAGAGCTTTCAGATAATCTGAGCCTGCATCACTGAGCGCACCTAGAGCAACCGCAATCCGGAAGCTTGCCGCCTGACCGCTTGGTCCGCCGGTTTTCAGGATGTCGATCAACTGATTGAATTGTGCGGCATCGATCTGGCCGTTCTGGCTGGCCATGACGATCTTCGTCAACGTCATGGTGATGTCGATGCCATCGGCGGCAAGAGCCGGAGCCTCGTTCTGGAGATTGCTACCGACGATGCTTTTCGCTGCGTCGGCATATTTCTGGATCGCTGCGGAATCAAATTTGCCTGATGATTTCAGGGTTTCGAAGTGGTTGAGGTCCCCGCGAACCAGGGCATAAGCCAGGGCGCATTCCAGCGCCTCCTGCAGGGCCTTATCGCCACCTTGCGCCAGCTTCTGCTCAATAAAGTTTGCCACGTCCTCTGTTGCCAGCGGCCGCACTTTGGAAATCTCGACGCCACAGGGTCCGTTTGTACCGCAGGCGGTGCGAACCATAAGGTTACCGCTCGTCGGATCGCGATACAGTTCCTCGCCCTGCTGGATCAGCATAATCGATTTCAGCAGGTCCTCGCCGTTGAGTGCGCTCTGCTTCAGAGCCTCGAAGGATTTGCGCTCCTGCAGCATGGCCTGGAAGCGCGGCGTCTTCATCAACTCCTCAGCTTCGGCAGGTGTTGCTCCGCCATAGAGGATTGCCTCACGATACTGATCGATGGCCTGCGGACCTTCTGCCGCAATCCAGCCCGGGACGGCGGCATCCTGCGCCTGGCTATATCGGAGGGTAAAATCGAGATTGCGTTTCAGATTACGCAGAGCCTCGACATCGAGTTCGCCCGACAGCTTGGTGTAGCTGTCCTTGGTGATTTCCTTATACTTCGAGGCATCCTTGTTGATGGAGGCGAGAAGCTCCTCGGCGGCAGCCTTGTCCGCCTCCGTTCCGGCAACACCGTCCTTGTCCGCATCGCGAATGGTGACGTTCAGATCACCCGAGGCATCAAGCGTCGTGCGCGTCTCGCCCTGCTTGTCCTTCTTCTCATAGGAGAAACCGACAGAGTTCAGCCCGCCGCCACTGAGGCCGATCGAGCCGCCAACGTTTTTGTATTGATCAGTGTCCTTCTGGTCGGCCACGGTCAGCGTGCCGGTATCGAGGCTGATATCGCCATCGGTCGCCTGAAGCAGCGCGCCGACCAGCGTGGTGTCTTCGGCAATCTTGATATCGATGCCCTGTGCCGCGACAATCCCAGAGCCGGAGGACCATGCCTTGATGCCGTCCTCCTTCGAGCCGCGAACACTCCAGTCGGCGGGGTTGACGCCAACCGTCAGGCCGAAGGAAAAGCCGTCCCGCCAGCCCTGAGCCTGCGGCGAGAGAATGGTGAGATCACGTCCGACATCGAGATCGACCGTCCTGCCGATGATGTTGCCGCCGAGAAGCGACGTATCGCGGCCCGATGTCAGCGAGACATTGCCGGCGGCGGTGATGGAGGCATTCGTCAGCGTCTCGTCATAGCCCTTCGACTTGCCGATATCGAAGCCGATCGAGGACAGGGAGAGCTGCAGGCCGAAGGAAGACGATTTGTCTTTGGCATAATCGACAAGCGCCGCCATGAGGATATCGCGGCCGGCATCGATGGTGACGTCGCCGCCGGAGACCATCTTCGTGCCCTGATCCAGAATGACGTCCAGCCCGGCTTTCATGACGATATCGCCGCCAGCCGTCAGTTCGGAAACCTGGCTCTCGCTCCAGCGCTGCTCACTCTTCCAGACGGACAGGTTGATGCCGACAGTCTTGGCTATCGAGCCGGCAGTGATCTGTCCTGTTCCCGGGTCTCGGAATTGCCCCAATGGGTCCAGCATTTTCTCGACCGGATTGCTGAGCGAAGGCCCTTGGGTTGATTGACCTGCACTATAAAAAGCGCCCAGTCCCCCCGTCGCCAGATTGACAACAGCCAGCCCCGCCGCAAGTCCATTGTCGGCATTGGCAAGCGTTGCAAGTTTGGCGGTGATGGGATTGATGCCGGCAAGGCCGGACAGGATCTGGCCGCCGGAGCCGCCCTTCAGTGCGGCGTCTATGCCGGCCGATCCGGGGAAGCTCAGCCCGACATAAAAACCCTTCTCCGTGAAATAAAGCGCATCCTGCGCCGCTTCCAGCCGGATCGTGTCATCGGTCTTCATCAGAAGATCGTTGACGGCGGCGATCTTCACGCCCGTTCCAGTGATCGGACCCTTGGCATTGAGCGAGACGTCATTGCCCGAAAGCCGGGTGACGGTCGTATCGACATCGTTCCACGCCTGCTTGACCGAGCCCCATCCCAGACCCTTGAAACCCCATTCCTTGTAGCGGTTATGGACTTCTTCACTGACGACACCCATGTCGATTTTGCCGGTGGCGTCGATCGAGAGCTTGTCGAAGGCGCTGACCAGCGCGCCGTTCAGAAGAACATCGCCAGGAGCGGTTCCCTTCGCGCACAGGCTGCCACCGTCGCATACGCCGTAGCCCGCAAGGATCGATACATCGCCAACCAGCGACTGGGCGCTGGCCTCGGCGGTGGTGATCTCGTTGCGCAGCACCGTGATACCCGACAGGAAGCCGCGCTTCTTGTAATCTTCGGCGACGAAACTGTCCTTCAGCGTCTCGAAGGTTACATCGCGTCCGGCCGCCAGCAGCATGTCGGTGACGGAGCCGAGTGTACCGCCGCTATTGACGATATCCCGGTCGGCGATGACGGTCAGATCCCGTCCGGCCGTGATGGATGCAACATTATAATCGGTGCGCAGGGTGCCGCAGGCCTTGCCGACGCAACCATCCTGTGAATCGACGGTACGGGTATAACGCTCTGTTTCATTGATCAGCGAGCCGCCGATCCTGAGGTCGATATCGCCTGCCGAGGCAAGCGTGCCGCCCCGGTTCAGGAGATCGCCGTCGGTCGCCATGAACAGCGTGCCGGCAGAGATGAGGCCGCTGTCGCCACGCCCACCGGCAAGTGCGCGGTCACGCTCATCGAGGTCGATCAGACGCTGGTTAAGGATAGAGGAGGCGGAAATCGAGGCGAGCCCGGAGGCCACGATCGCACCGCTGTTGTTGAGCTTGCCGTCAATATCGATCAGGAGATCGTCGGCAGCGATCAGGCCCGCACCGCGCCCGCCACGCAGCAGTTCGTCCTGCGAGGGCAGGTAAAGGCGCGGAACGAGCACCGGCTTGCCGTCGATGATGCGGGTTTCATGCCATACGATCGGCTTTTCGAGGGCAGCGCGCTGCGCCTCGGTCAAGGCCACGCCGTATTGCGCACCGGTGCTTGCCGCGAATTCGGCAGCGTTGCGGTAAAGCTGCTCCCGTTGCTCTTCCACGGAGAGGGAAGGATCGATGACCAGATGCGTACCAGCCTGCTGGCGGGCCGCCTCGGCGAGAGCCTTGGCTTCCGCGACCGGATCCGCATAGAAGGTGAGCGCCGCGCCATCTATGCGCGCCGAGCCGAGCAGGCGTGCAGCTTCGGCCGAGCCCGTAACGCGCACGAGGTTACCGAAATCGGAGGCGTTGACGCTGTGGAGATTGCGCGCTTCGAAAGCTCCGAGGTCAAGAGGCGGAACCGAGACATCATCGAGCACAAAGTTGACGATGCCCAACTGGCCTGCGGCACCGCCAATAGCCGAACCGACATTGCCACTGATGCCGACAGGCGTCGTGCCGCTATAATTGCCGAAACCGGAACCATCGATACCGCCGGGCGTGCCGAGGCCGTTTTGCAATTCTCCGGCCTCGATAGACACGAGGCTTCCGGAAAGAGTGCCGCGATTGGTGATCGCAGCGCCGCCATCGATTATCAGAGAGCCGCCGGACTTTATCATGGAGCCGACACCGACCGTGGCGGTTCCGACATATGTTTTCGTGGCGTTGCCGTAAGGTCCAGTCCCGACCTCGGCCATACGGCTGCCGATCATGATCACGTCGGGGATGTTGTTCGGATCGATACCGAGTGCAGCCAGATCAAGCAGACTTGCCGCGTCCGCGTATTCGATGACCTGGACGGCGCCTCCGTTGATGACGCCATCCTTGTATTTCTGTTTGCCCGAATAGGTGATCGTCACCGGAGACTTGCCCTTGGAAATGACAATCATCCGGTTGCCGCCTTCAGCGCGTTCCGCAAGCGCCGGGTCCTTGAAAACAGCAGGGTTGAATTGTGCCACCAGCCATCGCGGATCGGCACCGACCGGCGCATGAAACTTGCCCGACCCGCTATCCATGAAGCTGCGGACACCGCCCCATTGCACGCGATAGTGATCGACATTGCTGGTGACCATATCGTTGAGGATACGGTTCACGTCGATGGAGAGGTCCTTGACCGCGAGAATACGGCCTTCGCGGTTTTCAAGGGCGTCGCCTGAAATCGCCATGTTTGCGCCGGCGCGGATCGTGCCGGGCAATCGAACTCGAACAATCCCGGAGAACTCGTCGCGCGTGGCGGTCATTGTACCCCAGTACCGCGCGGGGCTGCTGGTGCGCTCGGTCGCATAGAGAATGCTGAGATCACCGAGCTGGTAATAGTCCTGCGCGCTGTCCGTCCCATCCAGGGCGGTATTGATCATTGCCGTCGCCTTGATCTGCATGTCGGCGCCGCTTTCGATACGGGCCGACGCGTTGGTCAGCGTTGCCAGGACTTCGATTGCAAGATTGCCGCCGGCGAATATGCGGCCAAGGTTGTTGTCGAGATTGCCGCGAACCTCGAGGATCATATTGCCACTGGATTTGATTGCGGCATTGGTTCCGACATTGGCGAGCGACGCGGCCTGGGCTTTCAATCCTGCCCCGGCATGAATCAGCGCTTCGTTTGTCAGCAGGCCGCCAACCACGACATTCAGTGTGCCCGGAGTCAGGATCGAACCAAGATTGTGCAGGTTTCCACTGACACGGGTCTCTATCGCGCCGGCATCGATTTTACCTGTGGCGCCGTTGACAAGATTGCCTTTGACATCGAGACCAAGCTTGCCGGCAACGGTAAGCAACCCGGCATTTGTGAAGGACGAACCAAGGATGAGGTCGAGATTGCGGGCCACCAGACGGGCAGACGAAGAGCCGGGAACATAGCTGTAAGTCTGAAGACGCAGATTTCCTCCGGCCTCGATTGATCCGTTGTTGCCAAGACTTGCGGCCGCTGAAAGCAGGGCACCGTTGGCCGAAACGATCTGACCGAGATTGGAGAGACTTCCGGAAAGGTTTACGGTCAATTCGCCAACGGCTACGGGGACATTTTCTGTCTGGCGTGTCGAACCGGCATATATGCGTCCTGCTTGCTGGTTATCGAGCTTCTCAGCCGAAACTGAAAACCCCTCTCTGCCTTGCAGAAGACCGGAGTTCGACAAAGTGGTGTCTGCCGAAAGCGTTAGCGCGCGATTGGAAGCGATTGAACCTGCGTTGTTGGCGATACGGCGCGAGGCGAGAACGGTTATGTCGCCGTTGCTGGCGATACTTGACCCGGAACCACTGTTGATCAGATCGGCTACAGTCAGTTCCAGATCGCCGGCGGCATGGATAGAACCGCTATTGGCAAGGAGGCCGGAAACGGTGGCACTCAGCGTTGTTTCGGAAACGAGTTTGCCGAGATTGACGAGATCGCCAACGACCTTCGTCTCGATCACCTTGGCGACGATTTCGCCGCTTGCCTCATTTCGCGCACCCTGCGCCGCCTGCAGAGTCAGCGCTCCAGACGTGGCGATCAGACCCGCATTGCGTAAGGATCCAGACAGGATGATATTTGCGTTTGCGGCAACGAGTTCTGCAGCAGGAGAATTGGAAACGTAAGAGACTGCTTCAAGGCGCAGCGTGGATGACCTCGCCTGGACGACACCGTCGTTGAGGACACTTCCCGCAGTGACAATGCCGAGCGTGTCTCCACTGACCATCTGACCAAGATTGGTCAGGTCTCCAGAAACCAGTTTGATATCTATCCGTCCCGCATGGATCTTGCCGGTTTCGAGATTGGTCAGTGCTGAGGCTGTAACCCCAAGGTCAGACCGTCCGAGCAGCAGACCGGCATTAGTGAGAGAGCCGGATGCGGCGATTTCGAAGCTTCCATTGGCCTGGAGAGTGCCGAACAGGTTGGCGAGGTGACCGGACGTGATCGAAAGATTTCCATGTGTTCCGATCAATGCTGTTGCGCCAGAGTTGAGGATATCAGCCGCCACGAGAGTGAGGTCTGCATTGGAGCTGATCGTACCGGTGTTCGTGATCGCGCCACCCGCGCTGATATCGACGGTTTCGAGTGCGCTAATCGCTCCGTTGTTGCGGAGATTGTTCCCAAGGACCAACTCTGCCTTGCGGGCAGCCAATTGAGCCCCTTGCGAGTTGGCGATATAATTTACGGCATCGAGTTCAAGTTCACCTGCTGCGGTGATCTTTCCATCATTTGTTACGCTTCCGTCAGAAAGAAGCGCAAGCGTCGTTTCTGAGAGGAGGCTTCCCAGATTGGTGAGATTGCCTGCGGTCGTTATCCTGAGCGTTCCGGCCTTGATCACACCCGTTGCATCAACGATAGCCTGCTGAGCGTTGATCGCGAGTTGGCCGCTTGAAAGGAGTACGCCGGCATTCCTGAAGTTACGGACATCGAACAGGTGGTCTCCCGTCGTGAACACACCGGTGTTCGAAATGGCCAGATCCCGGAAAGCCATGAAAAGCTTGGAATATTCCCCCGTATCGATCCGGGTGCCGATGGTTAGCTGTTCAGCCGCATTGATGAAGACCGGAGAAGTCTTTTTGAACTGGGTGCCGTCACCGATCTCGACATTCGTTGCCGTGATCGAACCCTGGTTTTCCGGTTCGAACCAGGTTGAGGTCAGCGCCACGTCCTTCGCCCTGATGTCGATGTTCGGCGCAACAAGGGTTGCCGTGTCGGTGGCAAGTTTGCCTGTCGCACGCAGGTTCATATTGCCGACGCTGGCGATAATACCGGACAGAGAAGCATTGCCGCCCGCTTCTACTGTCATCGCACCGCCGGATTTGAGGACGGCAGCGGAAATGATGTCTGCACTCGCAACGATGGAAAGGCCGCGCCCGCCTTCTACGGTCGCCGTATCGAGCAGAGAAACATCGCGGGCAGTGATGGAGATTTCTCCCTGTGCCGCGAGATCGCGCGCAATCTGAAGCGCGCCTGCTGCACGGAGGTCGGCGTTGCCGGCCACACCGCCCGACACCAACTGAATCTGACCGGCGGAGACGAGCGAAAGCGCGCCCGGCAGGAGCGCTCCATTGGCGTCGAGCATACCAAGAGCCTGTATGTTGCCAGCCAGCGAAATTCCTGTGTTCAGATCGCTGGAAAGTGCTGCAATCGATGCCGCGCGTACAACGCCTGCTGCGCTCGAAACGATCCCCTGGCCCGTGGCATCGCCGGCGATGGCTGTCGTTTTGCCCGTTAAACCATCCGTGCGATTGGAGCCGGCCTTGAGGTCGATACGACCCCGCGCATCGATCAGGCCATCGATCCGGATCGACTTTGCATCAAGCCGGATCTCGTCCGGCGACTGGCCGCCCGCGGCCGAAACACCGGTGCCGGAAATGGTGATGTCGCCGGATCTGGTTTCCAGCCCCACAGTGCCCGCATTGTAGTCGATAAGCGGGGTTCCGGTGGTCAGCGTTGCGCGACCGGTGTTGATAAATCCGCACCCCATGCAATCGATGCCGTTGGGATTGGCCACGATCACATCAGCCTTCGAACCAAAAACCTCGGTCACGCCATTGAGGTTGGAACGTCTGCTGCCCGTTACTTCGTTGACGATGATCTTGGCGGAGCTGCCACCGACGAGATTGGGATTGGATTCAACCTTGCCGCCGATGATGGAGGTTCCGCCAAGCCCGGAATTGTTCAGGATCAGTCCGCGCGTATCGATATTGTACTCGCGCAACTTGTTGTGACTGACGCCGCCGCTTGACGGCTTGACGATGTTCAGCGTCGGCGTTCCGTTGCCCGAAGACGTCACATTTGGACGAAACTCAATTGGCGCGGTCGGATCTGTGATAACCTGCGCGCTGGCAGGTGCAAATGAACTGGCGATCGTCGTCAGCACGAGGCTGACCGACGTCACCAATGCGGTCGCTTTCTTGACCAGCTTGCCCGGCTTGGACTTGCAGATCAGCGCTTTGACCATCATCGTTTTCATTCGGATACTCCCAACAGCAAGGGCAATTGAATTCGTATTCGCGTAGGTACAAACCAGATCGTCAGCAGTTCTTTATGAGGACGGTCCAGATATATTGCGTGGTCCATCCCGGATGGCGGTAAACTTGGCGAGATGTTTCGCTCACATTGGCAATCGTCGCGCCCGGCCTGCATTTTTCGAGGAGGGCTTTTTTGCAGGATCGCTCCGTCGGGGTGATGATCGAATTGGTGCACGTCGCCGACATGATCTTTTCGCCGTTCCAGGTGGCCACTGGCTGCGGGTCAGTCGGCCGGCAGCCAGCCGCAAAGACCAGTAAAAGGCACAGGGATAGAAATCGGGTCATCTTCGCGCCAACCATTCTCTCAATCCTGGTGCTCAATTGGCTTCAGCCGTTTGAGCAGGTTTCCAATTGCGAGCACGCGCCTGCGCATCCTCGATCTCTGTCGGTGTCATGCTCGCTGTCAGGCGCTCGAGAGAGGCACGCGCGCCGGGGTGTCCGCGTTCATTGGCGAGATTGTAATAGAGGTGGGCACGGATCGGATCGGCAGCCACACCTTCACCCTTTTCCAGCATCTCGGCGAAGCCGTAGAGCGAGACCGGGTTTCCGAGCGACGCGCCTTGTTCGAACAGCTTCACCGCCCTGGCGAGGTCCTGTTCGGTTCCGGTACCGGTCCGGAGAAGCGCGGCCTCCATGTTGCGTGCGCCGGTATGCCCATTTTGCGAGGCCTTTTCGTAATAACCGAAGGCAATCGCGGCATCCTTGGCGCGGCCGAGACCATCGAGAGCAAGACCTCCGCAATTGAACTGGGCTTCCGGATTGCCGAGATCGGCGGCCTTGCAGATCAGTTCCGCTGCGGCGGCAAAATCCTGGCGGACATTTTCGCCGCGAAGATGCATGAGCCCCAGCCGGTTCATCGCCGCAGCCGACCCCTTTTCCGCCGCAGCAATATAGAGAGCCCGTGCTTTCACCGCGTCAGGCGTAAAACCCACACCGAGCTCGACCATGCGCGCCAGATGAAAGCCGGCCTCGCCATCGCCCTTGTCAAAACCCTCGGCAAAAGTCTTTGCGGCATTGGCAAAATCCTTCTTTTCCAGAAGCGCCTTGCCATCTTCAAGAGGGCCAGCCGTTGCGGGTTGCGCCAAACCCAGGGCTCCCATAAGGGCGATAGTCGCCAAAGAGGTGAGGGCGGGTCGGCGGCATGATGTGTTGCGCATGGATTGAACTCCGTGATCGGGATTTTCCGGGTTAGCCCCGAGAGCAATTTCGTCTTTTTTCGGCGCCGTGAGTTTGGGTGTCACGGCGAACAGGAATGGTGATTTCCGGTGAAGTCGGCCTGCCGTCATCTACCCACCATCCCCGGGAAGAGCCCGATGGAGTCGAGGCCGAACGGGTATTCTTCGCCTGCCGTTTCCTTGAAGGTTTCGATACCTGAGGGGGCAAAGACACCATCTCTCGCCCGCAGCGTGCCCGCGGTCACCTGAACCGGACGGAAGGCATTGATCGTGATGCTGCCCTGGGGGGCATCAAAGACACCACCCTGATCGCCGGTCCCGATCCACGCGGTCGATCCGCCCCAGAAATTATAGAGACCGGTTGGACGCTGAACGACGGTCGGGATCGAGCGACCCTCCAGCACCACGGAGGGAGCAGTCGCGTTGATGCTGCCGTAGCTGACGATCTGGCCATACCTGTTCAGGATTGAGGATGAGGCGCGCAATTCGATATTGCCGTTGGCATTGATGGCGCCACCCGCGACACCTGTCGTGGATGAGCCATAACCGATGCAAGTCAGCCTGCAGCGCTTGACGAACTGCAGGGAGCCGGACAGGCCGCCTTCGTTCAGAATGCTCGTCCCGTCAATCAGCACCGATCCGGTATTGGCATTGATTGAGCTGCCGCGGTTGACGACATTTCCACCGGCCTGCATCGCGACACTGTCACCGATGATATATGCCTGCTGGCCCGGCACCCGTTGTTGACCGTAATCCAGGCTGACGGTTTCGATCGTTTCGCGCGATTGCCAGAGGGTGTACCAGAGCCGCTTGCCGTCGTTCTTCTGGTAGTGCCAGACACCTTCGCCGTTGAGGACATCGGCGATATTGAGGATGTCTCCACCAGCCTCGACGATGGTCTTATTATTCGAGAGCAGCCTGCCGGTATTATTGGTAATGGAGCCGCCGGCGCGGACGTCGAGATCGTCCTTCGCTCCGAATACGATTGCGAGCTGATCGGCATTCTCGGTCAGCAGCGCGATATCACCCGCAGCCTTGAGTGTAGCGGCACCTTTGGAGTCTGCATTCGCTCCGTCACGGCTGCTGCCGCTCATCAAGACACCGGTATTTTTGATGTCGCCCGTGTCGGCAAGAAGCGTCAACGCGCCGTTGATGGCTTCGATTTTGCTTTGAGGCTGACCGGCCAGTGAACGGGCCTCTATCGAGCCTGCGTTAATGTGGACATTGCGCTTCGCTTCAATCGACCCGCTCGTTGTAACCTTGCCGGATGCATCGATAACGAAATCGCCGAATGCCGCGAGCCCGTTGCCCGCGTGGCTGACACCTGCGCCATTGCTGGTGGCGCGGATGCGGACCGTATTGGCCTTCAGCGTTCCGCGCGAGGTTATTTCAATGGCGACAGAATTATCGTTGCTTCCCTCGTCTGTCATCCGTCCCCAGTTCTCGAGATCGGAGTTCGGCACGATCGCTGAATCGTATTCGACGGAACTGCCGCCAGCGGTCAGTTCTATAGACGAGCGCAATTGCGGGGAGCTGTTTTCGACAGGGCCGTCGACGCGGATGCGGCCTGCCAACAAATGCAGGGTAGACATCGCGCCGGAAAGACCGCCCGCACCGATATCGATCGTGCCGCCTTCCGTTTTGAGCACCACGTTGTCCTGGTAGGAGCCGGATGTGATCTGCCGGCTCACGACAGATGCCTTGCCGGTGGAAAGCACGACACCTCCGGTATTGTGGAAGCTTGCCCCGTCGACGAAGATGCCGTTCGGATTCGCGACGATGACATGGGCGCGGGCACCCAGCACATCCAGAGGGCCGTTAAGGTTCGAGATGCGGGAGGATGTTACCTCGTTCAGGATTGTGCGTGCGTTGACTGTCCGGTTGTCGAGATTGACACCGAGAGAGTTGACGGAAAATTCCGTATAGGTGTTGTGGCTGATGGCGGATGTCGGATTGCCGACTGGTGCGATCTGAACGTTTGTAGCGCCGCTAGTGAAGTCGATACTGGTGGTCGTATTGCTGCCACCGTCGGGAATGACCTGCGCGAAGACGGGCAGCGCCACGCCGCACAGCAGCAAGGACAGACTAGCTGCCACGGAATTCTTCATGTTTGCCAACCGGAACGTACGTCTCATTCGGAGATGGGCTCCCCTGTCTTGCTCGTCAGCCCTGTCAATTTGCACGGGTCGGCCAGTTCAGCCTTGCCGACGATCCACAGGTAATCGTAGAGCCTGCGCTCCTCGTCAGTGATATTTTCACCTTCGGCGAAAGCGCCAACGGTCAGAACCGACGCGTCTGCCCGGGCAAGGGCCTGATAAAGAGAGCGGTCCTTGCGGCTGTGACCCCGGCCGACCTGCAGCAGAACACCATGCTTCAACATCCCGGCCTGCTCAGCGGCATCGGCCATGGAAATATCGCGGCGGATCTGATGGTTGGCGTTCAGCGCGGCCTGCCGGTCCGAGATCAGGCCGCAATGCGCTGCCATCATTGCTTTCGTCCAGCTTTCGCGGACAGCGGTTTCGGCTGCACCGAGCCGTTTGCGGATCGCCTTTTTCTCGCCTGGTGTCAGTTCGCTCGTGCGTCCATCTTTTTCCGCCAGATCGCCGCCACGTAACGGAATGCGAAGGCTGAATGCGCGCTCAACGAGCGGCAACCAGTTGTCGAAGGCTGGCCAGCCTCGCGTCCACCATTTAAGTTCTGCGCCCAGCCCGGCCGGTGTTTCCGGATGGTTTTTGCGATAGAGGGCAATTGCCGCATCGTCATCGCGCGAGAGCATTTCCATTACGACGGTTACGGGACGATCATCCTTTGCCATTGCCGACAGCACGCAGGACGACGCAACTGCCTGCTCCCTGACGCCATGCCGTTCGCCAAAGAGCACGTAATCCACCTTGCTGATGCGACCGGCGAGGTCGGCAAAGGAGATCGGGCTGCTGCTGGACACTTCTTCAATCCTGCCCGGGCACTCCTTGAACTCGCCGGGTGCCGCCAATCCTTGTCCGGCCATAGATAGCCAGCCTGCCGCCATCAGGCCGGCAACCAACACATGGCGAGCTATTCCTGCGCATATCTCCCTGTCTGCTCTCATGGTGTTGCCGCATCCAGCGCGTCGATACCGGCGCTGATCCCGTTGAGTGAAACCTTGAGCGGAATGGTGGTTGCCTTGGTGTCCTTGAGAGCGACCGTCAGAACGTTTCCCTTGCGCAACGCGCCGAGCAGCGAGCCGTTGAGAGCAAAGCCGGCGTGGCATCCGGAGACATTGCAGGTCTCGAAGATAACGCGCTGTGTCTGCCCGCCATCGATCTTCAACTCCAGACCTGCCGGCAGATAGACGTTCAGGGGCGTCGAAATGATCGCGACGCGTTGTTTTCCCTGCCTCGCAATGTTGAACAGAAAGACGACATCCTTCCCGTCGTTGACGGCCTGCGCCTGCTGGAGACGGCATGCCGCGCTTTCCGCTTTTGGAGTGGCGGTATCCGCCTGCGGTTTGCAGACCAGTTCCCAGTCGCCATAACGTTTGGGCTCTACGACTGCTTCTGCCGCAACCCCGGAAGTCTCTTCCCGGACAGCGGGAGCCTTGCCGTCCTCCGCAATTGCTTTCGCCGCAGGAGCGATCAGCAGCAATCCAACGGCAATAAGCGCCGCCATGCCAATTTCGGATACTGATGAGACCAGCCAGCGGCACAGCCCGAACGTGAGGTGATTATCGCCAGCGTTTCTTGAGGGAGCATCGAACAAAAACGGCATGGCTCAAAAAACCTTCAAACGCAGTGTCATGAACAACTCACCCTTTTCCTCGCTCACGCGCCGGCTTCGGCTGTCTTCGGCAACTCGCCAGGCGTAGCCGACATCGAAAGAAAGCCTTGGGCCGCCATATCGCAGGCCCACACCACTGCCGACCCGGTATCCGGTGACTTCATTGGCAACGTCGCGGCCGAGCCCTGCGTCGAGAAAGAGATAAGGGTTGAGACGGGAGAGGGTCGTTCGCGCCCATTCCGACGATGGGGCGGATATTTGCACTGGACCCTGGCTGTCCGGCTGCGTACCTGATCCGGCTTTCCCCAAAAGCAAATCGACCGGCATGGCGAATGCGACCTCGTTGCGCCACACCGCGCCCCGGTCAGCCTTGAAGCTTCCATTGGAAAATCCGCGTACCGAACTGCGCGAGCCGATCGTCATCTGGTCGTCGGAATAAAGCGCGGTTGCCGCCCATTGTGTGGACAGGCTGGACGAAACGGAGGCGCGCCCGGGGAAGACATAGGACCCCGAAAGAGATGCATCCAGCTTTGTGAACTGGCTGTGGGGCGTGGAGTCATCGATATCGTCGGCATCTTCGCGTGCATTGAAGATAGACAGCCCCTGGCTGGCGCCGATCCTGGCCGACACATTGGCGCGTTCGAAAAAGCGGCTGTAAGTCAGACCCGCCTGAAGCGGAGAAACGCGCTGATCCATCAGCCCAACGCCGTTGATGTAGCGGTTCTGTTCGCGATGCGTGACCGTGAAATCGGCGACAAGCCGCTCTGTGCGTGATGAATGAACGATCCAGTCGGCACCCGCACTGACATTCCAGGTCGTCATGAACAACTCGGAAAGCGGGCCGAGGTCGATCATGTTCTCGGACCAGTCGCCCTTGAGCCTCATTGTGGCGCGTCCCACGGGAACAGCGAAATCACCGCTCAGCTCGTTAGTCTCGACGCCGCTCTTAAGCGTCAGCCCCCACATGTCGTTGATGCCGATGAGATTGTCTTTCTCCGCCGTGATCCCGAAGCGAAGCTTATCGACACCTTCGATGGATTCCGTGTCGTAACCGCCGTAGAGCCTGAACGCATCATTGATGCGGTTTGTGATCTGTACGTCGGAAGTCGCCGGCCTCTTGCCCGGAACAAGCTCCGCCTTGGCCTTGTTCGAAGGAACCCTGTTGAGGCTATCGAGTGTGTCCTGGAGGCGATCGACATGCAGGACATCGTCTTTGGCAATTGTGCCAGTCATCGCGATTCGCGCGGATGGTGGCAACAAGGTCAGGTGTTCAAGATCGTCATCAAGGCCCTCCCACCAGGCATCTGCCTGCTGCACGAACTCGGAAATGGACGTGGATCGTGCGACGTTGCCACTTAATTCGGCCATGCGGGGAAAGAACGCCTTATAAGGCTGCTGCTCCTCCTTGTAGACGACCGCATCGATCCGCCCGGGCACAACGCGCAGGACCAGCGTTCTGCTGGCGGCGATGTCCTGCTCCGGCAACCAGGCCTGCGTCGTGGCAAAACCCCTGTCGGCAAAAAGACCATTCACCGCCTTGAGCAATCCGCCGACGCTTTCATTGCTCTGGCAGGACAATGCGAAGGGTCTTGTCACGTCTTCAACAGCTTCGCTGCCAATGAGTTCGTGGCCGCCTTCGATGCGGATCGTATCTACCGGAAAACATGGTGAAGCACCGGACGTCGCATTATCAGATATAGGACCCGCAAATGTCTGGATCGTCAGGGCAGGCTCCTGCGATACGGCGACACCTGGATCTGCCTGACCTGCGTTCGCTTCTGCCGGCGGCGGCCCTTTAAGATCATCCCGTGACAATGCCGCTTGTGGAGCAAAGCAAAGAGCTGCGCAGAGAACGACGACCGAGTTTCGCAACGTGGGTGGGGCCGGTGCAATACCACCGATCACTTTCCTGTCTAAACCACCTGCTGTGGATGATTTGGTAGCTGCCAGAACGAGAAATAGCGCTCTGGCCAGATATCTGGTCATCAATAAACTTCAACCCCATGTTGCTCAATGCGACGCATTAATCAATAGAGGGTATTTTGCAAGACAACTCTGGCGCGCTTATCAAAAGAATGAGAATTGAGTTACCAATTTGCATCAGTTATGCGTTGCATTTCGTTGAGGTCGAAGCTCGCACGGTGCTGGCCAGAGTGGATTCAAGGGGCGATACTTCACGTCAAAATTATAGTTAAGTGTTTGCCATCGCTGGTTTTATTTTTCCGACCGAAGTTGAGCAGACAGCCGGTTGCCCGCAGTTGGATTGGTCACGGGGTAAAATGCAAAAAGTCATATATGATTGTTTGTGATCTGACCCGAATGCCGGCATGGGCACCAGACGCAGCGAACCCGGGACAGATTTTTTGATTTTCCCGGCCAGTAAGGGCGAGGATGAACGACCTTTGCGTGTGTTTTCTAGGGGGCGATCGGGGAGGGGCCGCGGGCTCGCAGGCCTGACCCTATTTTCGCTGAAGCCGGAAAGAGCCAGGCGCTCGGGGCCAGAAATCCACCTTTCCAGCCGGAGATCGGGTAGTTTCCCCCTGACAAACAGGTAACTCCCTTAATCCGAAACAGCCACCGTCTCCCGAAAACCTGCAGGGAGACTCGTATGTCCATTCAAGACAACCCGAACATCATCAGAATCACTGGAGCGGTGAAGGAATATACCGGCAGGACATTCCTTGGCCGTAACGGCCTGGACGATATCGATGACGTGTGGCACTACGCATACATCGTCATAGAGGACACGAATGGCGCGCTTCTAAAGTTCGAGCGCGTTACCACCAATGAGAAGATCGACGCCGAGATTGAGATCGGCAACACTGCCACGTTCTATTTCCGACGAATCCAGGGATGGAAGAAATCGGTATTCCATATCGTTGCTACTGAAAGCGAAGTCCGTGGCAACAACTACTTCTCGCTTGTCCGGACGATGGACGTGCTCAAGCAGAGACTGGTCGCGATCGGCATCCTGCCCATTGCGTATCTGCTCGGTTGGATTTTCGTCGGACTTCCAGTGAGCTACATATTCGGCGCCACGCTCGCCGCATGGCTGGTGCTGATCGTCCCGGGATTCCTGTTCTATTTCCTCGCCATCCATCATTCCAATCCGGCTCGTATTCGAAAGGATTCGCTGGCTGCGCGGGAAGAGCTTGAGCGTTCTCGCGTCGGTCAGAAATTCGCCGGCCGCGAACTGAAGACGGTGTGAACGGAGATGGCGAAGTTTGACAGAAACGCCGCACATCGGGCCATCGTCACGCTCTTCGGTGGCTTCATGGGCATTTCCATTCTGATATCCGCTGTGATCCTTGCATTCACTGTTTTGAGCACGGTTGGTGCTCCGATGTGGGCCTCCTGGTCAGCGCATACGTCTCGTCTGGAACGGGAAAAGGAGCGCGTCGCCCGCATAGAGAAAGCCGCCCAGGAGGATAGTTTTCAAGTTGTTTGCCTGGACTACTTCGAAGCGTCGTTTCTGGACAGATTGATTGGTGGATACAGGCGGTTCTCGTGGTGCGAGGATTATCGCGATCGGATGCCTGCTGGCTCCTGAACAGGATAGCCGGCAGGCGGATCAATCGTCCCGTTTGCCGATGCCCGAAATGCCCGCCGAGATCGACAATCCGACGAGGTGAGCGATGTTCCTGGCACCGAAGGCGGATTTCAGGCGTTCGATCCTGTGCTCGATCGTGCGTGCCGATAGGCTCATGATATCTGCGATCTCCCTCGTGGATGCACCTTCGGCCAGCAGTTGGACGATACCGAGATCGGCATCATCCAATCCGTCGACACGTGGTCCCATCGGCAGCAGGAAGCGTACATCGATAAGGCTGATGCACCAGGAACTCCGTCCCGCCGAATTCTTCTGCGGGAGGATGATCCGGCCTTAGGCCACGTGCATGTCGAGGATATTCGTCACGATGCCTCCTATCACCGGGCGCTGTCGTCCGACGGCGTCGGCATAGGCTGGAACCACGATTCTCTGCAGGTAGTGCTGATCCGGGAAGTCGATGAACGAGCAGGGACGCTGCAGCAGGCTCATGTCGGTAAGTCCAGTCGGCAGGGTGTAGTCCTTAACGAAGTTGAGGTGGAATTCTTCGGGATTCTTGGACCGGGTATCGATCACGAGCAGCACCATGTTGGCCCGGAGCATTCCATGCAAGGGGCCATAGATGCCCTTAGGATCGGCAAGCTCATCGGGACTGGAAATCCATGAATCCATGAGAAGTCGGGAAATCTGCTTGAAGGTCTCTGGTCGCCTCATCGTCGGCATCCGGCGAGGGCGGCAAAGCGAGCATCACGAAAGGACAGAACCGAACGGTTTTGTCACGACGCAAGGAGCTCTTTTGTTCCATGCGTAAGTGTCTGTGAATGTTGCCTATAACGCATTTTCTGCATCCCCGTCCGCCAGTTCCGCGAATCCGTTCGGTTCTGTCAAGGCAGTCCGGGGATGCAGGATGGATTTGGAAGGATTCATGGCGAGGATTGGATATGCGAGAGTGTCGACGGCGGACCAGCACCTGGATTTGCAGAGAAATGCCCTCCTGAATGCGGGCTGTGCGAAGGTCTTCGAGGATCATGGTGTTTCCGGAGCCCAGGATGCGAGATGCGGTCTGTCCTCCATGATGAAGGCGCTTCGGAAAGGCGATGTGCTGGTCGTCTGGCGGCTGGATCGTCTGGGCAGGTCGATCCGGCACCTGATTACCGTGATCGAGAAATTGCGGCGTCGCGGCATAGGCTTCCTTTCTCTCACGGAAAACATCGACACCTCTTCGGCGGGCGGAAAGCTGATCTTCCATATCCTCGCAGCGCTTGCCGAATTCGAGAAGTCGTTGATCCGGGAAAGAACGATCGCGGGCATCGAGGCGGCGAAGGCCCGTGGAAAGTATCCGGGGCGACGACCAGCGCTGACCGAGGCGCAATGCTTTGAAATCCGGACCGCGATCGATTCGGGATCATCAGTCCAGGATGTCGCCCGTCGATACAACGTCCATCCGAGAACAGTGGCCAGGGGGATCGAGCGTCTGGAGCTGGCAAGGTTCGCCTGAAGCAGCTCTACCGGAACAGGCTGAGAAAAGCCTGAGGTTGGGAGTTGGCAATGTGAAGGCTCTGGATGGCGAGCTGCTGTTGCGTTTGCAAGGCATTCATGCGCGCCGAAACCTCCTCCATGTCAGCGTCGATGAGGCGCGATACTCCCCGTTCGATCGAGTCCATCAGATTGTCGAGGAAGTCAGCCTGCATGGAGTTGCGCTTCTCGAGCGATCCGAGAACGGAGCCGGCTCCCGTGAGCTTTGTGAGCATCGCCTGGATCCCCGTGAGATAGTAGTCGAGGTTTGCGCCGGGCGTTGTGATGTCGACGTCGAGGAGGCCGAAGTTGGGAAGGTCGCCAAAGCCGTCGTAGGCAGGGCCTATACCGATGGAGGTCTTGCTTCCCGATGCCTTGTTGATGGTCTCGTCCACTTCGTAGAGGATGTACCCTCCCGCATTCGTCACCGTCACGCCGACATTCTGCGCCTGCATCGCAGTGTTGAGGACGGCCACGAGGTCGTCGTCGGAGGTCACGTCCCCCGTCGTCGTTCCCAGAGCCTGGTCCACCGTCGCCCGGTTGATCTCGACGGTAGTCGTCGTGCCGTTGATCCTGATGGGCACATAGATCTGTGCGGTGCTGTGGACGGTGAAGGGCTCGTCCCAGTAGCTCACGACCGATGGGCGCGAGCCATAGTTCGTTCCGGTCGCCGCAAGGCCGCCAGTCTTCCCGTCCGCCAGCGTCGAGGAGACATTGAGTACCTGGATGGATGATCCCGTCAGTCCGGAGGTCTCGAGGGACAGGAGGGCGTATCCGTCGGTCGTGCCGCTACGGCTGGCAAACTGCGCTCCGAGGGGGATGATCGCCTCGCGCATCAGCCATGCGAACTGATCTCGCGTAGAAATCACGCCGTCTAGTGTGGGATAAACCTGATCCATGAGCGTCCGGTTGAGCGTGACATTGACCGTCGTTCCGCTTCCCGGAGCTGTCGTCGTAGACGGGTCGTCGGCATCGAGGATTATTTGGAAGGTGATGGCGGTCGAGTCGTCGGTGAAGACGAGTGGGCCGTCGAAGTTGAAGCTCTGGATTGCTCCGCCGCCGTAGGTGAAGGTGTCGGTGTTGCGCAGGCCACCAATCGTTCCTGGGCTGCGGTCGTCTTTCTGGAGGATGCCACCGCCCGTCGTGTTGAACAGGGACAGCCCGGCAACGTCGACATCCGTGGTGGTGACTCTTACCGACGGCCCTTGGCGGACGAATCCTGTCGTGAGGGCGGTGCGGCTGCTGGATTGGTCGTAGATGCTGGCAATGTCGGTGTTGAGCCAGTTCTGGCCGCTGAAGCTCGCAGATGTAGCGATCGACGTCGCCTGCTGCTTGAGTTGCTCCAGTTCGCCCTGAATCTTCTTTCTGTCGACTCCAGCTTCCATCGCGGCGACGATCCTGGACTTGAATGCGTCGACCACTTCGATGGTGGCCTCGATACCGGCATATGCCGTGTCTATCTTGGCTGCGCCGAACACCATTGCGTCCTGTACGGCCGCCATCGCTCCGGCATCGGATTTCATGGTCGTGGATATGGACTAGTACGCGGCGTTGTCGGAAGCCGTCGCAACCCGGTATCCCGTTGAAACCTCGTTCTGGTTCCGGTTCAATTGACTGTTGATGGTTCGTAAAGTGGCCAGCGCCATCGCCGCCGATGTGTTCGTCAGGATACTCGTCATTGGCCATGCCGTTGGAAATGGATCGATTTTTAGATCGGCATCGTCATGAACCCGAGTGCGGCAACCCCGCCGTCAGACCATGTTCAAACGGCGTTAACGAATACGGCAAAATCGCAGGGGGAAACTCCCCGTTTTATTGGAAGCAATGATAATCCGCCCGAGCGAAGATTGTTTCCTGTGACTACCGCAACGACATCCATAGCGGGAATGTCGCTTTGCGATACAATATCGCTGACTGGATTCATTGAGGGGTTGTTAGCACGAATGCTTGAGATTCCCGAAAGCCTATTTGACGCACAGAAGATGCTAGCCGACAGCTCGGAAAGAAGCGCCCAAGCATTGGCTGCTGATTTCCGCCAGTATCACGCAAAATCAAGCATTGCCGCCGTAGGTGGATTGCTGACGGTTCCTCATCTCCAAACGAATACAGTGCGCCTCGAAGCCATCAGCCATCTCGTTGTTTCAAACGCCTCCGGAAAAAAGAAGCCAACGAAGCAGGATGCCTCTCGATGGTTCATACAGGTTGGCCAAGCAGTTTCTTTTATGGAAGATGCTGCGGAAGACGTATTCGTAGGCAGAGTGAACTTTGAAGGACGCAATTATCTCGTCTTGGAAGGACTCGCTGAGGCGAACTGCCATCATCTCCAACATATGTTGAATGTACTGGAAACGATGCCTGATATCGCATTCTACGCGGTGCTTCGTGAGGCGTGTCGGACCCTGCTGCTGCTTTCGGATCAGGTTTGCTCCCGTGCAGGCCTCAGTGCATTCGTACGTGGTTCCGAATACAAGCTGCCAACTCTCCCTTTGGAGTTGGTGCCGACGCTGAAAACGTTGGCCAAGCGCGTTACTTTCACAGATTCTGAAATATCCGGATTGGGTGGAAACCCCGTCGCTCTTGGTAGATTCTTCCTATCTCCTTCTGATCGACAGGTCGGCATCGGGCTTCACGGCAACAGTTCTCTGGAGCGATGCCCCCTGATTCATTTTGAAGACGCGATTGTCGTAGCCCTTCCTTCCGCTGTCGGGCTGGCTATTCGACGCGCAGTAATTGAAAATTGTATTGAAGCAGGAACCGCTAACGCCCTGCATATGGGGCTCCTGCAGTCACAGACCAACCAGTTGTCGCTCAACCCAGCCATTTCAACAATTAATATTCCTCCGACACAGATCAAGCCCGGCGCGAATGTCATTCCCTCGATAGCTGTCGAGTTCCAACCAGGCTTCTGGTTTCATCTCGTGCTGGTAGCTGACGACTTCGCAAATTTCAGCGAAACGGGATTCGATAGACCGAATCCTGATGGCCATGCTCTGTCCGCCAATCTTGCTGGTGTCCTCCAGGAGACAGCAACGGAATGCAGGGAGAAGCCAGGATGTTGATTGCCACTGAGAAGTGACCCGGTAGCACAGGATATTTCCATCGAAAATTGACCCATGTTTGAACTTTGCCC
>NZ_KQ414530.1:0-23190 GCF_001263295.1 Agrobacterium sp. SUL3
AATTACTCATCAGTCGGGCTCCTATCCGCCCGTCTGAATCATAGCCGTCAATTCAAATCAATGGGTCCTGACCCTAGGCTAGTCGCATGGCTGGCTGAGAATGGTCCACGCTCCCGCCGCGTATGCTCCGTGTGCGTCGGGGCGTTCCTCCTTGCAGAAGCGGGCTTGCTTGCTGGTCGCTCTGCCACGACGCACTGGGGTTTCATAGAAACACTAAAGCGCAAGTGTGACGGCGCGACCATTCTTGATGGCCCAATCTTCGTACACGACGGCAACATCTGGAGTTCGGCCGGTGTGAGCGCAGGCATCGATCTTGCGCTGCATCTTGTCGAAGATGACCACGGCCGGAAGCTTGCAATGGATGTCGCGAAGATGTTGGTGGTATACTTTCGCCGCCCGGGAAATCAGCATCAATTCAGCACCAGCCTGTCGCTTCAGGCTTCGACGGACACCGATTTCTCCGATCTCCTCACCTGGGCCGCGGGCCATCTAAAGGAGAATCTCTCCGTTGAGGTACTGGCGAGCCGCTCTGGCATGAGTGTGCGTTCCTTTACCCGCAAGTTCCGTGTGGCCGTCGGGTTAACCCCGGCTGCCGCAATCGAGAAGATGCGCTTCGAGCGGGCCAAACAACTCCTGTCCGAGGGCGATCTACCCCTGAAGCGAGTAGCCACTGTCTGCGGCTTTCAAGATGAGCAAACGCTGCGGCGAGCGTTTTACCGAATTGCGGACGTGTCACCCAGCGAGTACCGCCAGCGGTTCAGCAGCTCGTAGGTCTGGCCGACATTATTTGGCTGAGCGATTCGGCTAGCAGCGACTATCCTCATAAGGCGAGCACGACCGGGCGAATATGGGTTTACGTGCGTGACGATCAGCCATTCGCCGGGCCTGCACCACCGGCTGCGGTCTTCTATGCTTCCAGCGATCGGCGCGGCGAGCACCCGCAACGGCATCTGGCCGACTTCAGCGGCATCCTTCAGGCTGATTGCTACAACGGCTTCAATCCGTTGTTCGACCGGACGAGAAAGCAAATGCCGGCAACGCCCGCCTTCTGCTTCGCCCATGCGCGCCGGAAGTTCTTCGAACTGGCCGATGTCGCGCGAAACGCCCGGCGCGGCAAAGGGGCCAAGCCGATCTCGCCGGCGGCCCTCGAAGCCGTCAAGCGCATCGATGCCCTGTTCGCCATCGAGCGCGATATCAACGGCCAGAGCGCGGCAGAGCGGCTTGCCGTCCGGCAGGAGAAGAGCAAGCCCTTGCTGAACGATATGGAGGAATGGTTGCGCGCCGAGCGGGGCGGCCTCTCGCGTTCATCGCCGGTGGCTGGGCCGATCGACTACATGCTGTCGCGCTGGGCCGACTTTGCCTGCTATGCCGACGACGGCAGGATCTGCATGACCAACAATTGCGCGGAAAGAGCGTTGCGCGGTGTGGCTTGCGGAAGAAAGGCCTGGCTCTTCGCCGGTTCCGACCGTGGCGCCGATCGCGCGGCCATCATGCTCACGCTCATCATGACCGCACGGCTGAATGACGTGGATCCCAAGGCTTGGCTCGCCGATATCCTTGCTCGTATCGCTGACCTGCCGATCTCTGCCGGAATTGCTTCCGTGGGAGTGGAAGCGGCTACGCCAGGGTGAAAGTCCAGCCCTCATGCTGGCGGCCTGACGATGGCAGCTTCCCTGGTCCGTTTGAAGGTTACTCTTGATCATGTCGAACCAACGGTGATGCGGCGCATTGTCGTGCCCTGGCGCATCCGGCTCAGCCGATTGCATGAGGTCTTGCAAGCCGCGATGGGCTGGACGAATACCCACCTCTACGAGTTCCAGATCCGCGATGTCGGTTTTGGTTTGCCCGACCAGGAATGGGGGGATGGCCCAATCGATGCGCGCAAGGTCTCGCTCCTGTCGGCAATCCAGGACACCGGCGCGAAATCCTTCAAATACCACTACGACTTCGGTGACGGCTGGACGCACAGCATCAAGATCGAGCGCACGTTCCCCATCGTTGCGCTGGCAGACCGCATGCTGATCGAGGCGACGGGGCGCTGCCCGCCGGAAGACGTCGGCGGCCCTTGGGGATACCAGGAGTTCCGCGAGGCGCTTGCCGATCCCGCTCATGAGCGGCACGCCGAGCTTGCCGAATGGTGGGGCGCCAAAGACTTCGACCCGAACCATGCTGCGTTCGCCGACCTCAACAGAGCCGTTGAACACCTGGTCGCAAAATGGGCGCGTCGATCACGCCGGAAAACCTGACGGTCCGCTACGCCACGCCCCCCAACTCCGAACCGAACCTCACCACCATAAACCGGTTGGTTCTCATCCGCGCGCGCAGATACCGCGTGGCTGTTCGGATGCTTACCCAAGGTAGCGAATTCCACCGCCTCGAAGCTGCGCCATGGTCCACGCCGATGAATGACCTCGGCCTTGTAGAGACCGTTGATCGTTTCGGCGAGGGCATTGTCATAACTGTCGCCGACACTTCCGACAGACGGCTCGATGCCAGCTTCTGCCAATCGCTCGGAATACCGAATGGACACGTATTGGGCAGATTCAACCGGTCGCTGCAACACCTTCGATCATATCCGATTTAAGCAGGCCGTCGAGCGCTTCTGCTGGTGTGCGATAACCCAGCGTCTTGCGAGGCCTGCTATTAAGGGCATGCGCCACAGCGCTGAGCTCATCGGCTCCGTGCTGGCTCAGATCTGTACCCTTCGGAAAGTACTGACGTAGCAAACCGTTGGTGTTTTCGTTGCTTCCACGCTGCCACGGGCTTTGAGGGTCACAGAAGTAGATATCCAGGCCAGTGTCGATCCTAAGCTGTGCGTGCTGAGACATTTCTGTGCCCTGGTCCCAGGTCAGGGATCGGCGTAGATGCGCCGGAAGTTCCATGATGGTCTCAGCGATCGCATCACGAACCGCTTCAGCGCCGTGTCCAGCGAGTGCAGGACCGTTCTTGACGGATTTTTTGATTCCGTGACCTTCCATGCGTGGCAGGTGCAGGAGCATCGTGAACCGTGTTGTGCGTTCGACCAGAGTGCCGATCGCGGAGCTGCCGAGACCGAGGATGAGATCACCTTCCCAGTGACCGGGCACCGCTCTATCGCCTATCTCCGCGGGGCGGTCGCTGATCATCAGTGCATCACCAAGAAAGGACTTACCACGGCTACGAGCGCGTTCGCGAGGCAACCTCAGCGCTCGACCGGAACGCAAGCAGGCAGATAGTTCACGCTTCAGAGCGCCTCGGCCTTGAATGTAAAGTGCCTGATAGATGGCTTCGTGGCTGATGCGCATGGTCGCGTCCTCGGGGAAGTCCAGTCTCAGACGCCGCGCAATCTGTTCCGGGCTCCAGGCTTTGGACCAGCGTCGGCTTTGCCGATGAACGGCCCGGCGTCCTTTCCATACCACGATCGGGCCATCGAAGGCGATGCCGTCGGGTGTGGCAATGAGGCCGGCGAGCCGGTCCTGTACGTAGTCGCGAAGGGCAACATTAGCTGCAAGTTTCGCCACTTTCGGCCGTCGAGCCGCTCGATCAGCATGCCACTGTGCAGTAATCGCACGATAGTCGAAGTCGCCGCCGCGTGTCGCTGAATTGCGCCTGATCTCGCGCGAGATTGTGCTCGGTGATCGTCCCAATTTACGTGCGATAGAACGGATTCCAGTACCGCGGGCGCATTCCAAAGCAATTTCTTCTCGCTCTCGGAACGTCAGGCTGCGATTCCTGAGTGTTACTGCCGAGGGCGAAAGATGTGTGGGAGGCATACCGCCTGAACTCCGAAACCACCGGTTCCCAACGGGGGCAGAGACGCCGGCTTCCACAGCGGCATCCTCACTGGACAAGCCTGCCGCTATTTCTCGCCAGAACCGGCACAGGTTCTCACGCTGCCACACCGGTGGTCGCCCTGGCGAGGATAATTTCTGCCGCGTTGACCGCTCTGATTTCCGTCTTCCCGTCACAATAAACACCTCCATGTTTGGGGTGTTGCAGCGACCGGTTGAATCTGCCTTGAACGCCGCGATCGGAGTGATGCACGAGGCCGCCGCCATGAGCGGGACGCCGATCATGAAGTGCCTGCTCCAGCGCATCGAGGACGAAGCTCGCATGTGCTGTCCGGCTTGCCCGCCAGCCGACGATGCGACGAGCGAAGACGTCGATGACAAAGGCCACGTAGACGAAACCCTGCCAGGTGGCGAGTGGAGTAAGAAGCGCAGATGCGCTTCTCCTCCCCGAACCGTACTTGCACCTTTCAGCGCATACGGCTCTCCATTCAAGCTTGGCCCATGGCCATTGCAACATCATGATAGTTCGACGTGACGGTGCTGCGGTTTTCGATCCGGACGATGTATGGGTTCTCCTCCGGATTACGCCACCGGAATTGCGCCTTGGGGCTTGAGACAAGCCGTTGCAGCGCTTTCCCGACGGGATCACCACGTTCATTCCGACCAAACACGAGCCAGGTTTTCGCCTTGCCCGGTTCGGGGGCCCTGAACCATTTCCGCATCAAGGGTTTGATGCGGGATCGGTATTTGTGCCCCAGCCAATGCGCCATTTTCCAGAACACGACATGGTCGATGCGCCGGAAGACGTACGCCGTGAAGTCGGCGAACTTGTAGAACGCCGCCCATCCCACCAATTGGCGGTTCAGGCCAGCGATCATGTCGACCGTACTGACACTATGATTGCCGGAAAGGGTTTCGGTAAGTCTGTGAACAAACCCCTTGGCCTTTTCCTTGGGTATTGTCGTTACGATGGACATCCGTCCATGCGCCCCTCGCTTGCGGATGATCCGGTGCCCCAGAAAGACGAAGCCGTCGTTGACGTGGGTGACATGGGTCTTCTCCATGTTCAGCGTCAACTTCAACTCACCTTCTAGAAACGCCCGGCATTCCTCGCGGATTTCCTCTGCCTGAACCTTGGTTCCTTTTACGATCACGACGAAGTCGTCAGCGTATCGGCAATAGGCAACAGCCGGTTTCCATTGCCGGTTCTCACGAACCGTGATGGGGCGGCCTTGCTTGATGCCGAAGTTCCATGCCCATCGGTCCTTGCGGGCCTTCTTGTTCAGGTATTTCGCCTCCAGCCACATATCAAACTCGTGGAGCATGATGTTGGACAGGAGCGGTGACAGAACGCCACCTTGCGGAACGCCCTCGCTTGAGGCTGTGAACAAGCCACGGTCGATGTGGCCTGCCTTCAGGAATCGATAGAGAAGATCGACGAACCGTCCGTCCTGCACCCGTCGCCGCACACATTTCAGAAGCAGCCTGTGATGGACCGTGTCAAAGTAGCTGGCGAGATCACCTTCGATGATCCAGCGGCCCTTCGTTCCACCTCCATCCTGTAGCTGTATCCTCACGGTGCGGACGGCGTGATGCACGCTGCGTTCCGGCCGGAAGCCATAGGATAGACGATGGAAATCGCTCTCCCAGATCGGCTCCATGGCCATCAGCATGGCGCGTTGTACGATGCGATCCGTCAGGGTCGGAATACCCAGTGGTCGTAGCTTACCGTTCGATTTCGGGATATAGATGCGCTTTACCGGCTGGGGGCGATAGGTCTCCTCCAGCAGGCTTGTCCGCAGGTCATCCAGATGCTGATCCAGTTTGTCCTGCAGTTTCTGCTTATCCATTCCGTCAACACCCGGCGTTCGTGCGCCACTTGACGCCAGAACCATCCGAGCGGCCTCGGCAAGCCATTCCCGATTGGCAATCAGCCGAAGAAGCCGATCAAACCGTCGGTTTGGATCGCTCTCGGCCCATGTTGCGAGCTTTTGCTGCATTTCACTGATTATCAAAGGTCTTCACCTCGCTTGATCAGATAGTTTGCACTTCAAGCAGTTTGAACTGTTCCCCTTCGCCATGTGATGGGCTTTCCCCATCCCGGACTACTACGGGAACTCCGCCAACATGATGGACATCAGGGTCAACTCCCTTGCGACGCAGTACTTCGTTGTCATTCCATCATGCCTTCCCTCGTTCATATGCTGGACGTCAGCGCATTGGTGAGGTTGCCGGTCGCAGTCTTTTCCCTTGCGTTCCGCAAGTCGATGCCGATGTCATGGTCTGGCTGCATTCTCCCCATGACCCCATACGGGCGACCTACATATACGACCGTATTCGGATGCCGCCGACTTACGTGTCCGGCAGCTTCATCAGCATTTCGCCTGTTAAACCGTGTAGGCGAAGGCGACCTTTCAGCCCTCAGATGCGGGTTAACCGGTTCGTGTTCCTCAACCTTCCAATACTTCAGCCTCGGGAACCATCTTGGCGTAACGGCTTCGCCTCAATCCCCTTTACCTGCGGGCTACGTCACCCTGCCAGTTGACGGCAGGTCACCGCCGCTTGGGCTCATGCCCCCTCGCAGCAGGGGACAGGCAAATACTCACATCCTCCTTTCTCTTTGCATTCCAGTCATATGCCTCCCCGATTGGGGCGAGGCGCACCATACGTGAAATCAGAAAGCCAGAGCATGTTCGGCGCAGGCGCGAAGAAGTGTCGGTTCACCCGGTCGAGCGGGCATGGGCCGGTCTTGTCACTGATCGTCGTGCGGATCGGCTTGCCACGAATTATGCCCTGCAGCCCCATTGCCCTCATAAGCCGAGCAACAGTGCAGCGGGCGGTGTCAAAGCCCTCCCGCTGCAATTGCCGCCAGACCTTGCGCGCACCATAGACCTGGAAGTTCTCATTGAACACCCGGCGTATCTCGATCTTCAGGCCGATATCGCTGCGGGCGCGAACCGACAGGCGGTCCACATCCAAGCGCTTGGCGACGTTCTCGTAGTAGGTTGATGGGGCAATCGGCAAAAGCCTGCAGATCGGCTCGACCCCGAACACACTACGGTGTTCGTCAATGAACGAGATCATCGTTTGAAGGGGCGGTCGAGCTCCGCCATCGCGAAATAAGCAGACGCCTTGCGCAAAATCTCGTTGGCCTGACGAAGCTCGCGGTTCTCCCGCTCCAGAGCCTTCATCTTCTCCGCCGCGTCGCTCGGCAAGCCTGCTCGTTTGCCGCTGTCGACCTCGGTCTTCTTCACCCATTCATGCAGCGTGGCTGGCGAGCAACCGATCTTGCCCGCAATAGATGAAACGGCTGCCCACCGCGACGGGTGCTCTGCCTCGTGATCCAGCACCATACGGATGGCGCGTTGGCGGACTTCAGGTGAAAACTTGTTCGTTGTCTTGCTCATATAGGCTCCACTCTCTCAGAAGTTGGAGCCTCCGGCAAACCCGGTGCGGTTCACAGCGTTTCCCGGATCAACTCAGGTGCTCAACCCTGGCGCAACGAGAGATGCTTGTCATCCGGGGGGAAGCGGTTGTATCCATGGTGCGACTGGCCTAGTAAATAGTTTCCGGAGGTTTACCACTTTCTTCCGGGAAGGCAGGTGGAGGAGGACGGGCGCCGTGGTGACGATCAAGGAAATCGCGAAGGCTGTCGGCGTGTCGTCGGGCACGGTGTCGCGGGTGCTGAACTACGACGAGACGCTGTCCATTTCCGAAAGCAAGCGGCAGGCGATCATCGAGACGGCGGAGGCGCTGAACTACGCGACCCCGCGGGCACGCAAGAGTGCCCAGTTGTCGCCGTTCTCGATCCCCATGGGAAGCCATGCCGAGGTGGCGGCAAATATCGCGGTCATCCATTTTCTGGCGCCCAATGAGGAACTGGTCGACCCCTATTATGTCGGCGTACGGCTCGGCATCGAGGCGCGCTGTCGGGAATACAAGATCGAGATCGCGCGCGTTTTCAATCCGGATGTTCCAGTTGATCTCGCCATGCTTACGGGCATCTCGGCAGCCATCGTGGTCGGGCATCATCCGAAGGCCGAGATCGAGGCCATGGCAAAGGTCTGCCCGCATCTGGTGATGGCCGACTACAATCCGCGCATGCCGCAATTTGATTGCGTGCGCGCCGATCTCCTTGAGGCGACCGTTACCATTCTCGACAGTCTGGAAAACGCCGGCTACCAGCGCATCGGCTTCGTGGGAGGCTATGAACTGATGGACAATGATGCGCTGATGCATGGCGAGCAGCGCTGCAAGGCCTTCATCGAATGGCACGAGGCGCGAGGGCGCTATCGGCCCGAGCTTCTGGCTCTGGGCCAGAGCGAGCGCTTCGGCCAGAATCTGCGGCTCGAGACAGGCTACCAGCAGGCCAAGTCGCTGCTGGCGCTGGAGGTGCGGCCCGATGCGATCGTGGCGGCCAATGACAACATGGCGATCGGCACCTATCGGGCGATCCAGGAGGCCGGACTGTCGATCCCGGGCGATATTGCAGTTGTTGCCTTCAATGATATTCCGGTGGCGCAGTTCCTGACGCCGCCTCTTTCGACCATGCGCATTCCTGGTGAGTTGATCGGTGAAGTGGCTGTCGACCTGCTCGTCGAGCGTCTGAACGGTCGGGACTACTCCAAGCATGTGACCTTGCCCACGGAGATGGTCTGGCGAGCGAGCGCAAAGAAGCCATCGGCGTCCTAGAGGATTTCGACGGGAGGTTCCGGAATCCCAGACACTTACCGCAATGCACAAAATATTTAGTAAAAATTTTCTTGACTGTCCTCCGATTTTCGGAAATAGTGGCGATGAGGCAGGGGATGAGGCTGCCGCGGTTAACGTCATAATGGGAGGAACGCATGGATTATTCTCGCGTGCTCAAGCGCTCCGTTTCGGCTGCGCTGACGGCTGCCGCACTGTTGTGCAGCACGGCGGCCTTTGCCGGCGAAGTCACCATCTGGTGCTGGGACCCGAACTTCAACGTCGCGATCATGAAGGAAGCCGCTGAGCGTTATACCGCGAAGCATCCTGATACGACCTTCAACATCGTCGACTTTGCCAAGGCCGATGTCGAGCAAAAGCTGCAGACAGGTCTGGCTTCCGGCATGACCGATACGCTGCCGGATATCGTGCTGATCGAAGACTATGGCGCGCAGAAGTATCTGCAGTCCTTCCCCGGCTCCTTTGCGGCACTCACGGACAAGATCGACTTTTCCGGCTTTGCCAAATACAAGGTCGACCTGATGACGCTGGAAGGCCAGGTCTATGGCGTTCCCTTCGATTCCGGCGTCACCGGCCTCTACTATCGCACTGACTATCTCGAGCAGGCTGGCTTCAAGCCTGAGGATATGCAGAACCTCACCTGGGACCGGTTCATCGAGATCGGCAAGGAAGTGAAGGCCAAGACCGGCCATGAGATGATGGCACTCGATGCCAATGATGGCGGTCTGATCCGCATCATGATGCAGTCCGGCGGTCAGTGGTATTTCAACGAAGACGGCAGCCTCAACATCACCGGCAATGCCGCGCTGAAGGCAGCGCTCGAAACCCAGGCGCGGATCGTCAACGAGGGCGTTGCCAAGCCGACCAGCGGTTCGAACGACGGCATCCGCGCACTGACCTCGGGCGATGTGGCCTCCGTTCTGAGGGGCGTGTGGATCACCGGCACGGTCAAGTCCCAGCCCGATCAGGCCGGCAAGTGGGCGCTGACGGCCATTCCGAAGCTCAATATCGAGGGGGCCACGGCAGCCTCGAACCTTGGCGGATCGAGCTGGTATGTGCTCGAAGCCTCCGCCGAAAAGGACGAGGCCATCGACTTCCTCAACGAGATCTATGCCAAGGATCTCGACTTCTATCAGAAGATCCTGACCGAGCGTGGCGCTGTCGGCTCCCTGCTCGCCGCCCGCACGGGTGAAGCCTATCAGAAGCCCGATGACTTCTTCGGTGGCCAGACCGTCTGGCAGAACTTTGCCGACTGGCTCGTCCAGGTGCCGGCCGTCAATTACGGCATCTTCACCAACGAGCTCGACACGGCTGTCGCGGCGAACTTCCCGGCCCTGGTCAAGGGTACGCCGGTCGATGAGGTCCTGAAGGCCATCGAAGATCAGGCTGCCGGCCAGATCCAGTAAACCCATCCCACAGGGGCTCGGCCTTCGGGTCTGGTCCCTGTCCTCCCGGAGACGTGCGGCGGAAACGCCGCGCGGCTTCCCTTCCGCATACAAATGTTCAGTGACCACTGAACGGGTTCGGGGACACCGCATGGCCACCACATCCAGATCCAGCTTGAAGCGCTATTACGACGTCAACGGATGGCTGTTCGTGGCGCCCGCGATCGCGCTGATTTCCGTCTTCATGCTCTACCCGATCCTGCGGTCGCTTGTCCTGTCGCTCTATACCGGTCGCGGCATGATGCTGAAGTTTTCCGGCACGGGAAACCTCGTGCGTCTGTGGAACGACCCGGTCTTCTGGCAGGCGCTGCAAAACACGGTCATCTTCTTCGTCGTGCAGGTGCCGATCATGATCACCATGGCGCTGATCCTGGCGGCCATGCTGAACAATCCGAAGCTGCGCTATTCCGGCCTCTTCCGGACAATGATCTTCCTGCCCTGTGTTTCGTCGCTGGTCGCCTATTCCATCCTGTTCAAGAGCATGTTCTCGCTCGACGGCGTGGTGAACAACACGCTGCTGGCGATCGGCATCATCGGCGAGCCGATCGGCTGGCTGACGGACCCCTTCTGGGCTAAGGTCCTGATCATCATCGCCATCACCTGGCGCTGGACAGGCTACAACATGATCTTCTATCTGGCGGCGCTTCAGAACATCGACCGGTCGATCTATGAGGCAGCCAAGATCGACGGCGTGCCGTCCTGGGGGCGCTTCGCCTTCCTGACCATTCCGATGCTGAATCCGGTGATCCTGTTCACAACGATCACCTCGACGATCGGCACGCTGCAGCTGTTCGACGAGGTCTATAACTTCACCGAGGGCACGGGCGGTCCGGCCAATTCGACGCTGACGTTGTCGCTTTACATCTACAATCTTACCTTCCGCTTCATGCCGAGTTTCGGCTATGCGGCGACCGTCTCCTACGTGATCGTGCTGATGGTGGCGGTTCTCTCCTTCCTGCAATTCTATGCCGCGAGGGAACGCAAATGATGACCACGCTTCGTCGCCGCCTGCCTGACATCGTGCAGTATAGCGTGTTGTCGCTTGCCGCCTTTCTCTCGATCTTCCCCTTCATCTGGATGGTGATCGGGACGACCAATACGACAAGCCAGATCATCCGCGGGAAGGTTACCTTCGGTACGGCACTCTTCGACAACATCGCGTCCTTCTTCGCGCAGGTGGATGTGCCGCTGGTGTTCTGGAATTCGGTGAAGATCGCGCTCGTGGGAACGGCGCTGACGCTGCTCGTCTCCTCGCTTGCCGGTTATGGCTTCGAGATGTTCCGCTCGAAGCTCCGCGAGCGGGTCTATACCGTTATCCTCTTGACGCTGATGGTGCCGTTTGCGGCGCTGATGATCCCGCTCTTCATGCTCATGGGGCAGGCGGGGCTGCTCAACACGCATATCGCCATCATGCTGCCGATGATCGCGTCTGCCTTCATCATCTTCTATTTCCGCCAGGCCTCGAAGGCCTTCCCGACCGAGCTTCGCGATGCGGCCAAGGTGGATGGGCTGAAGGAGTGGCAGATCTTCTTCTACATCTACGTGCCGGTGATGCGCTCCACCTATGCGGCGGCCTTCGTCATCGTCTTCATGCTGAACTGGAACAATTATCTCTGGCCGCTGATCGTGCTGCAGTCGAATGACACGAAGACGATCACGCTCGTTGTGTCCTCGCTCGCCTCTGCTTATTCGCCCGAATACGGCACCGTGATGATCGGCACAATCCTCGCCACCCTTCCCACTCTCCTCGTCTTCTTCGCCATGCAACGCCAGTTCGTGCAGGGCATGCTCGGCTCCGTGAAATAGGACTTTGAAATGCGCATTATCGAAAACTTCAACCGGGACTGGATCTTTCGCGCCGGATTTGAGCCGGCTTTCGCCTCGGCTTCGCAGCCGGGCGAGACGGTCCAGCTTCCCCATACGGCGGTCGAGCTGCCCTACAACTATTTCGACGAGAAGAGCTATCAGAAGGCTTTTACCTACCAGAAGGTGATTGCCTGGGAGCCGCGTTTCGAGGGCAAAGAAGTCTCGCTGGTTTTCGATGCTGCCATGGCCGACAGTGTGGTCTATCTGAACGGTATTGAGATCACCGCGCACAAGGATGGCTATACGCCGTTCGAGGCCCGGCTCACGCCGCACTTGAAGGCCGGCGACAACCTGCTGACGGTCAAGATCGACGGTTCGGAAAACCCAGAGATCCCGCCGTTCGGTGGCGTCATCGACTATCTCACCTATGCCGGCATCTATCGTGACGTCTGGCTGAAGGTGACCGCGCCGGTTTCGATCAAGAACGTCAAGATCGAGACGCCGGATGTTCTGGCCGAAGCCAAGCAGGTGACGGCGAAGGTCTGGATTTCCAATCCGACGGATCAGGCGCTTTCCGGCAAGGTCACGGCTGTTCTGAAAGATGGTGCAGGTCAGGAGATCGCGCGGACCGAGGCGACCGTATCGGGCGCAGAGGTTTTGCTTAGCCTTTCCGGACTTCAGGGCATCACGCTCTGGGATATCGACAATCCGGCACTCTACCGTCTGACCGTTATGCTGGAGACCGCTGCCGGTATCGATGAGACGACGAGCCGTTTCGGCTTCCGTTCTGCCGAATACACGATCGAGGGCTTCAAGCTGAATGGACGCGTCGTCAAGCTGCGTGGCCTCAACCGCCACCAGGCCTGGCCGCATCTGGGTTACGCCATGGGCCGGCGCGGTCAGGAGAAGGATGCCGATATCCTGAAATTCGATCTCGCCGGCAACATCGCCCGCACCTCCCACTACCCGCAGTCGAAATACTTCCTCGATCGTTGCGACGAGATCGGCCTGCTGGTCTTCGAAGAGATCCCCGGCTGGCAGCATATCGGCGGTGATGCCTGGAAGGCGGAGAGCGTTCAGAACGTGCGCCGGATGATCGAGCGTGACTGGAACCACCCCTCGATCATTATCTGGGGCGTGCGCATCAACGAGAGCCAGGACAGTCACGACTTCTATGTCGAGACGAATGCCATGGCTCGCTCGCTCGACACCACCCGCCAGACAGGCGGCGTGCGCTACATCACCGACAGCGAGCTGCTCGAAGACGTCTACACGATGAATGACTTCATTCTCGGCATGGAGGAACTGCCGGGCCATAATCGCGAGCGCCTGGTGCTGCGCGACCAGCGCGAAGTGACCGGGCTTGATCGCAAGGTGCCCTATATGATCACCGAATATGGCGGGCACATGTATCCGACCAAACGCTTCGATCAGGAGCAGCGGCAGGCGGAACATGTCGGCCGTCACCTGGCGATCCTGAATGCGGCCGCCGGCGACCCGTCGATCTCGGGCTCCACCGGCTGGTGCATGTTCGACTACAACACCCACAAGGATTTCGGCTCCGGGGATCGCATCTGCTATCACGGCGTCACCGACATGTATCGCGAGCCGAAATTCGCCGGTTACGCCTATGCCTCACAGGGCGATCCTAAGGGTGGCGTGGTCATGCAGCCGGTGAGCTTCTGGGCGCGTGGCGAGCGCAATATCGGCGGGGTGCTGCCGCTGATCGTGCTGACCAATTGCGACTATGTCGAGATCCGCATGGGCCATATCGTCAAGCGGATCGAACCCGATACCAAGACCTATCCGCATCTGCCGCATCCACCTTGCATTCTCGACCACAGTATGGTGACGCCGGAGGAATTCGGCGAATGGGGCATGACCTGGCGGGATGGCGAACTCGTTGGCTTTATAAATGGCGAGGAAGTGGTTCGCCGTCATCTGCCGGCCGATCCGCTGCCGACGACACTCGAGATTGCGGCCGATGATACAGAGCTCAGGGCTGGCGAGAAGGACACGGTTCGCGTGATCCTGCGTGCGCTCGATCAGGGCGGCAATGTCCTGAGCTTCTTTGATGATCCGGTCGAGGTCAGCTTGCAAGGCCCGGGCCGTATCGTCGGCCCCTCGCTTCTCTCCTTCAAGGGTGGCGCCGTCGGGGTCTATGTCGAAGCCGGAAACGAAGCCGGTCACTTGACGCTGTCGGCGACTTGCCGTCCCTTCGGGACCCAGCGCATCACGTTCAACGTCACCTGAGAGAGGGTTCTATGGCAGAGGTCCGGCTCACCGATATCCGCAAGTCCTACGGCTCGCTCGAAGTCATCAAAGGGGTTAATCTCGAGGTTTCCTCAGGCGAGTTCGTCGTCTTCGTCGGTCCCTCCGGCTGCGGCAAGTCCACGCTGCTCCGGATGATCGCGGGGCTGGAGGACATCTCCTCCGGTGAACTGACCATCGGCGGCACCGTGATGAACGATGTCGACCCCTCGAAGCGGGGGATCGCCATGGTCTTCCAGACCTATGCGCTCTACCCGCATATGACGGTACGCGAAAACATGGGCTTTGCGCTGCGCTTTGCGGGCATGGCGAAGGACGAGATCGAGCCACGGGTGAACGCGGCCGCGAAGATCCTCGAACTCGACGCGCTGATGGATCGTAAGCCCAAGGCGCTCTCCGGCGGTCAGCGCCAGCGCGTTGCGATCGGTCGGGCGATCGTGCGTCAGCCGGATGTTTTCCTGTTCGACGAGCCGCTATCCAACCTCGACGCGGAGCTGCGCGTGCATATGCGCGTCGAGATCGCCCGGCTGCACAAGGAGCTCAATGCCACAATCGTCTATGTCACGCATGACCAGGTCGAGGCGATGACGCTGGCCGACAAGATCGTTGTCATGCGCGGTGGGATTGTCGAGCAGGTCGGTGCGCCGCTGGCACTCTACGACGATCCCGACAACATGTTTGTTGCTGGCTTCATCGGCTCGCCTCGGATGAACTTTCTGCCAGCGGTGGTGATCGGCCAGGCAGAGGGTGGACAGGTGACGGTTGCGCTCAAGGCGCGGCCGGATACGCAGCTGACGGTTGCCTGCGCGACCCCGCCACAGGGCGGCGATGCCGTGACGGTCGGCGTGCGCCCCGAGCATTTCCTGCCCGCAGGCAGTGGCGATACGCAGCTGACGGCACATGTCGATGTCGTCGAACATCTCGGCAACACGAGCTATGTTTACGCTCATACGGTGCCCGGCGAGCAGATCATCATCGAGCAGGAAGAGCGCCGCCATGGGGGGCGCTACGGCGACGAAATCGCGGTGGGGATTTCTGCCAAGACCAGTTTTCTCTTCGATGCCTCGGGGCGGCGTATTCGTTAGCCGGCAGGCCCGGATTTGTGAGGTCAAAAGGGGTGCGGAAGCACCCTTTTTCCTTTCGCCGAGGTCCTCGCCGCGCTAGGCTCAAGGCCATGAAAAAGGTCTTCAATCCCCCCTCCGTCCGCCGTCCTTTCGGGCATTACAATCACGGTCTGCTGGTGCCGCCGGGTGCGAGCCTGCTCGTTACGTCCGGCCAGCTCGGCATCCGCCCCGATGACACGATCCCGTCTGATGTCACCGGTCAGGCCGAGCTGTGCTTCGAGGCGATCAAGTCGATCCTTGAAGAGGCCGACATGACATTCGCGGATGTGATCCGGATCTCCGGCTTCGTGACGCGGCGGGAGGATTTTCCTGACTATATGGCGGTGCGTGATCGCTACACGCTCGACCCGAAACCGGTCTCGACCTTGCTCGTCGTTGGCGGCTTCACGCGGCCGGAATTCCTGGTCGAAGTCGAGGTGACGGCGGCCAAGGTCGTCTGACCGCCGGCTCACACTTCAGAAATTTTCCATCTCGCGGCGGACCTTGGCCATGAAGGCGGCGCGGGTTTCTTCCGTGCAGTTGTTCATGTCGTAGTGAGCCAGATACTTGACCGGCGCGCCGAGCTTGATCTGGGCGCGGATGACGCGCTTGACGATCTTCTTCGGCGGATTGCCGGCGAGGAAGGCGCGGATCGGGGTCGCGCCATAGGTCATGACGGCGGCGAGCTTTCTGATGTGGCGGAGCGTGGGCGTCAGCTTGCCGTCTACTAGATCAAACGACACACCGGGTAGCCAGACCCGGTCGAAATAGCCCTTGAGCATGGCAGGATTTTACTCCGCCGTTGACATCCACTCACTCGTCAAATTTCATCTCCTAATCTTGTAATTAGTGGCGGAAGCTTTTGACTTTCCATTCGCAAAGAAACTCAAGGTGAGACGATGCGGCTGGCCGTGCGTTTATGAAGGGCTTCCGATGCAAGGCCTGCAAGTTCTTGCATGAAAAGGTCCATGATATTCGATGATTTTTCTTCCTGCCGCGTTGCAATGACAAATGGTGACTTCAATGCCGTAGTTGCGGCCAAAATGGGCTTGAGTTCCGACGCATTCACCCATTGCCGCGCGTAATGTTCTGGGAGGTACCCAAGGAAACAGCCTGACATGATAAACATGGCTTGTGCTTCCATATTGGAGGCGAAGGCTTTCGTTTTTGCGTTTGGAAAAAATTCGAGTTCTTGGCGATTTGCGTAAGGTCTAACAACAAAATCGAATGTCTCAACGAGGTCTTGCGTCACATCCTCAGGAGCGAACTGAAACAGGGCATGACCTTCTGCGCAATAAAGGACATGCAATTCTTCCTTGAACGGCGTCGTCTTGATCCCGCGAAACGGTTGAGCATATGGTAGTATTGCTAGATCCAGACCTCCAACGGCAATCTCTGTTAGCAACGCTTCCGGATGACCGACCGTGATCTCGATCCTTGCTTCGGGGGCTTTCTTACCGATCCTTGCGATCACCTTGGGCAAAGGGAGTTCGTGATCGGTGACTGTATTATCGATCAGGCCGAGCCGAAGCGTTCCAGTAATCTTGTTTTTCAATTTTCCAATATCGCTCTCAAAAGAATTGAGTGCGAGATATAGTGCTTTTGATCGTTCGTAGACGACGGATCCACGGTCCGTGAGCTCAAAGCCGGAGCGGCCTCGGCGGCAAAGAGCAAAGCCAAAACGATCTTCGAGAGCTTTGATGTGAAAGCTGACGGCGGATTGACTAAGCCCGAGTGAAATTTGCGCACCTGCAAAGCTTCCATGCTCTACGACGGAACGAAATACCGCGAGCGATCGCAAGTCTGATTGGCCAATCTGCACGTCACTTCCTCATATCAACATTTCTGATGTAAACTGCAGCACTCTCTTATTTTTCTGGAATGCTGTCCATGTTCTCATCGTTTCGCAAACCGTCGTGCTGCGAAAGTGCGGGGACAGATTTTCAAAAAAGGATTGAGATGAGCGAACACGGTTACGAGAAGGGAAGGCTGGATTTACCATTCGTGGGCATTTCCACTTTTGCGAAAAGCCCCTATGTCGCTGACTGGGATGCTATTGACGCCGATGTTGCGGTATTGGGCGCGCCATTCGACTTTGGCACGCAGTGGCGGGCAGGTGCCCGTTTTGGGCCGCGTGGCATAAGAGAGGCTTCCACGCTTTTTTCCTTCGGTCACTCTGGCGCTTATGATCACGAAGATGATTGTACCTATCTCGAAGGTGTTCGCATCGTCGACATAGGAGATGCCGATATTGTGCATACGGACACCGGGCGAAGCCACGCAAACATCGAACTCGCTGTGCGTAAAATTTTAGCTGCCGGGGCTCTTCCCGTCGTGCTGGGCGGTGATCATTCTGTTAATATTCCCTGCATCAATGCCTTCTCAGATCAGGACGATATCCATGTCGTTCAAATCGACGCTCATTTGGATTTTGTCGATGAGAGGCATGGCGTGCGCTTCGGTCATGGAAGCCCGATGCGCAGAGCCTCGGAAAAGGCTTGGGTCAGTGGAATGACGCAACTCGGTATTCGAAACGTCTCGTCCACAGCGAAAGAGGGTTACGAGCATGCACGCTCGGTAGGCTCAGACATTCTCTCGGTTCGGCAGATCAGAAAGCTTGGTGTTGAAGCTGTGCTCCAGCGCATCCCTGAAGGGAAGCGATATTATCTCACGATCGATATCGACGGGTTTGATCCATCTATCGCGCCCGGAACCGGCACGCCGAGCCACGGTGGTTTCATCTATTATGAGGTGCTGGAAATCATTGCTGGTCTGGCGAGCCGGGGAACGATTGTCGGTATCGATCTGGTCGAGGTCGCGCCCGACTACGACCATACCGGTTCGACGGCTATTCTCGCTGCTCAGTTATTGCTCAACACGATAGGCCGCGCATTTGCGAAGCGTCCATCCTCATAAGCTGCCCTCATGCGGTAATGACTGCAATTTATTTGCACTGCAACATAGCTCGCAATACCTTCAATCTCAGACCCGCGCAAAGACGGGCCAAACAGTGAAAATATCTCCAGAGAGGTCATGATGAACAAGGCATTTTTTACGGTGACGGTGTTCGCCGTGCAGATCGTATCAGCAACGCTCGCATTCGGCGCGGAACCACTGTCGGTGATGAGCTTCGGCGGTTCTTATCAGGAGGCTCAGCGGAAGGCGGTTTTCCAGAGCTACATCGCAGAGACCGGAAGGCCGATATCTGAACAGGAATACGGCGGTGAGATTGCCAAGATCAAGGCGATGATCGATTCCGGCAACACGACCCTCGATGTCATCGATGTTGATGCTCCAACCCTGCTTCAGGGGTGCGATGAGGGCATTTTCGAGCCCGTGCCGTGGGACAAGATCGGCGACCGCAGCGATTGGATCGATGGAACCTCGTCGGACTGTGGCGTTGGGACTGTTGTCTATGCGACGGTACTCTCATACGACTCTGAAAAGCTGAAGGACGCTCCAACGAAGCTTGCTGATCTGTTCGATCTCAAGACCTTCCCCGGCAAGCGTGGTCTTTGGAAAAACCCTGCCACCAATCTGGAGTTCGCCCTGTTGGCGGACGGCGTTGCGCCGGGTGATGTTTACGCAAAGCTTGCTACGCCCGAAGGCGTTGATCAGGCCTTTGCCAAGCTCGATACTATCAAGAGCCAGATCGTCTGGTGGGAGGCTGGCGCGCAGGCACCTCAGTTGCTGGCGTCCGGCGAAGTTTCCATGACGACGGCCTGGAACGGTCGTATTTTTAACGCCAATAAGGAAGGCCGCAAGTTCGGTATCGTCTGGGACAACCAGATACTGGACACCGATTTCTGGGCAATCCCCAAGGGTGCGAAAGACATTGAGGCTTCGATTAATTTCATCCGTTTCGCGGTGGAGCCGAAAATCCTCGCGCAGACCACGAAATACATTCCCTATGGACCAGTTCGGAAAAGTGCGTCGGAATTTGTAGATCCAGCAAATGCCAAGGATTTGCCGACCAGTCCCGAAAACCTTCGTGCTTCTCTCACTCTTGATAATGCTTTCTGGGCAGACCATGGCGATGAAATTCGCAAGCGCTTCACGACCTGGCTTTCGAACTGACATGGCGGTGTCATCCATGGACATGATGTCAATCGGCGTCGTAACGGGACCCCTTATCGGCTCCCAAAAGGGACCCCTGCCTCTAGTTGCATCGGGTCAGCGCGCGTAGGCCCGGGGCTCTCCATTTAGCGCAAGGGCCTGCGGGCGCGGGTTGTTTGTCTTTTCGGCTTTAGCTTTGAGAGCGGTTTTTAAAGCGCCAGGATTCGTTCCCGGTTTCCACGATCTCGCAATGGTGGGTGAGCCTGTCGAGCAGAGCGGCGGTCATCTTGGCGTCGCCGAATACGGCCGGCCACTCGCCGAAGGCCAGGTTCGTCGTGACGATGATGGACGTCCGCTCGTAGAGCCTGCTGATGAGGTGGAAGAGGAGCTGGCCGCCCGCCTGGGCAAATGGGAGATAGCCCAGTTCGTCCATGATGACGAAGTCGAGCCTGGTGATGAAGTCGGCCAGCCGTCCCTGTTTGCCGCTACGTGCCTCCGTCTCGAGCCGATTGACGAGGTCGACGACGTTGAAGAAGCGGCCGCGTGCGCCATTGCGGATCAGAGCACGAGCAAGGGCGATGGACAGGTGAGACTTTCCCGTGCCGGTTCCGCCGACCAGAACGATATTGTGCTGCTCGGCGAGGAAGGCCCCGGTTGCGAGTTGGCGCACCAGGCCTTCGTTGACCGGCGTGTCGGTGAAGTCGAAGTCGTCGATGTCCTTGGCCAGCGGCAGTTTGGCGACGGTGATTTGGTATTTGATGGAGCGCGCTTGCTTCTCGGCGATCTCCGACTGAAGCAGGTCACCGACGATGCGCGGCGGTTCGTGCTGTCGCTTGATGCCGGAGGCCATGATCTCGTCATAGGCGCTACGCATGCCGAACAGCTTCAGCGTGCCCATCATGTCGAGGATTTGGGATCGTTCCATATCAGCTTGCCCTCCTCAGGCTGTCGTAACGGGCGCAGTCGGCCAGAGGCTCATGGGTCAGGCGAAGCGCATCGGGGATGGAAAGGATGGCGGCCGGCTGCGGATCACGCTTGCGGGCCAGAATGTTGATGATGACGGCGGCCGAGAACACGCCCTGATCGATCGCCTCCTGGCAGGCCGCTTCGACGGCGGGGAGCCCGTCCAGGCCCACGCATTCGAGGATCGACACCATCTGCCGGTCGCCGTCATGCATTGCCTTCAGCCGGCGGCGCACCTTCTCCATGGCGGCGGGCAAAACCCAGTCGTGGAACGGCGCACCGTTGCGCAGTGCTCCCGGTTTGCGGGTCAGGACCGGCACGTAATGCCAGGGATTATAGATCGTCTCGCCACGGCCGAAGCAGCGATCGTGTTGGCCGATTTCCACGCCATCCTGCCGGATGACGATGCGATCTGCATAGGCATGTATCTCGGCAGGGCGGCCGACTGCCGTAGACAGTACCGAGTATTTGTTGTTGTCGAAACGCACGAGGCAGGTCTTGCCGATCGAGGCCTGCACAGCGTGGAAGCCGTCGAATTTGCCGGGATAGCCGACCAGGTGCGGCCGCTCCGCATCGAACACCTCCCAGATCGTGCGCTCCGTCTGATCGACGTGCTTATGAGCGCGGGCGTAACTGATGCACTTGTCCAGCAACCAGCCATTCAGTTCATCGTAGGATTTGAAGCGCAGTCGCGGCGTGAAGAAGCGTTCGCGCACCAGATTGACCTGGTTCTCGACCTGGCCTTTCTCCCACCCCGACGCCGGCGTGCAGGCCACCGGTTCGATCAGGTAATGGCTGCACATCTGTAGGAAGCGGCGATTGTATTGCCGTTCCTTGCCGACGAAGACCGTCTCCACCGCGGTCTTCATATTATCATAGATGCCGCGCGTGCAGGCCCCGCCGAAGAAAGCGAACGCCCTGTCATGGGCGTCGAAGACCATCTCTTGCGTCTCGCGCGGATAGGCTCTCACATACATCATCCGGCTGTGGCAGAGCCGGATATGCGCAACCTTCACCGTCGTCGTCACGCCGTTCAGCACGACAATCTCGTGGCTCCAGTCGAACTGGTAGGCCTCGCCCGGCGCGTAATAGAGCGGCACATAGGCTTGCGCCGTCACGGACCCGCGCTCCTTCGCCCATGTTCGGGCGTAACGCCGGACTGTGTCGTAACCGCCCTCGTAGCCGAGGTCGCGCAAGTCCTCGAATATCCGGATCAGTGTCAGCCGTTCGCGAGAAGATTTGGCCTCATTGGCGAGGAGCATTCCATCGAGCTGACCGCGCCAGGGGCCGAGCTTCGGCTGAGGTTGACGGGTCCGTTCGTATTTGAACTCCGTCTCATCGGTGCGCAAAACCTTCCGCACCACTTTCCGCGATATGCCCAACTCCCGGCAGATCGCCTTGATCGACTTGCCCTGAACATGGGCTAGCCGCCGTATCTTCAGAATTGTTTCCACAATAAGCATCCGAACAAAAAGCCTCCGATGAAACCGGAGGCTGTTGTAACCCCATTGCAGATGGGGGTCCCGTTTGGACGCCGATCACCCCATGTGCGGGGTCCTTATTCCATGCCTAATCACAGTTTGTGAAGAGGCAGAAGAACGGTGCTGCTGACGCCGAGGCCATCGCGGAGGCGGCGCAGCGGCCGGACATGCGCTTCGTTCATGTGAAGAGTGAGGCATCGCAGGCCGCGAGTATTGTCTTTCGCGCACGAGATCTGGTGGTACGCCAGAAGACCCAGCTTCTGAATGCGATACGAAGCCATTTGGCGGAATTTGGTTACATCTTCCCTCAGGGTGCCGCCGCTTCTGCAAAGATGCAGGAGATCATCGAGAGTGATGATAATCTGCCGCCCGCAGCTCAAGGCATCCTGCGTTCACTATAGCAGCATCTCTCATCGTGTGAAGCTCAGCTAACAGAGTTCGACAGGGAAATCCAAAAGCGGGCGCGTGACGACCTTGATGCGAGTCGATTGACTTCTGTGCCAGGGATCGGACCTGTGACAGCGGCAGCAATCGCGGCCCTGGCTCCCGATCCGGCGACTTTCCGGAAGGGACGTGACTTCGCGGCATGGGTTGGCTTAACCCCGCTCGAGCGATCCACCGGAGGAAAGCAGCGGTTCGGACGAATATCCAAGATGGGCGAACGGACGCTCAGACGTCTGCTGATCATGGGGGCCAGTGCCGTCGTTTCTTGGGTAAGGCGTGGGAAGATCAGGCCAAGCGCTTGGCTTGCCAGCATCCTCCACAGAAAGCCACCGATGCTCGCGATCGTAGCGCTAGCGAACAAGATGGCTCGCATCGCCTGGGCAATTCTAAAGCACGGAGGGTCTTACATGCAGCCAGCCTGACGAATTCCCGCGCAGCAATGAAGGTCTAAGGATTGAATGGCCGAAGAGTTTGAACGGGGCTCGGAGAACCTGATTGAGGATAAGTGCTGACAGCACGTAAGCCTGAAGTGGATCGAGCTCGCGTAATCCATACTGGCTGGCGGCGGTGCTTCGCCGCAAAAGAAGCCGAACACATGTCCGCACCAAACTTCGACGCCGTCAAACAAAGATTCTTCTTGCGACCCCGGAGGCGTCACACATGTCCTCAAGCCTGTGCTTGAGCCTTTCTGCTTATGCCGACTGCCCGGTCAAAATGGGGTGCAGTTCAAGCACCACTGTTCGCGGCCAACTCGCCTGGGCGCACGATTGGCATATTCGCGAGGAAGGGGACACGGCCGCGCACGCCATTCTCGTCAACGCCAAGAGGCAATTGCCTCTGGCAAGCTTGTGGGGCGATGGAACAACGTCATCCTCCGATGGCCAGTATTTTGCGGCGGGCGGACACGCCGAGGCGATCGGCGACCTCAACGCCTGCTATGGTCCCAACCCCGGCGCCAACTTCTACGGTTCACCTCTGACCGGTCCGGCGTTTTCTACATCATCGCCATGAATGCCAATGCGAGCGAAGCCATCTATGTCCTCGACGGACTGCTCTATCATGGAAGCGATCTCCCCATCGAAACCCACTATGTCTATACCGGCGGGGTAAGCGATATGAGCTTCGCCCTTTGCCATCTCGT
>NZ_KQ414531.1:0-22240 GCF_001263295.1 Agrobacterium sp. SUL3
GACCTCGGCTGTCTAAACCAGCCCGAAAAAACGGCCGCCTGCCTGCATCAGCCGGGCTTGCGCTGCCCGGCTGATGCATCCAAGTAAACCACAAATCGTCCACACAAGCCCGAGGATGACTGAGAAAACTGAATGCTTTTCAGTTCAGCGCCACCGCGATCTCCGCGGCCAGCTGGGCATTATTACGCACCAGCGCGATATTGGTTTCCAGGCTGCGGCCATCCGTCAGTCGGAAGATGTCGCCGAGCAGGTAGGGGGTAACTTCCTTGCCGGTGACCTCGTCGCGCTCCGCATGGGAGATGGCGCGGTTGATGTAGATTTCCATTTCTTCGCGGGGGATTTCGTCTTCTTCCGGCACGGGGTTGGCGATCAGCATGCCGCCATCAATACCGAGCTGTTCGCGGGTGGTCTGGAAATTGGCGATTGCCGCCGGGCTGTTCAGCGAAAGCGGGCTTGCCAGGCCGGAGGAGCGCGACCAGAAGGCCGGGAATTCTTCCGAGCCGAAGGTGACGACAGGTACGCCGTTGGTTTCGAGAACCTCGAGCGTCTTTGGGATGTCGAGGATCGCCTTGGCGCCGGCGCAGACGACGATGACGCCGGTCTTGGCAAGTTCGGTCAGATCGGCGGAGATGTCGAACGTCTCCTCCGCGCCCTTGTGCACACCGCCGATGCCGCCGGTGGCGAAAACGCGGATGCCGGCGCGGGCAGCGGCAATCATGGTGGCGGCAACCGTGGTGGCGCCGGTGCGGCGCTCGGCAATTGCGAAGGCGATATCGGCGCGCGAGACCTTCATGGCGTCAGTGGTCTGGGCGAGCGCCTCCAGCTGGTCCTTTTCGAGACCGATGTGCAGGGTGCCGTGAATGACGGCGATGGTCGCCGGAACGGCGCCCTGGTCGCGAATGATCTGTTCGACGCTTTCGGCCATCTCGATATTGCCGGGATAGGGCATGCCATGGGTGATGATGGTCGATTCAAGTGCCACGATCGGCGCACCGCGCTGCTTGGCGGCTGCGACTTCCCGTGAATAAACGATGGGCAGGATCGGGGAGATGGAGCGGGTCATTTATTCTGTTCCAATTCTTGAAAGCGGGTTCATGCCAGTATTTCAGCTTCGGGAACAAGTCCCAACATGGCATCGACACTGTCTTTTGATAAATCCTGCGAGGTGGCGAAGGGCGATTGCACGGTGATGGCCGCTGCGGCCGCGCCCTGTCTCAGCGCTTCCGCGATGGTCTTTCCCTCGGCGATCGCGGCAAGATAACCGGAGGCCATGGCGTCGCCGGCGCCGGTCACGTCCTTCACCTCGCGGATAAGGGGCGGGTTGAGCGTTACGGTTTGCGTCGCATCGAAAGCCACGACCTCGCTTGCGCCGCGGGTGACGACGCCGCCAGCAAGCCCGGCCTTGCGCAGAATGCCGGGCCAGTCGCGGACATTCGCCGCCGTCTCTCCGGTTAGTGCTCGTGCCTCCGCCTCGTTCATGAAGAGAATGTCGATATCGGCAAGCGCGCCTTTCAGTTTCACCGCCTTGGCGGGGGAAATGGCGATGGCAGCCAGCGGCTTTTCGCAGGCGCGGGCGACAAGGCCGAGTGCCGTCAGCGTATCATCAGGCAGATTGGCGTCGCAGAGCAGAAAGTCGCTTGCCGTGATCGCCTCGCGCACGGCGCGCACTTTCAGGCGGCGCGGGGTAAAGAGCTTGTAGAGGTCCATATCGGCAAGGGCGATGACCAGATTGCCGTCACGCTCCAGAATGGCGGTGTAGCTCGGCGTGCGGCGGTCAAGGAAAATGAAGGGCGTATCTTCGACGCCGGCATATTTTGCGGCCTCCGCCACCGCTTCGCCTGTCACGTCGCCGCCGCGTGGCGCGATGATGCGGACGGCAAAACCGAGCCGGGCAAGATTGCGCGCCGCGTTAAAACCGCCGCCGCCTGCCTCCTCCATCCAGGAGCCGGGATTGCTGGCGCCGGGCGCCGTCTCAGTCTCGATCATGCCGCGCCTGTCGATATGCGCGCCGCCCAGAACGAGTATTTTCTTCACGCTTGCGTTTCCCTCTTTGGCGGATGGAAAGGCCGGACGATTCGGCCGAACCTCCTGTCCGTTCCCCTGTCACTTCTCGTTTGCGGCGATAGGCCGGAGCCGAAAAACAAAGATAGAACAAACCACTTATCGCTATTTGTTTTCAATATGCTGGCCGCGCCTTGCGAAATGAGAACAAATGGAGTACATACCATTTCCATACTGCTTCATTGCCTGTGCGGCTTCAATAACCTAAAGGTGGTTCAGATGGCACAAAATTCTTTGCGTCTCGTAGAGGATAAATCCGTGGATAAAAGCAAGGCACTGGAAGCGGCGCTCTCCCAGATCGAACGGTCGTTCGGCAAGGGATCGATCATGAAGCTCGGTTCCAATGAAAATGTGGTTGAAGTGGAAACCGTTTCGACGGGTTCGCTCAGCCTGGATATCGCGCTCGGCATCGGCGGTCTGCCGAAGGGGCGTATCGTTGAAATTTATGGTCCGGAAAGCTCGGGTAAAACGACGCTGGCGTTGCAGACCATTGCGGAAGCCCAGAAGAAGGGCGGTATCTGCGCCTTCGTGGATGCCGAACATGCGCTCGATCCGGTCTATGCCCGCAAGCTGGGTGTGGATTTGCAGAGCCTGCTGATTTCGCAGCCGGATACGGGCGAGCAGGCGCTTGAGATCACCGATACGCTGGTTCGTTCCGGCGCGGTCGACGTTCTGGTCGTCGATTCGGTCGCGGCACTGACGCCGCGGGCGGAAATCGAAGGCGAGATGGGCGACAGCCTGCCGGGTCTTCAGGCGCGTCTGATGAGCCAGGCGCTGCGCAAGCTGACCGCTTCGATCTCCAAGTCGAAGTGTATGGTGATCTTCATCAACCAGATCCGCATGAAGATCGGCGTCATGTTCGGTTCGCCGGAAACGACGACGGGCGGTAATGCGCTGAAGTTCTACGCCTCCGTACGCCTTGACATTCGCCGCATCGGCGCCGTCAAGGAGCGCGAAGAGGTGGTCGGCAACCAGACGCGTGTGAAGGTTGTCAAGAACAAGATGGCGCCGCCCTTCAAGCAGGTGGAATTCGACATCATGTATGGCGAAGGCGTTTCCAAGACTGGCGAGCTTGTCGATCTCGGCGTGAAGGCCGGTATCGTCGAGAAATCCGGTGCATGGTTCTCTTATAACAGCCAGCGTCTGGGGCAGGGGCGTGAGAACGCCAAGACCTTCCTGCGCGACAATCCGGAAACGGCCAATGAGATCGAGCTGGCGCTGCGTCAGAATGCCGGTCTGATCGCTGACCGCTTCCTGCAGAATGGCGGTCCGGATGCCGGCGATAGCGACGGTGACGGCGACGAGGGCTGACACCTCAAAAAAGGGGCCGGGCATAGAGCGTCTGGCCACTTTGCCGAAATGAGCTGATCGAAACGAAATGGGCCGTGCGATTTTCCCTCGCTTGGCCCTTTTTGTTTGTCGATGCGCCTTGGTTTGCCTGCATGGCTGGACAGGGCAGGATACGGACGATAAAAGCCATTGATTTTGCAATATAGCCATCATTTGTGATGGCAATGATGGACTCCAGCTGTGAGCGGTGTGTGGGCATGAGCGGTGTAAATGAAATTCGGTCGACCTTTCTCGACTACTTCAAAAAGAATGGACACGAGATCGTGCCCTCCAGCCCGCTGGTGCCGCGCAACGATCCGACATTGATGTTCACCAATGCCGGCATGGTGCAGTTCAAGAACGTCTTCACCGGCCTTGAGAGCCGTCCTTATTCCACCGCCGCTTCGGCGCAGAAATGCGTGCGTGCCGGCGGCAAGCATAACGACCTCGACAATGTCGGTTATACCGCCCGTCACCATACCTTCTTCGAAATGCTCGGCAATTTTTCCTTCGGCGATTATTTCAAGGAAGAGGCGATCACCCATGCCTGGAACCTGATCACCAAGGAATTCGGCATCGACCGCAATCGCCTGCTGGTCACGGTCTATCACACCGATGACGAGGCCTTTAATCTCTGGAAGAAGATCGCCGGCTTTTCCGACGACCGCATCATCCGCATCCCGACCAGCGACAATTTCTGGGCGATGGGCGATACCGGTCCCTGCGGTCCCTGTTCGGAAATCTTCTACGATCATGGCGATCATATCTGGGGCGGCCCACCCGGCTCGCCGGAAGAGGATGGCGACCGGTTCATCGAAATCTGGAACCTCGTCTTCATGCAATATGAGCAGCTGACGAAGGAAGAGCGCATCGACCTGCCGCGCCCGTCGATCGACACCGGCATGGGCCTCGAGCGCATTTCGGCGCTGCTGCAAGGCAAACACGACAATTACGATACGGACCTGTTCCGCGCATTGATCGCCGCTTCCGTCGAAGCGACCGGTGTTCCGGCCGAAGGTGAAAAGCGCGCCAGCCATCGCGTCATCGCCGATCACCTGCGCTCGTCCGCTTTCCTCATCGCCGATGGCGTTCTGCCGTCCAATGAAGGCCGTGGTTATGTCCTGCGCCGCATCATGCGCCGCGCCATGCGCCATGCCGAGCTTCTGGGCTCGCGCGAGCCGCTGATCTACAAGCTTTTGCCGGCGCTGGTGCAGCAGATGGGCCGTGCCTATCCGGAACTGGTCCGCGCCGAGGCGCTGATTTCCGAAACGCTCAAGCTTGAGGAAACCCGTTTCCGCAAGACGCTGGAGCGCGGCCTGTCGCTGCTCTCCGACGCCACGTCGACGTTGCACAAGGGTGACATGCTTGATGGTGAAACGGCCTTCAAGCTTTATGACACCTATGGTTTCCCGCTCGACCTGACGCAGGATGCACTGCGCGCCCGCGAAATCGGCGTCGATATTTCCGGCTTCACCGATGCCATGCAACGCCAGAAGGCGGAAGCCCGTTCGCACTGGGCCGGTTCCGGCGACAAGGCGACAGAGACCGTCTGGTTCGAGCTGAAGGAAAAATTTGGCGCGACCGAATTCCTCGGTTATGACACGGAAACCGCCGAAGGCGTCATTCAGGCGATCGTCAAGGACGGCAAGGCGGTGGACAATGCCGCCGATGGAGAAACGGTCCAGATCGTCGTTAACCAGACGCCGTTTTATGGTGAGTCCGGCGGCCAGATGGGCGATACGGGCGTGATTACCGGCGAAAATGGCGCCTTCACGGTTTCCGAAACCCAGAAGAAGGGCGAAGGCCTGTTCGTGCATTCCGGCACCGTCTCCAAGGGCGGCCTGAAGCTCGGCGATGCCGTGCAGCTGACCGTCGATCATGATCGCCGTTCGCGTCTGCGCGCCAACCATTCCGCCACACACCTGCTGCATGAGGCGCTGCGCGAAGTGCTCGGCACCCATGTTGCCCAGAAGGGTTCGCTGGTCGCGCCCGAGCGCCTGCGCTTTGACGTTTCGCATCCCAAACCGATGTCGGCCGAGGAGTTGAAGGTCGTTGAGGATATGGCGAACGAGATCGTGTTGCAGAACTCGCCTGTTGTCACCCGCCTGATGAGCGTCGATGACGCCATTGCCGAGGGCGCCATGGCGCTGTTCGGTGAAAAATATGGCGACGAAGTTCGCGTGGTGTCGATGGGCACCGGCGTTCATGGCGCGAAGGCCAACCGTCCCTATTCGGTCGAGCTTTGCGGCGGCACCCATGTGGCAGCCACCGGCCAGATCGGTCTCATCCGCATTCTCGGCGAAAGCGCCGTTGGTGCGGGTGTGCGCCGTCTTGAAGCCGTAACGGGTCAGGGTGCGCTTGCCTATCTCGCCGAGCAGGATGAGCGGGTGAAGGCATTGGCTTCATCGCTGAAGGTTCAGCCGGGCGACGTGCTGTCGCGCGTTGAAGGGCTGCTTGACGAGCGCAAAAAGCTGGAGCGTGAGCTTGCCGATGCCCGCAAGAAGCTCGCCATGGGCGGTGGTTCGTCGGATTCGGGCGCAAACGATGTCCAGCAGGTCGCGGGCGTCAATTTCCTTGCGAAATCCCTGTCCGGCATCGATGCCAAGGATCTCAAGGGTCTTGCCGATGAGGCCAAGGCCAATATCGGCTCTGGCGTTGTGCTGCTGATTGCGGTTTCTGACGATGGCAAGGCAAGCGCCGTTGCTGCCGTTACCGAAGATCTGACGGCCCGTTTCAGTGCCGTCGATATCGTCCGCACCGCTTCGGCCGCGCTTGGCGGCAAGGGAGGCGGCGGACGCCCGGATATGGCACAGGCCGGAGGCCCGGATGGCGCCAAGGCCCAGGAGGCCATCGAAGCGGTGGCCGCGGCACTGGCGGCCTGATCCGGAAAGATTGAGGAAGGGGCGGGGTTTTACCCCGCCTTTTTTAATTCTACGCTGAGGCTTGCGAGAGATGGCATGGACCATCGAGCGCTGAAGACGGGGAGGAGGGCATGCGATGCGCTTTGTAAATCCCATCCCTTTCGTGCGCGATATAGACCGCTCCAGGGCGTTTTATCGTGACCGACTCGGTCTCCAAATATTGCGGGACTTCGGGAATTTCGTTCTCTTTGAGGGCGGCTTTGCCATCCATGAGGGGCGGTCGCTTGAGGAGACTGTCTGGCAAGCACCATCAGGCATGGAAGAGCCCTATGGCAGGAGAAACCTGCTGCTGTATTTCGAGCACGCAGATGTGGATGCGGCTTTTCAAAATATCGCACCGTATGTCGAGCTTATCCATCCGGTTCAGAGGCAGGCCTGGGGACAGAGAGTATTCCGCTTTTATGATCCGGACGGGCATGCAATCGAGGTCGGAGAACCGCTCGGCCAATCCGATGAGTAGACCCGCCGCAAAGATCGACCCAGTGGGCGATTTTCGGACGGGCCGTGGTTCGTTCTTTGCAATATCGCGGCCGATTATCCCGTCGCCTGCAAATCTTTCGCCGCGTCTTCATCAAGCTGGGCAGCGCGCTTGAAGGCCGGGCGTTCGGTGAGATGCGCCATGTAGTCGATAAAGGCCGGGCGTTTTTCGATCGTGCCGAAATGCAGCCCCCAGCCGATATGGGCGCCGACATAAACATCGGCTGCGGTGAAGAGATCGCCGGCAATGAAACGGTTTTCGCTGACCGCCCGTTCAAGCGTGTTCATCACATCCGCATAGCTGCCACAGCCCGCCATGCGCAGTTTTTCCTTCGGCACTTCAAAACCCATCGCCTTCATGCTGGCCGCCATTTCCAGCGGGCCAGCGGCGAAAAACATCCAGCGGTAATAAAGCCCGCGTGCCTTCGGTGTCGGTGCGAGGTTGGCGCCGGGAAAGGCGTCGGCCAGATAAGCGCAGATCGCCGCCGCCTCGGTGACGATGGTATCGCCATGTTTGATGGCCGGCACCTTGGCCATCGGGTTTATCAGCCGATAGGCGGGCGATTTCATCGAGGTTTCGAAACTCAATATTTCCGTTTTATAAGGAACACCCACTTCTTCAAGCATCCAGCGCGCGATGCGTCCGCGCGACATGGGATTGGTGTAGAAGATCAACTCACTCATAGTCCTGCCTCCCCAAGCAAAATCGCCGCAGCCTCATGGGGAAACCCGGCGGGTCCCTCACTGGCGCGGTGTGTTTTTATAATCCGCAGCATCATTCTCACGCTCCTTGAAGATCGTACTGACGCTGCGGTAAGTTTTGACTGCGCCGGGCAAGTTATCTGTAAGTAGATGCTGTTTCAGCTTTGTCTTATTGTTGTGCTGGCCACGGCACGGCGCAGAATCGAAGTCTGCGCCTAGTGCAACGTCTAATCAAGATACTGTGAACAAAAAAAGAAAACCGGGCGTTTCGACCCGGTTTTCCAGTTTTTTCCACCTTTTTTCTGCCCGTGCCGCGGCGCTGACGTTTCAGCTTTATGGCGCAAAAAAACCCGGCGCTGAGGCCGGGTTTTAATGTCACTGAGTGAAGAGGCTTAAGCCGCCATCGCCTTCTTGAGGTTCTCGTCGATCTTGTCGAGGAAAGCGGTGGTGGAGAGCCAGGGCTGGTCCGGACCGATGAGCAGGGCCAGATCCTTGGTCATGAAGCCGCTTTCGACGGTGTCGACGCAGACGGTTTCGAGCGTTGTCGCGAACTTTGCCAGTTCCGCATTGTCGTCCAGCTTGGCGCGGTGGGCGAGGCCACGGGTCCAGGCGAAGATCGAAGCGATCGAGTTGGTCGAGGTTTCCTGACCCTTCTGGTGCTGGCGGTAGTGGCGCGTCACCGTGCCATGTGCCGCTTCGGCTTCGACCGTGCGGCCATCCGGCGACAGGAGAACCGAGGTCATCAGGCCGAGCGAGCCGAAGCCCTGCGCAACCGTGTCGGACTGAACGTCGCCATCATAGTTCTTGCAGGCCCAGACGTAACCGCCGGACCACTTGAGCGCGGAAGCGACCATGTCGTCGATCAGGCGGTGCTCATAGATGATGCCGACTTCGTCGAACTTCGCCTTGAACTCAGTCTGGTAGACTTCTTCGAAGATATCCTTGAAGCGACCGTCATAGGCCTTGAGGATGGTGTTCTTGGTGGACAGGTAAACCGGCCACTTGCGCATCAGGCCGTACATCATGGATGCGCGGGCGAATTCGCGGATGGATTCGTCGAGGTTGTACATGGCAAGTGCCACGCCGGCGCTCGGGGCGTCGAAGACGTCCTTCTCGATGACCTGACCGTCTTCACCGACGAACTTGATCGTCAGCTTGCCCTTGCCGGGGAACTTGAAATCGGTTGCCTTGTACTGATCGCCGAAAGCGTGGCGGCCGACGACGATCGGCTTGGTCCAGCCGGGAACGAGGCGCGGAACGTTCTTGCAGATGATCGGCTCGCGGAAGATGACGCCGCCCAGAATGTTGCGGATCGTGCCGTTCGGGCTCTTCCACATCTGCTTCAGGCCGAATTCCTCGACGCGGGCTTCATCCGGGGTGATGGTGGCGCACTTGATGCCGACGCCGTGCTTCTTGATGGCGTGTGCCGCATCGACCGTGACCTGGTCGTTGGTGGCATCGCGGTTTTCAACCGAGAGGTCGTAATATTCGATATCGAGATCGAGGTATGGCAGGATCAGCTTGTCCTTGATCAGCTGCCAGATGATACGGGTCATTTCGTCGCCGTCGAGATCAACGACTGGATTGGCTACCTTGATCTTTGCCATGAATTCCTCACCTTCGAAGCTGTGGCGCCTGATGACGCCGGTATCCGGAAAAATATCCGGTGCGGCTATAGCATCGCGAGCGTCTGAGGCAAAGCCATGGGGGGCGCTTTTTTGGCGCAGCGCAGCAGTGGATTGCGCATTGCCAAACCATAATGCCGGAATACAGTCAGGCGAATCGCTTCGCCCGCCTGTCGGGCCTATCCCGGGATCACATCATGCGGAATATTCTGCTTCTGACTGCCGCCGTTCTCTTTTCGCACAGCGCGCTCGCCGCCGGGCCTGCCGACCCCGTCCAGAAGGTGATGGATATTACCGTCAAGAACTGGTCCGGCGACGCCGAAAACTGGAAATATATTTTCGACGAGGACATGCTGACCAGCCTGTTCAGCAAGGACTTCGTGACCCAATATCGCGAAGCATCCAAGAAGCCGGCTTATGAGGCGGAAAGCGGTGAGACTGGCGATCCCTTCGGTTACGATGTGGTGACGAACTCGCAGGACGGCTGCCCGCTGGCGGATGTTTCGGTGACGCCGGGCGCGGTGAAGGACGGCGTGACTGATGTGACGGCGAAATTCAAGCTGTGGGCCTGCATGGATGAGGCGGAAATGAAGGCGACCGTCGATGAAGTTCATTTCGATGTCATCGAGGAAGACGGCCGGCCGGTCATCAGCGACATTCACCGGGTCGGCGATGAGGGCAGGGACTCGTTGCGCGAAGAAATGGCAAATATCATCAAGGGGGAGTGAGGGCGGAGATGCGGATGTTGGGGCGCTTGAAAACCTCTCCTCCGTCATGCTCGGGCTTGTACCTGTTATCTGCAACAGATTGATTTTACGAGACGCACGTGGATCCTTGGGACAGGCCCGAGGATGACGTCGAATGTGAGGTGGCAAGTTCTGTATCCACTCGAAGGTTGCCATTCGCCCCTTCCAACTTTGATTTTAGCGCCGATCTGTGCCAGTGAGGCGCGCTCTACAGTATCGGCGTGAAAGTCGATGCGGCGCTTTTAAAAAAACGGACAAATGACGATGGCAGGCACTAACAGCGAGCTTGAACTTCTGGCGGAAGGCCCGGCGATCATTCTGGTCGAACCGCAGCTCGGCGAAAATATCGGCATGGTGGCGCGGGCAATGGCCAATTTTGGCCTTTCCGAATTGCGTCTGGTCAATCCGCGTGATGGCTGGCCGAGCGAGAAGGCGCGTGCTGCCGCTTCCAAGGCCGATCACGTTATCGACGGCACCAGGGTGTTCGAGACGCTGGAAGAGGCGGTCAAGGATCTCAATTTCGTTTATGCCACGACGGCGCGCGAGCGTTACGGTTTCAAGCCGGTGCGCGCGCCGGTGACCGCCGCCGATACGCTCAGGGCAAAATTCAAGGCCGGCGAAAAGACCGGCATCCTGTTCGGGCGGGAGCGCTGGGGGCTGACCAATGAGGAGGTGGCGCTGGCCGACGAGATCGTGACCTTCCCGGTAAACCCCGCCTTTGCCTCGCTCAACATTGCGCAGGCCGTGCTGCTGATGTCCTATGAATGGATGAAATCAGGCATGGACGACCTGGATGAAACGCTTTTCCAGTCCGTCGAGCAGCGACCTTCGACCAAGGAACAGGTTTTCGGCCTGTTCGAACATATCGAGGAAGCGCTGGATGCGCGTGGTTATTTCCATCCTGCTGAAAAAAAGCCGAAAATGGTCGACAATCTGCGTGCCGTGCTGTCGAGACGGGGTTTCTCCGAGCAGGAAATCAGCGTTTTCCGCGGCGTGATCAATTCGCTCGACCGTTTCCCCCGGCAGTGGCCAAAGCAGTCAGGCCGGGCGGCGCCGTCGGCCGAAGGCGCCAATTCGGAGAGGACCGGGGAGAATGCTGAAGACGAGTGAGGCCACGGCCGATGTGCTGAAACCGGTGCTGGTGTTTGATTCCGGCATTGGCGGGCTGACGGTGCTGCGCGAAGCGCGCGTGCTGATGCCCGAGCGCGGTTTCATCTATGTGGCCGACGATGCGGGTTTTCCCTATGGCGGCTGGGAAGAGGAAGCGCTGAAGACGCGTATTCTCTCGCTCTTCGAAACGCTGCTGCAGGATTATAGTCCGGAAGTCTGCATCATCGCCTGCAATACCGCCTTCACGCTCGCCGGGGCCGATCTTCGGGCGCGGTTTCCGGACATGACTTTTGTCGGCACCGTTCCCGCCATCAAGCCGGCTGCGGAACGCACCCGCTCCGGCCTCGTCTCCGTGCTGGCGACGCCGGGCACCGTCAAGCGTGCCTATACGCGCGATCTCATCCAATCCTTCGCCACACAGTGCCATGTCCGTCTCGTGGGCTCTGAAAATCTGGCGCGCATGGCGGAAAGCTGGATCAGGGGTGAGCCGGTTTCGGACGAGGCGGTCCTGGCCGAAATCGAGCCGTGCTTCATTGATAGTGACGGCAAGCGCACCGATATCGTCGTTCTCGCCTGCACCCATTACCCCTTCATGGCCAACGTGTTTCGCCGGCTCGCTCCATGGCCGGTGGACTGGCTTGATCCGGCAGAAGCGATTGCGAGGCGGGCGCGCCATCTGGTGCCGCTGCCGCAGGATGCGGAACACCCCGATGGTTTCGACTTTGCCGTCTTCACATCCGGCAAGCCGGATTTTGCCACACGGCGGTTGATGCAAGGGTTCGGTCTCAGCGTTTCGGCGGTCTGAGTTTGCTGCCTTAGCGCCTGTTGCATTTTTGCATCTATCCTGTGTGACTTTTACAATTCGAGATTGCGGCCACTTGTCGCGCCTGACGTCTCGTGTAAGATGCTCCTTGTCTGTAACCGCTATTAAAGGAGGCGTGGAATGACTGACAATTTTAATATGCGCCTTAACGGCATGTCTGGCATTTCCGGCATGGTCATCGGTGGTTACATGTTCCGAGGCATCAACCTCCGATAAGGCTTATTGCCTGATTTCCTTGCCGTTTGGCATTTTCACTTCGTTCGACATCTGAAATTGTGCGTTCGCGTGGCCTGAGTGTTGCGCCCGTCGTTCCGGCATGTCGCTTTCCATCGATAAAGGACCCGGCCGCTTCGCCGCGCCGGGATGGATTTCCCATGCAGAAAAATCAACCATTGGTAGCATATGCGCTGCCGGATGCGGTCGACCGTTTGTTCGTCACCTTCGGCGTCTGGAAAACCTTAAAGGCGGTTCTTGTCGCGGCCATGGTGCCGCGTGCGCCGCCGACGGATATCGCCGATCTACCCGAACGTATGCTGGACGATATCGGCCTCGAGCCCTCTAAGCGGAAGATGCGTCGGGACTGGGCGCCGCCTTACTGGGCGCCGCGGTTTTGATGGTGGTGAGGCTCTCTGACGACGGAAAGAAATGTTGGAGAGGCTTGATGCGTCCTTTAATATTGTTTGTGTCGATGCGATGGGAGCCAGTGTTCGCCCAGACTATGGACAAAGCTCGAAACACTCGCCTCCGTCATGCCGGACCTGATCCGGCATTCAGCCACGGCGCGTCTGCGCCGTGGAAAGAGTCTTACGCGATCAAAGACTTGATCGTGCTGGACCCTGGATCCAGTCCGGGGTGACGGAGTGTGAGGCTACGATGTCGGCAAAATTATCTGTCTTGCACGTCCGACCTTGCGGTGCGGCTGGAGCGGGCAGGTGTCAGCACAGCCCGCGCATGGCTTGCCATGCAGTCGAATTACGATCTTGCGCAGGCGATGAAACGCGAGCAGCCGCCCGTTCGTCCGCTGGATGACAGGGCGGCATAATCTTCGAAGTTTAGGCTTGATACCTCTCGGTTTCCATGGCTTGCTCACCGCATTGAGTGAAGGGAGATTTCATCATGCCGCTGGAGAACTGGCTGGCCTTCGTGGCCGCATCCGCCATCATGCTCGCCATTCCGGGACCGACGATCCTGCTGGTGATTTCTTACGCGCTCGGTCATGGCCGCAGGGCCAGCACCGCGACGGTGACAGGTGTCGCGCTTGGTGATTTCACCGCGATGACGGCCTCGATGCTGGGGCTTGGGGCGCTGCTTGCCACATCGGCGGCACTTTTCACCGGCTTGAAATGGATCGGTGCGGCTTACCTTATCTATCTGGGCATCAAGCTGTGGCGTTCACCGGTTGCCGGCGAGGGTGCGGAAGGAACTGGTGTGACGGGCCGCGAAAGGCCGCTTAAAATCTTCCTGCATGCCTATATCGTGACGGCGCTGAACCCGAAAAGCATCGTGTTTTTCGTGGCGTTCCTGCCGCAGTTTCTGGTGCCGACATTGCCCTTCTGGCCACAGGTGCTGATTTTCGAAGCGACATTCCTGGTGCTTGCCACCGTCAACGCCGCCCTTTATGGACTTCTGGCAAGTGCCGCCCGCAACACGATCCGCAAGCCGAAGGTTCAGCGCATTGTCAACCGCACGGGCGGTGGTCTCCTGATCGGTGCCGGTCTCATTGCCTTTGGCTGGAAGAGGGCGGTCGCGCCGTAAGGCACCTCTCGATCGCCTGAAATTCGGACATAACAAAATGGCATTGCCGCATATACTTCTCGCCCTGATCACCGTGTTTTTGTGGGGCTTCAACTTCGTCGCCATCAAGGTCGGCGTTGCCGACATGCCGCCTCTGTTTCTGACGGGGGTGCGTTATTTCTTTGCCGCCGTGCCCCTGGTGTTCTTCCTGCCGAAGCCCAATGTGCCCTGGCGGCATATGATCGTTTACGGCATGGCGATGGGCTTCGTGCAATTTGGCCTGCTTTACCCGGCCATCAAGCTCGGCCTGCCGGCGGGGCTTGCTTCGCTCGTCATGCAGTCGCAGGCCTTCTTCACGCTCGCGCTTGCCGTGGTGTTTCTCGGCGAGCGGCCGTTGCCTTCACAGATCCTCGGCGCAATCATTGCGTTTGGCGGGCTGGCGGTCATCGGTTTGGAGCGCATGACGGCGGCAGCGCTGGTGCCGCTGCTGATGGGGGTCGGTTCGGCCATTGCCTGGGCCTGCGGCAACATCGTCAACCGTCGCATCGGCCAGGTGAATGCGGTTTCCTTTGTGGCATGGACGAGCCTTGTGCCAGTTCTGCCGTTGGTCCTGCTTTCGCTGGTGGTGGAGGGACCGGATGCGATTGCGGAAGGCCTGATCAATGCGACGCCGACGATGGCTTTCGTGGTGATCTACATGGCCTATGGTGCGACGATCGTCGGTGCGGGCATCTGGAGTTACCTGCTTCTGCGTTATCCGGCCGGGACGGTGGCGCCGTTTTCGCTGCTGGTGCCGATTGTCGGTTTCATCAGCGCCTATCTCGCTTTCGCAGAGCATATCACCGTCTTCGAAGTGGTCGGCGCCGCATTGGTCATCATCGGGCTGATGCTGAATGTGTTCGGCAGGCGGCTTTCATTTTTGCGGGTATCATCCGGGGCTGCCTAGAGGCAGTGCAATTGCCTGTGCATTATCGGCATGGGACAGACGCAACCGGCGATTTTTTGGTAAAGAGCATGTTCGGTCGCCGCCAGGGGAATCGGCCGGATCAGATGCAGCACGAGGAACGGAACATTGCAGGTCGGCATCGACATGGGAACCCTATCGGGCGGGCAGCAGGCCAAGCTCGATATCGAGGAATTGCTTGCGACACGTTTGCTGGTGCAGGGCAATTCCGGTTCCGGCAAGTCGCATCTCCTGCGCCGGCTGCTGGAGCAATCGGCGCAATGGGTGCAGCAGGTCATCATCGATCCCGAGGGTGATTTCGTCACGCTTTCCGACAAGTTCGGCCATGTGGTGGTGGATGGCGAGCGCACCGAAGCGGAACTTGCAGGTATCGCCAACCGCATTCGCCAGCACCGCGTTTCCTGCGTGCTGACGCTGGAAGGCCTTGATGTCGAACAGCAGATGCGGGCCGCAGCCGCCTTCCTCAACGGCCTGTTCGATGCCGATCGCGAATTCTGGTATCCCGTGCTTGTGGTGGTGGATGAGGCGCAAATGTTTGCGCCCTCCGTTGCCGGCGAAGTGACGGAGGATGCCCGCAAGGCGTCGCTGGGCGCCATGACCAATCTGATGTGCCGTGGCCGTAAACGCGGGCTTGCCGGCGTCATCGCCACCCAGCGTCTGGCGAAGCTCGCCAAGAACGTGGCGGCGGAAGCCTCGAACTTCCTGATGGGCCGCACCTTCCTCGATATCGATATGGCGCGTGCGGCCGATCTGCTCGGCATGGACCGGCGGCAGGCGGAAATGTTCCGCGATCTGCAGCGCGGCAACTTCGTAGCGCTCGGGCCTGCGCTGTCGCGCCGTCCGCTGCCCATCGTCATCGGTGCGGTGGAAACCTCGGCGCGCTCGTCCTCGCCGAAGCTGATGCCGCTGCCGGATGCGCCGCAGGATGTGGAAGACCTGATCTTCACGCCGGATCCGGAAGAATTCACGCGCGCTGTCGTGCGCCGCACGCCGCCGGCACCGCGTCCGACCACGGATATTCTGGCAGAGCTTTCCCGTTCCACGCCCCCTGCCGTTGGCCCTTCACCGGAGCAGTCTCCGCGCGCCGGTCAGCCGGAACTGACGCCGGAAGAGCGTGAGGAGAAGATCGGTGCGGTTCTCGTTGAAATTCTCGACGATCCGCAATCGGCCTATCGTACGGATGCCGTGCTTTATCAGGATTTTCTGGTGCGTGCCCGTATGCGCCGTATTCCCGGCACGCCGATGACGCTGCCGGAATTCCGCCGGCAGGTGGCGATTGCCCGCTCAGGCGTTGATGCGGCGATGGCGGCAAGCGAAGGCTGGGAGAAGGCTCTGGAATTGTCGATGTCGGTTTCTGATGATCTGCAGGGCGTCTTCCTGTTGCTGGTCAAGGCCGCTCTTGGCGAGGAGCCTTGTCCGTCGGATGCCCGCATCGCCCGCGCCTATGGCACCCATTCCGCCCGCCGCGCTCGCCGTCTGCTCGGTTATTTCGAGGAGAAGGAGCTTGTGGTGGTGCATGCCGATTTCTCCGGCAAGCGCATCGTGGCTTTCCCTGATCTCGACGCGAAGACCGCACCCGGCGATGCGGATGCGGCTGAGGATGATGCCAGACTGGCAGCGGAGTGAGGTAGGCAGGCTGCTTGTTTGACATACCTTCCGTCATGCCGGACTTGATCCGGCATCCAGCCACGGCGCGTCTGCGCCGTGAGACGAGTCTGTTGCGATCAAGGACTTGATCGCGCTGGACCCCGGATCAAGTCCGGGGTGACGGCGTGTGAGGAGGCGTTACTGCCTCCTCATCTTGCTCATCCTTACTCGATGGCCTTTTCTTCCTTTCGCGTTGCGATCAGCGAACCGACGATGCCGGTTGCGAGGATGGCGACCGTGACACCCAGCGAGACTGCGGGCGGGATCTTGGCGATGCCGAGCATATCCGCCACGAAAATCTTTGAACCGACGAAAACCAGAACCGCAGCCAGCGCATATTTCAGATAGGCGAAGCGGTGGATCAGGGCGGCGAGCGCAAAATAGAGGGCGCGCAGGCCAAGGATCGCGAAGATGTTTGAGGTGTAGACGATAAACGGATCGGTGGTGATCGCGAAGATCGCCGGGATCGAATCGACCGCGAAGATCAGGTCGGCGATTTCGACCATGATCAGCGCCAGAAACAGGGGCGTCACGAAGGTCTTCAGCTTGCCAGTGGCTGCATCCGTTTCCTTGACGAAGAACTTCTCGCCATGCAGCTTCTCCGTCACCGGCAGGCGGCTGCGCAGGAATTTCAGGATGCGGTTATTGCCGATATCGGCCTCGTCATGATCGGACGAGAACAGCATCTTGAGGCCCGTGAAGACGAGGAAGGCCGCAAAGAGATAAAGCACCCAGTGGAAGTTTTCGACGATGGCAGCACCACCGGCAATCATGATGCCGCGCAGGATGATGACGCCGAGGATACCCCAAAGCAGCACGCGGTGCTGATATTGGCGGGGAATGGCGAAATAGGAGAAGATCATGGCGATGATGAAGATATTGTCCATCGCCAGGCTTTTTTCGACCACGAAGCCGGTGACATATTCCATCGCCGACTGCTGGCCGGACTGATACCAGATCCAGCCGCCGAAGGCCAAGCCGATGGCGATGTAGAAGCCTGACATCAGCAGGCTTTCGCGAATGCCGATTTCCTTGGAATTCTTGTGCAGCACGCCCAGATCGAGCGCCAAGAGGCCAAGGACAAGAGAAATGAAGACCGCCCACATCCATGTGGGGGTACCGAGAAAATCGTTGAGGAGAAACTCCATCAGTCAACCTTTAGCCGGACGAGGTTGGCTTTGCGGATGGGGAACGTGTGTCAAGAATATACGTGGGCCCCAACCTAAAGAAACTCGACATCACGTGTTGTCCGGTAACACGTCAGAGGGGCCCGAGTTCTGATCACGATCGGTAAATGGGTGGCCCCTCGATGTTTTCAAGGGCAAGCTCGTAAAAAAAATCGGCAGGCGCTGTTTGACAAATTTGTAAAACGACTATAGAAGCCGCCCCAACGCCGGGCAGTGATGTCCGGTGTGTTTTGTTGACTGCCTTGCAGTTTAAAGGCTGACGTTCGGCGGTCAATATCACCGACATGTCCCGTGGTTTCTCCATTTGCATGTGAGAAGCCTGTCAGAGGCCCTGAAACGGGCTTCAGAGGAGGGCGTGTTTCCTTAAACCGGTTTGGTAACAGACCGGCATAACCTTTTGAGAAGGAAATACGATGAGCAAGCGCGAATCGGCCAAGTACAAAATCGACCGCCGCATGGGCGAAAACATCTGGGGTCGTCCGAAGTCCCCGGTAAACCGCCGCGAATACGGCCCGGGCCAGCACGGCCAGCGCCGCAAGGGCAAGATGAGCGACTTCGGCACGCAGCTGCGCGCCAAGCAGAAGCTCAAGGGCTACTACGGCGAACTGCGCGAAAAGCAGTTCCGCGCCACTTTCGACGAAGCAAACCGTCGCAAGGGCGATACTTCTGAAAACCTGATCGGCCTGCTCGAGTCGCGTCTGGACGCCATCGTCTACCGCGCCAAGTTCGTTCCGACCGTTTTCGCATCGCGCCAGTTCATCAACCATGGCCACGTCACGGTTAACGGCGTTCGCGTCAACATCGGTTCTTACCGTTGCAAGGCTGGCGACGTTATCGAAGTTCGTCAGAAGTCCAAGCAGCTGGTTACGGTTCTCGAAGCCGTTCAGCTCGCTGAGCGTGACGTTCCTGATTACATCGAAGTCGACCACAACAAGATGGTTGCGACCTACGCACGCGTTCCGTCGCTTTCCGACGTTCCGTACCCGGTCGTCATGGAACCGCATCTGGTCGTCGAATTCTACTCGCGTTAATCGACGCGTTTCAGTATTGAGAAAGCCGCCCCTCGGGGCGGCTTTTTTGTTTGCTGGGGAAGGCTTTGCATGCAGGATATTCAGGCGATCGTCGATTCCATTTACGACAGCATGCTGCCGCGGCTGGGTGAGGGGAAGGTTGCGGATTACATTCCCGAACTCGCCAAGGTCGATCCCAACCAGTTCGGCATTGCCATCACCACCGTCGATGGAACCACCTATACGGCCGGCAATGCGCTCACGCCGTTTTCGATCCAGAGCATCTCCAAGGTCTTCATGCTGACGCTGGCGCTCGGCAAGGCCGGTGAGACGGTGTGGAACCGGGTGGGGCGCGAACCTTCAGGCTCTTCCTTCAACTCCATCGTCCAGCTGGAACATGAGCACGGTATTCCGCGCAATCCCTTCGTGAATGCCGGCGCGATCGTGGTGACCGATATCGTTCTTTCCGGCCACCAGCCGCGTGAGGCAATCGGTGAGCTTCTGCGCTTCGTGCGCTATCTCGCGGATGATGATACGATCAGCATCGACGACACGGTGGCGAAATCCGAGCAGGCGACGGGTTTCCGCAATTTCGCACTCGCCAATTTCATGCGCTCCTTCGGCAATCTGCACCACCCGGTGGAACATACGCTCGGCGTTTATTTCCATCAGTGCGCACTCTCGATGACCTGCGCGCAGCTTTCGCGCGCCGGGCTGTTCCTTGCCAATCGCGGCCGCAACCCGCTGACGGGTCACACCGTGGTCTCCGACCGCCGCGCACGGCGCATCAATGCGCTGATGCTGACCTGTGGCCATTATGACGGATCGGGCGATTTCGCTTATCATGTCGGCCTGCCGGGCAAGAGCGGCGTCGGCGGCGGCATCATGGCGGTGGCGCCTGGCAATGCTTCGATTGCGGTCTGGTCGCCGGGTCTCAACAAGGTCGGCAATTCGGCGCTCGGGTCACAGGCGCTGGAATTGCTGGCGACGAAAACCGGCTGGTCGGTATTCGGGGCTTGATATTGCCGGCAGATGGGGGCATTGCCTGCACTAAGAACGGCAGTCGTGCCGGAGCGAGCTGATGATGAACATTCTCACCAAGATCGATGACTTTGTAGATCAGGTTGGCGCCGACCAGATTGGGGCGGATCAGGACGCGTCCGAGGAAAACGGCGGCTCGCATCCCCTGTTCGACAACGCGCCACGTTCGGTCTCGTTCAACAAGCTGCGCAAGCGGCTGCTGCGCAATGTGCGCCAGGCGTTTGAAGATTTCGGCATGCTGAACGGTCAGAAGCGCTGGCTGGTCGGCCTTTCCGGCGGCAAGGACAGCTATGGGCTGCTCGCGCTGCTGCTTGATCTCAAATGGCGCGGCCTTTTGCCAGTGGAGCTGGTGGCCTGCAATCTCGATCAGGGCCAGCCGAATTTTCCGAAGCATGTGCTGCCGGAGTATCTGGCGAAGATCGGCGTTGCCCATCGCATCGAATATCGCGATACCTATTCGGTGGTGAAAGAAAAGGTGCCTTCCGGCGGCACCTACTGTTCGCTCTGTTCGCGGCTCAGGCGCGGCAATCTCTACCGCATCGCGCGGGAGGAGGGCTGTGATGCGCTGCTGCTCGGTCACCACCGCGAGGATATTCTCGAGACCTTTTTCATGAACTTCTTCCATGGCGGTCGTCTTGCCGGCATGCCGGCGAAGCTGATGAATGACGAGGGCGACCTGATGGTCATGCGCCCGCTTGCCTATTGCGCCGAGGATGATATGGCGAAATTTGCGGCGGCGATGGAATTCCCAATCATTCCCTGCGACCTCTGCGGCTCTCAGGACGGGCTTCAGCGCAATGCCATGAAAGAGATGTTGGCCGACATCGAAAGGCGCATGCCGGGCCGCAAGGACGTGATGCTGCGGGCGCTTGCCCATGTTAATCCGTCGCATCTGCTTGATCCCAAGCTTTTTGATTTTTCGGCGCTTGCTGTCACCGGGGCGTCACCTGAAGAGCGTAGGGAGGCCAGCCCTCCCTGATGAAGAAGTGCCCCGCGCCATGAGCCTTTCCGATAAAGATATCGACTTCCTCGTTTCCACCGTCGCCGCTGCCGGCGCACAGGAAATTCTGCCCCGCTTCCGCAATTTGAGCGCAGGCGCGATCTCCGAAAAGACATCCGCCGTCGACCTTGTCACCGAGGCCGATATTCTGGCGGAAAAGGCGATTACTGCTGCTTTATTACAGCGGTTTCCGAAGGCCCACATCGTCGGCGAAGAAACGTATGAGGCGGACCCATCAGTCATTCCCGCCCTTGCCGATGCGCCGCTTGCCTTCGTGATCGATCCCATCGATGGCACGTTCAATTATGCTTCCGGCTTTCCCGCTTTCGGCACGCTGCTTGCAGTCACCGTCAAGGGTGAGACGGTGGCGGGCTTCATCCATGATCCCGTCATGGGCGATACCATTGTTGCGCTGAAAGGCGAGGGCGCTTATCTCCACCGCAAAAACGGCTCGCAGGCCAAGCTCAGGGTCGCGGATCCCGCGCCGCTATCCGAGATGGTTGGCATTTTTTCCTGGGGTCACAGCCACGAGGATCGCCGTCCTGTCATCGCCGCCAATATGGCGAAGATCAAGATGGCATTTTCGCTGAATTGTTCTGCCCATGAATATTGGCTTGCTTCGGCCGGCAAGCTGCATTTCATCGGCCATGAAAAGCTGATGCCGTGGGATCATCTTGCCGGTGTGCTCGTTCATCAGGAAGCGGGTGGTTACACGGCCCGTTTCGACAATACGCCCTACCGGCCGGGACAGACGGCGGGCGGCATCCTGTCGGCTCCCGACAAGGAAAGCTGGAAGATGCTGCGACGGGAAATCGTCGCCTTATAGCAGGTACATCACAAGGAAGGATATCGCCCATGGCTCTCGAACTCGACATCGCCTCTCTTGCCAACGCGCTTCAGGAGGCGGCGGCGGTGGAAATCCTGCCGCGGTTCCGCAATCTGGGCGATGGCGACGTCAGGATAAAGTCCGAGGCGATCGATCTCGTCACTGAGGCTGACGAGGCCGCCGAGCGGCTGATCCGCGCCCGCGTGCAGGACATCATGCCTGATGCGCTGTTCATCGGCGAAGAGGCTGTGGCGGCTGATGCTTCGCTGCTCGGCAAGCTTGCCGATGCCGATCTTGCCGTGGTGGTCGATCCGATCGACGGCACCTATAATTTCGCGTCCGGCCTGCCGCTGTTCGGCGTGATGATGAGCGTCATTTCCAAGGGTGAAACAGTGGCCGGCCTGATCTTCGATCCAATGGGCAATGACTGGGCGATTGCCGAAAAGGGTTCCGGCGCGTGGCTTTGTGGGGCAGATGGTTCGCAGACGCAGATGTCGGTCGTGACGGCGCCCCACCTGTCGCAGATGGTCGGCATCGCCAATACCGGATATTTTGACGTGGAGACCCGGCGCAAAATTCTCATGAACCTTGCGGATGTGCGGCTGTTCACCAGCTATCGCTGCGCCGCGCACGAATACCGCCTGTTCTGCGGCGGCCACATGCATTTCCTGATGTATAACAAGCTTATGCCCTGGGACCATCTGGCTGGGACGTTGATCTCGCAGGAATCGGGCGCCTACGCCGCCCGTCTCGATGGTTCGCCCTATCTGCCGCGCCATGTGGATGGCGGGCTGCTGCTGGCTCCAGATCAGGAGACCTGGGAATTGCTGCGCGAGAAGATTTTTACGGTGTGAGTTGCGCGACCACGTTGCGGTTCGATGGAGTTTACCGGTCTGACATCCGTCATCCTCGGGCTTGACCCGAGGATCCACAGGTGGTTGAGGCGATGGATCCTCGGGTCAAGCAACCGTGGAGTTATTGCTGGAAAGCAGGGTCTGATCGAGCGATAGCGTTGAGGATCGTGATGAGTTTTCGCA
>NZ_KQ414532.1:0-22058 GCF_001263295.1 Agrobacterium sp. SUL3
CTTGTAGCTGATGGTCGGCGTGCTCATCACGTCCGGTTATCCGTCAACCGTTAAGCCACGAACAACGTGACAACGCCCGACGCGGACAGGGCGCTGATAACTGCGCAATAGGCTGATCAGGCGATCAAACTCATCGAGATTGTTGAGAACGCTTACTCGGCGGCCACGGATTCTGTCCGGCGCTTCGATCAGCACTTCGTGGCGTTCCTTAGAAATATCGATCGCTTCCAGAACGGGAGCGGATGCGGTAATGTTGTTGTCGGTCATAGCCGGTCTCCTTGCAGTGTGGCTTCGCAAGACCACTGTGATACCTATTGCCCGGCTATGACCACCTGCTTCGCCTGATAAGGCTACGCAACTGGTCAAGCCTCATTCAGCGCATTCTTCCGAAGATGTTACGGCAGAGAATTCATCTCCCGAGACCTCGATCTGCACAATCGGATAGTTTTCTGCAAAAATCGCCGCCTGAACAACGGTTGAGAAAGCGAGTTGCAAAACTGAGGCGCAAAAGCCTGAGTTTAATTTTGCGACAAGAGCAACTCGTTTTATCTTGCCTGAGACGGGCTGCTAGAGACAAGTCGCTCAAGACTTGACAGTCAACTCGAAAAGGCGAGACAGAGCAGTGAATGGATTTGTCGAGGTGGCAAATGTACCGCGTGTGGGATGTGGCATTCTCGGCTCTACCAGCCACATTCCAAGCCGCGTGATCGAATTTGGCACACATGACGGAGAACCGTCGCAACAACTCGCTACACCGCTTCAGCGCCTTTTAACCGCTTGTCTTTACAATATCATTCGGTTGCACTGGAATTGTGGAGGGCATGATGCCTGCCGAACATGCGCTAGCTCGCAACCCGAATATTCGGGATGAAGAACTTAAAGCTGCAATTGACTATCTTTGCGCGAAAATCAGACGCGCAGCCCATAAGGGCCAACCTGTGCCATTCAACGCCTATCGATCGAAGTTGATATTTGAAAAGGCACTGAATATTCGAACCGGAGAACCCGAATGGGCTTCTGCCAGTTCTGAGAAACGTGATTTTGTCGAGCAACCCATGCTGCAATGTGAGATATTCTACGGGCATTTTGATGGAAACTCGGCGGATTGATCACAATGGCTCTTTTGCTAATCGCGCAATTCATCGCCTTCTCTTTATTCCCCCTTTATTTTACGATGCTCCCGGCACCAAGCCGGCGCACCCATTTTTATACCTACATCGCGCTCATTCTGCTGATCGGCGGTTTCATGGGGAATGTCTATTCCCTGCCCATCACCGATGGTGTCGTCGTCTCCGGTGGCAACCTGTGTTACGGCGCCTTCATGATGACGTCGGTGATGTTCGTTTGGGTTGAAAGAGACGCCTTTATCCTCAGGCATCTGGTTCGGCTTGTGGTTCTGGTCGATATCTTCAAAATCGTTTTGTCCGCCCTGACGCATTCGATTCTGGAAACGGACGGTGTGATCAATCCACATGCGGTTCCACCAGGATTATTTGAAACATCCACGCCGCTGATTGCGCTTGGAGGTGTTCTGATCATCTCTGAGCTCCTGTTTCTGCTTTTCATTTTCGAGGCCGTTAAAAAAAAGCAACCCTCGCTTTTCATCACGGCGGCCATCTACATTCTTTCTTTCGTGCTCGTTCTCGTGCTTGATGGCATTGCCTTTCCTTTCATCGCATTTGGTATCAACGCGCAGATCGTTGCGACCGTCATTGGCGGACTGGCGGGAAAGATCCTTATCGCAGTTGCCTATGGTATGTCGCTGGCCTTGTTTGTGCTGTGGAAGCGGCAGGCATTTATCCATTATCTGGAAACAGATACCGTTCGATGGCATCTGCTGGCTTCCAGCAGCGCTGATCTGATCAAAGAGATGACCATAAAGGATCAGGACCTTCGGCGTGGGGATATCGTATTCAGGAATTCGACCGAAGGTCTTGCCATCGTCAATCATCTCGGCCAGGTGCTGAAAGCAAATGCGGCTTTTCGGGCGATGCTGGGTATAAATTACGATCACACCGATCGGCACGATACAGATATCAACAAATCATTCTGGATCGACGGGGCGCCCGTTTCGCGGCCGCACGGCGCGGCTGGGCAATGGCGTCGGGAGGTCATGTTTGGAGCGGACAGGCATCGGCCTGGCATACTTTCTATTACCCCTGCCGGCGAGGACGCGAGCGGCGGCGACACCTTTGTTTATTCAGTGACGGACATTACAGAACAAAAGACGGCGCAGGCAAAACTCGAATACCTCGCATCGCACGATCATCTGACCGGCTTACCGAACCGCCGCACTCTTGATAAAAGCCGCGCTGGTTTCCAGAATGTTCCGCATGCATTGATCATAGTCGATCTCGATTATTTTGGGGACGTGAATGACAGCTACGGTCACGGTGTCGGTGATCGCGTGCTCCAATTGATTGCCGAACGACTCGACAATCTCCGCAAAAACTATTTAGCTTCGGGCGATGTCCTCTGTCGCCTCGGGAGTGATGAGTTCGCCTTTCTCATTCAGTCTGGCGATCACAGCTTTATCGAAGGCATCATCGAGAAAATCCAATCTTGCTTCGGCCAGACTGTTCACATCCGCGATGATCTGGAAGTGTTTTCCTCCGCAACAATTGGCGTGAGCTATCACCTTCGTCCCGGAGATCATGATGCCCTTCTTGGGGCCGACGCAGCTCTATACGAGGCGAAACGTTCCAGACGTGGGTCAGTCGGTGTTTATGAAGACCGGCTGACCACGCAGAGCCAGAAGCGGGTGAAGCTGGGGCTAAAGCTGAAAAACGCGATCGCCAACGGCGAACTCGATGTCTATTATCAGCCGCAATTTACGGCTGTTGGCCATGAACTGCATGGCGTTGAAGCACTCGTAAGGTGGTCGGATCCGGAACTTGGTATTGTTTCTCCGGCCGATTTTATCCCGGTTGTGGAGGAAACTGGTCTCATTGAGGCCTTGGGCGAATATGTTCTTGAAAGGGCATGCCGCGACGGGCAGGAATGGCTTCAGGCTGGCTATCTCCCGGTCACGCTATCCGTGAATATATCGGCCAGCCAGTTGCGATTTGGTCGCTTCATACCATTCCTGAGGAGACTTCTGTCAGAAACTGGATTTCCTGCGAGACAGCTTGAGATCGAAATAACGGAGTCAACTTACATCCAGCGCGAAAACGAAGTCTTGCCTCTCCTGAACGAGTTGAGGGAAATGGGCGTAGGGATCGCGATCGACGATTTTGGGACAGGGTATTCGTGTCTGTCCTATCTGGCGGAATTGCCATGCAGCTGTATCAAGATCGATCGTGGCTTTATCACTGATATTCCAACCGACGCCAGACAGTGCAGCTTGACATCTGCCATCATATCGCTTGCGAAAGGTATGTCGTTCAAGGTGGTGGTGGAGGGTGTGGAAACCCGAGAGCAACTGGACTTTCTTACAAAGCAGGGATGCGATCTGATTCAGGGGTTTTATTTTTCTGGGGCCCTGCCCAAGGCGGAATTGGCCGTGCTGCTGAGACGCTCTCCCAATTCTGTCAGTTGATAACTCTGCCGGTTGATCTGGCAAACCCGCTGCGGTTCAGAAAGAGGCTCTCAGCGTATTGTGGAATGAAGGCGGCGCGAGGTTTAATTGCGAAAACAAGCTACGACAGAACTGTTTAACTTCGAACTGAGCATGGGTCAGTTCATCAGTCCGTTTTTGATGCCGGGCCAAGTAAAGCTGTGCTCTTCCAACCGCTTGTAGGCCAGCACGATACCAGTGCCATCCCAGTAGATCAGCTTCAGCCGGTCTGTTTTGCGAGACCTGGACACGAATACTGTTCCCGCAAACGGGTCCTTGTGCAGCTCCTTCTTCACAAGAGCTGCTAATCCATCATGCCCTTTACGGAAGTCTACCGGTTTGGTCGCACCATGATCCGCAGTCGGTTCGAGGGGAAGATCATATCATCGCCGCCAGTGCACGCGCGATCCGGGCTGCAGACGCTCCTTCCTCAAGACGGATCTTAACAGCGCCAACGATAATCTCGGCCTGAGACATCTGTTTGGCGGCGAACGGCTACGGTGCGGACGTCTCCACGACCATGGTCGCGAATTCAATTGCACCCTCTGGCTCAGGCAAAACCAGCTTGCCCTGTCGTGCCGGTGTTCAGATCCACAGATGATTGGCCTTCGGCCCGTGACGGGCCGCGACCTCATTCACCATCACACCCGGCCGCAAGCTTTCTTATACGATCCGCGCCTTTATCTCATCCGGCCATTGCCGATGTATCTCTCGTCGGCCAGGCCGCGTCGTGACAACCTCCAACGTAGTCTCCATGGAGAAACTCCTTGTCACTTTTCCATGAAAACTCGATCGCAGATGAGACGGCAGTGGACAACGTGGGGGTGGAACAGCAGTTGCTTTTATGCGGGGGAAGGATTGCTCTTCAGGAAGCGTGCGACCTCGTCCAGAAGATCGATGATTTTTGGCATTGCCAGGCGGTAATAAACTAGGAGTTTGTCACGGCGCGAGACCACAACGCCAGCCGCCCGCCCCCCCGAGCGCAAGTAATACGGTTGCTGGTGCGGGCGAGGCCCGCGACATAATTACTTTGCTCCCTTGAATCGCTGCTCTTCACGCCGGCCCTACCGGAAACCGCCGATGGCGATGAATCCGGCTACACCACTCGCGGACACACGATCCGCATTATGAGGTTAATGTGTGGGGAAAGACCGCTCAATATGATGCCAGCATTTATACTGGTATCAGATTCTGCTCGTCTCCTGGACCGTGGCAGTTCACCGATCGCCTGTTCGCGGATAAGGAGACTTGCCGATGACGCGTCTGGCCAGTCATTCACTTCCGTCCATCTTTTCCCGCAGCCTCAGCTCCATGATCTCTTGAGCAATCAAGCGATGCTGTTCCATCAGCTCATTCAATAGATGTTGGCGAGCCTCGGAAGACACCTTCAGATCGCAAGCAATCGTCATTTGCGTCTCCAGATCCTCCAGCCGCTTGAGCAGTTTTTCAATAGTTGTTAACATGATAAATTTGGCCCGCTTTTTACCAGGTGCGTTGATGCGGATGAATTTGCGATATCGATGTTTCTAATACACCCCCCCAAGCGACGGGGCGAATATTAATAAATGCAACAGCGCCATTCAGTGAAATGCTCATACCACTAAGGATGTACGACGCAATTCGTCAACCAATTCCGGGTGACGGTCAAGGAGGCGTAGCAACTGGCTGGTCGGCCCGCTCGGCTCGACCAGTCCGCGTTCGTATTTGTCGAAGGCCTTCTCATCGACCTTGAGTATGCCTCCTGCCTCCCGCTGCGACAGGTTCAGTTTCTGTCGCACGCGCCGGATCGTGGTTGGTGAGGGGATACCAACACCTGCACGATTTCGTCGAGAACATATCCGTCCTGATCGACGGCTCGCCAAAGCCAATGCTTTCGACCGCCGATCGTCACGACCACCTCGTCCAGATCCCAGATATCCTTTCTCGACGGCGTTTTTCTGCGCAGTCGCTTTGCGTAGGCCGCACCGAATTTGCGGCCCCAGCGCCGGATCGTTTCGTAGGACACGACGATGCCGCGCTCCAGCAGCATTTCTTCCACCAAGCGCAGGCTTAACGGAAACCGGAAATACAGCCAGACCGCATGGGCGATGATCTGCGGTGGGAAGCGGTGGTTCTTGTAGCTGATGGTCGGCGCGCTCATCGCGTCCAATTACTGGTCAAGCGTTAAGCCCCGGACAACGTGACGACGCCCTCAAACGATCTCTGCTAAGGCCTACCGTTTGGCCCTGATTTAGCCGGAGCGAGAAGTTAACGACGAGATCTCGACGGCGCCGAACCTGTGGTATCGCGACGAACGAAGCGTGCACCCAAAACAACCTTCATGTCCTGAACACTTTCCCTATGCTCAATAGCGTCTTGGAGCAACTTGAGGGCATGCCTCCCCGCCTCCAGGGAAAGCCCGCTGAGCGTGGAGAGTGCGGGATAGGTCATAGCGGGTAGCGCATCGTCGCAACCGATAAGGCTCATCTCCCGGGGAACGACGATTCCCATGGCCGAAAGTCGGGCGTGTGCTCCCTGAGCCGTCAGGTCATCAAACGCAAGGATCGCGGTCACGTCTGCGGCGACGGCCTCTTCGGCAGCCTTTTCACCGCCTTCGAAACTGGGTTCCGATAGCTGGATCACCTCGAACCGGACGTCGGCACGCCGGCACGCTGCTCCCGCCGCCTCGAGGCGCTGCTGGTTCGACCAGGATTCCTTCGGACCCGAGAGATAGGCGATATCGCGATGGCCGCTCTCGATCAGGAATCCGATGGCATCCGTCACGGCCGCCTGCGTGTCGATCAATACGCGTGGCAATCCCACGATGTCGCGATTGATCAGCGTGATAGGGTGCCTTTTGGCATGCGCCCTCACCTGCGCCTCACTGAGCCGGGTCGACGCCAAGATGATACCATCCGTCTGGCTGGCCAGACGCTGGAAAAGCGTATTTTCCCGTGCAGCGCTTTCTCCCGACGAGCCTAGGAACAGGCAGAGGTCATGAGCATCCGCATTCTGCTGAATGGCCTTGATGAGCGGTGGAAAGAACGGGTTGGCAATATCAGGCACAAGCAGCCCGATATTGCCTGTTCTCCCAGTTGAGAGCGCCCGGGCCATGTTGTTCGGTCGATAACCTATCTCTTCCGCAATCGCGAGGATCTGCTCCACCGTCTTCGGATTGAGCAGGTCCGGGCGACTAAAGGCGCGCGATACCGTCGAGCGGGAGGTGTTGGCCCTAAGAGCAATCTCCTCCAGCGTCGGTTTCACGCGCTCCTTCGACTTCTGTTCATTCTTACCAGAGATAGTCCTGTCCCCCGTTTTCAGCGCTGAGAGCGGCCAGCGCCGCGATACGGCTGGCCAGAAGCGCCTCTTTTGTCGATACCTGCAAAAGCGCTACCCCCGTCAAAGCATCGAGAGCGTCCTGCGCCGGCCCGATGGGCGACGGCAGTTCCGGCTCCCAAAGGCAACGTTCATCGGTTTCCACCAGAAGGCGGCCCTCGCCGAACAGAATATCCATGCGTCCCCGGGTTCCGACAAGACGCATTGCGTAGTCGCCATGCCTGATTGCGGCCTCCGGCTGCCTCCAGTCCATGTCGATTGCCGCCTGCAGGCCGGTATCGAGGGTCAGAAGCGCACGCCCGGCCAGAGAAAAGGACTGATGCCCCTCGGGATGGCGCGGGCTTTTCCAGCCGCTGATTCGGCCTGAAGAGGCCCCGGTCAGCCACAGGACGAGATCGATGTCGTGGACCGCCAGATCGTTCACGATGGTTCCGTAGAGAGCGGTATCGAAGAACCACGCCGGCCTCGCCGACGGCAGGAGCTTATGGGGACCCGTCGCGGTCACCGCCACGAGGTCGCCAATCTCTCCGTTCAGAAAGAGTTCGCGCGCCTTTCTCGTCACCGGATAAAAGCGCTTTTCCAGCATCAGCGCGACGCGGTTGTGGCCGCCATCGGCCTTGCCGATCCGCTCCACCTCTTCCACTGTCAGGGCCAGAGGCTTGTCAGCGATGACGAAGATGTCCCGTTCGAGGCATGCTTCGATCAGTCCGGCGCGCAATCCCGGCTCGGCGACCACGGCCGCGCCATCGATTTCATGCCGCGCAAGCAGCGCATCGAGATCCGCATAGCCGGGAACCCCGAGCTTTTCCGCGAAACTCCGACGGCGCGCTTCGTCGTGATCGACGAGCGCAACCAGTTCCACATCCGACCGTCCGGCGAGACCGTCGGTGACATAGCTGACATGTCCGTGGGCGGCGCCGAGGATGGCAAGCTTCTTGACGGACATCAAGCGTCTCCCACTTCGCTCATGGCAATACGACGCCCGGTCTCGGCCGAACGATAGATGGCGGTGATGACGCGAACCGCCTCAAGGCCGTCACGGAAGGTGATGTCTGCCGGCCGTCCGGTGACAATCGCATCCCGGATATCGAGCCACTGATCGACATGGCCACGGATACCGATGCTGACCTGGCTGCCCGCACCGCTCTTGATCGAGGCGTCGGCTGCGGCCGGCCGGGGCTGGTCGGGGAATGTCCACTCGACGACGTCCGTATGATTGATCGCCGTATGCCCCTGATCCGTGAACAGCATCAGCGAAGCAGGCCGGCCCGGCGGCGTTGCGGTGCTGGTGACCACGATCCCGCGTGCGCCGTTCTCGAACGTCAGGAGTGCCTGGCAAAGATCTTCGCTCCCACCCTCGCGCCCAGCGATATTCGTCGCCTCCGCCATAACACTGGCGACAGGACCGAAGAACCAAAGCATGAGATCGAGCGTGTGAATGCCCTGATTGAAGAGCGAACCACCGCCCTGCACATCGAGTTTCCGCCAGGGCTTCTCGTCGTAATAGGCGTCGGAGCGATGCCAATAGACCTGCCCTTCGATGGCGACGGGGCGACCAAGTTCGCCGACTTGCAGACGGCGGTAGATATCCTGATGCTGCGCCTCCAGCCGTCTCTGGGACATGGTCGCGCAGACAAGACCGACCGACTTTGACCGTCGATAGAGATCGATCGCCTCATCCAGATCAACGGCCAACGGCTTCTCTACGACCACATGCAGACCCTTGTCGAGCGCGGCTCGCGCCGGCGCATAATGGGTTCCGCTCGGGGTGGCTATCACCACCGCGTCGAGATTGGCGTGCTCGATCATCGATGCCGCATCAGGGAAGAGATGCACTTCGGAAGGCGCTCCGAAAAGCTCCAGTTCCTCCACTGTACCTCCGGCGATTGCCACCAGAGACACCCCTTCAACGGCTGCGATCGCATCCCGATGAACCCTGCCGATTGTTCCCGGCCCGACCAGTCCGACTTTGATTGCCGACACGTCCGTCTCCTTTCTGAGCGCGTGCGTTACAGATTGCCTTTATGCAACCGATTTCATAAAAAATTGCAAGTGCCGCAACAGACAAATTATTGATTGCCCGTAAATAATGGGAAATTTCGCAATGCATCGCGATGCGTTTAACAAAAAATGCCTATTGACTAATGCAATCGGTTGCATTTTGTTTGCAGCAACACAGAAGGAGCTCACAAATGTCGCTTTCATGGCAGGTCGACCATCTCGTTGTTCGCAGCGGTTCGTCGCGCAACGACATGGCCGAAATGGCAAATCTCGATCTTGCCGCGACGCTGCGCAGCCTGCTGGCTGAGAAGGAACACGTGTCCGTCATGTTCGCGGCTGCCCCGAGCCAGCAGGACACCCTTGCCCTCCTCCGTCTCGAAAACGGCATCGACTGGAGCCGCATAACCGCTTTTCATATGGATGAGTATATCGGGCTGGACGCCGGCCATGAGGCACGCTTCGCCAACTGGCTGGACCGGCATCTTTTCACGCTCCTGCCGTTCGGGCGGGTGCACCGCATCGAGCCGCATCGCTTCCCCTCGCCGGAAGCTTGTGCTGCGGACTATGCCCGCCGCCTTGTGGAAGAGCCTCTTGATCTCGTATGCCTTGGCGTCGGCGTAAACGGCCATCTGGCCTTCAACGATCCGCCGGATGCGCGCTTCGAGGAGAAGGAAACCGTGAAGATCGTCACGCTCGCGCAGGACTGCCGCGTCCAGCAGGTTGAAGATGAATGCTTTGCCCAACTCTCCGACGTACCGCAGCAGGCCGTCACCGTCACCATCCCGGCGCTGCTGGCCGCCGGCAACATGATCTGCGTCGTGCCCGGGGCCCTCAAGAAGAACGCCATCACCCGCATGCTGACGGGAGCAGTGGCCGAGGATAGCCCGGCAACCATCCTGCGCACGCACGATCAGGCGCGGCTTTATCTCGATGACGCTTCGACACCGGACATTTTCAGGAGCGCTGCATGATCATCGGCCGCAACGCCATCAGCGGACGCATTATCGGCCTTGCCGTGGAGAAAGGCAGGATCGCCGCCGTCCGGCATATCGAGAAATACACCGGTGAAGACCTCCCCTGGCTGGCGCCCGGCTTCGTTGACCTGCAGGTCAACGGCTGGAGTGGGCACGACTTCAATCGCGCCGACATCGATGAAGAGACGGTCTGCGCCATCGCCGGCGGAATGCGCCAGCAGGGTGTCAGGGCCTTTCTGCCGACGCTGATTACGGCTTCGCGGGAAGCGATCTGCCACGCGCTTTCGGTCATCGCCTCAGCCCGCGCCCGACATGATTGGCTTGCCGCGATGATCCCCGGCATCCACGTCGAGGGGCCCTTCATTTCACCGGATGACGGCGCACGAGGTGCGCATCCGCGGGAACACGTCCGCGCCCCATCTGCCGAAGAATTCGACCAGTGGCAAAAGGCCGCCGGCGGACTGGTACGTCTGGTCACGCTCTGCCCGAAAGCCCCGGATGGCCAGGCATTCATCCGGCATGTCAGGCACTCCGGCTGCCTCGTTTCCATCGGGCACTCCGCTGCGGCGAGTGCCGACATCGCCATGGCGTCTGAGGCAGGCGCCGGCTTCAGCACCCACCTCGGAAACGGCGTGTCGCAAACATTGCCCCGTCATCCGAACCTGATATGGGCGCAGCTCGCCAATTCCGGGCTGCAGGCAATGTTCATAGCCGACGGCCATCATCTCGACCGGGAGACACTGACGGCAATGTTGCGAGCGAAGGGAGTGCAACGGTCGATCCTCGTCAGCGACATGGTCGCTCTCGCAGGCATGCCGCCGGGCCGTTGCCGCCAGCCTGTCGGCGGTGACGTGGAACTCTCTGCCGACGGACGTCTGTCCATGGCAGGAACGAACCTGCTCGCAGGTGCCGTGAAGCCACTCGCGGACGGGATTGCACTGGTCGCCGGTCTCGAAAGCTTCGGCCTTGCCGATGCGATCACCATGGGCGCGATCAACCCGGCCAGGGCACTCGGTCTGCACACCGGCCTCGACGAAGGTGCCGCTGCGGATTTCATCGCCTTCCGCTGGCAGCCGGGCGAAACAGGCCTGCGCCTGTGCGAACCAATATCGGGGGTGGAACACGCCGCCTCTCACCAAGCATAACGGGGAAACAAGATGGCACGGGTGGAAATCCGCAAACTGCACAAACATTACGGCGACTTCCACGCATTGCGAGAGCTGACTGTTGCGATGGAAGATGGAGAGTTCGTCGTCCTCGTCGGCCCGTCCGGCTGTGGCAAGTCAACGCTCCTGCGCATGATCGCCGGGCTTGAGGATGTATCGGACGGCGAAATCCACATCGATGGCCGCGTCATCAACAATATAGAGTCGAAAGACCGCGATATCGCGATGGTCTTCCAGAACTATGCGCTCTATCCGCATATGACTGTCTACGACAACATGGCCTTCTCCATGAAGTTGCGGCGGGCGCCGACAGACAAGATCCGCCAGGAGGTAGAAGCCGCAGCCGCAATCCTCGGCCTCAGCGATCATCTCGAACGCTACCCCCGGCAGCTCTCCGGCGGCCAGCGCCAGCGCGTCGCCATGGGCCGCGCGATCGTACGCAAGCCGAAGGTCTTCCTGTTCGACGAACCATTGTCCAATCTGGACGCCAAGCTACGCGTAAAGATGCGCTCGGAAATCAAGTCCCTGCATCGCCGGCTCGGCAACACCATGATCTACGTTACCCACGACCAGGTGGAAGCCATGACCATGGCCGACAGGATCGTCGTCATGCAGGGCGGCATCATCGAACAGGTTGGCTCCCCGCTGGAGCTTTACGACCGCCCCGCCAACCTGTTCGTCGCTGGCTTCATCGGCTCCCCGGCCATGAACTTCATCAATGGCCGTTCGACGGATACGGGCTTCGTCATGCACGACGGTACACACATCGCACTTCCGGCTCCCTTCGAGCGCCCCTCCGGTGAGGTTCTGCTCGGCATCCGGCCCGAAAGTCTGGCCCTGTGTGCGCCCGGCGATCCAGCTGCCGTCCAGACGTCCATCGTCTCGGTCGAGCCTACCGGTGCCGAAAGTCACGCCACCCTGATACTTGGCGGCGAGGAAGTGACTGCGGTCTTCCGCGAGAGATTGCCAGGCACACCCGGCGCCCCCCTGTCCGTGAAACTGTCGGCCGCGGGCACGCACCTGTTCGACAAGGCAACCGGGGCAAGGCTCTCCGGTGGCGAGTACTAACCAATAACAAGCAACACTAAAACGGTCGATTTCGTGAAGAGGAGAACAGAAATGGCATTGCAGTCCTTCAAGACACTTCCCGTTGCCGCCTTGCTCGCAGGTCTTTCCTGCACGGCACAGGCGGAGACCCTCACGCTCTGGGGCGGATCACCCGAGCTCGAGCCCTTCTACAACCACGTCGCCGAACAGATAAAAGCCGCGCATCCGGATTTTGAGCTGAAGGTCGAGACCATCAGCCTGCGTGAACACGAAAAGCGCCTCGCCTTCGCCCTGCCCGCAGGCTCCGCCGCCGACATCGTCGAAATGCAATCGGAGGCCCCGCGCTACGTGCAGTCGGGTCTGCTGGCGCCGGCTCCGGAAAGCGTCGCGACCTTCGTAAACGACCCGAAGAACTTCCACGCCGTCTATTCCGCCGCCGTTTCGGATGGCGAACATATCTATGGCGTACCACTCTATCATGGGCAGGCAGCCCTATATTACAACACCGATAAATTCACCAAGGCAGGCCTTTCCGCTCCGCCGAAGACGATGGAGGAATATGCCGCCTATGCCGCCAAGCTGACCGAGCGGGACGCCTCCGGCAATCCGACGGCGAGCGGCTGGTCTCTGCGCCTGTCCGGTGGCGGTCAGGGCATCAGCGAAAAATTCTGGATCAACCTTCACCAGTTCGGCGGCATGCTCATTGAAAAGCAGGGCGAAGGCTGGAAGGCGGCAATCGCCAGCGAGGCGGGCCGCAAGGCGCTAAAGCAATATCTCGAACAGCTCTTCGTATCGAAAACGGTCAGCCCTCAGATGAAGGCGGATGCCGAGGCTTTCGAACTCGGACAGACCGCAATGTTTATCCGCGAGTCCTGGGTCATCAGCGACATCGCCAAGAAAGCACCTGACCTGAAATACGCCACGGCGCCGTTGCCCGTGGGCTCGCTCGTCGTGCCGGCATCGCTGTTCGTGCCCGTCGAGAACAACCGCAGCGCACTGGCCTGGGAATTCGTGGAAAAGACCAACACCCCGGAAAACCTCCAATGGCTTCTTGAAAACGTCGGCTGGCTGCCTTCGCGCAACAATATCGATTACGCAGCCATCATCGCAAAGAAGCCGGTACTGGAAGCCTTTGCCGCACCTCCGAAAGATTACACCTATTTCAGCCTGCCGCCCATCGCACCGTCAAGCGAAATCCTGACCCGCTTCGCCGCCCGCCTGGAAGCCGCCTTCACCAATCCGGCTCTGGCAACGAATGATGCGGCCATCGATGACGTTCTGGCCGAGGCCGCGAAGGAGATCGACACCATTCTGAAACGGGAAGGCCTGCTGGCCAAATAATCTGCCATAGGCTGAAACATATCGTCGGGGGGCGGGTAAATCCGTCCCCGTGATGAAAGGACCGTCAGATGAAACGACACAAACAATTGACCTTCGTGATAAGCGCGCTGGCCGTGCCGCTGACGCTGTTCGTTCTCGTCCGGGTCGTCCCGATCTTCGAGACGCTCCGGCTCAGCCTGTTCAAGTGGGATATCATTTCCCGCAACAAGCCGTTCATCGGCCTTGCCAATTTCCAGGAACTCGCCAGCGATCCGCTTTTTCTCGAAGCCCTGCGCAACACGACGATCATCGCCGTCGGCGTTCTGGCGTTGACGATCCCGCTTGCATTGGGAATTGCCGCACTCATTCAATATCGCTTCGGTAGCGCGCTTGCGGGTTTCTACGAAACCAGCGTGTTCATCCCGCATATCGTGTCGCTCGTTCCTGCCGCCATGGCGTGGAAATGGGTGTTCGACGCGCAGCTTGGGCCATTGAACGCCTTTCTCGGCCTGTTCGGCGTTCCGGCGCAGGCGTGGTTATTCGATCCGGTCTGGTCGATTGTCTGCATCATCGTGCTGTGTTCATGGCAGGCGCTCGGATACGCTGTCCTGATCTTCCTGATCGGCCTGCGCAACATCCCCGTCTCGCTTTACGAAGCAGCGCGGCTCGACGGAGCAACGGCATGGGAATGCTTCCGCCATATCTCCATACCCCAGCTTCGGCCCGTGACCCTCTATGTCTCGGTCGTCACCATGATCGCTGCCTTCAACATCTACGGCCAGGCTTTCGTCCTTGCCTCGGACTCGCAGGGCGCGCCCGGCAAGCTCGTGCGTGTTCTTGTGCTCGACATGCTGGAAAACAGCTTCCGCAATTACCGCGTGGGATATGCCGCCGCAGAAGCCGTCGTGCTACTCGCCATCGTGCTTGCCCTGACGGCCGGCCAATTCGTTTTCTTCCGTGACAAGGCGGCACGCCGATGAACGACACCATCAAGCACAAGGAAGCCCGACGCTTCTCCCCGTCGAAGCTTGCCGTGGACGTTGTTCTGACCGTCTTCGGCATCCTCATGATCCTTCCGCTGATCATGCTTACCGCCAACGCCTTCAAGACGCCGGCGGAACTGCTGGCATGGCCACCGCGGCTCATTCCGCAATGGCCGACGCTGGAAAACTTCTCCTCGGTGCTGACCGAAACGCCGTTGTTGATCTGGATGGGCAACAGCCTTGCCTTTGCGGCGATTTCGACGGTCGCCATCGTCCTGACCTCGTCGCTCACGGGCTACGTGCTTGCGAAGTTCCGGTTTCCCGGCGTGAACATCATCTTCTTCGGCGTGCTTGCGACTGCCATCGTGCCCTTCGAAGTCTATATGATCCCGCTCTATCTCGGGGTGCGCCAGCTTGGACTGCTGAATTCCATCGGCGGACTTTTGGCCGGCTATCTGGTGATGAGCTTCGGCATCTTCCTCATTCGCCAGTATGTGATCTCATCGATCCCGGACGAACTGATGGAAGCCGCGCGCATGGACGGAGCCGGCGAATGGTGGATCTTCTTCCGCATCGTCCTGCCCCTGATGCGCGGCCCGATCGGCACGCTGGCCGTCCTGGCATTTTTCTCGGCATGGACGACATTCGCCTGGCCCATGGTGGTCAACACCGCCCGTGACAAATACGTTCTTGAAGTAGGCCTTGCCCTGTTCCAGACCGGCTTCACCGTCGACCTCGGCCGCCTCAGCGCCGCCGCGGCCCTGTCGCTCATCCCGAGCGTGATCTTCTTCGGCGCGATGCGGCGGAATTTCGTCAAGGGCGTCGCCGCCAGCGGCATGAAGGAATAGCGCGGAGGCCCAGTCTCCCGCTTTCCCTTGCTCCTCCGAACACAATTCATACAATCAGGAAAAGGACTGAAGATGCGGCAGACTTGGCGTTGGTTCGGCCCGTCCGATCCGGTTTCGATCGATGACATGCTACAGGCGGGCGTCGAAGGCGTCGTCACGGCACTCCATCATATCGCCCCCGGCGAGATATGGTCGCCGGAAGAGATCGCCCGGCGCCTGCAGGAAATCTCCGTCATGCGCGATGGCGATCCCTCTGGCTTGACCTGGGACGTCGTGGAAAGCCTGCCGGTTTCGGAAGACATCAAGCGGCAGACCGGCGCATGGCGCGGGCATATCGAAAACTGGAAAACCAGCCTCGCCCATCTGGCTGAGGCCGGCGTGCGGACGATCTGCTACAACTTCATGCCGGTTCTCGACTGGACAAGGACCGATCTCGAGTATCGCCTGCCGAACGGCGCGACCTGCATGCGCTTCGACGCCGTGGACTTTGCCGCCTTCGATCTCTTCCTGCTTCAGCGGCCCGCCGCAAAGGAGGAATTCGCCTCAGACCTGATCGAGGCGGCAAAGAACCGGTTCTCGGAGATGGATGAAACGCGCCGTCGCAAGCTTGTCGGCAACATCGTTTCCGGCCTGCCGGGCGCAGCAATCCACATGACCATCGACGAGGTGAAAGGCCACCTCGGACTCTACAGCGGCATATCCGCAGAAAGGCTGCGGTCCAACCTGGTGGACTTCCTCAGCGAGGTTGCGCCTGTTGCCCAGGCTCTTGGCATGCGCCTGTGCTGCCATCCGGATGATCCGCCATTCCCGCTACTCGGCCTGCCGCGCATCATGTCGACCGAAGCGGACTATCGCACCATGATCGATGCGGTGGACCTTCCAGCCAATGGAATCACGCTCTGCACCGGCTCGCTCGGCGCCCGCGGGGACAACGACCTCCCCGGCATGATGAAAAGGCTCGGCAGCCGCGTGCATTTCCTGCATCTGCGCAATGTGGCGCTGGAGGACGCACGCATCGGCGGCTCGTTCCATGAGGCCGCGCACCTTGAAGGTAACACCGACATGGTGGTGGTGATCGCCGCCGCACTTGCCGAAGAAGCCGAACGGAAAGGGCTCGGTCGGAAAGACTGGCAGATCCCTTTTCGGCCTGATCACGGCCAGAATATTCTCGATGATCATGTCCGCCAGACTCGCCCCGGTTATCCGGCCATCGGCCGCCTGAAGGGGCTGGCGGAGCTGCGCGGCATCATGACCGCCATATCCCATCCGATGTTTTCCGGGGAGCGCACCCGATGAGGCTCAACGCCACCCGCAAACCGCTCGACGGCAAGACCGCACGATGGTCCGCCTATAGGCCTGAAGAGCATGGCTATGGCATCGTCCATCTCGGGATCGGCAATTTCGCGCGGGCGCACCTCCTCGCCTATACCGAGGATGCATTGGCGGCGGCGGGCGGCGACTGGCGCGTGATCGGCGCGTCTCTTCGTGGCTCGACACTAGACAGCCAGCTTGCGCCGCAGGACTATCGCTACACCCTGCTTGAGAAGGGAACTGAAACGACGGCCACGGTCATCGGAGCCCTCCACTCGGTGATATCGGGACGGGAACGCATCGCCGATGTTCTCTCGACCATAGCCTCGCCCGAATGCAGGATCGTCAGCCTGACGGTGACCGAAAAGGGCTACGGCCTCGCCGGCAATGGGGTTCTTGACGCCGCTCATCCCGACATTGCCCGCGATCTCTCCGAACAGGAATCGCCCCATGGTGTCATCGGCGTGATCGCTGCCGCTCTCGCTCGCCGTCACGCAAACGGCCTCCGCCCATTCACGACCATCAGCTGCGACAACCTCCCGCATAACGGACACAGATTGCGTGAAGGCCTTATCGAATTCTCCCGCGCGGTTCACGGCCCCGCCCTTGCCAGATGGATCGAAACCGAAGCGGCCTTCCCCTCGACCGTTGTCGACAGGATCACTCCGGTCCCGGTCGAAACCACTGCCGCACTCGCCCTCGCCGGCACCGGCTACGAGGACTTGGCCGCAGTGGAGACGGAACCGTTCCGCCAATGGATCCTCGAAGACAGCTTCTCTGCCGGTCGCCCCGCCTGGGACGCCGCCGGAGCGATATTGGTACCGGATATCCGCGACTATGAGCGCATGAAGCTGTGGATGCTCAACGGCACCCACTCCCTGATCGCCTATTGCGGCTGCCTTGAAGACAAGCCCTTCGTCAGGGACGTAATGGCAGACCCGAACCTGAAGACGCTGGTCAGCCGGCATCTGCAGGCAGCTTCCGCCGCGATCGGCCAACTCGGCATCGACCTCGACGCCTATGCCGAGAAGCTGAAGGAACGCTTCTCCAATCCGGCAATCGCTCATGCGACTGCACAGATCGCTATGGATGGCACCCAGAAGCTGCCGCAAAGGCTGACCGCCCCCGCCATCGCCGCTCTGGAGCGCCGCACCGACTTCCAGCCCTTCGCGTTCGCCCTCGCAGTCTGGATCGTGTATGCAGAACGCTGGGCCAAAGGCCATGCCAGTTATGAACTGAGCGACCCTCAAGGCAACGTGATCCGCGAACGACTGTCCCAATCGTTCGGGGACGCTGAGCTCCTCGATGCAGTCCACCGCAGTTTCCCGTCTGTCCTTCCAGCAGAATTGATGAGCGGCGATTTTGAGGCCGCGCTACGCGAAAGCGTGTCAAAGCTCCGGGGATGATACGAAATAGGCCCTGGCGCACCAACTGGAAAACCGGTTTGTCGACTGCCCATGAGGATTTGGTGTTGATTATCGGGTGAGCTTGATCCAGTTTTTCATTTCGCCGTGATCCATGCTCAACCCGAAAAATCTGTTTAAATGCAGCCCTTTACTTCGGCTTAGGTGGGGCGGCGCAAAGTGGAAAACGGATCAAATCCTACTGAAATTTAACGGCAGGCTGCTTAGCTCGACACGAAATGCGGTGATGACTCACGACACTAAAGACGCGTTATGACTCACCATCAAAAACGTGTAATGGCAGGCATTGCCTTATGAGACGTGGCATTGTGAGTTCGCGCAAGAACGTAACCGGTGTTCCGGCCCCACGTTGTCCTCGCCGCCCTGATCTGTGATCGGCTTATCCATGGATAAGCAACGGGAGTTTCTACATGGAGACTACATTGGAGTTTCTCACAACCAGGAAGTCTGGACGTGAGAGCCACCGACATTGGCCTGATAAGGTCAAGGGGCAGATCGTATCGGAAAGCCTTCGGCCCGGAGTGATGGTGAATGAGTTTGCCGAGCGACATGGCTTGAAGCCGAACCAACTGTCCACCTGACGGACGATGGCGCGGCAGGGAAAGCTTATTCTGCCTGCGCCGGAAGATGCGGTAGAATTCGCAGCGGTAATCGTCGATCCACCAGTTGCGGAACCGCCGATCAAGAAAGCCGGCAGTCCCGAGATCGTCGTCGGGTCTGTCACCATTCAGCTGGAAGAAGGCGCGTCTGCCGCCCGCATCGCCGCTGTCGCGCGTGCCTGCGCGGTCCCAGCATGATCTTTCCGTCGAACCGGGTTCGGATCCGGCCGTACCGGAAACATCGAAGCAATATGAGGCCGGCGTGAAGTTCGATTTCGGGAATGGTCTCTCGGGCAGCGGCGCGATCTTCCAGATTGACCGCTCAAACGTGCCGGTTATCGATCCAAGCGATCCGATGATGCTCACAAGTCTCGCCATCGGCGAGCAACGTGCCCGTGGCTTCGATGCGGAACTCACCTGGCAACCCGATGAGCACTGGAAACTCCTGGCGAACTACGCCTATGTCGACGCCGTACTGATCGAAGACATTCTTGGAGGAGCGCCGGCCGGAAACCGTATCAATGCCATCCCGCGCCATTCCGGCGGCCTGTGGGTTGATTACACTTTCGATGAAGGCAATGCCCTGAAAGGCTGGAGCGCAGGCGCCGGTCTTCACGCTGCTTCCGGCGCGCCACTCGCGCTCGACAATCTCTACGAAACGAAAAGCTACGTCACGGCTGATGCCGGGATCCGCTACAAAAGCGAGAATGGCTTTTCTGCAAACCTCATGGTGAAGAACCTGACCGATGAACAATACTACGTACCCTACGCCTATCTGGTCGGTGGCACTGCGGCCGCACCCGGCCGCTCCATCTATCTGACGGTTGCGAAGAAGTTCTAACTGAAGGGCAAATGGGCAGCCCTCCCAATTGGAAAGAAATTGGCGCAGGCGTGGTAGCCTACGATCCCGTTCACATCGCGAAAAGCCTACTGCCACCCGGCAAAGTCGCTGGGTGGCTTTTTCGTCGAATCAACCTCATCTGGGTGTCCAACCGATCACGCACAGCCCATCGTCAAATGGTAGCGTCTGGTATCGATTGCGGCATTTCGGAACATTCTGAATGACAGCGCGAATCTGCTTTTTCTCGTGCTCTTGATTAGGATCTAAACCGTTGACCCCACATTCAACTATCTAACCATTTGAAATGTTCATTTTCGTTTAGATCTGATCCGCTTTTGCGTTTCCAAGCGATCCGCCCCCAACCGAGAAAACCTCGGCGCGTCAGCATCTTTAACAGCAATAGATGGCTCAGTGCGGGATGGAAAAATCGCTTAAAACTTGCTGAAACACAACAACTTCCGTTTCGAACCGCGCGGCGACTTCATCCCACGACAATATACCCTCCTTCCAAGCGGGAAGGTGGAGCATTGTTGCCGCTCTGTTCAGCTTGCCAGCCCAGTCTGTTTCGTGTCGCTGGTCGTAACCCACGATATTCGGGCGCGAATTCGCCATCAGGTCAGGAGCGAGGATCGGGAGCTCACAGCAGGAATACTGTTGAAGCTTCAGGCTCGATTCTACGAGATAAAGCTCACGCTCCTTCAGGCGATAGGGAGCGAGCCCGAAATCGGCGAACTTGATGTAGGGAATGATCTCATTGAAGGCGCGTTCGCCGTAGACCCGGACATTGGATGGAAAATCGGTCGGAATCCCTTCGCCGAAAAGATGAAAATTCATATCAGGTGCATGGGTCGCCATGGCCATCAAGGCATTTCTGTCGAACAGCATGTTGCCAACCGCGACGCCGTTGCGGGTTCCAACCGGATAGGGCGAGACTTTGCACGAGTCGAAACCTGTTTTGTCGATGCCTTGCGGAATAATCGCGACCTTGCCGGCTTCCCGGAAGCCCTCGGCCATGCGGGACGAGGGAACGACGATCCGGTCGAACAGCGGCACAATTCGCCGTTCCAGCCGCTGCAGATATTCCGACGCCCCCACGGTGTCGAGCCGGTCGCGAGCGAAGTAGACCACCCGCGCGCCCGGGTTGGCCCTGCGGATCGCGTCGAAGAACACGATGGCCGTTCCGGATTCGATGGCGATGACATCGGCCTTCACGATGGCCTCCCGCATGAATCGTGGCAGAAGGGTGCCGTACATCTTGAAGAATGGAGCGGTCAGCGCATTGAGTACCGTGTTTCCAGAACTGAAGGGATGCATGAGCGGCAGGTAGCAGGCCGAACGATAGCGCGGCTCTTTCTGCACGAAACGGTTTCGCTGCTGCGCAGCTAGTTGGCTATAGATCGTCCTTTTCTTGAAGTACGATATTGTCAATCGGCGTTGTAACGGGGGTCTGACGCAATTTCGATGACATCAGGGTGCTCCGACGATACGTGCCTCAAGCAAATCGAGTTTCCCGCGCCCGTACATCTGGCGCTTGATGAGTTTCAGCTTGGTGATCTGGCCCTCTGTCTGGCCGTTCGACCAAATTGAAGTGATTGCATTTTGAACCGCTGCTCTGTCGCGGATAACGCCGTTCGCGAATGGCGAGATTAAGCTTGCTGCTGCGCGGTTGATCCATGTGTCCAGATCATCTTTAGACTTGCGCCGCAGCATTTCGTGGAAGCTCTCCACAACATCTCTTGCCTCGACAAGGTCTGGTAGCTGCTCCTCGATCGCAGCGACCGTCATCGTTTGCGCCTTGGTCAAATTGTTGCGCTCAAGGGTCATTAGGCGGACGATGGTGCGTGCTGCCGGCGCGTGGCCGAGCCCGTTCTCGGCCTTTTCGGCCCTTCTTCGTCGTGTTGCCCATTCCGTGACGACGCGGAGACCGCCGCCAAAACCAGCCAGCCGAAGCTGCCGCCAAAGTTCAGCGCCGTTTCGTAATCCGGCATCCCATTGCGCTTCGAGCCACGGGAGGTGTGGTTCGAGCGAAGTTTGCCGGACTCGGAAGATGTCGGTCCTTTGATCACGGATGACACTGCGAACGAGCTTACGACTATGCCCTGTTCTGCGCACGATTTCCTTGATGGACACGCCATCGCCGACGAGCCCACGAATGACAGAGTTTGTCTCTTCACGCCGTAGATAGCCCTCATATTGCAAACGCTCGGCGGCAGTCAGAAGCTTAGGGTTTACGGTTGCTGTTCCAACTGCCATGCGCACCTGCCGCATCGACTTGCGAACGGCGTCAAGAAAGGCGTGGCTAGCGTTTTCCATGAGATGCCAGCGGTCGGCGACCTGTTCGGCCCGTGGCAGGGCTTGCGCAGCGGCCTGTGCATATCCGCCGCCGCGGTCTCTTGCGACGATTTCGATTTGCGGCTGCTCGACCAGCCAGGCCTTTGCGGTCGAGGATTCTCGGTCGGGCAACAACGCGATCGTCTTTCGCCGTTCCAGATCGCAGATAATCGTGCCATATCGGTGATTGCGACGCCACGCCCAGTCATCAATGCCGATAACGCTTGGCGGCGGTGGTGGTGGGCGATCATATCGGCGAACGGTTCGAAGCAGCGTGTCATTGCTAACCGGTAACCCGAGACGATCTGCGAACCGTGCTGCTGGCCGACCACCCAATGCCAA
>NZ_KQ414533.1:0-18966 GCF_001263295.1 Agrobacterium sp. SUL3
AATGGTGGCCGGCTTCAAATCGGAACGGTGGCCGGTCAATGATCGGAATGGCGGCCGGCTTCACAGCGGAATCCGCACCGTATTGAGCAGATTGGTGATCCAGGTCGTGTGTATCCACAGCCACCATAACGACAATATCAGGATGCCTGCTTCAAGCGCAGCCGTTGGCCCGAAATCCTTTGCCAATGCATGCGAGAGCTGGATGAGCGCGAAGACGAAAACCAGATCGAAAAACAACTCGGGGAAAGTCGCCTTTTCAGCGTCCTGTCCTTCTCGCCTGATCCAGCTTTCCGCAGCTGGCGTGCACTCGGAAAGCTCTGTTTCAGTTCCCATTCTGCTTTTGCGCCCATTCGTGAAATATCAAGTTGCTGTTCCCTCTCACCGTTGTGAGAGATCAGCCTCCACGCCAAGGGTATCGAGGCTCGAAGTTCGTCCTGGAAATTCGAGCGCGCGCGCACTGTCTGGATAAAAACGCGGCCCCACCAATCGTACCTTCCTGCCCAGGACGTCCGTAATATAATCGGGTGCGGCAGACGCTTCAGAGAATGTGACGCTGCGGGCTTTGTCCCGCTCCAGCGTGCTGACCTCAATGGGCTGGGCAAGTACCGGCAGCACCGTCATGCAGGTGAAGGCGGCGGAAAGAAAAATGGACTTGGGCAACATCGGTCTATCCCTGACGTGATTATTTGCGCCATAAACAGCCTGCGCCCGTTTTTGTTCCGACGCTGTTCAGGCCTCTCCGTCGAGATAGGTGCGATATTGCACATAATCCGCACTTGTTTGCCCATCGACGATTTCAGGTGGCCGGCCCGTACCTCCCGTCAGATAGCCCGCACTTTCGAGCTCCGCTTTCAAAAGCTTTTCAATCGCAACGTGCCGGGGCAAGGCGTTGTCCGCCATATAGAGAGCGACAGCCAGCTCCATATCGTCTGGAAAAATCATCGGCGCGGCATCCCTTTTCAACAATCAGGCGGAAACGCGCAATGACGACGAAGGTTCAATACCGTTGGTTTGTGCTCTGCATTCCAGAGCATCAAGCGTCTACAAAATGATCGCTTCTGGTCGCGGCCAAAACTTCGTCACCAACAGTTCCGGACGGCTGTTCGAAGGCTTGCCACTCCCCTTTTTGGTGGGGACTGATGCACGAAATAACGTCTACATGACCCAATCACCGCAATTAAGCGTTCAAAATATCCCGGACTCAAGCGATTGAAACCAATCAGGGAAAAGCTAAAACGAAAGCTAATAGCGACTTAACTTTCATTACCTTGCATTAACCATAGGAGTTCTCATTGGCTGAATTCTGGTGTGTTCAACAGCAGCCTTACCGCGAATCTCTCTGCAATTCTGGAAACAGTGAAAATGTACCTGCGGACCAGCTTTTTCGCAAGCTATCGCCATTTGCCGACGGTTCACGTTTACGCTCGCATGCTCGTCTCCAGCTTGTCCGCGCGACCGCGCAGCTGCGCCAACAGCATGGCTTGAAGATCAAAACCACCCTCCTGTGACTTCCGGGTCAGATTGCGTAGATACCCACCCAGTGAACTGATCTGCTCCGCCTTCTGCAATAGGCAGGCAAGGATAGCCGCCGTTCCCTGTCGACCGAAGGCGGTGAGCGCCTCCTGATAAGCCGACTGGCTGATGTTGAACATGGTTCTGATGACGGAGGTTGCCACCTCCAAATCGCGCCAGCCTGTCACCGCTCCGCCTGGGGCATAGAGCGAGATATCTGGGCAAGCCTTCAAAACCAAAACAATATCAGGAACAAAAAATTGCTTATGAACAACAGGCCTGAGCGGTGGTGGCGAAGGTTTTGTACTGACAGGTGCCGCACATGCTGGCTGAGCCGCAGTGTTTACGACCGGTGGAACGGTTGCGGGTTCACGCAAATCTAGCGGTTTAGATATGGATTCGGATTCTGAATTCTTTATGAGACGCTCATTTTGGCAGTCATTGCCGCTCAAATCTTCGGATTTTTCAATATTTTCCAGATAGTTGGTCACTTCTGCGCGTAGCGAGGCCAGAAAACCGGCGATTTCCTTAAGCTCAGCGGGTTTTGAATTGCGGCCAAGCGATCCGGCGACGGTATTGTAGCGGGCCTGAAACCCTTCGAATGTTTCAGTCTGGCCGCTGGCGGCGATCATTTCACAGAGTTTCTGGATATCACGACGGCAAAGGCTGATGCTTTCGCGAAGCCGTTGAAGATCGAGCCGCTCGCGGATGATGCGTTCAGCCAGGTCTTCAATTTCTGTTTTGCGGGCAAGAAGCGGCGCCAGCGAGAAACCATAGGCTTCGCTGATCTCCCCTCCCCTGTGCTTGCGGGCGTAGCGTTTTCCGTTTGGGCTATCTTTACGGATAATGAGACCGGCTTCGACGAGAGCCGAGAGATGCCGGCGCAACGTCTGTTCGGCCATGCCATGTGCTCTCAGCGACAATTGCGTATTGGACGGGAAGACGACCAGGCCGGCTTCGCTGGAGAGTTCGTTCTTTGGATAAAAACTCAAAAGCGCGTTCAAGACCGCAAGCGAGCGATCGGTCACACCGAGCAATGGTCTTGCTTCACAGACCGAACGATAGAGTTTCCACTTATCGACCGCTTCAGTTTTCTTGTTTTTCTGTGCGGCAAACTGAGTTGCGAGAACGCCAAACGACATCGCTCGCCGCCCAAAGGGCGTCGTTACATGTGTGCTGTCCATGTCTTTCACCTTTCACAAGGCAAAAGAAAATCGCTCACCGAAAAATTCGATGCCAAGACTCTTGACTATGATTCGCGGAAATGAGATTCTTTGGGTGCTTAGATCAAAGAAAGGCTTCCGTGCGGCAACGTTCGGGGGCTTTTTTCTTTTGTGATGCGTCTCCTGTTAGTCGTTCGAGTTAAAAATTACTGCTTGGATCGGTATTCGGCAAACAGCGCCTGAAGATGTTCCAGAACGAATTCGGCAAATTCCGGGGCTTCGTTCTTGTCGATCGATATATCCAGCTTGCGGTCGCTCTCGACCACCTTGGCCAATCGACCACCGGTTTCAGACGACCAGACACCGGCTTTTTTCGCCTGGGCCTTGGGCTTCAGGAAATCCAGAAGTGATTTGAACCTGTCTTCGGAGACAAGCGCTGCAACGGAAGGCTCCCGGACATAGGCGCGGGCAGCCTCCTTGACCTGCGACGAGGAAAGCTGATCGGCGAGATCCATCCAGTTACGGCGACCGACGCTAGGCGCGGGACCGATGAGATCAACCAGATCCTCCGGAATGCGGCCAACGACCGACAGCATGTTGGAAAGATCGCCTTTGTGCAGCGACATTGCCGCCATGATCGTATCGCGGGGAAACCGCATCTGCAGTTTCTGGGCGAAGCGCGCCTTTTCGATATAGGTGAGATCGCGGCGCTCGTTGTTTTCCTGCCCCTGCGCCACGACCAGCTGTTCATCACTAAGATCGCGAACGACGGCCTTGACCGGAATACCAAGGCTTGAGACGGCGCGCAGACGGCGATGACCGAAGGCAACCTGATAACGGCCCGGAAACTCGGGATGCGGGCGCACCAGAATGGGAACCTGCTGTCCCTGCTCGCGAATGGCTTCCACCAGACCGGCATCGGCCTCTTCGGAAGCCGGCATACGATCTGGTATGAACGAAGGATCAATATCGGCAGGGTTGAGGGAAACGATCGTCAGACCCTCGGCGAGCCGCTTTTCGATCTCTTCAGCGCGCTTTGCACGTTCCGAAACCTCGTTCAGCGACTGGCCAATCATACCAACTGGCGAGTTCAAAACATCCGTCACCAGATCGGGAGAACCAAGGATGGGCCTGACGCGTGGCCGCGCCCGCTCAGTGGCAGCGTCATTGTTGTCGGTGGCCGGTGTACCGAGATTTGCGAAAATCTGCTTTCTGCTCATGCTGCCCTACCCCACGCTTTTTTGATCAGTCCTTCGACTTCAGCGTTTACATTGTTCATGGCTTCCAGCGCGCGATCATAGGTCGAGCGGGTGAACTGGGTTCTTTCCACTTCAAAAAGCGTCTGGTTGGTCAATCCGGCATCGGAGACGGCCGTGCTCTTCAGCATCGGATGATTGAGGACGTTTTCACCGAAGATCGAACGCAGGAAAGCAACCATCTGGTTTTGCGGGCCGTCACTCGGTTCAAACCGGGTAATGAGGTAACGCATCCAGTTATAATCGGACCGCGCGCCGGCCCGGCCGATTTCAGCGAGAAGATCACCGGTCATGGCAAGGAACTGGTTCATGGACATGACGTCCAGCATCTGCGGGTGGACGGTGACAAGAACCGAGGTGGCCGCCGTCAATGCCGAAAGCGTCAGGTAACCGAGTTGCGGCGGGCAATCGATCACGACGACATCATAGAAATTCTGCGCCTGGGCGATTGCCTGGCCGATGCGGGCAAAAAACAACGTGTCTCCCGGAGCGCGACGCATCAGCGCGCGGGGCGTGTCGTGCTCGAACTCCATGAGTTCCAGATTGCCCGGAACGATGTGAAGGCCGGGAATATAGGTGCCGCGAACGATCTCGGCGATCGGACGGCGTTCCTCGTCGTAGCGGATGGCACCATAGAGCGTTTCATTCGGGCCGACATCAATCTCTGGCTGATGACCGAAGAGAGCAGACAAACTGGCCTGCGGATCAAGATCGATTGCGAGAACCCTATAACCGCGCAGCGCCAGATATTGCGCCAGATGCGCTGACGTTGTTGTTTTTCCGGAACCGCCCTTGAAATTCATGACGGCGATGACCTGTAGTTCTTCGCCGTCACGGCGGTGGGGCAAATAGCGGCGTGTGCCACGTGCGCCCTGATCGAGAAGCTTTCTGATCTCGTGCATGTCTTCAACGGAATAGGAGCGGCGGCCTGATGCCTGTGCCGCGTCAAGTTCCGGACGCTCAGCCGCGATCTGGCGAAGATAAGCCTCGCCAATCCCGATCAGCCGCGAGGTTTCCGCGGGCGAGAAATTTCGCATGCTCTTTTCGGTGTGGGGTGAAAATGTATTTGCATTATGCGCCTGCAATTGGGCTGACAGTGCAGCCGAATGCTGTTGTATAAGGCCCGTCAGGTCGGGTGCCCCTGCAGCACGTCTTGAGTCGGCACTCTGTGTCATTTGTCTTCTTTCGCTCGATATCGCAGTGGCGGTTTTTTTCGAAAAAGGCGGTTTTTTCCGCAACTGAGATATAAGCGCCGATTCTCTTTTTGGCGCAATAGGCTTTTTTCCCGGTTGCGAAACTGCCGCTAAAGCATTGTGGAAGAATCACATTTGGTTTTTGTGACAGTTTGACGGTTAGCCGCGGCTAACTTTGCCAATGTTGGTCAGTCGAATGTTGTTTGAACAGCGTTTCAGAACCCATGAAGTTAGCCGCGGCTAACTCGGGGGAGCGAATATTGAGATCCCTGCTGTTCGGCTCAACGCAGTGAAAAGTGAAGGGTGGACATTCGCAGGCGTTTAATCTCTACTCATTGACTAGAGTATCGTTGAGCCGCGCGCTCCCCGTGTGGCTATTCATACTGTCGCAGGTTGGAGGAATGAATGTCCTATGATGTCGCTCTCGTCGGGTCCGGCTTCGCTGCCATCTGTACCGCCGCCCATCTTCTCACTTCTCTGCCAGCGAAGGCCTCAATCGCCATTGTTGGCGATGAGTCTGATTTTGGGCGTGGAACGGCCTACCGTACGGAACTACCCTATCACCGGCTAAATGTGCCGGCTGGACGTATGAGTGTCTTTCCTGATCGCCCGGAAGATTTTGTCGACTGGCTGAAGGAAAACGGGATAGGGGACGACCCTCTACTGTTTGCGTCGCGCGGAGATTATGGTCTTTATCTAAGAGACAGATTGGCCACTCTGTTGAGAAGCCGTGAACAGAGGGCGAGGGTGGATTTCATTCGGGCCAAGGCTTCCACCTGCCGCCCCAACGATGCGGGCGGATTTACCTTCGTTCTCGAAAACGGTGAGATGATGCGCGCGCAAAACGTTGTTCTGTGTGTGGGTGTTGGTGCGGCGAGTTTGCCGGTGCAAACTGTTGCGAACGACGAGGGCAGGCCGCAGCGGATCATCGGTCACTGCTGGCAGCCCGGGTGGCTATCGAAGGTGAAGATGGGCGACCGCATCTGTATTCTCGGTTCCGGGTTGACGATGATTGACCAAGTGCTGACCCTGCGGGGAAAAGGGCATACGGGGCCGATTCATGTCCTGTCTCGTCGCGGACTTGTGCCGCATCCGCACATCAGTCCACCTTTGCACCCGGTCGATCCAATCTTGCCGGAGAAAACCACGCAGATTAGCCGCCTGTTGCAGTCCTTGCGCAAACAGGCGAGGGAGGGCGCACCCTGGCGTACGGTCATGGATGGGCTGCGTCCGAGAACGCAGTCGCTTTGGCAAGCTCTCACGGCTGCTCAACGAAGCAGGTTCCTTCGACATGCTTTGCCGTGGTGGAATATTCACCGGCACCGCATCGCGCCGGAGGTTCATGCGGCTTTTGAGAAACTGCTTACGGATGATATTCTGGAAATCCACGCGGGTTACCTCAGCTCTGTTGTAGAGCAGGACGAGGGCATTACCCTGTGCTACCGCCGCCGGCATACGCAGATATTGAAAGAGCTGCAGGTGGATTGGGTTGTCAATTGCACGGGTATGGAGCGAGCGGGTATTGGCCATTCGCGCCTTTTGGAAAACATGCGAAACGACGGTGTGCTTCTGCTGGATCCTCTGGGTCTCGGCGTTGAAGTGGACGGCCAGTCTCGCCTGTTGCGGGCGGATGGACAAAGCTGGTCCGGCCTCTTCGCGGCCGGTGCCCTGACGGCGGGCCGCTTATGGGAAATAACAGCTGTACCGGATATTCGGGTACAGGCACAAAAAATTGCGCAACACGTCGCAGACAGAGTGTCATCGAATGATAGGGTTTCAGCCCAGCGGTAAATTGCTGGCTGAAATATCGCAAGCAAGACCGTATTCAAGGCATATTTGTTTGGCGCCTGTTTTCTCCGAATTTCCCATCTTTGGTGTTAGCCGCGGCAAACTTTTCCGAGTTGACGAATACCCAATGATTGAACCATTGGGGACCTCCAAAGCTGGAGGAGCGCGTCGGAGCAACTTCCCTCAAAGGACAGACGGAACACAATGATATGCTCTTGCAGCAACATGTGGTTCCTCGAAAATATCGCTCGTCCCTGTTATCATCTGGGATTAGCGATTTCGTACCGATTGGGGAAGAGACAGGAACGTTTTCTCTATTTTGCTAAATAATTTACATCGGTTATGGAATGTCGCCGCAAAACCGGCTATAAATTCCGAAAAATGCAATAATCATGAAAATTATTTGCGAGGTTTTGATGGAAAAGCAGAAACTGGTGAGGTTCGCGACGGCTGATAATCAGGCCGGTGGCCAACGTCGGCCATTTGCGAAGGCCGTTCGGGCCGGCGATTTTGTCTATGTTTCCGGGCAGGTGCCGACCATTGACGGGGAAGTGGTGACCGGCGGCATCGTGGCCCAGACCGAGCAGGTTGTGGCCAACATCAAGGACGTTCTGGCGCTTGCCGATTGCACGCTTGCCGATGTGGTAAAGGTTAACGTCTGGCTGGATGATGCCCGAGATTTTTCGAGCTTCAATGCCGTTTTCCAGAAATATTTCATCGATCATCCGCCGGCGCGCTCGACCGTGCAGTCGCCACTGATGGTCGATGCAAAGGTGGAAATGGATGTTATCGCTTATAAGCCGGTGGCTTAACTATCTGATTTTTATGGTTTTGAGAGCATATGATGACCTATCCATGGCCTGAAGCGGGCACACCACTCGATGCGATTTCAACGCCGATGCCGGTGATCGACGAGGATCGGCTTGCGGCGAATATTCTCAAGGCGCAGTCCTATCTCGATGGCCATGGCAAGGCCTTCCGGCCACATATCAAGACGCACAAGATACCGGCCATCGCCAGGCAGCAGCTTCAGGCCGGCGCCATCGGCATCAATTGCCAGAAGGTCAGCGAAGCCGAGATTTTTGCAGATGCCGGATTCGACGATATTCTGATCACCTATAATATTCTGGGCGCGGCGAAATTGTCGCGACTAAAGGCGCTGAATGCGCGTATCGGCCGGTTGAGCGTCGTCGCTGACAGCGTCGCGACAATTGCCGGCCTTGCTGGCACATTCGATACGGAAAAGCCACTTGCCGTGCTTGTCGAATGTGATACTGGCGGAAAGCGCTGTGGTGTGCAGACGCCGGAAGCCGCCCTGTCGCTTGCGGAAAAGATCGATGCGGCACCGGGCCTCGTCTTCAAAGGCATTTTAACCTATCCGGCACCGGGCGGGGCTGAAAAGGTCGAGAGCTTCATTTGCGAGACAATGGCGCTGCTTGCGGCGAGAGGCATCGAATGCCCTGTCCGTTCCAGCGGCGGTTCACCGGATTTTTACGCCGCGCACCTCGTGCCTTCGGCAACCGAACACCGGGCGGGCACCTATGTATATAATGACCGCGCCATGCTGCGCGCTGGTCATTGTACGGCCGGCGATCTGGCAATGCATGTTCTTGCCACTGTCGTATCGCGGCCCACAACCGATAGGGCCGTGCTCGATTGCGGCTCCAAGGCTTTGACCTCCGATCTTCTTGGTTTCAGCGATTACGGGCTGATCGAAGGTTATGAAGGTGCGAAAATCATCTCGCTCTCGGAAGAGCATGCAGTTGTCGATCTATCCGGCTGCACGTCCGGCAGGCCGGAAATCGGTGACGTGGTCAAGGTTGTGCCGAACCATACCTGCGTTGTCAGCAACCTTTTCGACAGGATGGTGTTTCATCGAAACGGCCTCGTGACCCGGGTGGAAGACGTGGCCGCACGTGGTACCGTCTGGTAATATTACCCGGCTAATCAAATTAAGAGACAGAAAACTGCCTAAAGCAGTCCCGGTAACGAGAAATACAAAAATGCGCATATTCACGGCGTCGCTCGCCACCGAAACCAACACGTTTTCGCCCGTTCCGACGGATATGGATGCTTTCCGCGCGGCTTTTTATGCCGGGCCGGGCGAACATCCGGAAACGCCGACGCTTTGCTCCTCGCCGGTGCCAATCCTGCGCCGTCGCGGCAAGGCGGAAGGGTTCACGGTGATCGAGGGCACATCCTGCTGGGCGGAGCCGGCAGGTCTCATCCAGCGCCAGACCTATGAAACGTTGCGCGATACTATCCTTGCGGAACTCCGGCAAGCGCTGCCGGTTGATGCGGTCGTTCTCGGTCTGCACGGCGCAATGGTGGCACAGGGTTATGATGATCCGGAAGGCGATTTTCTGTCGCGCGTGCGCGCAATGGTCGGGCCGGAGGTATTGATCGCGGCGGAATTCGATCCTCATAGCCATCTGACGGCGCTGAGAGTTAAAAATCTCGATTTCATGGCAACGTTCCTGGAGTTTCCCCACACCGATTTTGAGGAACGCGGCGAGCATGTCGTTGAACTGGCGCTGCGCGCCCTGCGCGGTGAAATCAAACCGGTGATTTCCACGTTCGATTGCCGCATGATCACCATTTATCCGACCAGCCGCGAGCCAATGCGCTCTTATGTGGATCGTTTGAAGGCGATGGAAGGCAAGGACGGCATCCTGTCGATTTCGGTCATCCACGGTTTCATGGCGGGCGATGTGCCTGATATGGGCACGCGGATTGTCGTCGTCACCGATGGCGACAGGGAAAAGGGCGATGCGCTGGCCGAAAAACTCGGCCATGAACTTTATGCCATGCGCAAACTGACCGCCATGCCCATGCTGGATACGGAATCGGGCCTCGACAAGGTCCTTGCGATTCGCAGCGGCAATCCGGACAAGCCGGTGGTGGTGTCGGACATATGGGACAATCCGGGTGGTGGCGTTGCCGGTGATGCCACCCATATCCTGCGGCGCATGGTGGAGCGCGGCATGGATAATATCGGCGTCGCAACGATCTGGGATCCGATTGCGGTATCTTTCTGTCATGCGGCCGGCGAGGGGGCAGAGATCGATCTGCGCATCGGCGGCAAATCCAGCCCCGAGGGCGGCGAGCCGCTCGACTTCCGTATAAAGGTGATACGCACCGTTGAGGCCGGCTGGCAGAGTTTCCGCAACAGCCGCGTCACGCTCGGTCGCGCCGCCGTCGTGCGGCCGGTTGGGACAGAGATCGATATCATCCTCATTACCAGCCGCACCCAAACTTATGAGCCGGATATCTTTTCCAACCTCGGGATCGATTTCGCAAAAAAAGACGTGCTGCTGGTCAAATCAACCAATCATTTCCATGCGGGTTTTGCGCCTGTCTCCTCTGAGATCGTCTATATTGCAGCACCGACCTCTTATCCAACCGATCCGGCTACAACCGCCTATCGCAAAGCGAGCCTCAAGCTCTGGCCACGCGTGGCCGATCCGCTGGGTCTAGACTAGGGCTTCTCCAATAAAAACGGAATCGCTCTAAGCGTGCAGCCGCTTTAGATGGGCTGAAGTGTGATGAGGAAAAACGCACCCGTATTTTGATCGGGTTCGACAGTGAAAGGCCGACTGTCTTCGATCAACAGGCTGTCCAGCCGCTCGAGATTGGTTTTTCCATCGCCGCTGGAAACCGCCAGCGGATCGAGTGCGAGAACGAGTGTCGTGACGCCCTCTGCTGTTGCAGAAAACGTGCCGGATTGCCTTCGCACGGCATGACGGAAAGCTGAGCGGCGGGTCATGACGTTGAGATCGACGATCGGGCCACCGGGCAATGTCGCATTGACAGAAACATCGGCCGGAAAGGGCAGGGGGGCGCTCTCCATCGTCAGCAGCAGTGGATCGTTGGCTGCAACCGCAAGCGCCATGCCATTGCCCTGAAGGATGGACAGCGTGCGGTCTATGCCGGGAAAAATCGAAAACGGCCCGTCGCTCGCAACCGTCGCCATGCTGATTCGCCAATCAAAATCATTCACGGAGGCCGCTGGCGGGAAGATGGCGATTTCCACCGTTTCGCCACCGCCATTTTTCCAGGGCATGCGTTTGTAATCGCTTGCGCGCAACAGGGTCATGATTCTCTAACTCCGCACGGTGCTGGCCGAAAACGCCTATCCGCGTTTCCGGCCATGCGAAAATCAATTGCCGAGAATGCCGGGCAGGCGCAGACCCTGCTCCTTGGCGCAGTCCACAGCGATTTCATAACCGGCATCGGCATGACGCATGACGCCAGTTGCCGGGTCGTTCCAGAGCACGCGCTCCAGCCGGCGAGCGGCATCGTCGGTGCCATCGGCGCAGATGACCATGCCGGAATGCTGCGAGAAGCCCATGCCGACACCGCCACCGTGGTGCAGCGAAACCCAGGTTGCGCCGGAAGCGGTGTTCAGCAGCGCATTCAGGAGCGGCCAGTCGGAAACGGCATCCGAACCGTCCTTCATGGCTTCGGTTTCGCGGTTGGGTGAGGCGACGGAGCCGCTGTCGAGATGGTCACGGCCGATGACAACAGGCGCTTTCAGCTCGCCATTCTTCACCATTTCGTTGAAGGCAAGCCCCAGACGATGGCGGTCGCCGAGCCCGACCCAGCAGATTCGCGCCGGCAGGCCCTGAAACGCGATGCGTTCACGTGCCATGTCCAGCCAGTTATGCAGGTGCTTGTTATCAGGCAGCAGTTCCTTCACCTTGGCGTCGGTCTTGTAGATATCTTCCGGATCGCCCGAAAGTGCTGCCCAACGGAACGGGCCGATGCCGCGGCAGAACAGCGGGCGGATATAGGCCGGAACGAAGCCGGGGAAGGCGAAGGCGTCTTCCAGCCCTTCATCCTTGGCGACCTGGCGGATGTTATTGCCGTAATCCAGCGTGGGAACACCGGCGTTCCAGAAATCGACCATCGCCTGCACATGTACCTTCATCGAGGCGCGGGCGGCAGCGGCGACTGCCTTCGGATCGCTTTCCTGTTTGGCGCGCCATTCGGCCACGGTCCATCCGGCCGGCAGATAACCGTGGATCGGATCATGTGCCGACGTCTGGTCGGTGACCATATCGGGGCGGACGCCACGGCGAAACAGTTCGGGGAAGATTTCCGCCGCATTGCCGATCAGGCCAACGGATTTCGCTTCGCCCGCCTTGGTCCATTGGTCGATGAGTGCCAGCGCCTCATCCAGCGTGTGTGCCTTTGCGTCGACATATCGCGTGCGCAGCCGGAAATCGACGCGGGTTTCATCGCATTCGACCGCAAGGCAGCAGGCGCCTGCCATGACGGCGGCCAGCGGTTGGGCGCCACCCATGCCGCCAAGACCGCCGGTCAGGATCCATTTGCCCTTGAGGTTGCCGCCATAGTGCTGGCGACCGGCCTCGACGAAGGTTTCATAAGTACCCTGCACGATGCCCTGCGTGCCGATATAAATCCAGGAACCGGCCGTCATCTGGCCGTACATGGCCAGCCCCTTCTTATCCAGCTCGTTGAAATGGTCCCAGGTGGCCCAATGCGGCACCAGATTGGAATTGGCGATCAAAACACGCGGCGCATCCTTGTGGGTACGGAACACGCCGACCGGCTTGCCGGACTGCACGATGAGGGTTTCATCCTCGTTCAGATCCTTCAGCGTCGCAACGATGCGGTCGAAATCTTCCCAGGTGCGGGCGGCGCGGCCGATGCCGCCATAAACCACCAGCTCATGCGGCCGTTCGGCGACATCAGGGTCGAGATTGTTCATCAGCATGCGCAGCGGCGCTTCCGTCATCCAGCTTTTGGCGTTCAGCTCATTGCCCTGCGGCGCGTGGACTTCGCGAATATTGTGGCGCGGATTATCCATGTGATTTCCCCTTATCGTTGTGTCTCGAGCGCGAAATTTTCCATGCGCGTGAGAATGGTTTTGAGATGGTTGCGCAGGCGTTCCGCCTTTTGCGCGTCATAGGCGAAAGGCGGCACCTCACTGGCGAGATGGGTGGATTGCGCCAACTCCATCTGAATAGCGTGCATGCCGGCTTCAGGTTTTCCATAATGCCGGGTCGTCCAGCCGCCTTTGAAGCGGCCGTTCAGAATGCTGTCGTAACCCTCTGCGGCAGCGGTCACGTCCACGGCAATCCGCTCTATGGCCGGATCGCAGGTCCTGCCCATATCCGTGCCGATGTTGAAATCCGGCAGCTTGCCCTCGAACAGAAAGGGGATATGCGAGCGGATCGAATGGCAATCATAGAGAATGGCGATGCCGTGAATGGCCTTCACCCGCTCGATTTCCGCCGCAAGGGCTGCATGATAGGGCGCGTGAGAGGTTTCCAGCCGATAGGCGATATCAGCTGCATTCGGTTGCTGCCCCTCATTCCAGATGGGTTTGCCGTCGAAATCGGTTTCCGGAACCAGTCCCGTCGTGTTCTGGCCCGGATAAAGGCTCACTCCGGCGGGGTCGCGGTTGGCATCGATCACGTAGCGGTGGAAGGTGGCGCGGACCGTGGTCACATTCTCCAGAAGCCCGGCATAGAGGTCGTGGATGTGCCAGTCGGTATCGGCGAGAATCCTGCCATTGTCGTTGAGGCGATCCCAAATCTCCGCCGGCACATCCGTACCGGTGTGAGGCAGGCCGAGAATGATTGGCGAGGTGCCTTGGTGCAGCGAGAAAGGCGTGCTCATCGGCCAGCACCTTGCCTAGGGAACGAGCGGACACGGTATGTGATCTCCCCCCTTGAGGGGGAGATGCCCGGCAGGGCAGAGGGGAGTAGCCCCAACGCACCGACCGGAACGGAGGAAAACAATTGGCTTGTCATCTCAAACCTCGAGCTTCGGCAGAATGCCATCCGAAATCACGGAGACCAGAGCGCCGGAAGCGATCAGCTCCGCAGCCGCTTTCAGATCCGGCGCCATATAACGGTCCTCTTCCAGCGAGGGGATTGACGCACGAAGCACGGTAATAGCCTTTTGAAGCTCCGGGCTGGTTTTCAGTGGCCCGCGCAATTCTACACCCTGGATGGCGGAAAGCGCTTCAATACCAAGGATGGCGAAGAGATTTTCGGTCATCGGCAGCAGGCGACGCGCACCATGGCAGGCCATGGACACGTGGTCTTCCTGATTGGCGGAAGTTGGTGTGGAATCCACCGAGGCCGGATGCGCCATCTGCTTGTTCTCGCTCATCAGTGCGGCAGAGGTGACTTCGGCAATCATCAGGCCGGAGTTCAGGCCCGGCTTTTTGGATAGAAAGGCGGGCAGACCGTAGGAAAGGGCCGGATCGACCAGCAGCGCCACGCGGCGCTGGGCGATCGCGCCGATTTCGCAGATGGCAAGTGCCGTCTGGTCGGCGGCAAAGGCCACCGGTTCGGCGTGGAAATTGCCGCCGGATACGACGGAATTGTCTGATAGCACCAGTGGATTATCCGTTACCGCATTGGCTTCGATTTCGAGCGTGCGGGCCACCTGCCGCAGAAGATCGAGGCAGGCGCCGTCCACCTGCGGCTGGCAACGAATGCAATAGGGGTCCTGTACCCGCTCGTCACCCTCGATATGGCTAACGCGGATTTCGGAACCTTCCAGCAGCCGGCGAAGCGCTGCCCCCGCATCGATCTGACCTTTATGGCCGCGAAGTGTGTGGATATCGGGATGGAAGGGCGCGGAAGACCCCATGGCGGCATCGGTGGAGAGTGCGCCGGTAATCAACGCGGCCTGGGCGGCGCGATGGGCGCGGAAAAGACCGGCCAGCGCCAGTGCCGTCGAGGTCTGCGTACCGTTGATAAGCGCCAAGCCTTCCTTGGCGGCTAGAACCACCGGTATCAGCCCGGCTTTTGCAAGCGCTTCGCCGGCTGGCAGAAGCGTGTCCTGATAAAAAGCCTCGCCTTCGCCCATCATCACGGCGGCCATATGGGCCAGCGGCGCGAGATCGCCGGAGGCACCGACCGAACCCTTTTCGGGGATCACCGGAATGACGCCCTTTTCCAGCATGGCCTCGATCAGCCGCACCAGCTCCAGCCGCACACCCGAGGCGCCGCGGCCGAGCGAAATCAGCTTCAGCGCCATGATTAGCCGCACGACATTTTCAGGAAGCGGGGCGCCGACCCCGCAGCAATGCGACAGGATAAGGTTCCGCTGCAGTGTCGCTACATCGGCCGCGTCGATCTTAATGGATGCGAGTTTGCCGAAACCGGTATTGATGCCATAGACAGGCGCATTGCCTGCGGCGATCTCCGCTATGCGCGCCGCCGCCTTGTTTATACCGGCGTCGAATGAGGGGTCGAGCTTCGCGGCGCCATTGGTCCAGTAAATGCCGGCAAGGTCGGCAAGGGCTACATTGCCGGGGTGAAGCGTAATGGTCTTCATGGTCATGGGGAAACCTTCTGTCCCTTGAAAATGTGGGCATGGAGCGGGTTGAAACCGATGCGGTAGACAAGCTCGGCCGGGCGCTCGATATCCCAGATAGTGAAGTCGGCGGATTTTCCGGCCTCCAGCGTGCCGGTTTCCGCAAGCAGGCCCAGCGCCTTGGCGGCATTGCGTGTCGTCGCCGTCAGGCACTCTTCCACGGTCATGCGGAAAAGCGTGGCACCCATATTCATGGTCAGGAGCAGCGAGGTGAGCGGTGAGGTGCCGGGATTGCAATCTGTTGCCAGCGCGATTGTCGCACCCGCGTCGCGCAGGGCCTGAACCGGCGGGGCCTGTTTTTCCCGGAGCGCGTAAAAAGCGCCGGGCAAAAGCACGGCCACGGTTCCCGCTTTCGCCAGTGCGTTCGCGCCCGCCTCATCCAGATATTCCAGATGATCGGCGGAAAGGGCGCCATAGGATGCGGCAAGCTTTGCCCCGCCAAGATCGGAAAGCTGCTCGGCATGCAGTTTGACGGGAAGACCGAGCTGCCGTGCTTTTTCGAACACGCGCGTGATCTCCTCGACGGAAAAGGCGATGCCTTCGCAAAAACCGTCCACCGCATCCACCAGCCCTTCGGCATGGGCTTTTTCCAGCCCTGGCAGAACGACATCGGTAATGTAATCGGCATTGCGGCCCTTATACTCAGCGGGCGTCGCATGGGCGGCCAGATAGCTGGTGACGATCCGCACCGGCCGCAGCGTTGCAAGCCTGCGGGCAACACGCAGCATTTTCAGTTCGGTCTCTATAGCCAGACCGTAACCGGATTTGATTTCGATGGTGGAAATGCCCTCGGCCAGAAGCGTGTCGAGACGCGGCAAAGCCTGAGCCACCAGAGCGTCTTCCGAGATTGCGCGGGTATCGCGCACCGAAGAAACGATGCCGCCGCCCGCCTTGGCGATCTCTTCATACGTCGCGCCATTCAGCCGCATCTCGAATTCCATCGCCCGGTTGCCGCCGAAGACCAGATGGGTGTGGCAGTCAATCAAGGAGGGCGTGATCCAGCGGCCGCCGCAATCGGTGATCTCATCGGCTGCTGCCAGATCGGCAGGCAGATCATTTTCCGGGCCGGCAAAGGCGATGCGGCCGCCGCGCACGGCGATGACGGCATTTTCGACCGCGCCGATGCCTTCCATGGATGGATCGAAAGTCGCCAGCCGGGCGTTGCGCCACAATGTGGTGGCGTCTCCTGCTGCCATTCCCTTTACGGATTTGTTCCCTGGCATTTGCTTTTCGCCTTTCCTTTATGGCTTAAATGTATATACATAATAATCGGCTTGGCAAGCCGCAATTTCATGTCTGAAATGGCCTTGCCCATAACGACAAGAGGAGAGGGTGGCATGACGGCAATTCACGCGGGCGCAGCGCTTCTGGCCGGGGGGTGGGCGCGGGACGTTCGCATTGTTTGCGATGACGGCGTTGTTTCATTGGTCGAAACCGGCGTCTCCCCTCAGCCGCAGGATGAGCGCCATGCGGTCATTGTTCCGGCCATGCCCAATCTCCACAGCCATGCCTTTCAGCGGGCCATGGCCGGACTTGCCGAAATTCGCGGGCCGGCCGATGACAGTTTCTGGAGCTGGCGCACAGTCATGTACAAATTTGCGCTCTCAATGACGCCTGACCATGTCGAGGCGGTTGCCGCCCAGCTTTATATGGAAATGCTGGAGGCCGGTTTCGGGCGGGTCGGGGAATTCCATTATCTGCACAATGACAGGGATGGTTCGCATTACGGCAATATCGCCGAAATGGCGGAGCGCATCGGCGCGGCGGCCGCACAAACCGGTATCGGCCTGACATTGCTGCCGGTCTTTTACGCGCATTCCGGTTTTGGCGGTCAGCCGCCGATCGACGGGCAAAAGCGTTTCATCCATTCGCTCGACAGTTACGAAAGGCTGATGCAGGGCGCACAGGCGGTGGTCAAATCCCTGCCGGGTGCCGTGCTTGGCATCGCGCCGCACAGCCTGCGCGCCGTGACCGGCAAAGAGCTGGCGGCCATCGAGCCGCTGGCAAAGGGTGGGCCGATCCACATTCATGTGGCGGAACAGACAAAGGAGGTCGAAGATTCGCTCGCCGTTTCAGGAGCGCGACCGGTTGAGTGGCTTCTGGAGAATGCGCCGGTCGATGATCGCTGGTGCCTCATCCATGCCACGCATATGACGGAGGCCGAAACGCGCCGCATGGCGAAAAGCGGTGCTGTTGCCGGCCTCTGCCCAATCACCGAAGCCAATCTCGGCGACGGCATCTTCCCCGCTCCGGATTTTATCGCGGAAGGCGGGCATTATGGCGTCGGTTCCGATTCCAACATTCTCATCTCCCTGCCCGAAGAATTGCGGACGCTCGAATATTCGCAGCGTCTGACGCGCCGCGCGCGTAATGTCATTGCCGATGCCGGAGGCTCCACCGGTGAAAAATTGTTCCGGCAGGCGCTTGCAGGCGGCGGCAGGGCTCTGGCATCACAAAATGCAATAGAAAAGGGAAAAAGCGCTGATCTTGTCGCCCTGGATGTCTCGGCTGTTTCTTATCTTCCTGCATCCCAGATTCTTGACCAGTGGATATTCGCTGGCGGCGTCCATGTCGATTCCGTCTGGGTGCGCGGCGAAATACAGGTGCAGGCGGGTCGGCATATCCGCCGCCGTGCAATATCGGAGCGCTTCAACAAGGTCATGGCTGAACTTCTCAATAGCTGATATGGGCTGGACTGAAACGAGATCGAGCCGGTGCGGAAAGGCATTACGGACGTGATGAAAGCTTCTGCCGGGCAAACTCTGCACCAGCGTATCCTCAGCGATATCGAGGGCCGGATCGTTTCGGGGGAATGGCCGCCAGGCCACAGATTGCCGTTCGAGGTCGACCTCGCCACCCATTATGATTGCTCGCGCATGACCGTCAACAAGGTCATGGGCCAGCTTGCCAAGGCTGGTTTGATCGAACGGCGCAAGAAATCCGGCAGTTTCGTTCGCCAGCCGCAGATCCAATCCGCCGTCCTCGAAATTCACGATATCAGGGCCGAAGTCGAATCCCTTGATCTGGATTACGGTTTCAAAATCCTGAAATGCACGCAGCGTGCGGCAAAGAGTGAAGATCGTGCAAGCCTCGATATTTCCGTCGGCGCACCCTTGCTCGATATCATCTGCATCCATTTTGCGGGCATACGGGAATTCTGCGTCGAGCAGCGTCTCATCAATCTGGCCGCCGTGCCGGAAGCAGCCGAAGCCGACTTTACCGAGATTGCGCCCGGTCCCTGGCTGCTCGGCCATGTTCCGTGGAGCAATGCCGAACACCGCATCAGCGCCGAAATAGCGTCAAAGGAGATTGCCCGTCTGCTGGGTATCTCCGACAGGCAAGCCTGCCTTGTCGTGGAGCGGCGGACCTGGAGCAACTCCGGCGCCGTCACCTATGTGCGCTTCTCTTATCCCGGCAATGCCCATGCCCTGGTCGCCCGCTTCAGTCCTTCGTCCGACTGAGATCAGCAAAGGCGAGATCCCTTTATAAGCGAAAGGGCGGATGCATCGGTGCTAGACGGGAAAAGCACGGAATCCGCCAGTTTCAGCGAGCGTTTTGCAAACTATCTTTTAAAATCAATAACTTGATAGATTTTCTTATTTTTCGTGATTTGAGCTGTTGACTTGTTTGAGGGTGATCTCTTATAAGTCCGCTCACTGAACGAGGGCGGCGGCGCTGCTGGCGACGAAGTCT
>NZ_KQ414534.1:0-24550 GCF_001263295.1 Agrobacterium sp. SUL3
GCTGGCAGGCCCGGGTGCCGCGCATTCGGCGCCGGAGATGTTGCAGGCGATCTCGATATAGGCCGGCTTCCTCTCGCGCAGCGCGGTGCGGATCGCATGGTCGATCAGTGCCGGCGCCTCGTCGGCCGAGACGATGGAGACGGCGGCGCAGGTGAGCTTCCGTGCGATTTCGAGCTGATAGAGGAAATCCTGCGTGCCCAGCGTATGATGCAGCAGGTGCCCGGAGGCGTAGTCGTTGCTGTTCGGCGCGCCGGAGATGAGGATGACGGGCAGGTTTTCTGCATAGGCGCCGCCGATGGCGTTGAGCGCGGAAAGCGCGCCGACGCTATAGGTGACGACGGCGGCGGCCGCGCCGTTGGCGCGGGCGTAGCCTTCTGCGCTGAAGCCGCAGTTGAGCTCATTGGAGCAATAGACCTGCCTCAGATCCTTGTTCGTCAGAAGCTGGTCGAGCAGAACGAGATTGTAGTCGCCTGCAACCGCGAAATGATGCTTCAGTCCTATTTGGGAAAGACGGGCGGCGAGATAGGTTCCGACAGTGTATTTCACGGGAAACTCCATGTGTCTGTGACAAGAAAGATGAGTTTCCTTAGCAACCGTCTCGGATCGATACCTTATTCCGGATCAAAAAATGCGATTTTTCTTGAAACTGGTGGATTTCGGTAACGGAAGATTTCACCGTTCCGGAAATATTCGGAAGGCGGCGAGAGCCTGTTCGACGAGATGAAGATGCTCGACTGTGGACCGCCATTCCGGAGGGGCGGGCTCATCGACGAGGGGCAGGTCCTCCCCATCCGGCAGGCGTTCCTGCATGTTCTGGCCGTTGCTGATCTCGGCGCAGCGTCCGGCCACCCGTTCGACATGCGCCAGCAGGCCGTCTGGAACGGGCGTTGCGCCTTTTCGCAGGGCATCCGCCACCGACTCGCCGAAAAGCAGGGCCGAGGCGTAAAGGCGGATCGCGTGCCGGTCGTATCGCGCCGCGATCTCGTCGACCTGGCGTGCGACGAGGCGGCCGCGCAGCGACCACCGGGCGGAATTGCGCGCGGTGACGATGCCGGAACCGAGCGCGATGACGCTGTCATGGGCGCCCGACAGGCTATGCAGCGCGGCTTCACCCTTCTTCGGATCTCGCTCGCGCAAGGCTTCCGCGCATCTCGTAAAACCCGCGGCGAGGTTGCTCAGGAGGTCGCGGGCCGCGGCATCGACCATGCGGACGGGATCGGGCGTCAGCACGACCTGGCTGAAGAACAGGCCGACGGCGGCGCCGGTGGCGACGTCGAGCATGCGCACGGAGCCGGCATTGGCAGGCCCGAATGCGAGGACCAGGATCGCCGACACGCCCGCCTGGATGGGGACCACGGCGGAGAGCCCGTAGGTGGACGCCACGATGATTGCGATAAAGGCGGCGAGGCCGAGCCTGAAAAGCGGCACGCCGTCCGGCAGGAAGAGCGCCAGTTCGCCGACGACGATGCCGGTCGCGACGCCGATCAACAGCCCGATCGCCTGCCTGCCGTGGCTGGGCAGGCTGGGCGAAAGGCAGACGATCGCGCTGATCGCTGCGAAGAGGGGCTGCGGGTGCCCGAAAAGGTGCACGGCGAGCTCCCATGACAACACGGCTGCGACGGCGCAGGCAAGCGCATCGCGCCATGCCGCGGACAACCGCTCGGCAACCGTCAGCGAAAGGCTCTTCAAAACGATCTGCATTCCTGTTCCGTCCGCTTTCCCATGCATGCAGGGCTTGCCTGCCGTTCGACACGTTATCGGCGCCCGCCGACCTCATCAATGTGGTGCAGCATGTCGGCGGGGTCCTCATAGACGCGGAAGGCGCCGGACTGGCGCAGTTCGTCGAGCCCGTAGCCGCCGCTCAGCAGCCCGACGCCGAGCGCCCGGCAGCGAACCGCCGCCAGCATGTCCCAGACGCTGTCGCCGATGACCACCGCCGTCTCGATGGGTGCGCCGAGCCGTTCCGCCGCGGCCAAGAAGAGGTCGGGATCGGGCTTGCGTATTTGACCTGGTCGCGGGTGACGACAGGTATCCGCTGCGGGTCCACCCCGAGGGCCGCAAGGTTGACGGCGGCCGTCTCCATCCGCCCGCTCGTGGCGATCGCCCAGGAAATGCCGGCGTCCGTCAGCCAGGCGAGAAGCTCGCGCGCGCCGGGAAGCGGGCGGACACGGCCGGCCTGCCGCTGGTAGGCGGCCGCATGGCCCTGCCGCAGCCTTTCCACCCGCTCGGCGCTGATCTCCAGTCCGGTCTCGCGCAGGAGCTGGTTCGTGAACAGGCCGCCGCTCATGCCGATCTTGCGGTGGATGCGCCAGACGGACAGGTCGATGTCTTCCGCGTCGAGCGCGTCCTTCCAGGCGAGCACATGTTGGTAGACGCTGTCGACGAGCGTACCATCGAGATCGAAAAGAAAAACCGGCTTGATGCGCATGCTGTTTCTCCTGGTCGGACGAGTATGGCAGGTCAGATATGGCGCAGGATCTGGGCGAGGACAGGGGCGACGAGGATATTCATCAGCCCGACGAGCACCATGACGAGACCGGCGATCGAGCCTTCCTCCCTGCCGATCATGTGGGCCTTCGCGGTTCCCGCCCCATGCGCCCCGACCCCCAGGAGCGCGCCGCGCGCAAGCGCCGAGCGCAGCGGGAGCCATGCCAGGACGATATCGCCGAGCGCCGCGCCGAGGACGCCTGTCAGCACCACGAAGATCGCCGTCAGTTGCGGAATGCCGCCGATCTCGCCGGAAACCTCCATGGCGAAGGGCGTGCTGATCGAGCGCGGCAGCAGGCTGAGCCTGATCGCGCCGTCGAGGCCGACCACGGTTGCAAGGCCCCAGCCGGAGAGCACAGCGGTGGCCGTTCCGGCCAGCATGCCGGCGGCAAGCACCGGCCACTCCCGGCGGATGAGCGCGCGGTGCTCGTAGATCGGCACGGCGAATGCGACCATGGCCGGGCCGAGCAGGGCGACGAGCCACCCCGTGCCGCGGATGTAGTCCCGGTAGCTGGCGTGGAGCGAAAGGACCGCGATGACAAGAAGGACGGGCGTCACCGCCAGCGGCATCAGCCACCAACGCGGCCAGCGGCGGTGGAGGCGCTTGGCCGCGAGATAAAGGCCGATGGTGGCCAGGGACCAGAACAGGCCGCTAAACAGGCCCTGGGCGAGCGGATCATTCCACGACGTGATCGGCAGGGTCATTGCCTCGACCTCCATCTCCAGCAGAAATCGACGGTCAGCGCCGTCACGGCCATCACCGCAAGCGTTCCCACGAGGATCACGACGAGGATCTTCAGCCCGAGCAGGCCGAGGAATTCGGGATGGTCGATCACCGCCAGCACCGCCGGAACGAAGAAAAGCAGCATGTCGGCAAGGAACCATTGTGCGCCGCGCCGCATGCTGAAGACGCTGATGCGGTGGCTGGCCAGCAGCGCAAGCACGATCGCCATTCCGATGATGCCGCCGGGCAGCGGCAGGCCGACCAGCCGGGCCAGCGCTTCTCCGGCGAGCCAGAACGCAAGCAGGAAGCCCACCTGGAGCAGGCGGCTCGAATGGATGTGGCGACGGAATGAGACGGCGAACCTGCGAATGAACATGATCGTTCTCCTGAGGGAAATATATGTTGCGTCGCAGCATGATGGAAATGAATTGATTGAATAGATTATATTCTGATATGGAATTCTGATGGAAATCCGAACGCTCCGTGCCTTCGTCGAAGTCGTGCGCCAGGGGGGCTTCTCGCAGGCCGCCAAGACGATCTTCTCCACGCAATCGACCGTCAGCAAGGCGGTCAGGCAGCTTGAGGACGAGATCGGAACGCGGCTGCTCGACCGCATCGGCCATCGCAGCACGCTGACCGTCGCGGGAGAGGTCGTCTATCGCCGCGCGGTGAGAATCCTGGCGGAACGCGAAAGCCTGATGGCGGAACTCGACGACCTGCGCGGCCTCAAGCGCGGGACGCTGCGCCTCGGCCTTCCGCCGATCGGAAGCAGCACTCTGTTTGCGCCCCTGTTCGCCATCTATCGCAACCGCCATCCGTCGATCGACATCCGCCTTGCCGAACATGGCAGCGACCGGCTGGAGGAAATCCTGCATGTGGGCGAGATCGACCTCGCCGCCTCGCTTCTTCCTGTATCGGACGAGTTCGAATGGCAGGAGGTCCGCCGCGAGCCGCTGGTGGCCCTCCTGCAGACGGACCACGCGCTCGCAGCAAAGGCCTCCATCACCCTTGCGGAGCTGAAGGACCAGCCGTTTTTGCTGTTCGAGAGCGGCTTCGCGCTGAACAGGATCATCGTCGACGCCTGCCGGCGGGCGGGCGTCGAGCCCTCCGTCGCCGCGCGCAGCAGCCAGATCGATTTCATCGTAGAGCTGGCCGCCGCGGGTCTCGGCATAGCCTTCCTGCCGCGCATGATCGCCGAGCAGCGCAGCCACCCCGCCGTCCGCCACGTCACGCTCGTCGATCCCGGGACCGAATGGCATATCGCGATGATCTGGCGGCGCGGCGCCTATCTGTCGCATGCCGCGAAGGCCTGGCTGGCGCTGACGCGGGAATTTCATTCCGGCGATTGAGGGCAGCAACCTTTGCCTGCCGGTTCATTCTCGAAGGCGGCGATATATGCAAGTGGACTTTGCGATATCCGGAAACTATCAAATCACGACATGGATCTTTCAGTCGGGGGTTGACGTGGAGCTCAGGCATCTTCGGTATTTCGTCGCGGTCGCCGAGGAACGCCATTTCGGCCGGGCGGCCGAAAGGGTCGGTATCGGCCAGCCGCCGTTGAGCCAGCAGAGCCAGNGGTGGCGTCGCCTTAACCTGACGTAGGACGCAATCATTTCTTTGTCCTGAATTTCAGGCTTGGATCGGCAACGCGATCTCACGCCAGGTGGCGCTGGCGAGTGCGCGGAGTTGGCGATGATCAGCGGCATTCAGGTGTTTTCGATGAAGTTGGAAAAGATTGGCAATTTGGCCGTGGGTTGAGACGAAACGTTGGCATTGACCTGTCGACTTGAACCGCATCATGCGTCGCTCGCGTCGTCGAACGGGAAGGTGAGAATTTTCTGCGAGGTTGTTGAGCCCTTTGTGCGAACGGTGTTCGATCCCCAGCATGATCTCTCGCTTTGCGGCGGAATAAGAACGCAGCTTGTCTGTCACCATCACGCGCGGCGCAACACCTTCGCTCTTCAACAATTTGCGCATCAGCCGAAGAGCGGCTCCCTTGTTTCTGCGGCTTTGCAGCAGAGCATCGAGAACGTAGCCGTTGGCATCGACGGCGCGCCACAGCCAGTATTTCTTGCCCTTGATCGATACGACCATCTCATCAAGATGCCATTTGTCTGCGAAGTTGCCGATCGACCGCCGCTTGAGTTGGTGGGCGAATTTCAGGCCAAACTTAGTCGTCCATTCTGAGACGGTCTGAAACGAGACGGCAATGCCGCGCTCGGCAAGCAGGTCTTCGATATCGCGCAGGCTCAGCGGGAACCGGTAATAGAGCCATACCGCATGCGCGATGATCTCGGCTGGAAAGCGGTGGCGTTTGTATCGGGCGGACGCATCGTCAGTCATGCCGATAGACTATTGCCTCGATCCGCACCAGCCGGTTAAGGCGACGCCTCCNTATCGGGCGGACGCATCGTCAGTCATGCCGATAGACTATTGCCTCGATCCGCACCAGCCGGTTAAGGCGACGCCTCCGCTCGATATCCCCGAAGGCAATTCGATGCGCGCGCCGGGGGAAGCGCCCGGCTTGATGGCGCTCGAAATCGCCATGGACGAAATGGCGGAAAAACTCGACATGGATCCGGTTGAGTTCCGCATTCTCAACGACACCCAGGTCGATCCCGAAAATCCGGAGCGCCGGTTATCGCATCGCGATCTTTTCGGCGGCCTCAAGCTCGGCGCTGAGCGGTTCGGCTGGAAGGGGCGCGGCACGCCGGGCGCGCGGCGCGATGGCAGCTGGCTGATCGGGCAGGGGATGGCTGCCGCCTTCCGCGACAATCTGCTGGTTCCGTCCGGAGCGCGGGTGCGGCTCGACAAGGATGGGGGTCGTCACCGTCGAAACGGACATGACCGACATCGGCACGGGCAGCTATACGATTATCGCCCAGACCGCCGCTGAAATGCTGGGCCTTCCCCTCGACAAGGTGGCCGTTCATCTCGGCGATTCCCACTTCCCCGTATCCTCCGGCTCCGGCGGCCAGTTCGGCGGCAACTGTTCGACATCGGGCGTCTATGCCGCCTGTGTCAAATTACGCGAGGCGGTGGCGAAGAAGCTCGGCCTCAACACGCAGGACGTCAGCTTCGAAAATGGCGAAGTGCGCTCCGGCAGCCGCTCGGTTCCACTGTCGGAGGCAGCCGGTCCCGACGGGATCACGGTCGAGGACAAGATTGAATGGGGCAAGCTCTCCGAAACGCACCAGCAATCGACATTCGGCGCGCATTTTGTCGAGGTCGGCGTCGACAGGGCGACGGCAGAGACCCGCATCCGCCGAATGCTGGCGGTGTGTGCGGCCGGCCGGATTCTCAATCCGATCACCGCCCGCAGCCAGGTGATCGGCGCGATGACGATGGGAGCGGGCGCCGCGCTGTCGGAAGAACTGGTTGTCGATACCCGCCGCGGCTTTTTCGTCAACCATGATCTCGCCGGCTACGAAGTTCCGGTCCATGCCGATATTCCGCATCAGGAGGTGATCTTCATGGACGAGACGGATCCGATGTCGTCGCCGATGAAGGCGCAGGGGGTCGGCGAACTCGGTCTTTGCGGCGTGGCCGCTGCGATCGCCAACGCCATTTACGACGCGACCGGCGTTCGCGTGCGCGACTATCCCGTGACGCTGGACAAGTTGATCGGCGGCCTACCGGACGTCGCGTAGTTGAGCGCTTTGCCGGTTGGCGTGGATGTCTCTTCCGTCGCCAGGCCCGGATTTCGCGGCGCCTGAATGAGAAAGCCGCAAAGTCTGGAACTTTGCGGCTATGGATGAGACGGAAGTCTGTCAGCGCTTCGCCGATGCAGAGTGCCGCGAAGCTTCCTTTGGCGTCTCGGCGGTGCGGCGAGCGTTATTTCGCGAACTCGTCGTCCGTGACGAGTTCGCCCCAGGTCACGTTGCTGCCGTCGCGCATGTAGGAAATCGCGATGTGCGCCATGCCCGACGTATCGGTGGCGCCATGCCAGTGATTGACACCCACGGGTATCCAGACGACATCGCCGGGTTTGATTTCGCGCTTTTCAGCACCTTCTTCCTGGACCCAACCCTTTCCCTCGGTCACGATCAGCATCTGGCCGGCCGGATGCGTATGCCAGGCGGTGCGCGCGCCCGGCGCGAACGTCACCAGCCCGCCGGTTGCTCCGGTGAACTCGTTGGCCGGGAAGAGCGGATCGATCACCGCATGGCCGGAGAATTGCGCCGGATCGCCGATCACGGAGGGCGTCGAGCGGTTAGATGTGATCTGGATGCTCTGCCCGGTCGCGGCAGAGGCTTCCTGCGCGGCGGCGCTGCCAGCCATGCCTGCCGCGATCGGCATTGCCGCAGCCAGGACGGCGCCGGCCTTGAGAAGATTGCGGCGGCTCTTATCTGCGGAGTGACGTTTGCCAATGTATTCTTCCGACATAGAGAATCCTTTCGGGTGCTTGATCGAAACATCTTTTGACGGTCTCAGTTCATCAGATCGACCGGGCGCCCACTAGCCAGGCAGTTCCGATTACACTTATGAGCCTGGTTTCTGGAACATCCGGATTTGATCGATTGTTCCCTGCCTTCGCAAAGCTACAAGACTGTCGGCGTGACCCTGACGGTGGCGGCGCGCGCCCGGTCTCCGATCATCGCAGCGAGATACCGGCTCGTGCCGTATTTGGACCGATAGGCCGCATCGACAAGATCGTTGACGGCCCCCTCGACCGGCTCGAATGAAACGTCGATCGTTTCGCCGGCCGCCTTGATCCGCCCTTTCTTGTTTTCCATCGCCGAGCGATACCAACGGGAATTCCGCCCGTTATAGGCACGCACATAGAGATCGCCGTCCACGACCACCGACCAGATCCAGGTCGGCGTCCCGAAGGTCACGAGGTCGTCGCGCAGCGGAGCGATATGGAGATCGTCGCTCCCGGCGATCCGTTGCAAAAGGTCGTTGTTCCAAGGACTCACGTCAGCATCCTTGCAATTTCGGATATCGAACCGCTCAGCCGGCGGGCGACAGCCTGATCAGGCTGTCATTGGACGCGCCTTGTCCGCGCGGCGAGCGATTGGTGGTGATGACAAAGAGATCGCTTCCGACGGGCAGCACCTGCCTGTAGCGTTCGCCGGTCTCGAACACGGGTTTGAGGCTGCGATTTGCGCCGTCAAGGACATAGAGGCCTTTTCCCTGGAGGGCGGCCACAAGCAGTTCCTCGCCAGCGAAGGCGATGCCGGACTGCGCCCAGGTCGAGCGACCGGAATGGGCGAAGGGCGCCTTCATGCCATCCCGCGTCTCGTCCCCCTGAATCTCGGGCCAGCCGTAATTGCCGCCGGGTTCGACGCGGTTGATTTCGTCGAGCGCGGACTGGCCATGCTCGGAGACGAACAGCTCGCCCGCGGGGCTCCAAGCCAGCCCCTGGGGATTGCGATGGCCATAAGAATAGACCTTCGAGCCGGGAAACGGATTGTCCGCGGGCACCGCACCGTCCAGCGTCACCCGCAGAATCTTGCCGGCCATGCTGTCGGGGTCCTGGGGCAGATCGTAGTTCTCTGTCCATCCTGTTGTCACATAGAGGTGGCCGTCGGGCCCGATCGCGATCCGGCCGCCGTTATAGAGGCGGTGGCCGGGAATGCCGTCGATCAGAATGCCGGTTTCGCGCCATGCGCCGCCATCAAAAACGGCCGACACGACGCGGTTCGCGGGGCCTGAAGAGGCAACGTAGGAGTAGTAGAAGAAGGCCCTGCCGCTCGATGCGAAATCCGGCGCCAGGGCGATCCCGAGCAGTCCCGCACCGCCCTCGGTGCGAAGCGGGTGTGACGTTTCGAGCGTGTGCCGTTGAAGTTCGCCGCCAGCGACCGTGACGACGGAACCCGCCTTCTCGGTCAGGATCAGGCGTTCGCCGCCCAGCACGATGTCCCAAGGGTAATCCAGCCCTTCGGCGACGACGGTCGATGTCCATGCGCTTTCACTACGGCCGAGGATCGGCGTGGCGGCATCCTGCGCCTCGGCGATCATGGGCGCCGAGTTGGACAGCGCGAGAGATATCAGCGCCATGCCGATGAACCGACACGTCTTGCGCGCAGTGCCGTCGCTGGCCATGCTGGTATCGATGAATTTCTTCGGAGTGTTTTCCATTGTCTCTCGCGCGGGCTGGCCGACGAAACGGCCAGCCGAGAGCTCCCTACATCTCGTATCCGGGTTTCTTGTAAAGCCTGTCCCGATGCCCCTGAATGTCGGGCAGGTAGACCTCGTCTTTCCATCGGCCGGATGCCACGTCCTCGAAAGCGACCGAGACCGAAGCCTCGTCGCATTCGAGGATATCGACGACGTCACGCGCAATGGCCTGGGCCAGGCGCTTCTTCTGCTCTTCGCTGCGGCCCGCCATGGCCTTTATGACAATGTGCGGCATGTTCCAGTGCTCCCGTTTTTCGAAATCGAGGCGACCCGCAGGTGCGGCATCCGGCTCAATAGGCCTGGCTGGTCGGACGGAAGAGGACTTCGTTGATATCGACGTCCTCGGGCTGGCTGATCGCGAAGGCGACGATGCGGGCAAACGAGCTTGCCGGGATAGCCGCCTCGTAAACCTGCTTCATGCCGGCTGCGACATCCTGGTCGGTGATCGTGTCGGTCAGTTCGGTCGCTACCGCGCCCGGGGAGACGATCGTCGTGCGGATATTGTAGGCTTTCACTTCCTGCCGCAGCCCTTCGGAGATGGCCCGAACGGCCCACTTTGTTCCGGCGTAGACCGCACCGCCGGGGCCGACCTTGTGACCGGCGACAGACGACACATTGATGATGTGCCCGGACTTCTGCTTCTGCATATGGGGAAGCGCCGCCGCGATGCCGTAGAGAACGCCCTTTATGTTCACGTCGATCATCCGATCCCACTCGTCGATCTTCAGTTTGTCGAGCATCGAGCTCGGCATCAGGCCGGCATTGTTGACGAGGACGTCGATCCGGCCATGCAATTCGACCGCGCGCTCGACCAGCGCCTTGACCTGACGGCAGTCGGTCACGTCCGTCTCGACGATAGCCTGCGTATCGAGATCGAGTTCGCTGGCGAGCGCTTCGAGCCGGTCGAGACGGCGGGCGCCAAGAACAACCCTGGCGCCGGCCTTGACGAGATGGCGGGCGGTTTCCGCGCCGAGCCCCGAGCTTGCGCCGGTGATGACGACGACTTTTCCTTCGATGTTTTCACTCATGTTTTTCTCCATCGGGCGCGAAGCGCCTGCAAACATATGGTTGAATTGCGCTTCTGATCGGGGTCTTCACTCGGCGACTTCAAAGCGGGCCTTGAACGGCTGATCGCGTCGTAGCGCTTCGACGCCGTCATCGAATGCACCAAGCCGCACGAGGCCGGCCGAGTCGCTGAAGCCGCGATAGAAGATCGCGAGATTGCCCCAGGGCGCGTAATAGGTGATGTCGCCTGCCGAAGGCTTGTAGCTGCGGGGGGCGCCGTCGGTCGAAAGGCGACGCGGCAGGTCGCTGACCTTCTCGGTCGAGGCATAGTCCGAGAGAGTCAGATCGAGCGGCAGCAGCGATGCGAAGTCTTTCGCCGCCGTGCTGTCGTCGAGGGTCGCCGAAAGGGCTTGCCCCTCTATGATGATACGTATCTTCATACTTCCGTCCTCCGATGTGCCCTTTGAGCCCCCTTGCGCGTGAGCGGAGAGCATTGCGCCGGGGGTAAAGGCGAGCATTGCACCGATGGCCGCAATGCAGTTCAAAGCCGTCTTTCTGCAGTGAAGTCGCATTCCGGCGCCACCTCTCGCGTTGTACCGATACTCGTGGTGTCGGCGCCGGCGAATGCCTGTCGCGCCATCGCTGTCGTCAATATCACGTACGGGCAGTCAAAAGATTAGCCGGGGCAAGCTACTAGAACTCATGAGTTGTGTTCATAAATTAAGCGGCCGCATGACAGCGGCGATTGCGGCGCCTGCGATCGAGAAGCCCACCGAGACGAGGACGGCGATCCTCCATCCGGAAAGGAGGCCCGCCACGCCGCTTTCGGCGCCATGGGTGATAATGATCGTCGCCAGCGAGATGCCGACGGCGGAGCCGAGATAACGGGCGGTATTGTTGGCGGCGCTTCCCATCGCCGTGCGCTCGGCCGGAACGCTCTGTACCGCCTGATGGCCGAGGGCGGCATTCAGGATGCCGTTCGCAATCCCGGCAATGAGCAGGCCTGGCAGCACCCAGGCGAAACCGCGCTCCGGCGTCGCCAGCAGCGTTGCGGCCTGCCCGGCCGCGCAGCCGACCATGCCGGTGACGAGAAGCATGCGTGGCGAGATGTCCTCCGGGATCAGGCGGGCGCCAAGCGCTGCGACCGCCGTCGTCGCCGACCACGCCATCAAGATGACCGCCGCCCGGAACGGCGAAATGCCAAACCCCTGTTCCATGATCAGAGGGATCATCGTCATGATGGCAAGAACACCCGCGCCCGAGGCGAAGGCGCCGGCCGTGGCGCCGACGAAATCGGGACGTCTGAACAGGCTGAGTCGCAGCACGGGATTGGCCGAGCGGCCTTCGACAAGGATGAAGGCGACGACGAGGACGGCGCTGCCTGCAAACAGCGCCAGCACATGCGGTTGCAGGCCGAAGCGGCTTTCGGTCAACGCGGCGAGAAAGCACAGGATCGCCGCCGCCATCACCAGCGACCCCGCCCCGTCGACGCTGCCGCGCGTTTGCCCGCTGTCCTGAGGAAGAACGCCCCGTGCCATGAGGTAGAGGCCCGCGGAAATCGCGGCGATCAGCCAGTGCGACGCATGCCAGCCGCCGACGGGCAGCAGAAGGGCCGCCAGGACCGGGCCGACCGCGACCCCGGCGCCGAGCGCCGACGCCCATATGGCCGCGGCGCGGGCGCGCGCCAGGCTTTCCGCGAAAACCTGGCCGATGAGACCCAGACCGCAGGCCATGATGGCTGCGCTTCCGATGCCCTGGACGATGCGCGCGACAATCAGCAGGATCGATGTCGGCGCCAGGGCCGCCACGAGGGACGAACCCGCCGTGATCAGGAGGCCTGAGAGAAAAATCCTGCGCCGGCCGTAATTGTCTCCGAGCGCTCCGAACCCGAGAAGCCCGACGGCGGCCCCGACCGGCATGCCGCTCAGGATCCAGGCCTGGGCGTTGGGACCGGCCGACAACGAGCGGGTGATGTCGGCCAGTGTGGTTAGCGGCACGGTGAAGACGACGAGCGCGAGCATCGTCGCGAAGGCCACGATGGACAGGGTCGCCGTCTGCCCGGCGGAGGCCGTGGCCGGTGATGAACTATGCGACATGTCTGCGAAGAACCTTGTGACGCAGCCAGACCGTGCCGGCCTCGAGCGTTTCGTTGCCGGCCAACTGGAAGCGGAAATCGGAAGACGGCTGTGTGGTTCGGCTGCCGTGATAATCGACGATGGAGGCGATACCCGCCATGCCGTCGACCGAGGGAAAGATCAGGGTGCTGAACTCGTCGATCAATCCGGCCGCCAGGAACGCGCCATTGATCGTCCCGCCGCCCTGGAGAAGGATGGTCTTCACGTCGAACATCTCGCCCAGCGCCGCCACGGCGTCTGAAAGGCCCGATCCGTCGGAACCGGACAAGAGATAGGACACGCCGTTCCGGCGCAACGACTCCAGATAGGCTTCTTCCACACGCTCCGAGACGATCGAGACGACATGATCGCCGTCGAGGTCGTCGCCGGCATGCAGCAGCTTTCCGGACGGATCGAGAACCACGGCGAGCTTGCGGCCGGCCGGCGAACCCTTGAAAGCGGGCCGCTTCAGCGGCTGTTCGAGAAGTTGCGGCTTGCGCTGATCTTCGATGTAGTGAGCCATCGTCCTACGTCCGACCATCCATCCCTGACCGCCCAGTCGCCCGGCCGCCTCTTCGTAGACGCGGTGGATCAGGCCGGTCGCAGGTTCGCCGTTCGGCGCGTTCCAGCGTTCGGTGAGAAGTCGCCCGTCGATGGACGAGATCATATGGCAGATGATATTCGGGCGCATGGCAATGCCTGTCTCGCTTGTTTGAATTCGCGAAAAAGTTTCGGCCGGCGAAAGGGATGCGCCGGCCGTCTCTCCAGATTTGAGGGAGCGATCAGACGCCGTAGTCGGCGTCGCTCACCTTCTCCATCCAGGTGACGTTGCTGCCGTCGACGGTTTCCGTGATCGCGATATGCGTCATCGCCACATCCGGGGCCGCGCCATGCCAATGCTTTTCTCCTGCGGGGAACCAGACGACGTCGCCGGCCCGGATCTCCTCAACGGGACCGCCCTCGCGCTGGACACGGCCAAAGCCGGATACGACGATCAGGGCCTGACCTGCCGGATGCGTATGCCAGGCGGTACGCGCACCGGGTTCGAAGGTGACGGCGCCCGCACCGGCCCGGCCCGGCGCTTCGGCGTTGAACAGGGGATCGATACGAACAGTTCCGGTGAACCAGTCCTCGGGGCCTTTGGTCGAAGGCGTGGAGCCTGCTTTCGTGATCTTCATCGTTGTTTCCTTTCCAGGGGACTTTCAATCTTGTCGGTAAGATAGCGCTCGCGGGAATGTTGGATTAGCCTTCTTCACGTACTGTCTCTTATGAGCAAGACTCATGAATTCTAACGAAACCTGCTGAAGCGGTAGGTCAACTTCGCCCCGCCCGGCTGCGAATAGGCAAGCTCGGCCGTGACCATCGCGAACGGCTCCGCGAAACGCCCGGTGCGCAGCGGCCCGACGTCCAGCGGCTCATAGCCGATATCCTCGATCAGGCCGGCTGCTGCCCGCTTCGCTCCGTTATCGTCGCCATAATAGAGGAGTTGCGGCCGCGGTTCCCTGTCTCTTCCAGCAAAGACGTCGAAGAAGGCTTCGCTTGGGCTGGTGTTGAACGCCGAGACCCAGCGCGCACGCGGGCGCAGGCGCGCAAGTTCCTCGGCACCCGAGGTGGTGACGCCGACCACGAGATCACGGTTTTGCTCATCGAGCGGCACGCAGCAGTTCAGCACGATCTTGCCGTCCAGTTCGCCCGCCTGTTCCAGAACGTCGGAGATACGCGACCAGTGAACGGCCAGGAGCACGGCGTCGGCTCCCTCGACCGCTTTGGCAACAGTACCGGCCTTCGCTCCCGCCTCCCGCGCAAGTCGATCGAGCTTGCTCTGGCTGCGCGCATAACTGAACGTCACCTCATGGCCGGCTTTCGCCCATAGCGTTCCCAGTTTTCCGCCCATCAGGCCGGAGCCCAGAATCCCTAGCCTCATCTCATGATCTCCTTCCGCCTCATGTCGATTTTCCAAGAATACCCTGTTCGGTGGGCCTCGATTATCCTATGTAATATGCCAGGTATTATGAAGGTGGCTCATCAATGCTGAAAGAGAACATCGATGACCTCATGGGCTTCGTGGTGGTCGCACGAGAAGGCAGCTTCACGCGCGCGGCGGCGCAGATCGGCGTCTCGCAATCCGCGCTCAGCCATTCGGTCAAGGCTCTGGAAGACCGGCTCGGTGTCCGGCTCCTGAACCGCACGACCCGCAAGGTTGTTCCAACCGAGGCGGGCGAGCGCATCATGAAACGGATGGCGCCGCATTTCGTGGAACTGGAAGACGAGCTCGCCTCCATCGTCGAATTGCGCGACACACCGGCCGGCCAGTTTCGCATCACCACGACCGATTATGCCGCCGAGACGGTTCTCTGGCCGAGGCTGAGGCCGCTTCTGCGCAAAAACCCCGATATCTCCGTCGAACTCATCACCGACTATGCACTGACCGACATCATCGGGGAGAAGATCGACGCAGGCGTGCGGCTGGGCGAGCAGGTATCCGAAGGGATGATCGCCGTCAAAATCGGACCCGATTTCCGGATGGTCGCGGTCGGCGCGCCATCCTATTTTAGGAAGCACGGCGTTCCCGAGACCCCGCAGGATCTCACCAGGCATCGTTGCATCAATCTGCGCCTGTCCACCCCTGGCGGGCTCTACGCCTGGGAGTTCGAGCAGGACGGCCGCGAGCTTCGTGTGCGGGTGGAAGGGCAGGTCACGTTCAACACGATCTATCCTTGCGTTCAGGCAGCCGTGGAAGGTTTCGGGATCGCCTATGTCCCGGAGAGCATGACGGCCGCCCACGTCAAATCCGGGCGGCTACAGACCGTGCTGGAGGAGTGGAGCCCGCCGTTTCCCGGCTACTTCCTCTATTATCCGCACCGGCGGCAGTCTTCGCCCGCCTTCTCGCTCATCGTCGACGCCCTGCGTCATCGCGAGTGAGCGCGCGTGACTGATGAAGTGCCTTCATAAGTGCATGCAGGTTTGGCCCGCTACAAGCCTTGCGCAAAACCGCCCATTCTTTCCTGATCTATCACAGAACAGGAGAATGACATGCGATTGCGTACCGTCACGGGACTCGGCGTAAGCGGGGTGCTCGTTCTCGCCACCCTTGCTTTTGCCCAATCCGCCAACGAGGAGGTGTCGTTCCCCGAGGCATATCGTGACGGCGTGCATTATGCGACCGTCACCCGCGGCAATATTCGCGAGGAGATCTTCACCTCGCCGGAAGCCGTCGCCGCAGCGCGCGAGGGGCGGACATTTCCCGACGGCACTGTCATCATGATGGAAGATTATCGCGGCGATGAACTCCACCGGTACATCATCATGGAAAAACGCGCGCAATGGACCTCGGTTTCCGAGGCCGGCGCGTGGCTTTTCCGCGAATTCGCCCCGGACAGGTCACCGAACGGGAGCGAGGACGGCTCGCGCTGCGCGTCCTGTCATCAGTCGCAGGCGGCAAACGATTTTGTGTTCACGACCCGGCAAATGCGCGAGCATAATTAACGATCGACCTGCCCGAACGCCGTTCGGGCAGGTCGCTCTCGTTCCTGATCAGTTGGAGCGTTTCTCGAGAACCTCTTTCGCCACGGGCAGCGCCGTGAACACATTGGGCCAGCCGGTATAGAAGGCCGCATGGGCAAGCACGCCGCCCACCTCTTCCCTGGTCAGGCCATTGTCCATCGCGCGATTGAGGTGATAGGGCATCTGCGCGACCTGCCCTGATGCGATCAACGCGACAACGGTGATCAGGCTGCGGTCGCGCGGCTTGAGATCCGGACGCAGCCACAGGTCGCGGAACAGGAAGTTTTCGGTATTATCGACGACGCCCTGCGAGACGCTTCCGAAATTCCCCTGCACCTGCGTCTGCCGCGCATTTTCCGCTTCCTCGTCGAGCGGCAAGGGTTCCGGCTTGACGGGCGGCAACGCATCAGCGCCGACACCACGCTCCTCATAGACATCCGCCGCCGCCTCGACCGCGGCCATCGCATTGCCCCAGCCGGCATAGAAGGCAAGATGCGTGATCGCTTCGGACATTTCCGCCGGCGTGACGCCGGCATCGAGCGCGCGGGCGATATAATCTTCCAGTTCGCCCGTCTGGTTGCGGGTGATCAGGATCGCTACAGTGACGAGCGCGCGGTCGCGGGCGGAGAGATCGGCGCCTTGCCACACCTTTGCGAACAAACCGTCCTGTGTGTAGGCCCCAAGCGCTGGGGCAACCCGTTGAATGTCGTCCGCCATTATCGATGTCCTTTCCTGGGCAAGTGCAGGCCCCGTCGTGAGGCCGGCGGTTATCAGAATTGCGGCGAGGCGCTTCATGTCAGATCCTTCCAAGTCTGCGTGGCTCATGTTCTGGCCCCGTCAATGTAGGGTCTGGCGCGGACCGGATTAGGCGCGTTTGTCGAATAAGTTTCATGAACATCCCTCATGAAACAATTGGACGGGGGGCTGCCCATTATCTGATGCTTGGGTCACCGTTCAGCGCAAGGACAGTGCTCGCGCTGGTGGCTCTCCATCTCGGCCCGATTGATGATCTCCCCTCATAACTGCAAGCAACATCGACCATCTAGTGCGCCTTTTCCGCGTGGCCCATATTCGGCGGAAGAAAGGAAACAGGTATGCAAAAGCACGACAAACCCGGAGCCGGGGCAGGGCACGCGTCCGGTTCATCCCTTCGTCGCCGCGAAGTCCTGAAGCTGACCGGCGCCGGCATGGCCGCGCTCAGTGCGGCGTCACTTTTCAATATCTCCAACACAGAGGCTCAGACCATGTCAGAAGAATGGGACAAGGTTTTTCCCAAAAGCGAAAAGATCGACCATCAGAAGGTCACGTTCAAGAATCGGTACGGCATCACCCTGACGGGCGATCTCTATCTGCCGAAGGACCGTGCCGAAAAGCGGCTTGCGGCGATTGCCGTCAGCGGCCCGTTCGGCGCGGTCAAGGAACAATCCTCCGGTCTTTACGCGCAGACCATGGCCGAGCGCGGTTTTGTCACGCTGGCCTTTGATCCATCCTTTACCGGTGAAAGCGGCGGCGAGCCCCGCAACGTCGCTTCTCCGGACATCAACACCGAGGATTTCAGCGCCGCCGTCGACTATCTCGGCCTGCAGCCTTCCGTCGACCGTGAGCGGATCGGCATCATCGGCATTTGCGGCTGGGGCGGCATGGCATTGAATGCCGCAGCTTCCGACAAGCGCGTCAAGGCCGTCGTCGCCAGCACCATGTACGACATGACCCGCGTCATGTCGAAAGGCTACAACGACAGCACGACCGCGGAGCAACGCGCGCAGACGCTGGAACAGTTGAGCCGGCAGCGCTGGGAAGATGCGGAAAAGGGCACGCCCGCCTATGGTCCGGTTTCCCTTGAGCTGAAGGGCGGCGAGCCGCAATTCGTCGTGGAATACGCCGACTACTACAAGACGCCGCGCGGCTTCCATCCGCGGGCGATCAACTCGAACGGCTCCTGGACGCTCACGACCCCGTTGTCCTTCATGAACATGCCGATCCTGAGCTACATCGGGGAGATTTCCCCGCGTCCGATGCTGTTGATCCACGGCGAAAAGGCCCATTCGCGCTATTTCAGCGAGACGGCCTTTGCGAACGCGGCAGAGCCGAAGGAACTGATGATCATTCCCGGCGCCAATCACACCGATCTCTATGACAAGCTGGATGTAATCCCGTTCGACAAGATGACCAATTTCTTTGATCAACATCTTGCCGCCTGAGTTGAAGAAAGGGGCCTACGCCGATGCACTAGGAACATGAACCCGGGAGGGACTCGGGGCATATGCCGTGCTTCGCGCGTCTGCTCGTCATCGGAGCAGCCATCTGCCCCATTTGGGTTCGGAGCCTTTTCACGGTGGCGACAGCGGTCAAACGGACGCTGTCGCCACCGCGAGCCCATCAAATTGACCGCAACGACACGCGCTTCTCAAGCTCGGCCGTTTGCTCTTTCCGCTCGCTGTAGCGGTCGGTGAGGTAGGCGGAGGCGTCGCGCGTGAGGATGGTGAACTTCACCAGCTCCTCACAGACATCCACCACCCGGTCGTAGTAGGACGAGGGCTTCATCCGGCCATCGGCGTCGAACTCCTGATAGGCTTTGGCGACCGAGGATTGGTTCGGGATGGTGATCATCCGCATCCAGCGGCCGAGAATGCGCATCTGGTTCACTGCATTGAAGGACTGGCTACCGCCAGACACCTCCATAACGGCAAGCGTTTTGCCCTGCGTCGGCCGGACCGATCCGACCGAGAGTGGAATCCAGTCGATCTGGGACTTCATTATCCCGGTCATCGCGCCGTGGCGTTCCGGGCTCACCCAGACCTGCCCTTCCGACCATTGCGAAAGATCGCGCAATTCTTGCACCTTCGGGTGGCTCGCCGGCGCTTCGTCAGGGAGCGGCAGGCCCTTCGGGTCAAAGATACGAATCTCGCATCCAAGGCGTTCGAGCAGCCGGCGGACCTCGAATGCGAGCAGGCGGCTATACGACACCTCACGCAGCGAGCCGTAGAGGATCAGGATGCGCGGCTTATGCGTTGAGAACGCCGGACGCAGGGCATCGAGATCTGTCGAATATAGGTGATCGTCCTGCAGTGCTGGGAAAGTGTCAGGCAATGCGCTTTCCTTCCTGGTCGAGGATCTGTTCACCGTCCTCCTTGAAGAACGATCCCCTGAAGGTGTCGGGCAGGATGTCGAGCACCGCCTCGGACGGACGGGCGAGCCGGGTGCCGAGCGGTGTCACGACGAAGGGGCGATTGATCAGGATCGGCGTTGCGATCATCGCGTCAAGCAACTGCTCGTCAGTCAGGTCTGGGTTGTCCAGACCGAGTTCGGCATAAGGCGTGCCTTTCTCGCGAATGGCTTCCCGAACGTTCAAGCCAGCGTCCGCGATCATCGTCGCAAGCTGCTCGCGCGTCGGCGGATTCAGCAGATACTCAATGACAGCAGGTTCGATGCCGGCAGCGCGGATCAGCGCTAGCGTGTTGCGGGACGTCCCGCAGGCGGGGTTGTGATAGATGGTCGCGTCCATGGTCAGTGCCTTTCGGTAACGGTGGTTCTGGAGACGGCGGGGGCGGCCTCGTACCAGTCCTTCGAGCGGTTCACGATCCAGACGACCGAGAGCATGACCGGAACCTCGATGAGCACGCCAACGACGGTGGCGAGTGCTGCGCCGGACTGGAAGCCGAACAGGCTGATGGCGGCAGCAACCGCAAGCTCGAAGAAATTGCTGGCGCCGATCAGAGCCGATGGCCCGGCAACGCAATGCCGTTCGCCGGTCATCCGGTTGAGCAGATAAGCAAGCCCGGAGTTCAGATAGACTTGGATCAGGATCGGCACGGCGAGCAAGCCGATGACGGCGGGCTGAGCGATGATCTGCTCGCCCTGAAAGGCGAAGAGCAGAACCAGCGTCGCAAGCAGCGCCACCAGTGAGATCGGCTGCAACCTTGCCAGCACGCCATCCAGTGCCTGCGTCGTACCGCCAACCGTGAGGCGGCGGCGGATGACCTGCGCGATAATGACGGGCACGACGATATAGAGGGCGACGGAAAGAACGAGCGTATCCCAAGGCACGGTGATCGCGGAGAGGCCGAGCAGCAAGCCTACGATCGGAGCAAAGGCGACGACCATGATGGCATCGTTCAACGCGACCTGAGACAGCGTGAACAATGGCTCCCCGCGCGTCAGGTTGCTCCAGACGAACACCATAGCGGTGCAGGGAGCCGCGGCGAGAATGATCAGCCCTGCGATATAGGAGTCGATCTGGTCGGCAGGCAGGTATGGGCGGAACAGCCAACCGATGAAAAGCCATCCGAGCAGTGCCATGGAGAACGGCTTGACGGCCCAGTTGATGAACAAGGTCACGCCGATACCGCGCCAGTACGTGCCGACCTGCGCCAGAGACCGGAAATCGATCTTGAGCAGCATCGGAATGATCATCAGCCAGATCAGGATCGCGACGGGAATGTTCACCTTGGCGACCTCGGCCGCGCCGATGATCTGAAAGAGGCCGGGCATGAGATGGCCGAGGGCGACACCGGCGACGATGCACAGGAATACCCAGATGGTCAGATAGCGCTCGAACGTGGACATCAGGCGGACTTCCACTGCGGCGATGTCGAACCTTCCATAGCACCGATCTGGCGAAGCTTCGTCTCCAGAGCCATGTGATCGATGGATGCCAGCGGCAGGCTGACGAACGCGGCAATCCGGTCCTTGAGGAAACGCGCGGCCTGTGCGAAGGCACGCTGGATCTCGACGTCCGATCCCGTGACGGCGGCAGGGTCTTCGACACCCCAATGGGCGGTCATCGGATGGCCGATCCAGACGGGACAGGCTTCGCCGGCGGCGCTGTCGCAGACGGTGAAGATGAAATCGATCTGCGGCGCGCCGGGCTCCGCGAACACATCCCAGCTCTTCGACGAGAAGCCCGTCGATGGATAGCCCAACGCTTCCAGCTCCTTCAGGGCATGTGGATTGACTTCGCCCTTGGGCTGGCTGCCGGCGGAGAAGGCTTTGAATCGTCCGCCACCTTCCTTGTTGAGGATGGATTCGGCGAGAATAGAACGAGCGGAATTGCCCGTGCAGAGGAAGAGCACGTTGTAGGTCTTATCGGTCATGGTTGTGGTCCGTGGTTAGGTCGGCGGCCTGATAAGCTTCATGATCGTCGCCGATGATGGGCAGATGGAGGAAAGCTGGCGGGTCGCCAGCACGGCTGCGGGAACGCTGTCTCGCAGGACTTCAGAAAATCCGACACCCGTAAGACGGTGCTTTTTGTAACTCATTCGATCCCTGAAGCGGTGTTTCTTTCCGACCGCGTAGTGATCATGTCACCGCGTCCGGGGCGGATTGATACGATCCTCGATATCGAAATGCCGCGACCGCGCACGGTTGAAAGCCGCGCCACCGCCGAGTTCGGGGCGTTGTCGCTGAAAATTTACGACATATTCACCGGTCGTCAGGGTGCCAATGACCCGAAATTCGTCCCGGCATGATCGCGCCGCGGCTGAACATTCTTGATGTCACCTGTTTCGAACGGCCTTATCGGCTGCGTATCCCTTTTCGCTTTGGCGTCAAGACTGCAACCGGTGGTCGTCAAGCTATTGTTTCGGCCCGTATCAGGCTTGAGGACGGACGCGAAGCTATCGGCTGGTCGGCAGAAGCGCTGAGTGCCAAGTGGTTTGACAAGAACCTGGGGCTGACGGACAATCAAAATCACCACCAGTTGCGCCGCTCTATCGAGCTTGCAGCTGAGGCCTATCGCGCCTCCGGTCCGCAAACAGCTTACGGGTTGTTCGAAGAAAATTACACGCCGCTGGTTACCGCTTGCACAGCCGAAGCCCTTAATCCGCTGATCGCCAGTTTTGGCATGGCCATGCTCGACCGCGCCGTCTTCGATGCCCTCTGCCGCGTCGAGGCCATGAGCTTTGCCGATGCCATGTCGGCCAATCTTGCCGGTATTCGCATTGGCGTCCTGACACCCGAGCTTGCAGGCTTTGATATTGATGCCTTCCTTGCTTCGCTGCGCCCCGCATCATCCATCGCAATCCGCCACACTGTCGGCCTTGTCGACCCGCTGGTTGCGGCCGATCAGGAAAGCGGGGTCAATGATGGCCTGCCTGAGACGCTCTCAGAAGTCATCGCCACCTATGGCTGCCGGTATTACAAGATCAAGATTGGCGGCGATCCTGAGGTCGATCTCGATCGCATACGCCGGATCACTGCACTTCTGGACGCAAGCGGGATCGATTATCGCGTCACGCTTGACGGCAACGAGCAGTTTGAGGATGGCGATAGTATCGCGGCCTTCTTCGCTCACCTCAGCGCCGATCCCGCCCTGCACCGTTTCGCCCGAACAATCCTGTGCCTCGAACAGCCGATCCGCCGAGACCGCACCCTGGAGCAGCCGATCAGCGCCCTTGCCGCTTGCATTCCAGTTATCATTAATGAATCCGATGGTACGCTTGACGCTTTTCCGCATGCCCGGTCGCTTGGTTACACAGGTGTCTCGTCAAAGGTCTGCAAGGGTCTTTACAAATCCATCCTGAACGCCGGGCGCGCGCAGGTATGGAACCAACAGGAACCTGGCCGCTATTTTCTATCCGCCGAAGACCTCACCTGCGAGCCCGGCATCTCGCTGCAGCAAGACCTCGCACTGGTCAGCTGGCTCGGACTGCCGCATGTCGAAAAGAACGCACATCATTTCATCGACGGATTCGATAATCGCCCTCAGGCCGAGGCCGAAGCTTTCCTTACGGCACATCCCGATCTCTACCACCGGCAGGATGGCCGCGTGCGCCTGCGTCTGAGCCGAGGTGACGCTCATATTGGCTCACTTTCCGTCCCGGGCTTTGGAGCAATGCTGTCACCCGATGTGACAAACCTTGAACCTATGTCACTTGCTGTGTGGCCCTGATCCGCCATATCGTCGATGATCAGGAGGAGCTGGTGCCTCGCCCACAGTTTTTCGCTCGGCCATGCTATAAGAGAATCCACGAGGCCTTACACGAGATGCGTAGTCGCCGCTCAACATGGGGGTACGGCTGAGGTTGGAGGCAGAAATCTTTCGATCCGGGGGCGCCATCTCTTGAACTTCGGGATGAAGGTTCCGATGGCCCTCGACCCAAGGGACTATCCCTTGCTGATGCCGGACAAAGGGTCGTTCTCCGCCCCAGCCGCACCAAGGTCACTGTTTCCCTACTCGTTTGCTTGCCCAGCTGGCACCGTGATCGCTAAGTGCTGATACTGACTATAACAAGGAGCTGAGGATGGGGTACACGCTTTCAAACGATCATGTTGAAGAAGCAATCCGCTGGCGTCAACATCTGCACGAAAACCCTGAGCTTGGGTTCGACGAGAAACAGACGTCCGCCTTCATTTCGTCGAAGCTCTTCGAATGGGGGTACGAAATCGCGTCGGGTTATGGAAAGACTGGCGTTGTCGGAACCCTTAGAAAAGGCTCGTCGAACCGCTCGATAGGTATTCGGGCTGACATGGATGCCCTACCGATCGTGGAGAGCACTTCGCTTCCTTACGCCTCGAAGAAGCCCGGCATCATGCATGCCTGTGGGCACGACGGACACGTCGCGTCAGCACTCGCAGCGGCCCGTGCCCTGCGAGGCATTGAGTTCGACGGTACCGTTACATTCATATTCCAGCCAGCTGAGGAAAATGAGGGCGGAGCCCGCGCGATGATTGAGGATGGTCTTTTCAAAGACTACAAGGTGGACGCAGTCTTTGGGATGCATAATTGGCCAGCTTTGCCCTTGGGTTCAATCGTCGCTCGACCCGATCAGATGATGGCAGCATTCGCGACCTTTGAGATCGTCGTTAGGGGTAGGGGAGCCCACGGCGCGATGCCACACGAAGGCGCTGATCCCGTGGTTGCCGCTTCACAGATCGTTTCTGCGCTTCAGACCATCTCCAGCCGGAATGTTTCACCGCTCGAATCTGCGGTGGTTTCTGTCACACAAATACATGGTGGCGACGCTTGGAACGTAATCCCGGAAGAAGTCGTCCTTCGAGGCACTACTCGTTGGTTTGACGAGGAGATCGGAGAGCGCATCCAGCAGCGGGTCAAGCAGGTCTCCGCTTCGATCGCTGAGGGTCTTGGGTGCCACGCTGCTGTCGATTACTTTATCCGATATCCGGCCACTATCAATGATGCCCACCAAGCTGCTGTCGTGAAAGAGGTTGCAGCAACATTGCCAGGCCTGACCATCGTCGATGCCCTCCCCAGCATGGCGGCTGAAGACTTCGCGTTCATGCTTCAAGAACAGCCTGGCTGCTACTTCTGGCTTGGAGCTGGTCGTTCGTCAGGAGAAAATCCCGGCCTCCACTCTTCCAAGTATGATTTCAACGACGCCGTTCTTCCGCTTGCTGCGACCATGTGGGTGTCACTTGTCCAGTCGGAACTACGGGCCGCGTCTTGATGGCGAAAATTACCTATTCCTGTTGCTAAACAGGAACTTGCAGGGCGTTGTCACGTTGTTCGTGGCTTAACGGTTGACGGATAACCGGACGTGATGAGCACGCCGACCATAAGCTACAAGAACCACCGTTTCCCACCGCATATCATCGCCCATGCCGTCTGGCTGTATTTCCGGTTCCCGTTAAGCCT
>NZ_KQ414535.1:0-18400 GCF_001263295.1 Agrobacterium sp. SUL3
GGGCGTGTCGCAAATTCTTTTGGTTAACTAGCTGTTGACCACAACGGTGGAAATTCAGCTCCCGATGTAGCGGAGCGTAGCCATGATTCTGAATGCCATTGCCGAAAAGCTGAAGCGCCAGTCGAAGGACGATTTCAAAGGGCGGCATTTCGAGGCATGGCTGATCGTGCAGGCAGTGACATGGTATCTACGGTATCCGCTCAGCTACAGAGATCTCGAGGAGATGTTCCGCGAGCGCGGCTTCGAGGTCGACCATAGTACAATCAACCGCTGGGTCCTCGCCTATGCACCTGTAATCGAGAAGCGCCTACGCCAGTTTCGCCGACCGCATTGTGGCTCAGTCAGGATTGACGAGACCTACGTCAAGATCCGGGGCAAGTGGCGATACCTGTACCGCGCCATCGACAAGCACGGAAACCCGGTCGACTTCTTGCTCACCGCGAAGCGCGATCTCGACGCCGCCAAGCGCTTCTTCCGTAAGATGCTCAAGGATGAGCCGCTACTATCGCCGGGTAAGATCGGTACAGATGGCGCTAACACGTTTCCTTCAACGATCAAAACAGCCATCGATGACGGGCTCCTGCATCCGAGCCCGGTACATTATGTCACGAAGCATCTCCAGCAAGGCATCGAGAGCGACCACTTCCGGGTCAAGAAGAACATGCCCAAGATCGGCTGCTTCCAGTCATTCAAAACGGCGCGCCGGACGATCGCTGGGTTCGAAGCGATGTTGTGGCTGCGCAAAGGCTTCGGATTTTCCGGCGACTGGACAATCAACGACCAGAATGACCTGCTCGGGCGCCTCTTCGGACTTCAAAAGGTTAACAAAGCGTGAAAATGCCACCGTTCGCGGGGTAGTCTCAGCCTACTGCAAGGTTTGCGACAAGCCCNTCAAAAGGTTAACAAAGCGTGAAAATGCCACCGTTCGCGGGGTAGTCTCAGCCTACTGCAAGGTTTGCGACAAGCCCGATCGTCGTCATGGGCGGCACGCAGGCGTTCGAGCCGGGCGATGTCGGCTTCAAGACCGGCCTTCTGCATCAGACGTTCATCACCACTGGCAATGGCTTTCGCCATGGCGAACTGGTTGGCCTGACCTTCGTTCAGATCCTCCAGCCGGCGGATCGAGGTATCGCCACTGAGGGCCGCTGCAATGAACCTCGCCTTGCGTTCGTTCAGCTGCCACATGGTCGCATCCAGACTGCCTTGTGTGGCATAGGCAAAAATATCGACCTCGTCATGCTGGTTGCCCTGACGGACGATCCGGCCCTCGCGCTGCTCGATCTGCGAGGGGAGCCATGGCACATCAAGGTGATGCAGGGCCTTCAACCTCAATTGCGCATTGACGCCGGTGCCCATCGTCTCGGAACTACCAATGAGAAACCGGACCTTTCCTGCCCTCACATCGCTGAACAAACGCTGCTTGGCCTCGGTCTTCTTGTAATCCTGCATGAAGGCGATTTCCGATGCGGGAACACCTATGCGGATGAGTTCATCCCTGATCCAGCGATAGGCGGAGAAGCCGCGTGTCTTCTCGACATTGATCGTGCCGAGATCGGAAAAGATCATCTGGGCAGCACCAGGAAGCTCGTAAGGCTTGCCGTCCGGGCGGATATAGCTGTCTTCCGACGTCTCCTGCCAGATACGATGGGCGTTACGAACCAAGAGATTGAGCTTGTTGTCCGGCTCGTCATCCATGGCCGGCATGACGAGACGCAGATCGATCGCCGCATGACGGCCGTCGGTGATGACCGAGAGCAGGATGTCGTCGCCGGGCTTCGCCGGTCCCTCGCGCTGTTCGATCGCCTTGATGCGGGTTTCCAGAATCCGCTGGTAGGTCTTGAAAGAGGCCGTCGGCGTGGCGGTCAGGATCTGCCGCTTGCCGGTGGCGATGTCAGGGACTTTCACATATTGCCGCAAATCCTCCGGCATCACCACATCGGCGAAGGCGCGGAACATGGCGATCAGTTCGGGGACGTTGACGAAGGAGGCAAAACGGCTGACCGGCTTGTATTTGCCGGAGGGCTGAAGCTCCAGTTCCGTCTTCTCGTCACCAAAATTCGATGCCCAGGCGTCGAACTCGTGCAGACCGCGCTCATGCAGCGCCTCGTATCCAAGCAGGCGCTGGATCGAGAACATTTCTCCGAGTGTGTTGGTAATCGGGGTCCCAGAGGCGAGCACCAGCGCGCGGCCGGGATTCTTCGTCTCGATATAGCGGGACTTCACATAGAGATCCCACGCCTTCTGGGAACCGTTCGGATCGATGCCCTTCAGCGTGCTCATGTTGGTGGCGAAGCTGAGTTTGCGAAACTCCTGTGCCTCATCGACGACGATCTGGTCAACACCGATCTCCGAGATGGTCAGGAGATCGTCTTTGCGGGTGGACAGCGATTCCAGCCGTTCCTGCAAACCCTCCTTCAGTCGCTCGAGCCGCTTGCGTGAAACACGGTCGTCGTCCTCGACCCTGATGAGCATATCCTCATAGAGTTGCAGCTCGTCATGAATCATCTGTTGTTCGAAGGCCGAGGGCACGCCGATGAACCGGAATGCGCTGTGGGTGATGATGATCGCGTCCCAGACCGCGGTCGCGGCCCGGCTCAAAAACCGGGCGCGCTTGTCTTTGGTGAAATTGGTCTCATCGGCGACAAGAATGTTCGCCGACGGATAGAGCGCCAGAAACTCCCTTGCTGCCTGCGCCAGGCAATGGCCGGGAACGACGAGCATGGCCTTGGCGATCAGGCCAAGCCGTTTCTGCTCCATGATGGCGGCCGCCATGGTCATGGTTTTGCCAGCGCCGACGGCATGGGCCAGATAGGTGGAGCCGGAGGAAATAATCCTCCAGATACCACGTTTCTGATGCCCATAAAGCGTAAAGGCGCCAGAGGCGCCCGGTAGCTGCAAATGCGAGCCATCGAATTTACGCGGCGCGATATTGTTGAAGCGGTCATTATAGACCCGCGCCAGCCGGTCGGTGCGATCCGGATCGGTCCAGACCCAGTTCTGGAACGCTTCCTTCAGCCGCTGCAGCTTGTCGCGAGCGGCTTCCGTATCGACGACATTCAGCACCCGGCGCTCGCCGCCCACATCCTTGATCGTGTCGAATATCTGCGGCACGCGCGAGTTCAGCGCGTCGGCCAGCAATTCGCCGGCATGGCGGCGGCTGGTGCCCCATTCCGATGTGCCGACGGCCGAATATCCGAGCTGCCGGGCTTCGACCGTCCAGGAACCGAGTTCAGGCATATGATGGATGCGGATCTCCGTGTTCATCGTCTCACGCACGAAGGCGACGACATCGGCGGCCGGGATCCACGGTGCGCCGAGACGTGCGGTAATATCCGACGGGCGCAGATCGGCGGGCTGGACCTCCTGCAGCGCCACAACATTCCGCCGGTAGGTCAGGTCGAGGTCTGCAGCCGCTTCCGCTGCGGCAAGCTTCGTGCGAACCGGGCCGGAGAGATAGGCGTCAGAAGTCTGCCATGACCCATCGGCCGGATCGCGAAAGATGGCGTCACCCAGATCGGCGATCACCGCGTCCGGATCACGATGCAGCAGTTCGGCGATATGATCGATATCGACGCGGCCGCGCTCGTTGAGCACGACGGCCAGGCCATCGGCGGCTGATGTCACCACCGGCGGCGCGGGCGGCGAAACCACCTGTTCGGAAAAGACCGGGCCGGGGCGAGCGGTATCGGTTTCGAGATTATAGTCCTCGATGGAGGCCACCAGCCAGCAATCAGGATCGTCGCGGAAGGGCTGAAGGTTTGGCTGACGATGGGTTTCCTTCACCTCACCCGTCTCGGCGTCTTCGGTGATCGAGACCGTCGTGTGGTTGATCGGGCCGAAATCGCGGACAAAGCTCGACCAGGCGATGCGCAGGCGGACCTGAAGATCACGCCACGGACGATCCTGCTCCTGCGCTTTCAGCACTTCGCGTACCGCATCGCGGACCGGGATCAGCTTGCTGATGATCCGGACATGCTTCTCCGGCAGGCATTCGCCTGATCCACCTTCACCACCACGGCCATTGCGGACCTTGATCTCGACGGGAGCGCCGTCAACCATCTGCATCAGGCCGCGTTTGGTATCCACGAAAAAGCTGCCCTCCCGCACCTTCGAACTGCCGGGGCGCAGATCGACGATCTCGCCGAGTTCGTCTTCCAGATCGATGTCGATCTCAGTCGGCTCGCCGTCATAGAAATCTTCCGGGAGGAGGGAGATGGCCGCCTTCAACGCGGTTTCGAGATCGACACCAGCGCGGGGACGGCATGTATAGGTTTCGCCGAAGGGACCAGATGTCAGAGCATGATCGCCGAGCACGAAACCCGGATGGCGGGCGAACCAGCGATTGATCCGGATGGCGCCCTCGTCTTCCGCCACCGCACGAACCTCATCGACATCGAGCCAGGTCTGGTCACCTTCCGCCTCTCCGGCCTTGCGCTTGCGGAAGAACAGGAGATCGACCACGACGTCCGTGCCGGCGTCACGGCGGAAGCTGCCCTCCGGCAACCTGATGGCGGCAATCAGGTCGGCCGCCTTCGCGATATGCTCGCGGGCGGTGACATCCGCCTTGTCCATCGTTCCGGAACTGGTGACGAAGGCGGCAAGGGCGCCGGGCTTCAGCAGATCGATCGACCGGGCAATGAAGTAATCGTGCAGGCGCAGGCCAAGCGACCGATAGTTTCGGTCGGAGCGCACGGTTCGATCCGAGAACGGCGGGTTCCCGATCACCAGATCGTAAATCGGCGCCAGATCGGTGCGGGCGAAGTCGCCCTCGATGATCCTCGCCTTCGGCTGAAGAAGCCTGACGATGCGGGCGGTGACAGGATCGAGTTCGACACCGGTTACGTAGGCGGCGTCGCGGAAAGCGTCCGGCATCAACGCCGGAAACAGGCCCGTGCCGATCCCCGGCTCCAGCACCCGGCCGCCGCGCCAGCCCAAACGCTGCAATCCGGCCCAGATCGCGCGGATAATGAACTCCGGCGTGAAATGCGCATATTGGGTGCAACGAGACAGGCTGGCGTAATCGCTCTGGGACACGGCCGTTTCGAGAGATGAGCCTAGGCCGGAGTATCTTCTGAGCCAACTCCTCGAATGCGAGGAGTGCGGCGGCCCCTACGCGATTTCCGGCAAGGATCGCTATAGCTGCACCAACCGCAAGAAACGCCTGCCGATCGACGAGCTTGGCGGCGCATGCTGCAGCAACAGCAAGACCATCATTCGTCAGGAACTGGAGTGCCGCGTGTTGGACTGCCTGCCCGCAGCCTTCTTTGCCGGAGGCATCTTCGACACGCTATCCGAACAGATCATCGCCCACGAGACGGCAAAACTCAAACGTCCGCTGGCCGACCGCGATCAGATGAAGCGCAAGCTCTTGGAGCTCGAGGGCAAGCAGCAGAACATCATCCAGCAGATCAGTGACCGTGCGGCCGAGGGCCGTCCTCGCCTGCCGGCACTCGACGACACGCTCGACCGGCTCGAAGTCGAGCGACAGACGCTGGAGAAGGAGATCGCCAGTTTCACGGAAACCGGCCCGGACATGACTGCCAAGATCGAGCAATTGGGTCGGCGCCATAATCCGCAGGAAACAGAGATGGCGATGCGGCAGTTCATGCGGATGGCGCGCAAGGGCACGGATGAAGATGCAAAGCGCGCGCTGATGCCGATCGTCCGCCAGCTCGTTCAGAAGGTTGTCATCGGTAAGACACCAGGCCATCAGCCGGCGAGCCTGCAGGTTCATGGCTTGATCGCCGCAATCCTCACCCAGATGGATGTGTTCGACTACATGAGTAGCCGCTTTATGTCGGAGGTCCACGAGGATTTCATGGAACGCGTGGAAGCCGGCGATATCGACAGTGAAGAGAAGAAGGAGATGATGCTCGACATTTACCGCGAGGAATTTCTCGAGCGGCTTCCCGAATGGGAGAATTTACAAATGTCGGTGGTTGCGGGGGCAGCTGCCATATTATCCCGAAAGTCTCTTGTTTTTCAATCCACTAGAAATCCACCGTCGTCCATAATACCCACAAGAATACCCGCATCACATTGTCGTTATTTTGGTGAAAGCCACCGCGTTCTGCCAAACTCCAGACTATTCCGCCGGCGGGGTCCCATTCTCCTTCACCACCCACTTTCCTTTTCCAACACTCCGAATGTGCATCGCTCCCGAAGCTGCCGACCTGGCTGGGGTGCCGACCTTTCTCGTAGATTTCGAATTAACCGCACTCTGCTACACATCGGCCGTCCGCGTTTTTCCTCCCGAGCCCGAGCCGCTTCGCCGCTTGCCGGCGTTGTTCGGAATATCCTGGGCTACCATCGGACAATCGCTCGGCCGCTTGAACCGGAAGCGGTACTCCTCTGATGTAAGCCCGTATCGCCAGATGCCGTTTCAGGCTCTTGCAGGGCCTGCCTTGGAGAAGGCCAATGTGATCACGCGACTCCAGACTTGTCTTAACGGAGACGGTTGGCACGTACTCGGGTTCCGGCGGCGCCTCAGGCTTTGCATCCTCCGACGGAGCCGCCTTCGTCGTCCGAATCATATTGGCAAGCTCGCTGCCTGGCACGGCATTGTTTCTAACATAGGCGCTCAAAGCTGAACCGTTAGGACCGCAAGATCGGGCTTCACAGCCTCGCTCATGTCGATGCCCTTGTTTACGCCCTGCGACAACTGAACTTCATCAGGCACTTCCCAGTCTGAAATAGAAAGACGAGGTGCGGAATCTGGGAAAATTTCCAACGAATGTCAAAGGCATTTCACCAGCGAGACCTTCGGGCTTTTTTAGACAGTGCCGGAACTTGGCTTCCGCATTGATATCGACTACAGCAACTCTGGCAGGATCGCCGCAGTAAAGGCATATTCCCAAATTGCGGCCTATGCCTCCCTCGCGGGCCCGGCACACTCAGGCGGGTGCTGTATCCTCGCTCTCGCCACTGTCCGATTTAAGAGCTCCCGCTCTCCGACGGTGAACTCACTTTCCAGCTTTGGCGGAAAAATTTCGAATATCACATGAAACCTGAAATCGATCCGTGCGTTTACGCCACGAAGACGCAAAGCGCGCGAGAAAGCCTTCGGACAGTCCGGCTTTCTCCTGCATGTTGCAAGAACGCGGGACACAAGATTTGTTCATACCCTATACGGAAACGACCGAGACGCTCCAGCCGGATGAAGAACGCATCGTCCGTGACATCGTCTCCCATATGGCGGCGGCGCAGGCTCGCAACGCCGAGCGTCATCGGCACGCCCATCGCGACGCGCACGCCAAGAGCCATGCGGTCCTCAAGGGGCGGATGGCGGTGCATGACGGGCTGGTACCTGAACTGGCACAGGGGATTTTCGCCGCCCCGCGCGAATACGAGGTGGTGGCACGGCTGTCCTCGGCGCCCGGCGATATCCATAGTGACTCCATTCCCGAACCGCGCGGCTTCGCGATCAAGATCATCGGTGTTGAGGGCGAACGTCTCGTGCCCGAGCTTGGCGGCGCCAATCAGGATTTTCTGATGGTGAACTTTCCCATCCTCGCCTTCGGAACCGTGCAGAAATACAAAAAGATGCTCACGCTTCTCGAACGCAGGGCGCAAGCGCCCGAGGCGGTGCAGAAAGCCACGGCCGCCACCGCACGCGGAGTGCGGGGTCTCGTCAAGGCCGTGGGCGCGACGCCCGGCGCAACGCTCCAGGGCCTCGCCCGCGACCGGGCGCATGTGCTGGGCGAGACCTTCCACACCCAGGCCGCGATCCGCTACGGCGACTACATCGCCAAGCTGTCGCTAGCGCCGCAGGGCGAGGTCGCGGTGCTGACCGGGCAAGAGGTCGGCGACGGCTTCTCGGCGATGGCCGATGCGGTGGCGGCGCATTTCGCACGCGCCGGCGCGAGCTACGAACTGCGCGCCCAGCTTTGCACCGATGCCGAAAACATGCCGGTCGAGGACGCCGCCATCCTGTGGGATCCCGACGCCTCGCCGCATGTACCGATCGCGACCCTGCAGTTCGAGCCGCAGGACGTGCTGTCGCCGGCCCGGCGAGTCCACGGCGACGACCATCTGGCCTTCAATCCCTGGAACGGCGTGGCTGCGCATCGTCCGCTGGGCTCGATCATGCGCGTGCGCAAGGCGGCCTATGAATCCTCTTCCGCGCAGCGACACCGGCTGAATGCCGTGCCGCGCGCCGAGCCATCGGCACTGGCCGATATTCCCGACTGACCGACACATTCGACCAAGCAGGAGACCCCACTCATGTCGAACGATACCAAAGACCCGCGTCTGGGCGACGAGTCCCGGCTCGCCGAGTTCCGCCGCATCGCCAGGGAGATCGCGGCGGACGCGCCGACGCTGGCCCAGATCAAGATCAACAGTCTGATCCGCGACCACAATCCGCTGTTCGAAGGTAGCTCGAAATCCGCAGGGCGCGCCGGGCGGCAGTCGGGCAATGTTTCGGAACTGACGGCGATCGCCGATCTCAAGCCCGGCGGAGCCGATCGCCTGCGCCGTCTCTTCAACCTGACGAACGGAAATTTCGATGGTGCACAAAGGGTCTCGACCCTGCACAACATGCGCTTCGTCTTTTTCGACAACGATACGCGTATCATCTTTGCCACCGCCTATGACGGCGACTGGGACACCTATATCAACGATTTCGCGACCAAGATCCCGGAACTGATGGACCTGCTCTTCGCCAATGTCGAAGGCTGGCCCGGCATCACCTCACCCAAGGTGAAGGATTTCATCGCCGGACACCAGATCGACGCGGCGGGCTGGTTCGTTGCCAATCCGCAGGTGAGCGTCGTGGATGTGCGCCGCTACCAGCGGATGGACAAGGCAGTAGAGGAATTCCTCGACGCCATGTCGGCCAATGCCGAAATGGACGCGACGACGCACAAGGCGCTCGCGAAGCTGTCCGAAGCCATCGCCGTTCCGCAGGGGGTCGATTACTGATGAGCTTCTTCAAACACCTGAAAGACCGTTTCCGTCGCGACCGGGTCACGCTCCAGCTCGACGATATCCAGGCCCTGATCCTGCGCTCGCGACCCGAGCCCTATGTGGGCATCCATGCGATGCTGCATGTGGACGAGGCGGAGGGCGGGCGCGACCTGATCGCCCGGCTGGCTGAATATATTCCCTCGGCCAGCGACTGGGCCGACGATCTCAGCGCCTGGACCGGCGTCGCGATCAGCCATGCCGGGCTTAAGGCGCTCGGCCTGCCCGAGGACTCTTTGGCCTCCTTCCCGCTAGCCTTCCGGCAGGGCATGGCGGGGCGCGCGACCCAGCTTCATGATTTCGGCGAAAACGCGCCCGAGACCTGGGAGGACGCCTACAGGAACGACACCTGCCACATCGCGCTGACGATCTATGCCGCAGACAAGCCCGCGCTGGATGTTGCCGTGGAAAAGGCGATGGCCGAGTTCGACGCCTCGACCGGCGTCACGCTCGTGGGCACGCATGAGTTCGGCGCCGACGAGGATGCCGAAAACCCGTTCGGCTTTCGCGATTCCATCTCGCAGCCGACGGTGGCGGGCGCCGGTGTCGATCCGCAGCCGGGGCAGGAGCGCGCCATCGCCGCCGGGGAATTCGTTCTGGGCGAAAACAGCGAGACCGGCGAGCCCATCTCGATGCCTTCGCCCGATCCTCTGGGGCGAAACGGCTCCTTCGTCGTGCTGCGCAAATATGACAGCCGCGTCGGCGCCTTCAACGAGTTTCTGCGTGCACAGACGGGGGACGCAGAGGCGCAGCATGCCTTGGCCGCCAAGATGTTCGGCCGCTGGCGTTCGGGCGCGCCGCTGCCACTATCACCGGCCAGGGACGATCCGGACCTTGGCGCGGACCGGCAGCGCAACAACGATTTCGATTTCAAGGGTGACGTAAGGGGGTTCGTTTGTCCGCATTCCAGTCATATGCGCCGCATGAACCCGCGCGGCGGCGACTTGACCATCCTGACAGACGAGAACATCCACCGCATCATCCGGCGATCCTCGACCTTCGGTCCGAAATGGACACCGGACGTGACGGCGGCGGAAGACAGGCCGGACGAACGCGGCCTGTTCTTCATCTTCATCAGCGCGCGGGCCTATGACACGGTGGAGTTCCTGCAACAGGAGTGGATCAACCGCGGCAACTTCATCGACCTCGGCACCGAGCCAGATCCGATTGTCGGTCTGCATGAGGAGCCGGGCAGGTTCACCATTCCGGCCGATCCGGTGCGCCGCCGCATCGACGGGGTGACAACCTTCAACCGTCTGCGAGGAGGCGAATACATGTTCATGCCCTCCCTGACGGCCCTGCGCTGGATCGGAAGCGAGGGCTGGGCCGGTTGAATACGGATGCAGGAGCGGGGGGGCCTTGCTCCGGCATCCCGTTCCGGCAGGTTATTTCCCGTAGACGTAGAACCCCTCTCCAGAGGCGACGCCCATCTTTCCCTTGTCGATATAGTTTTCCTTCAGATAGCGGGCGAAGGCCTGCGCTTTCGGATCGCCGTTCGAGGAGATATACCAGGCGGTACCGAGACCGACGATGTCGTAGATCTCGAACGGCCCTTTCGGCGCGCCGGTGGCGATCTTCCATGTCCTGTCGATGGCCTGCGGATCGGCGATGCCGTCGACCAGAAGCCCGGAAGCGGCGGACAGAAACGGCACCAGCAGCGAGTTCAGCACATAGCCCGCTTTCTCCTTGCGGATCTCGATCGGAACCATGCCGATGGCGCGGGCGAAGGCGACCACCTGTTCGTAGACGGCGGGATCGGTCCCGGCATGGCCCATGACCTCGGCCACGTTGTGCTTCCATATCTCGTTGGCGAAATGCAGCGCGAGGAAGCGCTCGGGGCGGCCGGTCGATCCCGCCATGGCGCTGGGCAGGAGCGTCGAGGAATTGGTGACGAAGATCGTGCGCGGCGGAGCGGCGGCTCCGAGACGGGCGTAGACCTGCCGCTTCAGCTCCAGCTTCTCGGGAATCGCTTCGATCACCAGATCGGCGGCCCCGGCGGCGGCCTCAAGATCGTCCGTCCAGGCGATGCGCGCCTTCGCGGCCTCGGCCGAGGCCCCGTCCGCGCCAGGAATATCTTCCAGCAAGCGCAGGGCGAAGGCGTCAACCAGCCCCCTCCCCTTTGCCAGCGCGGCCTCATCGATGTCGTAGGCGATGACGGAAAATCCGTGCCAGGCGGCCTGAAGCGCGATCTGCGCCCCGAGGATACCGGTTCCGAGCACGGTGACAGTGGCTATGGTCATGGACGTTTCTCCTGCGGATGATGCGGCCGGCAGACGGCGCCCGGATATCGGCGGCAGCCGCCCGTCAGGCCGGGCAGCCGGTGATGGCGCGGAAGAAGGCGAGCAGGATGCGGTCGCGCGGCAGGGAATCCGGCACGCTGCCCTGCACGATCAGCCCCGCCCACAATGCGTAGAGCCCGATGGCGATCTGCCGCGGCTCCATCGCCGGTTTCAACCGATGAAGGCGGATCAGATCCTCCAAAAGCAGGGTGAATTCGCCGTGGCAGGCGGCCTTGTATTCGTTGTAGCGGCTGGCGAAGGCGGCATCGCGCTGCGCATGAAGCTGCAACTCGATCGAAAGAAGCGACCATTGCGGCTCGGCCGCCAGTTCGGCCAGCCTCGCCGCCAGCCGCGTCATCGCGGCATCGAGATCGCCCCGGTCGGTCCCGGCAAGAATGTCGCGCAGAAAGGCCACCTCGCTCTGGACATGCATCTGCATGATTTCCAGAAGCAGATCCTCCTTCGTGCTGAAGTTGGAATAGAATGCGCCCTGGGTATGGCACGCGGCCTCGCAGATATGCCGGATCGAGGCGGCGGCCAGCCCTTCCGAGGCGATCGAGGCGTTCGCGGCGGCGATCAGGCGCCGGCGTGTCTGTTCCTGAGCTTCCTTGCGTGTCAAGCGCATGATGGCACCCTTGCCTGTTTCTGATTGCGGCACGCCGCCCCTGCGGGGACGGCGTGCCGTTGCCGTTCAGTCGCGTTTTCCGCGCACCGTCTCGCGGAACCGCTCAATCCAGCCGAACACCGTCGCCACGGCCTGCCCGCCCTTGCCGAGAAGATTGGACAACTCGCTTTCGGCATGCTCCAGCGTCGTCTCCTCCTTCTCCGGCAACGGCGGCAGGATATGGGCGTAATAGGTCTTGTCGAGCAGCCGGTGCAAGAGCCGCTCGCCGGGGAAGGGTTCGTTGCTGTTGAGCGCCCGCGCTCCTTTCAGGATATTGCGGATGTCGTATTGCGTCGGGCTGATGTCGGCCACCTGCTTGGGCAGACCTAGCAGGGTATAGACGCCTATGCGCGCGGTGCGGACCGAACTTTCCATCGTGAAGATGATGTCGTTCGAGGTTTCGACGAACTGGCCGAGCAAAGCCAGGTTGGTGCAGCCTTCCGGCACGACATGCGGCCTGTCTCCCGCCGCGCGCGGCATGAACTGCGCTGTGATATAGGGCATCAGCGCCAGCCGCACCTTGGTGTTGGCCGCGATCTCGTCGATCTGCCCGACGATGCCGAGGTGATAGCAGAGCTCCGTCAGAACCTCGCGCCCGTTGCAGGCAGGCATCGGTTTCTTGACGTAATTGCCGTCCTTGTCCATCAAAAGCGCATAGACCCACAGCACCAGCACGTCACCCGGCTGGTCCGGAAAATGCGGCTGGCGGTTGCAGGTGACGCTCAGCACCCAGTTGGAATCGGTGAAGGTGATGATGCCGCCGGTGACCGTTTTGCCCGAATAGGGATCGTTGACCGAAAGCTCCTTGAGCTTGTCGACGAGCGGCGACGGTTTGCAGGTGAGCGTCGCCGATTCCCACATCGAGCCGTCGACATTGCCGTAGAATTTTTCAGGCTTGCCGAAGACCGGCGATTTCCTCGCCAGGTTCTTCCACAGCGTCCAGTCGCTGTCCTCGCCCGGCTCCGCCTTGCCGCGTTCAAGCACGGGCGCGGTGTCCATGTCGCCATAAGCGGTGCCCTCGGTCATCGAGCCGGTCAGCGCGAAGACCACGTCATCGGGGCCGAGATCGATCACCTCGTCCCGGCCATCGACCTTGCAGCGGATGGCGGTCACCGTCCGCTTGCCCTCCGCTTCGGTCATGTCGAGATCGTAGGCGCGGGTGTCGAACTGCACCTTCACGCCCTTTTCCTTCAAAAGGCGGATGAGCGGCACGACGAAACTGTCATACTGGTTGTATTTCGGGAAGACCAGCGCCGACATGTCCGTCAGGCCGTCGATGGCGTCGAGGAAACGGTGCATGTAGAGCTTCACCTCGAGCAGGCTCTGCCAGTTCTCGAAGGCGAACATCGACCGCCACAGATACCAGAAATTGGTCTGCAGGAAGCTTTCGCTGAAATAGTCCTCGATGGTGATGTCGTCGAGGTCCTCCTTGCGCTTCAGGAGCAGCTTGACGATCTCCCACTGATGCGCCCTGCTGAGCCCGAGGGTCGAGAAGTCGCGGATCTCGCCCTGTTTGTGCATCAGGCGCGCTTTCGACCAGTTCGGGTCGTTGTCGTTCACCAGCCGGTATTCGTCGAGCACGCTGTAGGGCTCGGGCAGTTCCAATGCCGGCACGTCCTGGAAGACGTCCCAGAAATTGTCGTAGTTCCAGTTCATCTCGCGGCCGCCGCGAATGATATAGCCGTCCTCGGCGTTGCCCGCGCCGTCCAGCGAGCCGCCCTCGATATTCATCGTGTCGAGGATGGTGATGTCCTCGCCCTTCATGCGGCCGTCGCGCAGCATGTAGAAGGCCGCCGCGAGCCCGGCGACGCCGCTGCCGACGATCCAGGCCTTGCGCCCTTCGACCGGCGTGACCGGCAGCGGGCGGTTGCGCATGTAGGGACCCATCGTGTCGGGCGGCGGCAGCGTGTCCTGCGGGCCTTTCCGCCAGAAGGCTTCGCCCACATTGGCTTCGATCTTTATCCCCGGCTTCTGCCCGTTCGGCAGGGAGGTGGTCTTGTCGTTCATGATCGTCCTTTCCGTTTCCGCGCGCCGCAGCGCCGTTTCAGGGTACGACGTTATAAATATCACTCGAAATTCAAATATCAAATGATACTTGAATTATCTGCGCGCCCATCGGATTGTTACGGCCAGCAGCGCATATCCGATGGCCAGAACGATCTGGACCGCGACATCGTTCGCGACCGAGCGGAAATTCGCACCCATCTGGTTGACGCGGACGATAGCGGTGATCGCCGTGGTCGACGGGATCAGCAGGGAAAGCTCGCGCAAGACGGAGGGAATCTGTTCTACAGGCCAGGAAACGCCGGACAGGAAGAACAGTGGCATGCCCAGCACGACGAGGAAGAAGACGACGCCCTCCTTCCACGGGATCGACCAGGCGATGGCGAAGCCCATGGCGGTGACGGCGAAAAGGAAGGGGACGGCCACGAGGTAGAGCGTAACGATACCGCCGATGCGCGGAATACCAAGGACATAGGGCAGGAAGACGAGCGTCACCGCGATCCAGAAACAATAGAGAAGGATATAGGCCAGCGCCGCCGCAACCGGGGCCGGAGCGCGCGACGGCTGCCGGCCCGAATGTAGAATGCCGATGCCCATCAGCAGGGTCTGTTGCAGGATCAGAACGAAGGCGGCGGGGACGACGAAACTCGCATATCCGCCCTGCGGATTGAACAGCGGTGTGCTGGCAATGGTCATCGGGGCGACAAGCGCGGCCGCTTCTTCACCCGGAAGCCCGGCTGCGTTCAGGCGCTGGAACTGGATATCGGCCCCCAGACTGCGCGCGGCATCGCCCATGGCGCCCATCGCGGCATTGTAGAGCAGAAAGTAGCTTGCATCGCCGTAGCCTGCGATGGCAGAGCGCCGATCAGATAGCAGGTCTTCCTCGAAACGCGGCGGCACCACGACGATCCCGTAAGCCTGACGGGCATAAAACAGTTGCTTGGCGGCCGGCAGGTCGGCCACGATCGATACAATTTCGGCGGAATCGCTGCTGGCAACACGGCGCAGCAATTCCCGGCTGGCGGTCGACCCGTCCTGATCGACGGCGACGACGGGCACCTCGCGCACCACTTCTCCGAGATAAGGCTGAGGATAGAGGACGCAATAGATGACGATGGCGGCGATCATCGTGGACTTGGCGCCTGGATCGGCGGCGACTTGGCGCAATGCGGCGAGAATACCTGCGAACAAGGATCTCATGGCGTCTCTCCCACCGGCGGTTCCGCTTTCACCCGCACGGCGGGCCGGGCCGTTCTGCGGAACTGGAGAAGCGTCAAAAGGCCATAGACCGCCAGCAGCGCCAGCAGCCAGCCGAGGGTGGGCAGCGATATCTCCACCGGCGTCCCCCTGAGAGCCTGGTCGGTCCGCAGTTGCAGATAGGGCGTGAGCGGCAGGATCGCCCCCCATGCCACGGAAAATCCGTTCATGACGATGCGGGGAAAACTGACGCCGGCGAAGCCGAAAGCCGGACCGGTCAAAAGACCGCATAGGCCGAGCGCCGCGACCGTGTCGGCCAGCGACAGGGCCAGAAGGACGCCGAGCAGCTGGCTGGCAAGGATGAAGGCGAAGCCCGAGACGACATGCAGCAGCATGCTGCCATGAAAAGGCGCGCCGAAGAAGCCGAAGATGATGGCGTCGGCGGCAATCAGCGTCAGGCCGTAGGTGAAGGTGTAGGGCAAAAGCTTGCCCGCCGTCGCCCGCAGCGGCGTTTTTCCCAGTCGCAGGACCCGGGCAATTCCGGCCTTCGTATGCCGGTCGCGGGAAAAGGAGAGGACGGCGCCGGCGCATATGAAGATTTGCAGCACCGTCGGCATGATCGCCGCGAGCAGGAATTGCACGTAGTCGAGGGTGGGATTGAAAAGCGGGCTCTGCCGGAGCGGCACCGGAGCGGCGGCCTCGATGGCGGCTTCCCGCGTGGCGCCCCTGGCGATGCGCATTTCCACGGCCAGACCGGCGGAGAAGGTATTCAGCGCCCCGTTTATGGCGCGTGCGGCGATGCCTCCGGGCGTCATCAACTGGTTGTTGTAGAAAACCACGACTTCCGGGCGGCGGCCCAGGAGCAGATCCCGCTCCAGACCGGAGGGGATCAGGACGGCTGCATAGATCCTGCCGTCAAGAACGGCCTCTCTGCCTTCGGTCAGGTTGACCAGGCGTCCCGCAACCTCGACTTCGGGGGTCGCGTCGATCATCCGCACGATCTGCCTCGACATGCCGGTGCCGTCCTCGTCGATCACCGCCACCGGCAGGGCCGTCGGCAGCCCGGCATGGAATATAGCCGCGAGGATGAGAAACAGCAGAAGCGGAAACGGCCCGAGCATGAAGAACAGCGCCGGCCGTTCGGCGATCTGGCGCAGCTCGCGGCGGAATATGCGCCGGAAGCCGGGCGGGAGATGAGCGGCGGACACGGTCACCGCTCCAGCCGGTGGGATGCGCTCCATTCGACCAGCGCGCTCATGCCCGGACGCAGGTTCCGTTCCGCCGCCACCGGTTCGGCGCGCAGTTCGAAGGTCCGCAGGTCGAAATCGCCGGTCGCTTTCGTCGCCCGCCAGTTGGCGAAGCTTCCAAGCGCGTTGATCGCGGTGATCTTCGCCTCCACCAGCCGGTTCCCGAGGGCGGGAACGCGGACCTGAAGGGTCCGCCCGATCTCAAGCCCGTCGAGCAGGTCTTCGCGCACATTGAAGGTGAACCAGGCCCGGTCGACGTCGACAATGGATATCACCGGCGCACCGGCGCTGAAGAGCTTGCCCGGCTCGGCCATACGCGCCGTCACCTGTCCGTCGATGGGGGAACGGATCGTCAGTTCGGCGATATCGGCCGTGGTCTGGGCGACGGACGCCTCCGCCTGCCTGACCTGCGCCTCCGCGACCGCCTTCTGCTCCACGCTGTTGCCGTTTTCCGCCAGATGCAGGTTCGCTTCCGCCGCCTCGCGTGCGCGCAACGCCGCGTCCAGGCTATTGGAGGCCTGGTCGACCGCCTGCTGCGACGTGACCGACCGGTCGAGCAGGCCGGACAGGCGGTCGTAGGTGCGTTGGGCCAGAACGACATCCGCCTCGGCCTTGGAAAGCTCCGCCCTGCGCGCGGCGATGGTTTCGGGACGCGTCGAGAAGGTCAGCTCGCGGTTGGAGCGGGCGACGGCGAGGCTGGCTTCGGCCGTGTCGAGACCGGCCTTCAACTGCGGGCTGTCGAGTTCGACAAGCAGTTGCCCGGCCGTCACGCGATCGCCGAAACTGACCGGCGCGGAGGAAACCCGCCCCGCGACCTTGGTCGCCAGGTCGATCCGCGTCGCCTCCACCTCCCCCTGCACGAGCAGCGTGCGCGGCCGCTCCACCGACCAGGCGACATAAGCTCCCACCCCTGCCGCCAGAATGGCGGCGACTGCTACGGCCTTGCGTGCGGACATGCTCCGGTTCCCGATCTTGACTCGAATCCTGCTTGCGATAATTTGGAAAATAGAAATTTTCCGAATAGAGCAGATGACGCAAAAACTGACGGGAGTCAAGATCGTGGACGACAACAAGGCGAAACGCCGTGGGCGGGGTCGGCCGCCGGCTCGCAGCGCCGAGGAGACGGCCGGCGTGATCGTCGAAGCGGCGATCACCGAATTCCTGACGTCCGGATACGCCCAGACGAGCGTGGAGGCGGTGGCGCGCAGGGTGGGCATTTCCACGCGCACGCTTTACAGGCTGGTCGAAAACAAGGCGGCGCTGTTTCGCATGGCGGCCGAAAGCCGGATCGAGGCGAGCCTCGCTTCGCCGGATACGGCCGGGACGGCGCAATCGGGCGTGGAGGAGCAGCTCGCGCAGATCGTTCTGGGTTATGCGCGGCTGTTTCTTAGCGAGGAAGCGGCCAGGACAGCCCGGCTGGTCATGGCCGAAATGGATCAATTCCCGGAAGTCGGGGCCAGCTATCGGGAAATGGCCCTTAAGGTGTCCGATACGCTCGAAGCGCACATAAGGCGGCTTGCCGCCGCCGGAAAGATCGCCTGCCCCGAGCCGGCGCTGGCCGCCGATCTGCTCAGGGGCATGATCATCGGTCCGCAAAGGCAGATGCTGCTGGGGTTGAGGCCGCCCATGGGAGCCGTGGAACTGGAGGCATGGGCCGCCTCCTGCGTCCGCATGTTCCTTTACGGGTGCACGAGACTTTGAGGAGGCTGCCGCTACCCGCCCGAAATGGTCGGCGTCGATGCGCTGCCAAAACGGCAGGCCCGGCCGGGTGCAACGGTCGCCTTGTGAGATCGCCCCTGAATTCACGCAACGAACATTGAGATAATCAGCGCGTTGGCGATATCGATGAAAAAGCCGCAGACCAGCGGCACGATGATGAAAGCCCTGTGAGCAGGACCGTGGCGTTGGGCCACGGCGGCCATGTTTGCCATCGCCGTGGCAGTCGAACCCAACGCGATGCCGCCAAAGGGTGGCGTCGCCTTAACCGCCTGTTTTAGCCGACTTGATATTCGGATTGTCATGACCGAATTCCCTGCCGCCCACTT
>NZ_KQ414536.1:0-15850 GCF_001263295.1 Agrobacterium sp. SUL3
CGCTCCGCTACATCGGGAGCTGAATTTCCACCGTTGTGGTCAACAGCTAGTTAACCAAAAGAATTTGCGACACGCCCGTGCTGCGTCGGGCGGATCATTTGCCGCCGGTGCTGCAGGCGATCCTCGCCGTCGATGCCTGGAATACACTCGACGTACTGCAACACGCGCCCTGGCTCGGCCGGCACCTTGCTGCCTCGATCCTGCGCCAAGCCGGCGTCACCACCGGCGCGCATCTCGCCGCCGTCAACCTGGGCCTGAAAACCATCCCCGTCGACCGGCGCCGGCATCGGAACCGCGAGGTCCGGCTGCTGGCCATTGCCGACGGGCTGATCGCGGCCGCCGAGATTGGCTTGAAGGAGCACGACCGGCTGGCGCTCGCGCGAAAGATGATGGAGCGCAAATTGTCGGGAAGGCGAACGTCTTCAAAACTGCCAGAGCTCATCGATCTCGTCATGGCGACGCCGCTCGTTCATGCCGGGACCGTCACCAAGACCCTCGGGGTCACGCCGCAGGCGGCGCGGCGGATTGTTGCGGAGCTCGGCTTGCGGGAGATGACGGGGAGGGGGAGGTTTCGGGCTTGGGGAATTGTGTGACGAAACAATCAAAGGGCTCAGCCAGAATGAATTTGAACAATGTGAATGTAGAAAATGCATACGCGAACACTGGACGCCTGATGCGAGATTATGCCCGATGACCGAAGAAGAGCCTCAGACAGATCAAATTGAAATCACTTGAGTCGCGTTTATTGCGGCCACGCTCATTGCCACTTCGGCATAAAGCTCGGCTTCGATTCCCTGGGTATCGATTTCAACAACAAGTGCAAAACGTACCTCAGGCTCGCCATTTTTCAGGATTGCTTTTGACTTCCACCACCCGGCAACGGGATGAACTGCTAAGAGATTGCGACGGGCAAGATCGGATGCCCTACATGTCAATTGATCGATATGGATGGAGCCAACGTCGCGCCGGTCGCTACCGTACTCCCAAAGATCGTCTTCCTCGACCTGTGGACCAGCAGGATCAGCAGCCTTGCTGATGCGAGCCATAAATTGCTGCGCGTTTTCACCGGCTCGGTTCAACTTGAACCTCAGGTTATGCGAGGCGTATCGATATCGCGAGCCGCGGGAAGCCTCGGCAGGATTTGGTGCTACGAAAGAGCTGAGGGCGACCCTGAGCGTCACATTCGTATTACCGAGCTTGCGCAGTTCTTCAACGGGCCATGGCAAGGTGAAGAGGCGCATCTCCTTGTGGACATCCCCACCCGTTTCCGCAGATATACCGTAGGGCGTGATAACGTCCTGGACGATCAGTGTGAGGGCGTTTGATGCACTGCGGCGCGCGCGTTCCAGATCTGGAACGCCATAACCATAGCGTTGGAAGAGCCTAGCGTAGTTTCCCTTGTTAGGATTGGTGGGAAGATGCGATCGCATCTGCTGTGTCCAACGAGCGGATGCAACGTAGAGCGCGCGAATGCTTTCGGGCCACAGCAGCGGGTAATCAGACCAAAGCTCAGTGATCTGCTTTGCGGCGATTGCCGTCGCCGCGCTCGTATCATAGGTGAAACTAAACGAACGTTGTGGATAGGCATGGTGCGTTGTGAGCAGGGAAAGCCAGCCATGACGCATAGGCGGAGGGGTAGCGGCGGAAGCCCAATTACCACCTTCGAGAACGACGTCGGGTTTGAGTGGCCAGGTTGAAGACCAAGATGCTGTTCTGGAGCTGGGCGAGAGGTCGCCATGGGGCGCAACGATGGTGAGGCCTTCCGCAGGCGGCAGCATCGTCTTTTCCGTAAAGGCGCCCACGCTAATCGCATTCCAAGCCTGTGCAGGCGACTCCAATTCATTATCGGCATGGTCGCAAGTGGCAAGATAGTGTTCCGCCGTGAATGTAAAATTGTCGGTATTGCCTGCTGATACCAAAATCAGGCGGTGGTCGGAACGATTGCCCGATACCCCGGCTGCAAGTTGGTCGATCTCGGTCGACCATGACGTGGGCGCACCATCATGAGGCGTATCCTCATCTGTTGTTACGGCCATTGTGAAGGTGCGCCTGCGAACTATCTGTTCGACGCCATTAATCGCGAGGCGCGTTTTGACACCAAGCAGGTGATACGGATTAGCCCCGGCGTCTGGCAGTAGTTTCACCGACTCCAGGCGATGCGAGATGGTGACCGGCAGCGTTGACTGCAGGGGGGATGTCAGATCTCCAAATAGTGCCAGACCGGCAAGCTGTGTCCCATGACCTTTTAAATCGTCGAGCCCCCAGGCAGGTTCAGCGGCGTGTCGATCTTCTGCCGTCAAGGCTGGTGCGATCAGTGGATGGGCGCGGCTGACGCCAGTATCAAGCAAAGTCACATAGCCACCATCCGCAGTGCCAGCGTATACCGCGCGCTCTCCAAGCTCCCGAACCCAGGAAGCTTGTTCTTGCACATCCATCGCGTCGAACAGATCGGCGGTTACAGCTGGCGATGCCAGCGCACGAACTCCACCAAGTCTTCTGACCGCAAGCGCAACATGGTCACGGGTCGCCTGCCCAATAACAACGATATCTTCCGGGAAATTGAGGCGATCCGGTCCGATCTGAATCTGATAGGCTACAGCTGCTGCGACGAAGGCTTCGGCTTGGTCCGGATCAAGCCAGATTTCCCAATGCACAGCACCATTGTCAGCAGGGAATTTCTCTTGTGGCCCGCGCCACAGCGCACGTAGGCCGGCCTCTGTGATGGCGGCAATGCTCTGGATAAGATTGGCGTTCTTGGGCCGACCGGGAATGATCTCGCCGTCTTTCTCACGATCAGGCGTGTTCTCTGTCTCGAACTGCTCTATCTTTTTGCGAAGATTCTCTACACCCTTTGCAGTTGCAAATACCGTTGCTGTCTCGATGCTTCCTGTTCCATTGACCCCGGCATCGCTCCGCAACAGCTCGATGCCGCTTGATCCCAGACTCTCTTTGGCCAGAGGCTCGTTCGGCCGTCCCTTGACCTCTAGATAAATGCCAGGAAGATCGTTAGCACTTAACGAAGGAAGTTGGTCAATGGCTTGCAAAAGAGCCTGAGCATGACCAGCGCGATCAAGGACATCACTTGGCGTCTTGCCGCCGCCCCCGCCCTTGGCTCGAAACGGATGCGCCGTTCCGAGGTCTTTTAGAAGAAAGTGCGGTAGATTTCGTGGCATTATCGCCTCTTCCCAGTCCCTGTAGGGAGCGACGGCGCTCCAGCGAATTCAGCAGATCAAGTGTTGTTATGCTGTTTCTATCGCCGAGAACTGCGCGCCGTGCGGCATCCTCGCCGGCAGCGACGACATCGGCGGTCGATAGGCCAACGGCACAATCAGTGACCTTGCTCCACGACAAGCGGGCAAGCGAAAAGCCGATCAGCCGTCGCTCCAAAGCTTGACGGATCGCTGCTGGATCAGGCAGTTCATACGAGAGAACGAGATCGAAGCGGCGCAGAACTGCGCGGTCAAGAATTTCGGCTAGATTGGTCGTCGCAATCACGATCGAAGGTCCTGTGTCTTCATCGAGGAATTGGAGGAACGAATTCAAGACGCGCCTCGCCTCGCCTACGTCGTTTCCGTCGCCTCTCGTCGCCGCGAGAGCGTCGATCTCGTCGAACAGATACACCCCCCGAGTTGACTTGATGGCATCGAACACGAGTTTCAGCTTTTGGGCCGTTTCACCCATGAACTTGGTGATTAAGCCATGCAGCATCACGGAGAAAAGCGGGAATTGGAGTTCGCCCGCAAGTGCGTGTGCACTCATGGTCTTGCCAGTCCCGGGAGGCCCGGACAGTAGAACACGCCGACGTGGCTTGAGCCCCTTTTCCTCCAGTTTCTCTCGCATCCGTGTCTCAAACACGATGTGGGCCAGCTCTTCTTCGATAAAAAGTGGCAGGATGACGCTATTCAACCGTTCACCGGGATAGGAGGCGAATAGAAACTGACCGAGATCCCCGCGGGGAGCGGCAATTGGTGTTAGTTTCGGCGTACGAGGGGTAGATTGCGATGGTGTTTGGCCCGCATTGGCCCATTGACGCAATGTCTCGGCGAGGCGCTTATGCCCCTTTTGCTCCTCTGCAGCCGACAGCTGCATAGCGAGATCAAAGAAGCGATCGGAATCCCCCTCTGCGTGGCTCTTTACGAGACCTATGAGCTGCTGTGCTGATGCCATGACCATTATGTATCGCGGATTGCCGCCGATACACCCCCAAGAATTCTCATTATTGTAAGCCACAAAGCAGGCTAGCCGTCAACTTATGGCAAATCCTTCGGACAAGCGCGTTGCGGTCGTAGTGGCCGTCCCTCCATTTTGCTTGCAACATTCGTCGCTTATAAGGTGTTTACAAGGGATAGCTTGTGCAGGACTTAAGTTGAAATGCGTGGAAAACAGCCGTAGCGTTCAAGGCTGCGGGTGAACGCTGGCATGCCCGGCACTCGCTGCTATTGCAGAAATAAATTGCTGCCAGTCTAATGAACTCCACCAAAGTCATCATGCAGGTGAACGGCTGTTCGATTCCCCTCAGGAGCTTCTCTACCTTTTCTGGGCGCGCGTGACAGCTCTTTCACCTGTAACGCTAAGCTGCATGAGATCCTTGGGTAGAAAGTCGGGTTGCCAAGAGCGGAATGCTTTATACGCTCCGCTAAACTGGGAGCGGAATTTCTCCATTCATGGTCGACAGCCGGTGAACCATGAAAATTTGCGACAGGCCCGATTATCTTCGCTGTTGCCGAGCCGCCATTGCGAACAGGGTAGCAGCACCCTACGTTCCGAGCCACTGAACGCAACGGATGGAACAACCATGAGCGTAGCCAACGAACACTGGCATGAGCCGGGTGATGACCAAGAGCATGACCACGCACAGGTCGTGACACATGACAATGAACGGCGTATCCGCTTTGTTTTCATTTTCACCGCCTCTTACGCAGCCATTCAGGCAGCGGGTGGCTGGCTGTCTGGTTCACTCGCGCTGATCGCCGATTCCGGGCACATGCTGTCTGACGCTGCAGCCCTGCTGCTGGCCTTGATCGCATACCGCATGGCGCGACGGCCAGCCGATGCCACGCGCACTTATGGCTATCACCGCGTGCGCGTGCTGGCCGCGCTAGCGAACGGTGCGACCCTTCTGCTTCTGGTCCTTTGGATAGCCTGGGAGGCCATAAACCGCATCAACCAGCCGGTCGACGTCACGGCAGGACCGATGCTGATCGTTGCCGTCATTGGGCTGCTCGTCAATCTTGCAGGCGCTTGGGTGCTATGGTCCGGCAACAAGGGCGACGCAAATCTGCGCGGCGCATTCCTCCACGTCATCGGCGACCTGCTTGGATCTGTAGGTGCAATTGCAGCAGCGGTCGGCATCATGCTGACCGGCTGGACCATCCTCGATCCCTTGCTCTCAGTTCTCGTTGCCGTTCTCGTCGTCCGCTCGGCATGGGGTCTGGTGACGGATTCGATCACTGTTCTGATGCAGGCCGTTCCCCGCGGCATCGAGGCCGGAAGTGTCGAAACCGGTCTGGCTGCGCTGACCGAGATATCCGAAGCTGGACATTTTCACGCCTGGACGCTGACGGACGATACCATTGTGGCGACGATCCACGTCACTCCCGCTGAAAATACCGATCCGCTATCGCTTCCCCAGCTGGTGGCAGGCTGGCTGAAAGAGCGCTACGCGATCGATCACGTCACGGTTCAGGTCGATCCACCTGGCTCGCTCGTGAAAGCAGAGGGATCAAATACCTGAAATTCAGGCCATGACTATGGCGATCAGCGGAATGTGATACCGCTGTCGCTCAAAATCTGCATTGCGCCTCTTGCAGCTCAAGCTACTAGAGGTTTTATCTTGCGCGCGATTTGCAGTCGGGAGAGCACATGCAGCGCAGACAGATGATGATCGGGGCAACGGTTACGGCAATCACCATGCCTCTATTTTACAACCGCAAGGCTGAGGCGCAGAGCGCACCGGTTGGACTGATGGATCCCGGTCCGCTTTCCGAGCGTATATTCGGAGCAGCAGATGCGCCGGTGACGGTCATTGAATATGCCTCGATGACCTGCGGGCATTGCGCTAACTTTCACATTAACATCTGGCCGACGCTCAAGAAAGAGTTCGTCGATACTGGCAAGGTACGCTTCATCATTCGCGAGTTTCCATTCGACCCGCGCTCGACGGCAGCCTTCATGTTGGCTCGCTGCATGGGGGATGACAAATGGTACGCGACAGTCGACCTGATGTTCCGCAACCAGTCGACATGGGCGCGTGCGTCCGACGGCAAGCAGGGTTTCTTGTCCGCGCTCTCCATGTCCGGCCTTGACGAAAAACAGCTTGAGGCCTGTCTTGCCGATCAGGCCTTGCTGGACAACGTCAATAAGATCGCAGCGACGGGCCGAGAGCTTGGCGTCACTTCCACACCCACTTTCTTCATCAACGGGAAGAAGTATGAAGGCGTCATTCCGGCCGATGAATTCCGTTCGATCGTCGAGCCACTTCTCAAAGAGGCCGGGAAATGATCCGCCATCCGCGTCACGCATTCATCATCACCACTATCGCGCTTCTTTGTGCCACCACCGCTTTTTCACAGGATACGGCAAAAGATGTGGCGGCGCGTGTAAATGGCGCCGAAATCACCCAATCGGACGTCGCCTTCGCCGCACCCCTCTTCGGTGACCCGGCTCCCAACATATCCCCCGAAGCCCGCACCTCTGCCGTGGTCGATGCGCTGGTCGACATCAAGCTACTTGCTGAGGCTGCGCGCAAAGCAGGGATAGAAAAAGACCCGGAATATCAACGGCAGCTGAACTTTCTGTCCGAACAGGCACTGCGTTCGACCTATCTGTCGCAGCAGCTCAACAAGGCCGTCACCGATGCAGCGATACGCAAGATCTACGATCAGCAGGTTGCGGCAATTCCGCCCTCAGAGGAAATCAAACTCAGCCATATCCTGCTGAAAAGCCGCGAGGACGCGACCGCCGTCATCGCGGCGCTGACCGCAGGCGAGAGCTTCGAAACATTGGCCGCCAGCCGCTCGACCGATACGGTCACCGGCGGCAAGGGTGGCGACCTGGGTTTTCGTCCCCGCCAGGCACTACCAGCGGAAATCAACACAGCACTTGATGGGCTTAAGCCGGGCGATTTCGCAAAAACGCCGGTCGAGACAGCGTTCGGCTTCCATGTTGTGCGTCTGGACGAAATGAGAAACACACCTCCCCCTTCGTTCGAAACCGTTGCGCCGCAAATCCGTCAATCTCTAGAGACGGCAGAAATTCGCCGGATCGTCACGGGCTTGCGGTCCAGCGCCAAGGTGGAAAAGCTGGTACCAGACGTCGCATTGCCGGCGGCAAGTGACGACGGTCACAATCACGACGGCCAGAACGCGGAATAAGCCACACTCATGCCTACATCGAAATTCAGCCGTGTCTGTCTTCGCCGCTACGACGCTGTCTGCCGCCTTCCGCGGCTGGCGGCGCTCGCTCTCGCCGGCATGCTCATGTCGGGTTGTGTTGCGATGGACATGGGCCTCTCCGAGCTTTCCTCAGAGCCGCCGAAATTGTCAGGCGCGGTCATCGCGGACATGTCGAAAAAGGGCATGACGCCCGCAAGCCCTGTGCTGGTTCGCATTTTCAAGAAGGAAAGTGAGCTGGAGGTCTGGAAGATCGACCGCACAGGCAATTATGCGCTCCTGAAGACCTACCCGATGTGCCGCTGGTCCGGCAAACTCGGCCCCAAGAAAAGCGACGGAGACCGGCAGGCGCCGGAAGGTTTCTACCATGTCTCCGCTGGCATGCTGAATCCTAAGTCGCAATATTATGTCTCTTTCAATCTCGGCTATCCGAACCGTCTGGAATCGGCGCTTGGCTATACCGGCGATGCGCTGATGGTGCATGGCGCGTGCTCGTCTTCCGGCTGCTACGCCATGACGGATCAGGGCGTTGGAGAGATCTATGCGATCGTGCAGGAGGCTTTGCGAAGCGGACAGGACCGCTTTCAGGTTCAGGCCTATCCGTTCCGGATGACGGCCGAGAACATGGCGCGTCATCGCGACGATCCGAACATACCCTTCTGGCGGACCTTAAAGGAAGGGTACGATATCTTCGCGATGACGCGCCGTCAGCCGAAAGTTTCCGTCTGCGACCGGCGTTACGTGTTCAACACCGAGTTCACGGGCGGGGAACCCAGAGATCCTCTCGCCGCCTGCCCGGCAGGCGTGTCCCAGAATGCAGCAAGTCTCGTTGCGCAACTCGATACCGAGCGCCAGAAAGCCGAAACGGCCTTGTCGGCCTCTTCCTCCGTCGCGGCCCTCGCCTATGTCGATGGCGGTATGCATCCGAGCTTCCGCTCACTGTTGAAGAAACAGGGAGCGACAAAGATGGCGGAGGCGGTATCGGGCATCAAGTATCCCGTAAGCCGGCCGGATGCGGCGCTAGCCGATCCCCATGAGACCTCGACGTCTTGGAGACCTGTACAGTCCGCGGGAAATTAAATCTTAACTCTTAAATTCAATGCAACGCACCTCATCTCGTGACGTTGCGGCAAGGGAGCCAGATTGAGGTTCTTTAAAACTTATCGCCCGTCGCTAGACTACCGTCTGCTCGCACTTTTGGCAGCCTTATATTTCTGGGCGTTTTCAAACGCGACATTCTGGGAAAAGGCCGGGCGTTATCTGGCGGACGAGATGGGCGCATTCTTGGCGCTCAATCTCGTCATAGTTGCGCTGTTTTTTAAACTGACGATTCTTTCAGCTGTCAAATATCTCTTCAAGCCAGTCCTCGTGTTGCTTGTCGTGCTGGCTGGAGGCGCGTCCTGGTTCATCGACAATCTCGGCGTGTTGATCGATACGGATATGGTGCGCAACGTTTTTGAAACGACCTCTGCCGAGGCCGGGGACCTGCTGACTGCCGGTTACTTCCGGCACATGCTTCTCGTTGCCGTTATTCCCTCTCTCCTCATCGTGTGGGTTCGGGTCAGATTTCCATCCGCCGAACGCGTCGTGTTGTGGAATGTTGGCATCACGATTTCCTGCATTGCAATCATCGCCGGTAGCGGAGCGCTTTACTACAAGCCTTATTCAGCCGTTATACGGACCAAGCGTGAACTGGCGAAAACTCTCAATCCGGTTACACCTATCGTCTCTATCGCCAAAGTGGCTCTGGCGACAGGAGATGAAAGAAACATTGTCGTCAAGCCGCTGGGTGAGGATGCAACCGTGACCACTCCGGTGGACGGCTTAAGGAAGCCACGCGTTGCTGTCATCGTCGTTGGGGAAACGGCGCGCGGTGCTAATTTCTCTCTCGGTTCCTATGAACGCGAAACCAATCCGCTTCTGAAAAAACAGGACGTCACCTATTACTCCAATGTCGCCAGCTGCGGCACGGCAACCGACGTCTCCCTGCCGTGCATGTTCTCCAATCTGAAACGTTCGGGCTACACCCATGCCGGAGGATTAGAGAATGAAACGGCGGTCGATGTTCTCAGACGGGCAGGCATCAACATGACGTGGATCGAAAACAACACCGGCAGCAAGGGCGTTGCGGACCGGGTTCGCTTCGTCAATATCTACAATTCCAACGATCCACGCTTCTGTGCCGATGGCACCTGCGACGACGCGATCGTTTTCGAAAAAATCGATGAGTGGCTCTCAAACGTGAAGCAGGACAGCGTCCTCGTCTTCCATCAAATGGGCAATCATGGCCCGGCCTATTACAAGCGGTATCCTGAGGCGTTCCGTAAATTCGTGCCCGAGTGCACGACCACCGAGCTGGCGAAATGCAAGGACCAGGAAATCGTCAATGCCTATGACAATGCCATCCTTTACACTGACTTCGTTCTTTCCGGCATCATCGACCGGCTGAAAGCTCGCACCAATACGCTGGCGACAGGTATGCTCTACGTCTCTGATCACGGAGAATCGCTGGGCGAAAATGGCCTCTATTTGCACGGCACACCCTATTTTATAGCGCCCGACGAACAGACACGCATTCCCCTGCTAACCTGGTTCAGCCCGGAGTTCGCAACCTCGATGGGGCTTGATACCCGCTGCCAGCAACAAGTACGCGAAAACACATTTTCGCACGACAACCTGTTTTCCAGTCTTCTCGGCATGATGAATGTATCCACCAGCGTTTACGAGCGTGATCTGGACATGTTTGCGGCCTGCCGTGGCGGCCAACAACAACCCTCTCTCAATAAATGAAATTGCCAATCACGGGGACTTGAATGCTATTCGATGATAAACACCTTAAACGCCGGGGCTTTCTGCTGGGAGCCGCTTCCCTGACCACGATGCTGGCGGGATGTGCGACGGTAAATCAGCCTGCTCCGACACCGGCTATTGCCCGCAGGCCGATCGGCCCGCCAGGCGAAGCCGAAATGATCACACGCTACGCGGGCCTCGAAGATGGCGGCCACAAGCTGCCAGCCGTACCGTTTCAGCAGATCGATCCCAAGTTTTACCGTCAGCGCGTCGAAGATCCGACAGGCGAACCTGCGGGAACGGTCGTCGTAGATACGCCATCGAAGTTCCTTTATGTCGTCGAACCAGGTGGCACGGCCATGCGTTATGGTGTTGGTCTCGGCCGCGCCGGTTTCGCCTGGCAAGGCGAAGGCATCATCCAGTGGCGGCAGAAATGGCCGCGCTGGAAACCACCGGCAGAAATGATCGCGCGGCAACCCGAACTGGAAAAATACTCGGTCGAGAACGGCGGACAGGAGCCGGGACCAAGCAATCCGCTTGGCGCACGTGCGCTTTACATTTTCCAGAACGGTCAGGATACGCTCTATCGTCTACATGGCACGAAAGAATGGTCATCCATCGGCAAATCGGTTTCCTCCGGCTGCGTCCGTCTGATCAATCAGGATGTCATCGACCTCTATGAGAGGGTTCCCTACAAGGCTCGGATCGTCGTCAAACAATAGACAGCTAACAGCAGATTTTATGGCTTCTACCGGGCATATATATGCCCGGCGCGTTGAACCGACGCAAAAATCACAAACGTCGGCCTGGGTTTAATTAAATGACAGATCCGCAACAACCGGAATGTGATTGGATCCAAAATCGGGGCCGACCCGCCAACTTGCCAGTCTTAAAGCACCCGAAACCGCGATATGGTCAATCATGGAACCGAATTTAAACGGTAGCCGACGGCTGAATCGTGTCATCACAGGAACATTGCTTGCACGTGCGAAGAATAATCCGCTTTTCTCAAAAAATCTCGCAAAGTAGGGTGACCACGGCGGTGTGTTCCAGTCACCGGCAACAATGAGCTTCGCGCCCTCTTTTTCAGACAGAACAGCATCCGCCAATCCGTCGAGATAAGCGTTTCGGCGTTTCCAGCGGGCTGGCGAACGCGGTGTATCGGGATGTAGTGCATAAAGAATCAGCGGATCATCTTCCGTCCCCAGAACGAGGCGCATCGGATATCGCTCATACGCCTGCGCGGACGAAAGCCTGACCTCTGAGAGAATAGGAAGACGCGAAAAGACTTTCATATCGTCGCGCGCTGGCAGGTTAGAACTGCTTTGATAGCCAAACAGGCCGCTAGCCGCGATTGCTTTCTGCCAGCGGTCTTCAGTCTCTTGAAGAAAGAGGACATCTGGCTGTTGCTCCGTCAGAAACCGCAGAAAATCCCCAGGTTCCGCATCATTGTGCATCAGCAGGTTGGCTGAGATAACGCGTAAATTCCTTTCCGCAGCACCCTGCGGTGCCTGAGGCTGCATAAAGAACGGCATAAGACTGGCCAGAAATGCAAGGGAAGACAAAAGCCGCGCCGGTCGCTCCCCAAGAAGGAACGTCGCGAGCAGCAGGCAAAAAGCGGATAGAGTGACGTAGGGCCAGAACAGGAAAACAATATCGAATAGCCAGAGGCTACTCCCGAATATCAATGCAGAAAGAACGCCGCTCGAACTGCCAATGGAAATAACAAGCAGACTTTTTCCAAGCTTACCATTTCGGACAGAATTCATTCATTTCACCACATTGAGCATAAAGTGCCGAGACGGTAAGTTTAACACATTAGCTTTAAGAATAAATCAAAGCGAGTATGCAATAATCTGTTCGCCTCCGAGAACTCGTTACGGATCGCGAAATGCAGCAGTTTTCACCGAAATGCAAAAGAGCAAAAATTTCCCATTGCGTCTCTAGTGGCTAGAGGTCGTAAAGCTTGCCGTATCAATATGGGGATACATGATATGGTTGAGCCACTTCAGACGAGATTCCGGATCGAGGGCATGGACTGCGCTTCGTGTGCAACCAAAATCGATACGGCGATCAGGCGCATGCCTGGCGTTCAAGATGTTTCGATTTCCGTCTCCGCCGGGACCATGACAGTCGAGCATGACGACACAATCGATGTCGAGGCTATGGGAAAAAAGGTCACCGGCTTTGGATATCCGACGAAGCTTATTCCCGCCAAGTCTAAAGCGGTGCCATCTGCTATAGAACACGTCCATGGGCCAGGCTGTTCCCACGATCATGATCATTCACCTGATGAGCACGCGCAGGCGCACGATCATGGTACGACTCCCCACGAGCATGGCTTTGCTTGCATGAACAAGCATGGCAACGAGACGCACTCCCACGACCATACCCATGAGAACAACGGTGGGCACGATCACTCTGCAACCTCTCAATCAAGCCAGAGGCCGATCCCGGATGGTCAGGCCCGTTTCCACGTTGGTGGAATGGATTGTGCTTCATGTGCAAGCAAGATCGACACTGCCGTCCGTCGCATTCCGGGTGTTGAAGATGTTAGTGTCTCGGTGACCTCGGGGACGATGACGGTCAAGCACGCGTTCGCTGATCTCAAAGCTATTGAGAAGCAAGTTTCTGGCCTTGGATACCCGGTCGCACCGATCATTCCTACCGCGAAGCGGTCCCCCGCTACTTATTCAGGATCGCAAGACAATGCTGGCCATACCAACGGACAGGCGTCAGCGGACGTTGAGTTGGAGGGTCTTCACGGTCATGATCATAGGCCAAGCGAAGGGCCGTGGTGGAGTAGCCGCAAGGGGCGCCTGACGATAATCGCAGGCGGATCTCTGACTGCCGCATATGCTATCGGCAATCTGGTTCCGGCCATAGATACTTACGCCTTCATCATCGCCATGTTGGTTGGCCTGATACCCATCGCCCGTCGTGCTTTTATGGCTGCGAGGGCAGGCACTCCCTTCTCCATTGAGATGCTGATGACGATCGCCGCTGTCGGCGCATTGATTATTAACGCTACCGAAGAGGCGGCGGCCGTTGTCTTTCTATTCCTTGTTGGTGAGCTCCTCGAGGGCGTTGCGGCTGGCAAGGCTCGCGACAGTATCAAGTCTCTGACAAACCTCGTGCCCAAGACGGCTTTGCTGGAAGAGGGTGGGAAGACCCGCGAGGTTCCGGCAGAGGTGCTTGCTGTCGGTTCAATTATACTTGTTCGCCCCGGTGACAGGATTTCGGCCGATGGCGTGATAATGTCAGGTGAAAGTTCTGTCGATGAGGCACCCGTGACGGGTGAAAGCGTACCGGTCCGCAAGGTGATCGGTGATAACGTATTCGCAGGTACCGTCAACGGCGACGCGGCACTGCGCGTTCGTGTCACCGCTGCAGCCGAAGACAACACCATTGCTCGCGTCGTCCGCCTGGTCGAGGAAGCCCAGGAATCGAAGGCTCCGACAGAGCGGTTCATCGATCGCTTTTCGAGATACTATACACCGGGCGTGGTTGTCGTTGCCGCGTTGGTTTCCATCATCCCACCTTTACTTGTTGGCGGCGAATGGAGTGAATGGATTTACAAGGGGCTTGCGATCCTTTTGATCGGCTGCCCTTGCGCCCTCGTCATTTCGACACCTGCTGCCATTGCCGCTTCACTGTCGGCGGGCGCACGGCGCGGCCTTCTCATGAAGGGCGGCGCAGTTCTCGAAGGGGTCGGCAGGGTGACTGCAGTCGCGTTCGACAAGACGGGGACGTTGACCGAAGGAAAGCCCAAGGTGACGGACGTTATTCCTTTCGGCCGCAGTAGTCCCGAGGTACTCCGTTATGCTGCGGCACTTGAAACCGGATCAAGCCATCCGCTGGCGGTCGCGATCCTCGCCAGGGCGGATGAAGATGGGCTCGATGCTCCAGCTTCGACCGATGCCAAGGCACTCGGCGGCAAAGGCGTTACCGCGGTCATCGACGGCGTGGAAGTCTTCCTCGGATCTCCGAAGGCTGCTGCCGAGCGTGTGACGATTCCGATGGCGCATTCGCTGCAGATTACCTCTCTGAACGAGGATGGCAAGACTGTATCCGTTTTGGTAATCGGCAATGTACTTGCAGGTGCCATCGCCATGCGCGACGAACCCCGAGCGGACGCGATCGAGGGCCTTAAGGCACTGACCGATCTCGGGATCAAAGCAATCATGCTTACGGGCGACAACGCTCGCACGGCATCAGCCATTGGCGCTCAGCTTGGCATTGAAGTTCGTGCAGAACTGATGCCTGAGGACAAGCAGCGTATTGTTGGCGAACTCAAACAGGAAGGTTACGTGGTCGGCAAGATCGGGGATGGCATCAACGATGCTCCCGCTCTCGCTGCGGCAGATATAGGCATCGCCATGGGTGGCGGCACGGACGTCGCGCTGGAGACCGCCGATGCCGCGGTACTCCACGGCAGAGTCGGGGATGTCGCTCTCATGGTCGATCTTTCGAAGCGTACGATGCGAAACATTTTTCAGAACATCACCATCGCGCTCGGCCTCAAGGCTGTGTTTCTCGTCACCACCATTATGGGAATCACTGGCCTCTGGCCCGCCATCCTGGCAGATACGGGTGCAACTGTGCTTGTTACGATAAACGCATTGCGCCTCCTGCGCCCCATACGTTGAAGGCAGTAAAATGATCAGGAAAATTGTATTTGGAGGGATCCTGCTGATGGTAGCGACCTCGGTCGTATTCAGTCTGGTCGGGGTCCTCGCTGTCTGGAATCCAAAGGAGCTTTTCCAGTACCAAGACGGTCAGACGGTGTCGCAGTAAGAAGGAGGAAGCAATGAACAAGAGATCGAATTCGACAATCCGCGTCGCCGCGACAATCTTTGCATGTCTGCTGGCTGGAACGGCGTTTGCACATGACTTCAAGGCAGGAAAGCTGGAACTTAGGCATCCTTGGTCGGCACTGGCTCCTCCGGTCGCTCCGGTGCTGGGTGGCTATGTGACGATCGTCAATACCGGACAGGAGTCCGACCGTCTTGTCGGTGGCACGACTAACATCGCCGAGAGACTGGAAATCCACGAGTCCTCCCTGGTGGAAGGGGTAGCGAAAATGCGTCCGGCGAAGCAAGGCCTCGAAATTGCCCCCGGTGCTACCTTGGCGCTTCAACCGGGTGGAACCCACATAATGCTGGTCAAGCCCATAAATCGGCCCGTCGAAGGTGAGAAGTTCAAGGCGACGCTCCTGTTCGAGAAAGCAGGAGCAGTGGAGGTCGAGTTCGTTGTGCAGAGGCCGAAACGAGAGTCGGGCGAGGATCATTCCGGCCATCAAGATCCATGATTAGTGGCCTAGAGCGTTTTCACAGGACCTCTATCAACCTCAGGGTCGACAATCCCTCCGCAGTTGTCTGGTGAAGCCTCAGGCGACTGCTAATATGGTTGAGTGCGATGATACTTGCTGGGTTCCTCTTGTATTTCGATGCTGAACGGCATCAGAGCAGGTGCGACCCGAGCAGATCCCGGTTCATCGCCCGCCTTGGAAAATGCACTTGTCAATTCTCAAACTTCATGCGAATGATTTGCAATAGCAACTAAGCAAAAACCAAGAATCGTAGGTGAATCGTAAGCGGCAAGCTGAGACCGTTCAGCGCGTGTAATTCCAGGGCATGAGTGCATCGAGATCGCTGCTGGGCCATCCT
>NZ_KQ414537.1:0-14911 GCF_001263295.1 Agrobacterium sp. SUL3
AATTACTCATCAGTCGGGCTCCTATCCGCCCGTCTGAATCATAGCCGTCAATTCAAATCAATGGGTCCTGACCCTAGGGCCTTCCAGAACAGCAGAGCTCTGCTGTGTTGGCCACCGAAAGCCAAGAGGTCAGATACTATATGTTTCCCCGAGTCCAGGTGATCCTTGCTCAGCACAATGCCGGTGAGATATTTTACAGCAAACGCCTGCTTGGAGACTGCATGGTTTTGCCAGAAAATGTCGGCGCCGCGATGAATTGCAATTCATGTCATTTGCCTGGCGGTAAAGTGGACGCGGCTAACGGTTACGTCAACAATTTTTATCCACGCGTAATGCCCCGTGCGGGGAAGATGGTCGGTCTGGAAATGCCAATCAAGAGGCGCTATTGACGGACGGCGTTTATTAGGCGTATTCTTCATGACGGATTTGTGAAATCACGGCAGCGTAGCCGTGCCAAAATATGATGGCAAGATGGCCTCCATGCATCCTTGATCACGAGGGAAGCTGGAGGTTTTTGTGTTTTTGGAGTTATGAAAAGTTCGTTCGTGGTGCAATTAGCAGGCGAAAAGCCGCACTGGGGAATGCTTCAAACCGGGAGCAACTGCATTGATTAAACCGACCGATACTTCGGAGCCATGGCGTGTTGGAGTGCTGTTTTCCCGAACGGGTTTCATGTCCGTTATTGAGGAAACGCAGCTCCGGGGAACATTGCTGGCTATAGACCAGATCAACGACAGCGGCGGCATAAACGGTCGTCCGCTCGAGCCCGTAATCTACGATCCGGGCTCGGACACGCGTTCTTACGGACAGCTCGCGAAGCGGCTGATGGTGGTAGACGAGGTCAGCACGATTTTCGGCTGCTACACGTCAGCGAGCCGGAAGTCGGTGCTTCCGGTCGTCGAACGGCTGAACGGGTTGCTGTGGTATCCGACGCTTTACGAGGGGTTCGAGTTTTCCCCCAACGTGATCTATACCGGTGCGACCCCCAACCAGAACAGCATGCAACTCTGTAGTCTGCTTATGAAGCTGTATGGCGACCGGTTCTTCTTCATCGGTTCCGACTACATCTATCCGCGGGAATCCAACCGTATCATGCGTGAAATGGTGGCGCGGAGCGGAGGAAGCGTTGTCGGCGAGCGTTACGTGCGCCTCGGGGCGTCGCGGCTGGAGTTCGAGCCGATCATGCAGGAGATCAAGCTCGCAAAACCCGACGTGATCTTCTCGACGGTCGTGGGAGACGGGACGGTCTTCCTCTATCAGGCGTACTCAGACAAGGGTTTCGATCCCAAGAAAATGCCGATCGCCAGTCTCACGACATGCGAGGCGGAAATCGCCGCGATGGGTCACGACGTCGGCGAGGGCCATCTGACCGCCGCTCCGTATTTCCAGGGTATCGGCAACAACCAGAACAGCGAGTTCGTCAAGAGTTACCAGAAGCGGTACGGCGACGACGCCCCGACGAACATGTGCCTCGAATCCTCCTATTTCCAGGTGAACGTCTTCGCCAAGACCCTCGAGCGCGCGAACTCCCTCGAAACCCCCGTTCTAAGGGCGATGGTGATGGGATCGGAGTTCGAAGCGCCTCAGGGGGCCGTGTCGATCAATCCGAACTGGGCGCATGCCGACCTGTGGTCGCGGGTGGGCCGCGCCAACCGAAACGGCCAGTTCGATATCCTGTTCGAATCGAGGACGACAGTGAAAGCAGACCCCTTCCTCATAGGAAGCGGGCGTTGCACCGTCGCGGCCGCGGCAGTTTAGTGGGAGGGGTTGAATGTCGAGAATAGAAGTACTTCAAGAGCGACGTCTCGCGTCTCCGCCTCAGGGAGCGGTTCGAAACGAGCAGTCGGCACCCAACAACCAGTACAAGGCCGTGCAGAACCTGAACGTCGCCCTTATCGTCGAGCTGGACAGCGAGGGAGAGCGGCTCATGCGCGAGCTGCAGCGCCTGCGCTGCACGGTTCGTCATATCTGGCCCGTGCCCGTCCAACTGCCCGAGAACTACGACGTCGTCTACTGCACCCTGATGGAAGACCTTCCACGCCGCATTCCATGGCTTCCGGGCGAACCGTCGACAACGTTGATCCTGGTCGATCGCGGCCAGGACACGCTCAATCTCAAGCTTATCAACAACTGCGCCGCCCACGGCATGATCCACTACCCGCCGACCGCACGTTCGACGATCGGAGCGTTGGCGATGGCCAGGGAGCACTTCCTCTACGAACAACGTCTGCGGGGACGGATCGAGAAGCTCGACGAAAACCTGAGGACAATGCGCGTGGTCGAGAAAGCGAAGTCGATCGTGATGCGCACAAAGAGTCTCGGCGAGGACGACGCCTACAATTTCCTGCGTAGTCAGGCGATGGAACGGAGAGTGACGATCGGCGTAATCGCCAAGGCCGTCGTGGAGTCGTTCGATCTCCTGAACTGAGGTCGGTACGACGTCGTTGACAACAACGCTTTCGAGCGTAAGCTTCTGCTCAGCAACGTAGCTGACTGAAATTTCGGCAATAAGCGCCTCACTGCATCCGTCCTTCGGGGACGCATTGCGTGAGGCGTTTTTCGTTTTTAATGCGAGGAGATCGCGATGCCTTTGAACAGTCGGAATTCGGTTTTCACGATCGCCACGTCTCTGGCGATATGTGCGCTTTCCTCAGTGTCGATCTCATCGAACGCGCACGCGCATTCGATGAGATTTTCGGACGGAGCAGGGACGCCGAGAGGGGTCGAGATCGCCTCTATCGCGCATTCGGACATGGAACTGCTTTCCAAGTTCCGCCCTGACATCATTTCGCTGGCGGAACGGCAGGTGAAGACGGACGAGCGGATGCGACGGCTCATGAACTTCTCGAAAATCCAGTACACCTACTGCCTGTGGGGTATGATCCCGGGGGCGCTGACGGACGAGGAGAGCGACTTCAACGCGTGTTCACACGCCTACCTAGCGTCGGCTTTGGCACTCCTCGATCATATGGAGAGCATGCCCTTGGCCAGCGCCGAGGCGGTAGCGATAAGGCAGGCGATCGACGTCGAGCGGGCGGCCTCGCCGTCGTTCGTGCTGTGCAAGAGCAGCGCCGATCTCTTCTACACGGATCGGGTACTCGTACCCCGGCAAACCTTTGCGACCGCAGGAGGGGCTTTCGGTCTCCTCCTGTTGGTCGGCGCACTGCCACTGTTCCGGGTCCGCCGCCGGGTTTCGCGTTGAGAGTGACGATGGCCCATATTCAAACCACCTCGGACGTCGCAATCATCAAGTCGGGCTTTCCGTTATTGGCGAGGATGGTTGTCGATCCGAATTTCGAACTCAGTCTGGGCGCTTTCGGCGCGGTCGGCCAGTTTCCCCGCGAGGCGCGCATTTTTGTCGATGTTACAGACGACCGCGTCAGCGCGGCGACGGAGAGCTCCAGCATATCGCTACGGCGGCACGATCACCTGCGCCTCGTGGCGTTCGAAACACTGAGTTCCGACCCCGAGGGCTGGAACTGCGGCATCGCCATATGCCTGCCGGAAGAACAAGCGCGGATGTCCGCGCCGGGGCGTCCCGCGGAGGACTGTCTGGACCGTCACGCGATCTTTGCCGCCCATCGAACTCGGACCGTCCTCGACATCGTTGCAGGAAGTCCCTACGCGGATATCCGCCTGAGGGCGGACAAGGGTGCTCTGCCGGATTTGCGTGATCGTTCGCACGGCTCCGTACTCGATGCCGACCTCGTCGAGATCGAAGATTGCATCTGGATTTTCGAAACGGCCGTCGGGCGGATTGAGACCGGGGATCGTCGACGTCGCCACTTCCTTTCGCAGCTCTTCGGCACCACGGATACGCACTCCCGAACCCTCCCTATTCCAGAGGGCCTGGTACCGGTCGGCTATGCCTTTCCTCCCAATCCTCGGCAGGCCGAACCGGGAGCGTGGGGAGCAGCTCATTTCTCGTTTCAAGTTATCCTAGACGAACATGGCGTTCCGGAACTCGTAAAACTCAAGAGACGCGTGGAGCGAGCGCTCGAAGACGGCAAGTCGAACGAAGTATTCGGGTCTCTTCTCGAACATTCCGGCCCACCGACCCGGATGGAAATCGAATGCGTCCGGATCGCGCTGCGGCAGCGGCGCTGGCTCAGGGGCGGACGACCGGCGCACGGATGGGAAGACGAGTTCGACGCCCCGTTGGCCAAGACACGCGGCGGCACGACGGCTGGCGAGATGGTTAACCAGCCGACGACAATGAAAGACGAAATTGATCGAGACGCAGCGACTGCCATAGCCGGCGTCGCCAAAGCCAGAGAGGTTCACATGTCAACCGCAACTCAAACCAACGACCGCATCCCGGCAACCGTTATTACGGGTTTCCTCGGGTCCGGGAAAACAACCCTCGTGAACAGGATTCTTCACGAGAACCACGGTAAGAAGATCGCCGTCATCGTGAACGAGTTCGGCGAGATCAGCATCGACGGCCAGCTGGTCATCAGGGACGAGCAGGCGGAACTCGTCGAGTTCAACAACGGTTGTCTCTGCTGCACAGTCAGGGGGGATTTGATCGAGACGCTCGAAAGGCTTCAGGAACGCGCGGGCGAACTCGAGGGTATCCTGATCGAGACGACCGGGCTTGCCGATCCCGCTCCAGTCGCTTCCACTTTCTTCGTCGCCGACGACGTGAAAAGCCGCATTCGCCTCGACGCGTTCGTGACGATGGTCGATGCGGTCAATCTGGAGACAAATCTCAAACAAAGCCCCGAGGCCGTCGAACAGGTGGCGTTCAGCGACGTCGTGCTGGTGAACAAGATCGACGTCGCCACGCCGGAACAGGTGAAAAGCGCGGAAGCGACGGTACGCAGGATCAACCCGCTCGCACGTATCCATTTCACGGCGAACGCCGAGATCGATCTGGGACACGTAATCAACGTAGGCGCGTTCGACCTCGTGCAGAAGCTCGATGTCGATCCGGGCTTCCTCGACGACCACGAGCACGAACACGATCCGGCGGTCGGGTCCTTCATCCTCGAGGAAACGCGGCCCATCGATCTCAATCGCTTCTCCCTCTGGCTGAACGAAGTCGCCCAGACGCGTGGACAGGACCTCTACCGGACAAAGGGCATCTTCCACGCCAGGGGGTTCAAGGAGCGGGTCGTCTTTCAGAGTGTCCGGATGCTGACGACAATGCGCATGGATCGCCCGTGGACCGACGACGAGCCACGCGTGTCGCAATTCGTTGTAATCGGGAAAAACCTCGATCGCGAGGCATTCGCCGACGGCTTCGCGCGCTGTGTGGCGGGATAGGGCGCGGCGATGACCCTCGTATCGGGATCGAATGCCAGCAGCGTGGACACCGGCGAACCAGTCTACCAGGTTCATGTCTTCTGTTGCACGAACGAGCGGCCAGCTACTCATTGGAGGGGATCGTGCGGAGCCAAACGGGGACGACAGCTGTGCGATTACATGTGTCGCCTCGCGATGACCTTGGGGATGAGGCGGATCCGGATAAACCACGCCGGATGCATGAACGTCTGCGAACATGGTCCGGTGATGGTGATTTATCCCGAAGGGGTCTGGTATCGCTTCGAAACCGAAGACGATGTCTCGGAAATCCTCCGGTCACACGTCGGTGGAGGGCGCCATGTAGAAAGGCTCAGGCTTCAGATCGATCCAAATACAATTCACGGTTAATATGGTTGCTGTAGGCGGTTCATATCACGCGGTGCAGAACTGCGTCTAAACTTTATGCAATAAGTCTAGTATTTGTGCGCAGTGATGACAAATTCGGCTATGTAAAATATTCGCAAAACATGCCGAAATAGTCGCTTGACAAACCACAATAGCGATGTAGGCTCCCACTTCAGCAATATAGCTGACAACATTTCTGGCAATAAGCGCCTCACTGCATTCGTCCCTCGGAGACGACCTGCGTGGGGCGTTTTTCGTTTTTGGTCTCGAAAAAAGGAGAATGAGATGTCTGCCATTACCAATCCGAACGTATACAACTCCCCCGCCGACGACGCGATCCCGCTCGGACAGGTCCTGCCTTGGGCAGTCTTCGGAGGGATGATGATGCTTCTCTCGATCTACTTCGTCGGCGTCGAGGAAGGTGCGATGTCGCTCGTTTCGAGCAACTACGTCCACGAGTACGTCCACGACGCTCGTCACCTCCTCGGCTTCCCCTGCCACTGATCTGACAAAGGAGATACGGCGATGGTCGGAAAACTGCTCGTAAGAGGAATGTTGGCTGGTGTCATCGCCGCCATCTTTGCCTTTGCCTTTTTCAAGTCCTACGGCGAACCGTGGGTCGATCACGCGATCGCGATCGAGGAGCAACATAGTACGGCGGCCGGGATGGCCGCCGAACCCGAACTCGTCAGCCGTTCCGTCCAGGCGGGACTGGGCCTTCTTACCGGTGTCCTCGTCTACGGCGTGGCGATCGGCGGACTGTTTGCCATTGCCTATGCCTTCGCGAACAAACGTCTCGGCGTGCTGAGCCCGCGCAGCACCGCTATGCTGATCGCCATTGTCGGACTGGTGGCTCTGATCGTCGTGCCTGCTCTGAAATATCCGGCTAACCCGCCAGCAGTCGGAAGCGGCGACACTATCGGCGCGCGGACGCAGCTATACTTCCTGATGGTCGCGGCTTCCGTCTTGTCGGCGACGCTATCCATCATGGCTGCCACGAAGCTGTGGCCTAAGATCGGCGGGTGGTACGCGTCGCTTGCAGCCGTATGCATCTATGCCGGCATCGTAGCGGTCATGATGCAGATCCTTCCTGCGGTGAACGAGGTTCCCGAAGACTTTCCCGCTGAAACCCTCTACAATTTCAGGACCGCGTCGATCGCTGGTCATGTGATATTCTGGACGCTGCTCGGCGTTGCATTCGACATCCTGCGGCTATTGTCCGAAGCGCTGTGGCCAAGGCGAGGAATCAACGCGGCCTGACCGTCCGTGAGTACGTCGACCGTTTCCATTCATGCGTCAAATGTTGAGAGGTAATGAGAATGTCCACGAACGTAGGCCTCGACATCGACCGCGGTCGGCCGCTTCCTGCTATCGGCACCACCGAAGCAAAGCTTCAACAAAGAAAACTGGACGCCCTACGTCGCGGCGTCCACCGGATCCAGGACCACTCCGAAATGCCATTCGGCATCCATCTCGTCGGCATCGGCGGCGCGGGCTGCCGGGTGATCGAGGAATTCCTGAACACGGCTCCGGAAAACCTACTCGACAAGCCCGGTTCGAGGTTCACCGCCCTCGCGATCGATGTCGGCGACGATGACCTCCTCAAGGTGCGTACTTCTGCGACCAGGTTCCCAGAGGAGCGCACCCAGGTTGAAACGGTTGCGCTCGACATGGCGTCGTCGGAGGAGCTGCAGGAGGTCGTCGGGAAATACGCGGATTTCCTCAAGCTCGAATACCCCATGTACCATCCGAACCCCGGTTCAACCTCGTGGTTGCCTTCGGGGAAGTCGATACGGGCCGAAGACGGGTCGATGACCCGGGCAGGTTCGAAGGCGCTATACGGCCAGGCGTATTACGATGCCGACAGGCCGATGCAGAAGGCCTTGAAACGGTTCGTCGCCAGCGTCGAAAAGACAGGCGGCAACTCGATCGTGTGTATCGTTTTCGGTCTGGCCGGGGGGACCGGAAGCGGGATCGCGATGGATCTGGCCCGCCATCTCTCCTCGGTCCAGTTCGGTCGCCGGGTTCTCGTGACAGGCCTCGGGATCGCGCCGCATCCCGACGAGGTGACCCCCGACAAACTGACGCGGCTGCATGCCGTCTTCTCCGAGCTGGACGTGCTCTGTGACGAGACGAAGAACGCGGGAATCACGCTCTCGTGCGGCGACCTGTTCAAGAACCCGTTCACCGCGGGTTTCATGATCATTCCCCAGCCTGCGAACGTCAGCGTGTCGGAAGCCCGGGAAGAGGTGAGCAAGCGGCTCGCGAAGCTTCTGTTCGAACGCCGCGGAGCGAACGTCTGGGAGGCGCTGAGGCTCCTTAACTGGGTCGCCGCGCCCTCCACACAGCATTCGGCCGCGAGAACGCCCTGGGGTTCAAGGTGGATACACATGATCGGTTCCGCGCCGGATGGTAACGGCTCGTCGAACAGGGACCTGCGGAAAGACCTCGGGTTGCTGGAGGACTATCAGCCGGAATTCCTCGAATTGAGGGCGTCGGGCACGATCGACGAAAGCGAACGCAAAGCCTGGACGGAAGCGCTCGATGCAGCTTTCAGCCCGGAGGCACCTACGTGCGCCACGGACGGCGGCTCGCCGGGCATCGTTCAATACCTGTTGCCGCGTCTGGCACTCAAGGACCTGTCGGTTTTCGAAGCCGCGCGGAATGCCTACGACGAAGCCGACCTGCTCCATCGCCAGTCGGAACACGCGCTGTTGCTCGACCAGGGAATTCTTCTTTGCGAGCCGTCGACCGCGATCGAGGGAATGGCGGGCGCAAGTCTCGGCGGCGGAAGCCAGTGGATCGCGGTACCCCGCGATCAGCTGCGCGGTCGGTACGAGTGACGGAGGACGAGATGGCACTCGATTGGAAAACGGTAAAGGCAAAGTACGGAAACGGATACCAGGTCCCAACGATCCGTGGCGGCAAGTTCGTGAACATCACCCGTGTCGACGACGTGGCGATCTACATCGAGAGCCCGATCTGGAGCGCGACACTGCAACGAAAGAACCTCGAAGCGGGGGTGGCGTTGATCGAGGAGGGCGTCATCTCCCGTGATCCCGGGCTCTTCGTCGAAGACTACATGATCTACGTGGCGCACGAGCGAGCGAGTTCGGTCGCCCATATTCTCCGAGACCTCGGAATTCTCGATCAGACGGAGACGTTCAGTATCCGTTGTTGATGGTGGCGAACCGCAACCCAACATGCGCGGATGAAAGAGGCACGCCACCTGGCTCCGATAACCGCGTCGGCATAACCAATCACATCCAGAGGAGATACATAACATGGCATCGTCATCAATGTACCACAGCGCGACGGGGACCCAGTCGCCCCATTGCATCCACGCGATCGGGATCGGCCGCACCGGGGCCGCCTACATCGAAGCGCTGCTCCGGACGGGCGAAGTCGAAGACCTTCTGGCTTCCGACTCCCGCGCCACCTGCGCCGTGATGATCGTCGATATCGGCGAGCAGGACATGAACGTCGCGATCGACTACGCCAACTCGTTCAAGCAGCGCCTGCAGTCCCGCGGCGTTTCGGCCGACAAGTTCAATTTCCAGGCGATCGCGCTGCCCGTCCCGGACAAGCAGGAGTTTTTCGAAGGTCTTAACCGGACCCGCGAGTTCCTCAAGCTGGAATATCCTCGCTATTACTGGAACCCGAACTTCGAATCCTACGTCTCGCACAAGTACGTTCTGCCCGAAGCCGGAAACCACTTCCCGCGCCTGGTCGCGAAGGGCATCTACGCCAACGCCTACTACGCTGGCGAGCGTCCGATGGACGTCGCCCTGCGCAGCTTCGTGGACACGGTCGAGCAGGCGCAGCTACCTTCGATGGTCCTCGTTCCGTTCAGCATCGCGGGCGGCACCGGCAGCGGCATCGTGGTCGATCTGGCGCGCCATCTGTCGAACCTCAAGTTCGGTCGCCGCATTCCGGTCATCGGCGTCGGACAGCTCTCTCACGTCGGTGACGGCGAAGAAGTCCACAACGGGGCGGGCCAGTACACAGCGCTCAACGAAATCGACTGCATGCTCGACGACGACAAGAACGCCGGCGTTACCGCCGTATGGGGCGAGCCTTACCGCAACCCCTTCACGGGCGGCTTCTTCGTCGTCAATCCGGAACACAGCTGGCATCGTCTGACCGCCTACACGACGACAGGCGAGAAGGAAGTCCGCCAAAGCTTCCGCCAAATGGTCACCAACCGCTTCGTCGCGGACAGCTTCATGCGGTTCGCCGTCATGGACTACGGCCGCGTCCTGTTCCGCGCCCTTCGCCCGGCGGGTTTCACGGGTGCTCCCCACGAAACCCTGTCCTCGAAGTCGCGCAACTGGACCCTGTTCGATGTCGCGAAGCTGACCCATCCCGGCGTTCAGGTGCTCCCGGGCGAGGCGGCCTCGAAGTGGCAGGCGACGATCGCCCAGTGGATCGACTTCATTCCGCAGTACAGCGGTCTGCGGGACGGGTTCAAGACGGACTATGCCGAGGTCCACATCCACGCATCCCGCGACATGGGCTTCGACAACATCGAAAAGGGTATCAAGGAACTGGTGTCCAAGAACTACCTTCTCGAAGGCGACTCGACCTACCAGACTTATAACCACGAGTTCTTCGATGTCCTGACCTCGTACGCCAACGTCATCATGCCCGGCGTCGCGAAGACCGATCTGCATGCATTCTGGGAAAGCCAGAAGGCGTACGACAAGCTCGACTGGGAAACCAAGCTGCACGAGCATGCCTGGCTCGTGGATATCGGACCGATGCTCTCGGAGCCCGCGATCCGCTTCGAGGGCATGGCCGGGGAATGCATCTGGGGCTGCGCATGCTGGGTCGTCGTTCCCTACGACCAGCTCCGCGGCGACAAGCTGCCCCCGCCGAACCGCAAGGTCATCCGCGAGGAAGCCATCGCCATGATGACCAAGACCGTCGTCAAGACGCCGGGCGGCGAAGCCAAGAAGCTCGCGAAGGCTCACGCCTGATCCGACTTCACCTACACCGAAGCCCGGAGCCGCGCCCGAGCGCGGCTCCGAACCAGAAGGGCGAGGGCAGATGCACGAAAAACTCCAGTCGTTGATTATCGAAGACGAACCGTACTACCGCAGCAGCGGGAACGAGGTCGCCCTGTTCAGCGCCGCGATGAAGCGCAAGCTCCCTATGATCCTCAAGGGCCCGACAGGTTGTGGCAAAACCCGGTTCGTCGAGCACATGGCCTGGCGTCTCAAGCTGCCGCTTATCACGATGGCCTGCAACGAGGACATGACGGCTTCCGATCTCGTTGGACGCTGGCTCCTCGATGCCGAAGGTACGCAATGGCATGACGGCCCTCTGACCACGGCCGTGCGTTATGGCGGCCTATGTTATCTGGACGAGGTCGTCGAAGCTCGCCAGGATACGACCGTCGTCATTCATCCACTGACGGACGATCGCCGTATCCTCCCTCTCGACAAACGAGGAGAGGTCGTGAAAGCCCACCCGGACTTCCGCTTGGTTGTTTCTTACAATCCGGGGTACCAGAGCGCGGCGAAGGATATGAAGCAATCGACCCGGCAGCGCTTCGGAGCGATCGACTTCGATTTCCTGCCGCAGGCGGTCGAAGTCGAAGTGGTAGCGCACGAGAGCGGCGTCACTCCGGAGATAGCCACGAGACTGGTCTCCGTTGCGACCCAGTCGCGGGCCCTAAGGGGCAGGGGACTGGACGAAGGTATCAGTACCCGGATGCTCGTCCACTCCGGCTCTTTGATCAGTGAGGGCATCTCTCCTCACGACGCCTGCGCGCTGGCGATGACCGCGCCGCTAACGGACGATCCGGATCTTCAGGCGGCGATGAGCGGCTTCGTGGAGGCTCAGTTCGGTCCACGCCCATGAACGCCCACTTCGAAGCAATTCAGGGTCCGGTGTCGGCGAGAAAGCTCGGGATGCTTCGCGACATCGATGACTGTGCATATGACGCGCTGATCCGCGCGATGCCGCTGATATCCGATTATCTCAAAAACGAGATCGATCTGGCAGACCTGGCTGGGCTGTTGTTGCAGATCGCTAGCGAGAAGCCGGAGGCGGCCCGAGCGTTCGCTGATCGCATCGGCAACGACCCCTCGTTGGCCGGAGACTACCCCGGCCTGCGCCGATGGGCGGTCCACGGGCTGCAAAAGCATCGGAACGATATTGAATGCATGCTCCATCATTTCGAATGGGGCAGCCCGCAGGCGTACTCCGATGAGCAGGCTTTGCACGATACCGAGGAATTATTGCGGGAACGCGGTGCCCTGCTCCATTATCTCGCCGGGTTCGGGTTCGCCGAATTCTCTATCGATCTCCATGAGCCGGATACCGACGGACGCCAAACTCGTGCGGTAACGATCGATGACGGCGTCATTCGCTACCCACGTCGCTTCCACGGCGACACGACTGACCGCGCCCTTCTGCGCCGCGCCAACATCGCGCACGTCGCCGCTCACCTGCGCTATTCTCCGTTGAGACGTCCCGCTGGCAATCGTCGACCCAGTCTGGTGGCTATGACTGCGCTCATCGAAGACGCCCGCGTCGAACGCCTGATGGTCCGGGACTATCCCGGATTGAAGGCGCTCTGGGGGGGCTTTCACACCGCGACCCGCGAGGTATCCGGTTTCGATTTTGCAGGCTTGTCGGCTCGCCTGGCGCGGGCGTTGCACGACGACACCTACATCGACACGAACCCATGGGTCGGCAAGGGACGCGAGCTTTTCGAAGAAGCCGCCTCGAAAGGACTTGACGATGTCAATGCTTTCGACCGCCTGGCGCGCACGCTTGCGATCAACCTCGGCAAGATGCGCCTTGAGCCTTCAGCCGACCGTCAACCGGAACCGATATACCGCGACGACAACGCGATCCTCTGGGGACCGGATACCGCACTTCCGGAAGACGCCGAGCGTCATTCGGAAATCGAGATCGTCGACGCCCTCCAGGACGGGGAGAAGGCGGAACGGGATGTCGAGGGGATCGACGTCCGCCATAGGTACCGTTACCCCGAATGGGATCATCGACTTTCGGAACTACGCGAGGGGTGGGCCACGGTCGTGGAGGAGGAGTTGCCGCGTAGGAAGACTTGGCCTTCGCTTCAACGGCTTACACAACCGAAAATCATTCTCTCCGCGTCCGCACGGGTTCCGGACAGGGCGATCAGGCTGACACGCTTGACCGAGGGGGACGAAATCGACCTCAATGTCGTCGTTGAGAACGTGGTTCAACAACGGGCTCGACTATCCCCGGACGGTCGCATCTTCTGTCGCCATGGTCGTCGTCGCAGGTCCACGTCAGTCGTTCTGTTGATGGATTTTTCGATATCCACGGAGCGCTTCGTGCCCGGCAGCTTTACCAAGGTCATCGACGTCGAAAAACAGGCTGCACTCGTCATCGCCGAGGCGATGGAGGCCCAACACGACCGCATAGCCATTCACGGTTTTTCCTCGAACGGCCGTCACGAGGTTAACTACCGGAGGATCAAGGATTTCGACGAGCCGTTCGGGGAGGAGGCTCGTTCCAGGCTGGCCGCATCTGCAAGCCGCCACAGTACCCGGATGGGCGCGGCGATCAGACATGCGACGGCGCTTCTGGAAGCCGAGGCCGCAGACCACAAGGTCGTCCTTCTCCTAACCGATGGCGAGCCTTCCGATATCGACGTGGCGGAAGACGACTATCTGGTCGAAGACGCCCGCGAGGCGGTCGTCAGCGCCCTGTCTAAGCGGGTCAGAACGTTCTGCGTCACACTCGACCGCCGCGCCGATCACTACGCTCGTCGTATCTTCGGACAGCGGAACTTCCTCATCGCCGAACGCGCCTCGACATTCGCGAACCACACCAACAGGACGCTGACACGGCTCCTTGCCCTGTGAGCGACAACTTGTGAACCCTTACATCAACGAGAAACCGGAGGAACAAATGACAGAGAGCAAACCCACCGCCGCACCGGAACCACACTGTGTCCACGTGATCGGCATAGGTCGGACAGGAGCGGTGTACGTCGAAGCCTTGCTTCGGACCGGGGAGATCGAGGACAACCTCATGCACGAAGGAACGACGTTCGCTTCCCTGATAGTCGATGTCGGTGACGATCACATGCAGGTCGCTAACGATTATGCAAGGTCGTTCAAGCCGCGAATGGCGTCGCGTGGCATACCTACCGACCGTTACCTTCACGAGAACGTCGTACTTTCGACACCGGAAGCAGGCGCTGTCGGAAAGCAGCTTGCAGCCGGCCTTCAACTGTTCGCAAGTAAGGTGAAAGAAGCCAAGCATCCTTCGACCGTGTTCATCGCCTGCAGCCTTGCCGGGAAAACCGGAAGCGGGATGGTGGTGAATATCGCTCGTGAACTGAAGAAACTTGGCCTTGGGGACAATGTTCGGGTCGCTGGCGTCGGCCAGCTCAGCCACAGCGGTGACGGAGAATACAGCGACAGCATTGATCAAACGAAAGCGCTGGACGAGATCGACGCAACATGCGGCGCGGCGGAGAACAACCCGTTTACGGGCGGGTTCTATGTCGTTCCGACCGAGCACAGCTGGCAGCGCCTTACCGCCTACACCACGACAGGTGTGAAAGAGGTACGCCGGTCGTTCAAGCAGATGGTAACCAACCGGTTCGTAGCGGATTCGTTCATGCGATGGGCTGTGTCCGACAACGCTTCGCACCTCATCCGCATGATCAAGCGGTGCGGCGGCAAGCTCAACATGTTCGGCATCGCGAAGTTCAGCCATCCTGGCGTCCAGGTACTTCCTGGACAGGCACGGTCGATCTGGGATGCCGTGCTGCAGCAGTGGATTTCGTTCGTGCCCCAGTACTCGGGTTTGAAGGAAGGTTTCAAGACCGACAGTGTCGAAGTCCATATTTACGCGGCGCGAGATATGCGCATCGACGTGATGGAAGCCGAACTCAAGGATGTCCTGGTTTCGAATTACCTCAAACAGGGCAGCTCGGACTACCAAGCCTACAAGAACGAGTTCTTCGATGAACTGACCTCTTACGGAAACATTATCTTACCGAGTATCGGGAAGAAAGATCTCATGGCGTACGACCGCTCAAGCGGATGATCGGCAAGCGAGTTGTTAGCGGACCTGATCTGAGGGTAAGGGCGCTCGAATCGGACGGCGGGTTCTCCCCGGGGGGGCCGCCTGACCCAGTGGGAGTGATCGTAAACGAGGTGCTCGATCTAGGGTCAGGACTCATTGATCAGAGCCAGAAGATAACGGTTGCAGCGAGAGCGATGGCGGAGAGGAAGACCATTGG
>NZ_KQ414538.1:0-25240 GCF_001263295.1 Agrobacterium sp. SUL3
TTGGCATTGGGTGGTCGGCCAGCAGCACGGTTCGCAGATCGTCTCGGGTTACCGGTTAGCAATGACACGCAGCTTCGAACCGTTCGCCGATATGATCGCCCACCACCACCGCCGCCAAGCGTTATCGGCATTGATGACTGGGCGTGGCGTAGCAATCACCGATATGGCACGATTATCTGCGATCTGGAACGGCGAAAGACGATCGCGTTGTTGCCCGACCGAGAATCCTCGACCGCAAAGGCCTGGCTGGTTGAGCAGCCGCAAATCAAAATCGTCGCAAGAGACCGCGGCGGCGGATGTGCACAGGCCGCTGCGCAAGCCCTGCCACAGGCCGAACAGGTCGTCGACCGCTGGCATCTCATGGAAAATGCTAGCCACGCCTTTCTTGACGCCGTTCGCAAGTCGATGCGGCAGGTGCGCCTGGCAGTTGGAACAGCAACCGTAAGCCCTAAGCTTCTGACTGCCGCCGAGCGTTTGCAATATGAGGGCTATCTACGGCGTGAAGAGACTAACTCTGTCATTCGTGGGCTCGTCGGCGATGGCGTGTCCATCAAGGAAATCGTGCGCAGAACAGGACATAGTCGTAAGCTCGTTCGCAGTGTCATCCGTGGTCAAAGGACCGACATCTTCCGAGTCCGGCAAACTTCGCTCGAACCACACCTCCCGTGGCTCGAAGCGCAATGGGATGCCGGATTACGAAACGGCGCTGAACCTTGGGCGGCAGCTTGGCTGGCTGGTTTTGGCGGCGGTCTCCGCGTCGTCACGGAATGGGCAACACGACGAAGAAGGGCCGAAAAGGCCGAGAACGGGCTCGGTCACGCGCCAGCAGCACGCACCATCGTCCGCCTGATGACCCTTGAGCGCAACAATTTGACCAAGGCGCAGACGATGATGGTCGCAGCGATTGAGGAGCAGCTACCAGACCTTGTCGACGCAAGAAATGTTGTGGAGAGCTTCCACGAAATGCTGCGGCGCAAGTCTAAAGATGATCTGGACACATGGATCAACTGCGCCGCAGCAAGCTTAATCTCTCCATTCGCGAACGGCGTTATCCGCGATAGAGCAGCGGTTCAAAATGCAATCACTTCAATTTGGTCGAACGGCCCGACAGAGGGCCACATCACCAAGCAAACTCATCAAGCGCCAGATGTACGGGCGCGGGAAACTGGATTTGCTTGAGGCACGTATCGTCGGAGCACCCTGATGTCATCGAAATTGCGTCAGACCCCCCGTTACGACGCCGATTGACAATGACGCTGATGGGCGCCGAAGCCAGCAAGGGAAGCCGCGAGGGCCAGTGAATTGAGCTAACGCCGGGTCTAGCGGGTCAGCCCCCAGACATAACCCAATAGCGCGGCAATACTTACGGCTGTTAGCGGACGCTCCCGAATGCGGCTCTCAGCGTCGCGAACTGCGGATCGGGCTTCCGCCTTCATCAGTTCGACACCGCCCTCGGCGATTTCAAGCAGGTTTTCCCTCAGTCGGGCGACGTCCCGACGCAAAGCGCGGACTTCCTCCCCGGCATCGAGAACCTCAGAGTCAATTTGCGACTGGCTCTCCAGTGCGGCGTCGACGCGTGGGTAGTCCCGATCCTCTGCAAGTTCCGCGGCGCGCGCTGGGGAACCTGCGTCTGCGGTCTCCGCTCGGCCCGCCGGGATCGAGGTGATCGTTGCAGACACGGGATCGGAACCAGGGAAGGTGGCCTCTAGCCCCTTATCGAGGGTGCCGGCGCTCGCTGCGGAGCGCTGCCGCTCCTGCTCCTCGCGCATCAACTGGACGGCTGGCGAATTGTTCGGTTCGGACATCGTGTTCTCCGTTCGAGAGGTAGAGTTCATGCGGTCTTGCCCGTCGACAGCGCGCTGGCCGAGCGAAGGAAGTCGTCTTCTTCGCTCGGCACTTTGCCATCGGGCGTAAGGTCGTCCACGGCCTTCGGCAGATCGCGCGTCAACCGATCGAGGATGTCCTCGCGAGACAGGCCCGTCTTGGCCGTGAGTTCGTCGAGGACGTCCGGGCCGAGAGCCTCCGAGAGCTGTCCTCGCTCAATGGGAGCGTTCGGTCCCGGCTGGACCCACGTATCTGCCTTGTCGCCGTGGCCGTTCTGCTGAAACGTCTTCAGAAGGTCGCCCAGGCCGCCGCTGAGGATGCCGCCGGTCGTCAGGCCCCCGAGTAGGTCTCCAAGGCCGCCTTGTCCCCCAAAGAGACCACCCAGGCCGCCGTCCGCCTTATCGGTCGGGCGAGAGGCGTCGCCGCTTTGAGGCTGCCGGTTCTGAAGCCCGCGCAGCACCTCCGCGATCTTGTCACGGTTCTGGTAGCCTGCCACGGCGAGCGCTCCCAGCAGCGCTTTCATAGGTCCACTCATCATTGATCTATCTCCTGTGTTAGCTTCTTCCGGTGTGTTGCCGCTCCGTGGAACGACAACACTGGAAGAGGTCTCACGTTCCTCACTCCTTCGACGGAGGGGGGCGGACACGGGGTCCTCGCCTCATGTTCACTTCACCGGCGGAGACGCCTTGCCGAGCTTGAGCGCGGGTTCGCGCCCCCAGACCCGAAGCTTGCCGAGCTCAGACACGAAGGCGGCAAGTCCTTCTTCGCCGGGAAGGATGATCATGCCCTCGTCGAGGACATCGGTGATCCCGGCTTTGACGAGCAGCGGGAAGGCGCTCTCGTCGTAGCCGATGAACTTGCAGTGCTGGAATGCATCCGCGACGAAGTCCCGCGCGGTCGCCTCCTTTACCAGATCCTCGATCGCGGCGGGCGAGGCGAGGACGGCAACGGCGTCGAACAGCACCGACGGACCACCGTCGATCATATGCTGGGCCTCGATCCAGGAGCCGTCGGACGCGGTCACGCCGCCGACCTTCGGCGCGATCAGCTCGACTAGAGCCTTCTCCTTTTCGATAGCGGTCTTCAGCCCCTTCAAGAGCTTCGCATCGACCCCGTCGGTGACGAGCACACCAAGCTTGCGGCCCTCGAACCGCTTCGGACCACGCTCGACGATGCTGAGGGCAGGAGAGGGCTCGAGATCCTGGCGCGTCGGCATGGCGGCGTCCGCTGCTTTCGGCATCGTCTGGATCCCGAGCTTCTGCGCGACAGTGGTCGCGAGCGTCTCGTCAATGTTCAGGAGATGGGAGATCATCCGCTCCCGGATGGCGACCGTTTCCACCTTGCTCAGTTCGAAGGTCAGCGCCATGGCGATGTGCCGCTGCTCCGGCGGCGTCTGGCTGAGAAAGAACTGGCGAGCCTGGCTGTAATGGTCGGCGAAGCTCTCCGGGCGCAGCCGCACCTTCGAACCGTTCTCCTCGGCAGGGAAGTGGCGATAGCCTCTCGACGGAGATTCGCGCGGACCTTCACCAAAGGAGTTCGGCTGGTAGTTCACCCGGCCGGCCGGGTTGCGCATCGCCATGTGCCCGTCCTGCTGAAAATTGTGGAAGGGACACTTCGGTGCGTTGATGGGAAGGTGCGTAAAGTTCGGACCGCCAAGGCGCTTTAGCTGCGTGTCGAGGTAGGAGAAGTTGCGGCCCTGAAGCAGGGGGTCGTTGCTGAAGCCGATGCCCGGCGGCACATTCTGGGTCATGAATGCGACCTGCTCGGTCTCCGCGAAGAAGTTGTCCGGCATGCGGTCGAGCACGAGACGGCCGATCGGCTTCACGGGCAGGATTTCCTCAGGGATAATCTTCGTCGGATCGAGCACGTCGAAGTCGAAATTGTCGGCAAACTCCTGATCGAAGAGCTGCACGCACAGCTCCCATTCCGGGAAGTTGCCGGACTGGATCGACTGCCAGAGATCGCGGCGATGGAAGTCGGGATCGGCCCCGTTGATCTTGACCGCTTCGTTCCATGCGACGGACTGCAGGCCGAGCTTCGGCTTCCAGTGGAACTTGACGAACGTGGATTCGTCCTTTTCGTTGACAAACCGGAAGGTGTGGACGCCGAAGCCTTCCATGAAACGAAAGGAGCGAGGGATCGTCCTGTCGGACATAATCCACATGACCATGTTCATGCTTTCCGGCGTCAGGCTGATAAAATCCCAGAAATTGTCGTGGGCGGTCTGCGCCTGCGGGAAGGCCCGGTCAGGTTCCTGTTTGGCAGCGTGCACCATGTCGGGGAATTTGATCGCATCCTGGATAAAGAAGACCGGGATGTTGTTTCCGACGAGGTCCCAGTTGCCTTCCTGCGTGTAGAACTTGACGGCAAAGCCGCGAACGTCGCGCGCCAGGTCGGCGGAACCCTTGTTGCCTGCGACGGTTGAGAAGCGCACGAACACGGGCGTCTTCTCGCCTGGTCGCTGGAAGATGTCGGCGCGCGTGACGTCCGACAAGGTTTCGTAGGTCTCGAAGAAACCGTGGGCGCCATAGCCACGCGCATGCACCACGCGTTCCGGAATGCGCTCGTGGTCGAAGTGGAATATCTTCTCGCGAAAATGAAAGTCGTCGACCAGAAGCGGACCTCGCGGGCCGACTCGAAGCGAGTTCTGGTCGTCGGCGACCGGCCCGCCCTGCGACGTGGTCAGGACGTCGGCGCCATCCTCCGCGATCTGATGCAGCTCGCCGCCCGCGCCGCGGTGAAGCTGCTGGTCGTGAATGGTGACGGTGTCGGTAGATGAGGTCGAGCAGGAAGCCCGCGTCGTGCGCTTTGCCATGGTTGTCCCCGATGATGGTGGCCGGATGTCAAAAAAGGCCGTCTGGACGGCCTTCTCGTGAGTTCAGATGGTTTAGGCTGCCTTGCTTTTGCCCTTGGCATTCGCAGACGCCTTTGCGAGCTGCGTCAGCTTCTTGTCCGTCGCTTCCTCTTCGGCAAGATTTGCCTGAAGGAGCGGCACGGCATCCTTCAGACCGAGCTGCTTAGCCCACTCGATAAGAGTGCCGTAGCGGGCGATCTCGTAGTGCTCGACCGCCTGGGCGGAGGAGATCAGGCCAGCGTCAAGAGCCGGAGATTCCTTGAACTCCTCGATTATCTCCTCGCCTTCGGCGATGATGCCCTGGATGGCCTCGCAAGTCTTACCTCGCGCCGGCCTGCCGAGCAGTTCGAAGACCTGCTCAAGGCGTTCGATCTGGCCCTGCGTCTCGTCGTGATGCTGAAGAAAGCCTGCTTTGCCTTCTTCCGACTGCGCGGCGCGGGCCATTTTCGGAAGGGCCTTCAGGATCTGCTTTTCAGCGAAATAGATGTCCTTGAGCGTATCGAGGAACAGGTCGTCGAGTGTCTTGGTGGCTGCCATTTCATTTCTCCCTGTTGATGATTTCTAACTTAACGATGACTGCGATCAGTCGAGCAGGCGGCCGGTACCTTGCCGCCGTTTTCCGACAGCTTCTTCATGAGCGCCTTGTGAAGGAAGGTATTCATTTTCGCGCTGTCATGGGCGTCGCCGGAATAGCCGAGTTCCTGAGCAAGCTCTTTGCGCTCTTCGAGGCTCGCGTCCATGTCAAGCGCCTTCATCAGGTCGACGATGGAGTGCCGCCAGTCGAGCTTCTGGCCTGACTTCTTCACGGCTTCGTTCAGAATGGTTTCGACATCGACGGAGGAACCGCTGCCGGCCGACTGAGAGGGCTGCGCGGACGACGGGGCTGCAGGCTGGGTTGCGGAAGACGACGAGCTTGCCGCCGGAGCGGCCGCGGTCGTCGACGGTGCGGGCGACGAAGACATTGTGGAGGCCGGCGCGGAAGAAGACGGTGAGGTCGAAGATGCGGACGAGTTTGATCTCTGCGGAGCAGATGCAGCATGTGCTTCGCCAAAGATTGCGTGCTTGATACGGTCGAAGATGCTCAAAGTGATCCTCCTTGTCTGAGCGGGTGAGGACGTGGCCTGAAACGGAGCTGCGATACTTGGCGTACCGAAATCACCACGAAAGGATTCATGAGCCTGTCGTCCCAATAATCACGTGTCCGTGAGTGCCATTTAACGCGGTGGAGGCGTCAAGGTTCCGCGCCCTGAACGAGTGGGAATAAATTTCGTCGCCAGCACCGATGACAACGTCTTATCACCTCCGTGATCGACCCACAGCGTCCAGCCTCTCGACCTGCTGACAAGGCGGTATTGTTTCGAAAGAACAAGCACTTCGTAGCCATGCCAGCGAATCCTGTGTCCCGAGGTAGCCGTGAATCCGCAGTCTCCCGATCATCCACCGCGCCAGGAACGAGCGGACGTCTTGTCGGGAGGCTGTCGATAGGCGTCGTAACGGGACCCCTTATCGGCTCCCAAAAGGGGCTCTGACGACTGATGTGAACACCTCAATTGACGGCCCGCTACCCGCGCCCCCTTCCGGGCATGCCACGTCGCGTCCGACATCAGGCTCGGTTCTGAAGAAGCTTGGCCCTGGCCTAATCACTGGAGCCGCCGACGACGATCCAAGTGGGATCGCAACCTACTCCCAGGCCGGCGCGCAGTTCGGCTTCAACATGCTTTGGACCATGTTGCTGTCTTATCCGCTGATGTCGGCAATCCAGCTTGTCAGCGCCAGAATTGGCCGCGTGACCGGATCGGGGCTGGCGGTCAACATGGGTGCCATCTGGCCGAAATGGCTCGTCACCGGGTTGGTCTGTCTGCTATTCGTTGCCAACTGCATCAATATTGGCGCGAACCTCGCGGCGATGGGTGCGTCGGTCGAGCTCGCGACGGGCATGCCGAGCCTGCCGATCACCATCTTCTTCGCCCTCTTGTCACTAGGGCTGCAGATGTTCATTCCCTATGAGCGATATGCCAACATCCTGAAGTGGCTGACGCTGGTCCTGTTCGCCTACATCGCCGTCCTGTTTGTGGTGAAGATCGACTGGATGGCGACGTTGAAAGGATTTGTCTGGCCAACCTTTGCCTTGAACAATGACAGCTTCACCGTGGTCGTTGCGATCCTCGGCACGACGATCAGTCCTTATCTATTCTTCTGGCAGTAGAGTCAGGAGGTCGAGGAGATCGATCGCAAGGAGGAAGCCAAGCCGCTTGAGGAGGCACCGCCTCAAGCTCCGAAAGAGCTGAACCGGATCGAGCTTGATACCCTCGCGGGGATGGCCGTTTCCACGATCGTCGCTGTCGCGATCATGATTTGCGCGGCCGCGACGCTGCACGCCAACGGAAAGACCGATATCAACTCGGCCGCGGATGTCGCCGAAGCGCTGAAGCCGATCGCCGGCAATTTTGCCTTTGTCCTCTTCAGCCTCGGCATCGTTGGGACGGGGCTGCTGTCGATCCCGGTTCTGGCTGGCTCTGCGGCATATGCCTTCGCCGAAACGCAGGACTGGAAGGCGGGTCTCGACCACAAACCGTGGGAAGCCGTGGGCTTCTACGGCGTTATCGTGGCGGCGACCCTGTTCGGACTCAGCCTCGAATTTGTGCCGCTCGATCCGGTCAAGGCGCTGTTCTGGAGTGCCGTCATCAACGGATTTGTCGCCGTGCCAATCATGATCGCGATGATGATGGTCGTCAGCAGCAAAAAGCAGATGAAGGAGTTCACGGCTCCCATTGCCATGAAGATCTGCGGATGGGCGGCGAGCGGCGTGATGGGTGTTGCAGCGGTCGCGATGCTCATTGACTGATGCATGAGCCTTCAGGTTAATTGGCATTTTATTAATATTGTCGGCATCTAATAAACAAACGCGCTGATCGTTTTGCGCTGTATTGCGTTTCGCTTGCAGAACTAGGATATCGAGATGCCGAACTCAGGTGATACCGTGCTTGTCGTTGAGGACGAAGCTCTCATCCGCTGGAATATCGTCGATGCCCTGGAAGAGGCTGGTTTCAAGGTCCTCGAAGCCTGCAATGTCGTCGACGCAGTCGCGATCCTTGGCGTGGTTCCCGACATCATTGCGGTGTTCACCGATGTCGACATGCCAGGCCCGAAAGACGGGTTGGATCTCGCGCAAGTGGTGAGTACCGACCGACCCGACGTCAAAATTCTCGTCGCCTCTGGACGCCATCGCCCCGCGAATACCGACCTCCCAGCAGAATGCCGCTTCTTCGCCAAACCCTATAGCTGCGCGAACGTCATTGCCAGTCTGAACGAGATGCTCTCGGCCGCATAACAAACGCCGACGGCACCCTTCGTCAGTCTCTTGCTGCCACGCCCGAAAGTATTCGCTGAAGATCCGCAAGAGGCACAGGCTTGGTGAGGTGGAAATCGAACCCCGCATCTCTGGCCAGTTCCTTGTCCTTATCCTGGCCCCAGCCTGTCTGAGCGATGATGGTGGTGTGTTCGAACAGGTGGTCCTGCCTCAGCGCGCGGCAGACCTCGTAGCCATCCATACCGGGGAGGCCAATATCGAGCAGGATCGCGTCTGGCCTATAGTTGCGAGCGGCATCCAGAGCTTCTCGTCCATCGTGGACCGCCTCGAATTCATGGCCGATGTCCTCCAGCAACATCCCCATCGTGTCGGCGATGATCGGGTTGTCATCGATGACGAGGACTTTCAGCCTCTGGGATGGCTTCTCCGTTGGTTTGGCGGACTGTTCCGCAGTTGTGATTTCCTCCGGGGCTGCGGTTAACGGGATCTGGACAGTGAAGACGCTTCCTCGATCAGTCCCCTCGCTTGATGCGCTGACCGAGCCGCCGTGCAGTTCGACCAATTGCTTGACGAGGGCCAGGCCGATACCGAGGCCACCTTGCGAACGCTCTCGATGACCACCGACCTGCGCAAACAGCCGGAAGACGTCGCTCTGCATCTCGGCCGGAATGCCTACTCCATTGTCGCGGATGGTGATGACAGCTTTGCCGCCGTCCGCGGTCACCGATAGTTTGATCGTTCCGCCGGATGGCGTGTATTTTGCTGCGTTGGTCAGCAGGTTGGCGATGACCTGCGACACGCGGGCCGGGTCCGCATCGATCCAAAGATCTGCGGTGGGGATATCGAGCTCGAAGGTGTGTGCTGCGCGATCGATAAGCGGGCGGCTGGCCTCGGCCGCTGAATGAACGACGTCCGCGACCCTGACCTTCTCCTGGCGCAGCTCGATCTTTCCTTGGCTGACACGCGAAACATCAAGGAGATCGTCGATCAGCCTAACCAGGTGGTCCAACTGACGGTCCATCATCTCGCGAAGCTCGTAAGCCCTCACATCGTCGGGATCGCGCCGCAGGATATCGAGACCATTGCGAAGCGGTGCAAGTGGGTTGCGAAGCTCATGGGCAAGAGTGGCCAGGAACTCGTCCTTGCGGCGGTCCGCTTCCTTCAGCGCCTCGGCCTGGGTCTGAAGCTGGTCCCGCTGCTGCTCGATCTGTTGGCGCTGACGATAGAGTTCGAAAAAGACCTCTGCCTTATGGCGCAGCACATCGGGCTCGATCGGCTTCTGGATAAAATCCACGGCTCCCGCTTCATATCCCTCGAAGCGGCGGCGCTCGCTCGTGCTGCCGGCGGTAACAAAGATGATCGGGATGCGGCGGGTTCGCTCATTGCCGCGCATCAGTTCGGCAAGCTCAAAACCGTTGAGGCCAGGCATCTGGACGTCTATCAAGGCGAGCGCGACATCATCCTCAAGGAGGATTTCGAGCGCCTGGTCGCCGGAGCGGGCTTTCAGAAGATACAGGTCGTCGCGACGAAGCAGCGCTTCGAGAGACAGGAGGTTTTCTTCGAGATCGTCGACCAGCAAAAATTTGACGGGGTTCATGGCTCAACCTTTTGCAGATAAGTAGCTATCGAAGCAAGTGACAAAATATCGGCTTTCGCAACGGCTTTAATCGCAGCCTCTGGCATGGCGTCCTGAAACGCCGTGTCTGGTTCCTGAACAATTGCGATGCCGCCTGCGTCGGCGATCGCTTTGAGGCCCAAAGCCCCATCCTGGTTGGCGCCGGTCAGAACAATACCAATCAGGCCGGGACCGTAAATGTCTGCAGCCGATTCAAACAGGACATCGATCGACGGACGGGAAAACAGCACGGGCTCATCGGCGGATAGCGCAAGTGACCTGTCTGTTTCGACAAGCAGATGGTAGTCTGGCGGCGCGAAGTAGATAGTCCCTGCTTCGAGCGGAACCTTGTCCTCTGCCTCAACGACATTAAGGGCGCATTTTGCGGCAAAGAGCTCGGCAAGAACGCTGCGTTTGTCCGGAGGTATATGAACCACCACCATGATCGGTAATCCGAAGTCGGCAGGAAGCGCTGGCAGGATAACGGATAGCGCCTCAAGGGCACCAGCCGATGTACCGATCACGACAGCCTCTGGACTGGAGGTGCTCATCGGACCGCCTTCTGGTAGATCTTCTCTTCGCGAACGACGTCTGTGAACGCATTGGCATGCGCCGAGAACCGAAGGCTTTCCTTCGCGCCGATCCCCAAAAAGCCTTTCCGCGCGAGCGATTCCTTGAACAGGCCGATGGTCCGATCCTGAAGTGGCCGATCGAAGTAAATCATCACATTGCGACAGGAGATCAGATTCATCTCGCCGAAGACCGCGTCTGTCACAAGGCTATGGTCGGAAAAAACGACACGCTCCCTGAGGCTGCGGTCGAATGTCGCCCGGCCATAACCGGTGGTGTAATAATCTGACAAAGACGACTTGCCGCCTGACGCTCGGTGGTTTTGCGTGAAGAGCTGCATGCGATCGAGATCATAGACACCGGCTTCGGCGATCCTCAACGCTTCCTGGTTGATATCGGTGGCATAGAAGATCGTCCTGTCCTCCAGACCCTCCTCGCGGAACAGGATCACAAAGGAATAAAGTTCCTCCCCGCCGCTGCAGCCAGCGATCCAAATCTTAAGCGATGGATAGGTCTTAAGATGCGGCACCACCTTCTCGCGAATGGCGCGAAAGTAGCTCGGATCGCGAAACATCTCGCTCACCTGCACGGTCAGATAGCCAAGCAACCGCGGCAGCATCGCCTCGTCGTGCAAGACGCTTTCCTGGATGGCCGAAATAGTCGGAAACCCCAGTTGCTCACGGGCCTGACGCAGGCGTCGCTTCACCGATGCCATCGCGTAATTGCGGAAGTCATAGTGGTAGCGGACGTAGAGCGCCTCCAGCAGCAGCCGGATCTCGATGTCCTCGATCTTGTCGAATGTCTCGCTCATCGCGGCATCCAGACGCGGACGAGCGATAGCAGCTTTTCGACGTCGAGTGGTTTGGCCATATAATCGTTGGCGCCGGCATCGATGCAGCGCTGCTGATCGTCGGGCATCGCCTTGGCCGTCAGAGTGATGATCGGCAGCTTTTTCCAGTCAGGATTTTTTCGGATCGCCCGCGTTGCTGTCAGGCCATCCATCACCGGCATCATCACATCCATCAGCACCAGATCGATCTTGGACACGTCATCGGCGCTGGATTTCTCCAGGGCGTCGAGCGCCTCCTGGCCATTGCGGGCTATCTGAATGAGCGCGCCACGGGGCTCCAGAATATTCGTGAGGGCGTAGACATTACGCACGTCGTCTTCAACAATGAGGATCCGGCGTCCCTCAAGCAGGGCGTCGCGGTGACGCGCCTTGCGGATCATCTTCTGCTGCTCGTCCGGCAGCTCCGAGACGACCTGGTGCAGGAACAGCGACACCTCGTCCAGCAGCCGCTCCGGCGACTTTGCCCCTTTGATGATGATCGACTTCGAATAGCGACGAAGTTTTTCCTCCTCGTCGGATGCGAGCACGCGACCGGTGTAGACGATCACCGGTGGGAAGGAATGCGTGTCCTCCTGGCTGATGGTTTCAAGCAGCGAGTACCCCGACGCGTCCGGAAGTGAAAGGTCAAGAACCATGCAATCAAATGTCTGGTCCTTCAGCAGTGCCAAGGTTTCCGCTGCTGTCCCGGCGCTGACCGTCTCGACGTCGTGTGACGTGAGAAGCTTGGCGACGGCCTCTCGTTGAACCTCGTTGTCTTCAACGATCAGAACACGGCGCACGCCTTGCGTAAGCTTTGCTTCAAGCTTGTGCAGCACTTCGACCAGTTGCTCGCGCTGCACCGGCTTCAGCATGTAGCCAACAGCCCCGAGCGACAGGGCAGTCTCCGTATAGTCGTCGCCCGAGACGATATGGATCGGAATATGCCGGGTGCGGACATCCCGCTTCAGACGATCGAGGACGGAGAGGCCGGACTGATCGGGTAAGCCAACATCGAGGACGATGGCGCTCGGCATGAACTGCTGCGCGAGGTTAAGGGCGTCCTGGGCGGTGCCTGCTACGAGCGAGCGGAAGCCCATCTCGCGGGCGAGGTCACGCAAGATCGCCGCGAAGGTCTGATCATCTTCGACGACAAGCAGAATTCGTCGCTCGTCCGAGGGCATAGCGCGGTCGTCCTCCACAATCGCTCGCGGCAGTAGCGCCGTCGGTTGACTTGGTGCTGCTGAAGCAGCGGGTGCGAGGGGTACGGCATTGCCGACCGGAGCTCTCGGCGCGACGATGGCAGGATCGTAGGCGAGCGGGAGCGTGACCGTTAAGGTGCTGCCTTTCCCTTCCTGGCTTCTGATATGGATCGTACCACCCAGCAGGCGCACGAGTTCACGGGAAATAGACAGGCCTAATCCCGTGCCGCCAAACTTGCGGCTGATCGTTCCATCCGCTTGATGGAAGGCCTCGAAAATCCGTTTTTGCTGCTCCGGCGCGATGCCGATCCCCGTGTCCGTCACCCCAAAGGCGACCTGGCCGTCGCCCGTTCGGTTCATCGAAAGCGTAACCTTGCCTTTCTCGGTGAACTTGAAAGCGTTAGACAGCAGGTTTTTGAGGATCTGTTCGATCCGCTGCAGATCGGTCTCGATGACTGCGGGGCATTCCGGCGAGATGTCGATCTCGAAACCGAGCGACTTGTTTTTGGCAATTGGTTCGAAGACTTGACGCAGGTTGTTGGATAGACGCTCGACGGAGACGGGTTCGGGCCGGATGTCGACATGGCCCGCCTCGATTTTGGAAAGATCAAGAATGTCGTTGATCAGGTTGAGAAGATCGTTACCTGAAGACTGGATGGTCTGGGCATACTTGACCTGCTCGGCCGTCAGGTTGTCGTCGGGATTGTCCGCCAGCAGTTTCGCCAGGATCAACGACGAGTTCAGCGGCGTGCGCAGCTCATGCGACATGTTGGCCAGGAAGTCGGACTTGTATCGGCTGGCCTGCTCCAGCTCGCGGGCTTTCAGCTGAGTTGAGGCGTTGGAGCGCTCCAAGTCGTCTTTTTGCGATTCCAGCTGTTGCGCCTGCTCCTCAAGCTGAGAGTTCGTCTGCTCCAGTTCGACCTGCTGCTGTTCGAGCCGCGCTTGCGACTCCTTCAAGGCCCGACCCTGTTCCTCGAGTTCTTCGTTCGAGACCCGCAGTTCCTCGCTCTGCACCTGCAGCTCTTCCGATTGTCGCTGGGTTTCCTCCAGAAGGTTCTGCAACTCACTTCGATAGTTCGCCGAACGAATGGCGGTGGCGATCGTGCCGGATGCCTCTTTAAGGAACGCGAGGACGCGTTCATCCACAGGCCGCAGGAAGCCGAGCTCGATCACAGTGTTCACGTTGTGGTCGATCGCCGCCGGGGCAAGAACCAGGTGCCGCGGCTTATCCCGGCCAAGCGCCGAGCCGAACTCCAGATAGTTTTCCGGCACGTCGTTGACGATGACGGGTTTGCCCTCGACCGCCACCTGTCCGAGCAGACCTTCACGGGGCCTGACCAAATCCGGAAGCTTTGCATCGGCGGGGACGCCGTAGGTCGATGAACGCTTGTAGGCATCTGACCCACCCACGAAGATTGCCCCGGCGACGGCCCCGACGTGGTTTGCTAGGTAAGTCAGAATGCTGCCGCCAAGTTGCTCGGTGCGCTGGTCGCCCATCATCGCGGATGCCAGTCCAAGATTACCCGCCTGCAGCCATTCTTCGCGGCGACGGGCGAGGGTAGAACGGCGGATCAAAACGCCGATGGCGATGGTCAGGAGAATGCCGAGGATGCCGGCAAGTACGCCGCTCAAAAGCGCAGTACCATAGGCATTGTTCATTTCCTCGAGGCGCTTTGCCCGCAATACCGCTTCTTCTCGGCTCATCGCCGAGAGCTGTCCGCGCACGGCATCCATAGCCACCTTGCCGCGATCGGAGTTGACGACTGCCAGTGCCGCGTCCAAACCTTGGCTGCGACGAAGATCGATCGTCTGCTTCAACTCCGCCAGCTTGGCATCGACATGCTGCTTGAGTATGGGCAGGCGCCGGACCTGGGCCGGATTATCGCTGGTGAGCTCGCCAATTTCCTGGATCTTGGCCGGGATCGTATCAAGGGCCGTGTTGTACGGATCGAGGTACCGTTCGTTGTTCGTGAGTAGGAAGCCGCGCTGGCCGGTTTCCGCGTCCTGCGTGCTCGACAGCAACTCGTCCAATGTGATGATCACCTCGTGCGAATGGACGATCGCCTCTGTATTCTCCCGCAGCGTCTTCAGGTTGATGTAGGCAAACGCGCCGCTGATCAGGAAGAAAACAATCGCGCCGGCGAGGCTGAGGGCGACGACGGGGTCGAGACCGAGACCACGGCGGGTCAGGTCTTGAGAAGCGGTCTGTGGCATGTGTCTGTTCCTGAACAAGGCGAGGCAAGGTCGTGGCGGAGTATATGGGCGAGCTACTTCTAGCTAGTGCAACAGCCGCCGTCATCAATATTCTGCTATTATTCCTCCGACGGGCTGTTGCCGACAGGCCCATAACAGGCGAACCATCACTTGCTTGTGTGCGGTCGGCTGAAGCCTGCGGACGACCCATGCGCGCCGGCGTTCCTGCCGAAGGCAAATGGCCTCGCGGAAAGAAGATCCGGAAATGGGTATCCAACGCAATGATGCAGAACTTGACCGGTACAAAACGCGTTTCGCACGTTGCGGGAAATCTTGCATGAGCGTCACTCATACAAAAGCCTAGGTCCTGTTGACAAAGTATGGCAGCCATATCTTTGCGGCTGCCAGGGCGAGGAATGCCGAGAAGGATTTTCGTGTCTTGTCGTATCGGGTCGCGACGCGCCGGAACTGCTTGAGACGGTTGNGGGCGAGGAATGCCGAGAAGGATTTTCGTGTCTTGTCGTATCGGGTCGCGACGCGCCGGAACTGCTTGAGACGGTTGAACATCCGCTCGATGCGGTTTCGATCTTTGTAAACCCGAAAGTCGCAGGCAGGCGGGTTCTTTCGGTTGGTTTTTGGCGGAATGACCGGCCTGATACCGTGGATCAGGAGTTCTTCACGCAGGAAGTCACCGTCGTAGCCTTTGTCGGCGAGGAACAACCTCGGCTTGCCGACCGGTATCGCCAGCAAGTCAGGAACGGCGTTGTAGTCCGAAGCCTCGCCGCCTGTCAGGACGAAGCCAAGAGGGCGGCCCTGACCGTCTGCTCGGGCGTGGATTTTCGTCGTAAAGCCGCCGCGTGATCGACCAAAAGCCTCCTGATAAGTCCCCCTTTTGCGCCCGCCGCCTGCGAATGGCCGCGAACAGTGGTGCTGTCGATCATGTGCTGCCAGTCATCCGTCAGCCCCAGTTCGACGAGGGTCTCAAGCAGGGCGTCCCAAACGCCTTGTTCGGCCCAACGGCGGAAGCGCACATAGACCGAATTCCACTTTCCGTATCGCTCATGCATGTCGCGCCACGGGCATCCGACCCGAAGGACATGCAGCATACCGTTCAGATATTGCCGATTATCNTATCGCTCATGCATGTCGCGCCACGGGCATCCGACCCGAAGGACATGCAGCATACCGTTCAGATATTGCCGATTATCGTGCGACGGTCGGGACTTCCTGCCGCGTTCGGTGGGCAACAACCCCTCGATGATCCGCCATTCCATATCTGTCAGGTCGCCGCGAGCCAAAACTGCCTCCTAAAAAGCAGTCTTGAATCACGCTTCTGCTGATTTGGGAATCCACTTTGTCAACAGGACCTAGTTAGAGCGGGTGGAATGAAATCTCTGTCGCAGACCGTTAAATTAATCGCGGCTTACAAACGAGATCTTTATCAAAGGCGGTATCGGGCGTCACTGAAGGGGCGCCACCGTGGCGCCCCTCCTGAAACTCTCACATACCATTGCGGCGATAGCGAAGCCGTTCCTGCTCGATCTGGTCGGCCTCGTAGGGCGAGAGCGTTTCGTCGAAATGCGTCCATCCTTGCTTTTCGTAGGCGGCGCGACGTTCTGTCGGATCGACCCAATTCGAGCGTTTGAGAATGGCTTCAGCCTCCGGCGCCAAGGCGTCATCCACCTTTGCGGTGACGAGGGTGCCACCCCTTCGGACGCCTTCGGCGTAGAAGTGGGCATCTCGTTCCGGGACGCCGGAGCTCGTCAGTGCGCCAATAATCCCGCCAGCGGCCCCTCCTGCAACCGCACCGGCTGCCGCGCCGGCCGCAGTCGCAGCAAGCCAGCCGGCTGCGACGACCGGACCGACGCCCGGAATGGCCATCAAGCCAAGGCCGGTGAGCAGGCCGCCCGCGCCGCCGACGACCGCACCGATCCCCGCACCAGTTCCGGCCCCTTCTGCGGCATTCGACTCTTCGTGTCGCCGATCGCTGTTATTGGAAACGATACTGATATCGCTGGATGGTACGCCCAGAGCTTCGAGTTCACTGACAGCGGAACTTGCGTCTGCGTAATCGTCAAAAAGTCCGGTAACAGTTCTCATAACATCCTCCTAGGGGTTACTTGGCAACAACATTGCCCTGATAATCGAGGGCGATCGAAACAGTTTTGCCGTCCTTCATGCCGGTGGCATTCCAAACGCCCCTGTCGTCTTTCTTGAGATCCTTCAACCCCGTATAACCCGCTTTTTCGATCCGATCCTTTGCCTGGTCCTCAGTAAAACTGTTGGCGCCCTCCACCGGGGCCGTCGGGTTTTTCATGTCGGGGGTCGCAATTGCCGGCGTGTTTCTGTCGCTGTTGGCCGCGGGCGCACCTTGAGCATGTGCTGCAAGGGCCGAGACACAAATGAAGGCGGCTGTGAGAATAGTGTTTTTCATAGTTTTCTCCCTAGCTCGGATCTGCGTAGATTGATCCGCCTGATTAACCCTCTGATGTTGTTTTGGTTCCAGCATCGGTCGACACGCGCCTTCTCGGCATCCCGTTACAAGATCCGATCGGTGCGGCAATGGACAACGGTGAGGATGTTTCCTCTCGTGCTGGGGGGCGTCCATCGTCGGCCGTCAGGCTTGCACGTCGCCTGGGTTCAAGGGCGACACGGAGTTCAGAAGTTTCCTTCAGTCGAGTTTAACGGATGGGGAGGGGATTTCGAAAGACCTGCAGCGCGCATGGCTGCGCAACCGGTGCGGCCCGAAGACAACAGCCTGCTCGCGTCGGTCCTGGACAGCGAGATCACGGTTCTTTAACAGGCCGCCATGCAATATCCGACGCGGATATGCCTGCGTTTTCCGCAAGCCTGCACGACAGCCGTCGGATTTTTGTCTTCGGATGCGGACATTTTGCGGCGCTCTCATCCCTTCCTGCGCTTCGCCTCAATCGTTCCGGTCACGAAGCGATCGATCTCGCGAGCGGGATGCACCTGCTTATCCCATCGGCGGCCAATCAATGAATGACCGCATTCGTGTCGAGAAGATGCGAGATCACGTAAACACCGAATAAATCTCCAGCCGGTCCTGTGGATCTGGCTCGTCGCGCCCGCCTCCCATAAAATCGTCGCTTACGCCGCGCGCAATCGCTGCTTTCAGGGACGGCCATGCCTCGCCACGCTCAACGTGCGGCCGCAGAACAAGCGCATCGCCCACTTGCGTTATGTCCACGCGATCGACGTCGAAACGCAATTCTTTCGGCAGGCGAATCGATTGGGAGTTACCGGACTGAAATACGCGGGCGACATGGGGCATGGTTCGCTCCCCTCAGTGTTTACCGCATTTATAAACATCATATGTCCCGCCACTTCAACTAGCAGCCTGCTTATAATCGACAGACAGTAAGAAATGCGCAAGAGCAGGCTGTCGCAATGAGCGAGGCCAAGGCTCCGCCCTAGACTTGACTGGTATCGCCGTCCGCTAGTTGAGCGAGGCCCGGCAGATCGCATACGAGAAGCTTCTGCCGGCCGCCCTGTACGAGGCCCTTGCTCTCCCAACTGGACAGGATGCGAGAAACGGTGTGGAGCGTGGTACCGGTCATTTCCACTATATCCTGCCGCGAGATCGGGAAGTCGATTCGAATACCGTCCACCTCCTTGCGCCCTGCCTGTTGCGAAAGGCGCAGTACGGCGTGCGCCACCCGACGCTCTACCTCCTGCGTCGACATTTCGCGGATGCGCGTATGGGCTTCCTCAAGACGTTGGCCAATGGTCTGCATGGCGGAGACGGCAAGGTGCGGGTTCTGCTCGACGAAGTGCGGCCAGAGGTCCGTCTGCCAGGAAAGGATCACGCTTTCGGCGGCCGTGGTCGCGGTACCGGGATAATCGGACCGCTGCAGCGCCCGGGCGAAACCGAAGAGATCACCGGGATGCACCACACGCACGATGACGGCGGCCGCTGCGGCCGCCGATGCCTTGGGTTTCCCGCCGGAAATCATCGCTGCCTCCTTCCCGACTAGCCATCTATGTGCGCTGAAGGCGAGTGCTGCGCGTACCGATCTTGAGGCGTTTTACGATGAACTCGCCAAGGCCGACCCCGCGATCATCGGCGGTCGGCGGCCGGATGACGGTTTTTATCTGGTGTAGCAGGCATGAACCGCATTCTCGAAAGTCTTGGCTGGATGGGCCGCTATCTCTGGGCGGGCTGGGCGGGGCTTTCGGGTATTTTCTGCTTTCTCGCCGCCTGGCAGGCCGGGCATGAAATTTATGGCTCCTTCATCCTGCCTTCGCCGGGTGAGACCTTCACGGCTATCGGAGTGCTTGCGGCGAGGCCGGATTTCTTCGCGATCCTGTCGCAGAGCGCCGTCAGGGCCCTGACTGGTTTCACCATTGCGGCGGGCATCGGCACCGTCGCCGGCGTGATGGCGGGTTACTCCTTCGCGGCCATGCGGCTGATGAAGCCTGTTGTCACCGTCCTGCTCGGCGTTCCGCCCATAGGCTGGATCGTGCTGGCGCTGATCTGGTTCGGTTCCTCCGGCGGCACTGCCGTCATGACCGTTGTCATCGCATCGGCTCCCGTTTCCTTTGCCGGTGCATTGGAAGGTGTCGCCAAGCGGGATCGTCAGCTGGAGGTGATGGCGCAGGCCTTCGGTGCTCCATGGTTTTACCGGTTGCGCACCGTCACCATGCCGCATGTGCTTTCCTATCTCTTTCCCGCCTGGACCACGACGGCCGGCAGTGCGTGGAAAGTCACTGTCATGGCCGAGCTTCTGTCGAATTCCGGCGGCATTGGCGGCGAACTGGCCACCGCACGCGCGCTGTTCGATATCGCGCAGGTCAGCGCCTGGCTCACCATCACCGTCGCGCTGGCGCTGCTCACCGATTACGGCCTGCTGCATCTGCTGCGCGAAGCGCTGGAACGCTGGCGCGCCGCCGGGCTGCCATGGGGTGTCAAACGATGAGCGATCATTCCAACCTGCGTTTTGAACATGTCGGCCACGCCTTTTTAGGTCGCAGCCTGTTCGAGAATTTCGACCTGAGCATAGCGCTGGGGGAAACCGTGGCGCTGCTTGGCCCTTCCGGCAGCGGCAAGACGACGATCCTGCAGATCGCGGCTGGCATCATCGATCCCGTTCGCGGCCGCGTGCATCGTCGATATCGCCGGCAGGGTCTGGTCTTTCAGGAACCGCGGCTGCTGCCATGGATGACGCTGATCGACAATATAGCCTACGGCCTTGCGGCCACCGGCATGCCGAAACGGGAACGCCGTGAAAGGGCTGGGTGTTTTGCGCTCGAAGTTGGGCTGGAAGAAGCGGATTTCGGCAAATATCCGGTCGAGCTTTCCGGCGGCATGCGCCAGCGCGCCGGTGTGGCGCGGGCGCTGGCGGTGGAGCCGGACATGCTGTTTCTGGACGAACCTTTCAGCGCCGTCGATGTCGGCCTGCGACGCCATTTGCAGGAGCTTCTGGTGGGTACCGCCCGCAGGCGCGGTTTCTCCACCCTTCTTGTCACCCATGATCTTCATGAAGCGCTGATGGTGGCCGACAGGCTGATCGTGCTTTCAGGCATGGACGGCCGCGTCATTGCCGCGCATAAGCCCGCCGGTTCGCCGGGCCGGCGCATGGCGCGGGCGGTTTTCGACGAAGCGGAACGCCTGTCTGAGAGTCCGGCCTTCGCCGAACTGTTTTCAGCAAAGGAGCGGGTGCGATGAGGCAGCCCCCCATCCTTTCGGAAGCCCTGCGGCTGTTTTTCCCGCTGGCCGCCCTGCATGGCGCGGGCTGGCCCTTCCTGTGGGTCGTCATCGGTGGTTATGCCCTGCCTTTTGCCGATGCGGTGCCTAGGCGCGGCGCACGATGAAACACTTGGCATTCCTTATCTGGTTTCTTTTGTTTACGGCGGCTGAAGCGGGTGTGCGTTATGCCTGGTGGAGCGGCGATCCTGAATTTGCATCCAAATATCTGTTGACGGGCAAGGCCACCTGCATCGATTGCCATAAAGGCATTGCTCATGAACTGCCGAACATGGAAGGCATCGATCCAGGTTGGAAAATGCCGCCGGCCCTCGACGGTCACCCAGGACAGACGGCATCTGCGATCGATGATTTGCGACGGGCGATGAGTGATGTGCACCGGAACGTTTTCTAGGAACCCCCCTCGTTCCAAAGACGAGCCTTCGATCGCCGCGGCGTCTGTGCGGGCGTCGAAGCCTATGGGTCCGTTCGGTCCAAAGGCGTCGACATATGCTCGATTATGGACAAAGACCTTTCCAGCCCGTCCGCCATAACAGCGCTCATGCGAAAGCGTCGGTCCGCCCTTCGCCGCCAGCAGGGAGGCGCGCGAAGCATCCTTATCCGCTCTATGGGTCTCTATCGGTCGTCCAGTACAATCCAGGCGGGGGCGTGATCACTGGTGTGCTCCCACGCACGCGCAAACTTGTCGACCCCGCACGCCTGCAATCGTTCCTGCACGGATGGGGTCAGCAGGAAATGATCAATGCGCAGACCCGCATCCCGCGCAAACGCGTTCCGAAAATACTTCCAGAACGTATAGATCCGCTCATCCGGATGCAGCAGTCTAATGGCATCCGTCCAGCCCATTGAAATTAGGTGGGCATAGGCTGCGCGAACCTCCGGCCGAAACAGGGCATCGTCTCGCCAGCGCTCCGGTTTATAGACATCGAGGTCGGTCGGCATGACATTGAAGTCTCCAACAAGGGCGCATGGCACGTCCAGCTCAATCAGTTGACCTGCGTAGAAACGCAGCCGCTCAAACCAGCGCAGCTTGTAGTCAAATTTCGGCCCGGGTGCCGGGTTGCCGTTTGGCAAGTAAAGGCAGCCGATGATCATGCCATCGATGGCAGCCTCGATATACCGGCTGTGGCTGTCGTCAGGGTCTCCGGGAAGCCCCCGGCGCGTCTCGAGAGGTTCGTGACCCCGGGCAAGGATTGCAACGCCATTCCATGATTTCTGCCCATGCCAGATGGCGCCGTAGCCTGCGCGCTCGATTTGGCGAAGCGGAAACTTCTCGTCCGGCGCCTTCAACTCCTGCAGGCAGACGACATCGGGTTTTGCCCGATCGAGCCAGCGGAGCAGGATCTCGAGCCGACCGTTAATGCCGTTGACGTTATACGTGGCGAGCTTCACCGGGGTTCAGTGTTTGCGATCACCCCGGTCACCCCGGCCCGGTTTCGCATCATGCTTCGCATCGTGGCGCGCGTCGGCAGAGAGCGATCGCGAGACGTCGACGCTTTCCTTGAACTTGCCGTCCTTATCGCGGCGCACATAACGCTTGTCGGTTCCGGTATCGATCAGTTCACGCTTGCTCATGACAGGCCTCCTCTTCGCGTTTCGTGAAGAGGAAACGTTCGTCGCCTCAAAAAGATGCACCGGAATCAAGCGTCTAGCGCAGACTCGCAACGCCAGTTCTGATCGTGGCCCTAAGTCCTTGAAAAATGATTCGTTTTGACTCGGAACAAATGCATGCTGAATCGCTTGAATCGCATTGGTTGTGGCAGGAGTTTTGCGTCATGGTTGCCCCGCGAGCGAACTGGAAGGGCTTTATCAAATTTGGAGAAGTCGCGTGTCCTGTGGCTCTCTATACTGCGGCATCATCATCTGAACGGATTGCTTTCAACACCCTCAATCGCCGAACCGGCAACCGGGTGAAACGCGAATTTATCGACAGCGAGACCGGCGATCCGGTGGAACGGGACGCCCAGGTCAAGGGCTATGAGATCGAGAACGGCCAGTATATCGTTCTCGAGCCGGACGAGGTGGCTGCCGCCGTGCCTCACAGCGACAAGACGCTGAAGATCGACGCCTTCATCCCCTGCAGCGAGATCGACAGCGTCTATTTCGACAAGCCCTATTATCTGGCGCCCGACAGGATGGGGACGGACGCTTTCGTACTTTTGCGCGATGGCATGAAAAGAGCCAAAGTTGCTGCGATCGCCCGCACCGTGCTCTTCCGACGCTTGCGTACGGTGCTGATCAGGCCACACGGGAAGGGCCTGATCGCCACGACGCTCAACTTTGACTATGAAGTCCGCTCGTCGGCGGAAGCCTTCGAGGAGTTGCCGGACCTCAAGATCGAAGGCGAGATGCTTGAGTTTGCCGAGCACATTATCGGCACAAAGAAGGGGACCTTCGATGCCAGCACGTTCGACGACCGATATGAAGCCGCCGTTGCCGAGCTGGTGAAGGCCAAGATCGAGGGCAGGGCCCTGCCGAAGAAGAAGGCCGCAGCCGTCCCCAGGCAAAACGACCTTTTGCAGGCGCTGCGTGAGAGTGCTGGCATGGGCACCAAATCCGGCCAGAAACGCGCCGTTTCTAACGCCAACAAGAGTGCCGGCCGTCAGAAGGCTTCGAAACCGGGTGCTGCTGCCAAATCAAATGCGGTCTCGTCACAGACGCGCCGCGCCGGCTGACGGAGGAAAATCGTGGCTGTCCGTCCCTATTGGAAAGGTTATCTGAAACTCTCGCTCGTCACCTGTCCCGTGCAGATGATGCCGGCAACGTCCGAAAGTGAGAAGGTCCGCTTCCACACCCTCAACCGCGATACCAAAAACCGGGTCGTCAGCCACTACGTCGATAGTGTTACCGGAAAAGAGGTGAGGGAGGAGGATGAGGTCAAGGGCTATGAGCGTGGCGAGAACGAATACGTCATCCTCGAAGACGAAGAACTGGAAAACGTTGCGCTCGACAGCACAAAGACCATCGACATCTCGACGTTTACCCCCCGTGACACCATTGAGTGGATATGGCTCGACACGCCCTATTATCTTTCACCCAACGATGCCGTCGGCCAGGAAGCATTCTCGGTCATCAGGGATGCGATGGAAGCGCAGAACATGGTGGGGATTTCACGTCTCGTAATTACCCGCCGCGAGCGCGCCGTCATGCTTGAGCCACGCGGCAAGGGTATCGTTCTGTGGACGCTGCGCTATGGGGATGAAGTCCGTGACGAGGATACTTACTTTGGCGGGATCGAAGAAGACGAAACGGGCGATAGTGAGATGATGCGTCTCGTGCAGCAACTGATCAAAAAGCAAACGCAGCACTGGGACCCCAAGATGGTCATCGATCCGGTTCAGGATCGGTTGCTTGACATCATTGCCGCCAAGAAGAAAGCGCTGAAGAAGTCTGCAAAACCGAGGACATCCACACCGGCGAAGTCGGCACCCAGCAATGTCATCAATATCATGGACGCGCTGAAGAAGTCGGTTGCAGCCGAGAATCGGGCGGGCAAATGAAACGTCCCGCCAAGCCGCTCCTGCAGAATGACAGTCTGACGGCAAAATCGCAGCCGCGCCGCAGGCGCGATCCGGCTCAGCCCAATCTGCCGTTCGACCCGATGCCAGATCGCGTCGAGCCATGTCTGGCGCTCCTGAAGACGGCCCCGAGTGGGTCTATGAAATGAAATGGGACGGCTATCGGCTCGCGGTCCACATCGAGCCGAAGGGTGTGCGGATCATTACCCGGGGCGGCCACGACTGGACGCACCGGTTTCCCACTATCGCCGCAGCGGCCAGGGACCTTGGAGTTGCAACAGCCATCCTTGACGGCGAAGCGGTGGTGCTGAACGGCGAGGGCCGCTCAGATTTCGGCGCTCTGCAACGCTCGCTCGGTGGGCGAGGCGGCAAACGGGCGTCGACAGAAGCCGTGCTCTTCGCCTTCGACCTTATGTATTTCGATGGTCACGATCTCACTCGTACCGAGCTGTCGGTCCGCCGGCACTTGCTGGGGGACCTGCTTGAAGACGCGACCGGCGCACTCCAGCTGTCCGAAGAAATAGACGCGGACGGCGCTGAATTATTGGCGAGCGCGTGTTCCCTCGGCATGGAAGGCATCATCGCAAAACATCGTGACAGCACTTATCGCTCGGGCCGGACCGGCGACTGGCTGAAGATCAAGTGTGTTCAAAGCGAGAGCTTCATGATTGTCGGCTACGAGCAGTCGGCGGCGGCGCGCGGCGGGATTGGCAGTTTGCTGCTGGCGGCGAGACGTGGCCATGACTGGGTCTATGTTGGCGCCGTTGGAACCGGGTTTAAGGAGAAAGATGCGGCGTATCTGAAGAAGACCCTGGATAGGCTGAAGACGAAGACACCGGTCGTTCCGCTCAAGGGCAGGAATTACGTCTTCGCGCAGCCGACGCTCATCGCCGAAATCGAGTTCCGTGGCTGGACCGACGATGGCAACCTGCGTCATGCGTCCTATAAAGGACTGCGCGAGGTACAGGACAATGCCGCGGTCCATGAACTCGACTGAGTTGGTCCTGGCGGGCGCCTGGACGTCAATTTTTTCTGACGGCACCCTTGAATCGTAAATTTCCGAAAACCAAATCGATTGCCGCCAGCTGCTGAGACAGGGCTGGACTTGCTGGAAGCGCCGCGTTTCGGCGCTTCTGTACCCATGTTGCTTCAAGGAGGATATGGCTATGGCAACATCTTATGACTACGCACCCCTGTTCCGCTCGACCGTCGGCTTCGACCGGATCTTCAATCTTCTTGAAAATGCCCAGCGCGCCCGCTCGATCAGCGACTGGCCGCCCTATGACATCGTCAAGACCGGCGATGACAGCTACCGGATTTCGGTCGCGGTCGCAGGGTTTGCCGAGGACGAGCTAGACATCACCTTTCAGTCCAACCTTCTCACCGTTACCGGCAAGAAGCAGGACGCTTCCGCCGATGAATACCTTCATCGCGGTATAGCCGGCCGGCCTTTTGAACACCGTTTCGAACTTGCCGACCATGTCAGGGTGAATGGCGCCGATCTCCGCAACGGTCTTCTGTCGATCGATCTCGTTCGTGAGATTCCTGAGGCCTTGAAACCGCGCAAGATCGATATCCAGACCAGCCCGGCCCTTCAGCA
>NZ_KQ414539.1:0-12418 GCF_001263295.1 Agrobacterium sp. SUL3
CGCTCCGCTACATCGGGAGCTGAATTTCCACCGTTGTGGTCAACAGCTAGTTAACCAAAAGAATTTGCGACACGCCCTTGCAAAGTCCCCCGACGGGACACCAGAAAATACCATGTCAATGCGCGTTCCATCGTCTACGATGCTTGGATACTCGGATATGATCGACAAAACGTTTCCAGCGGTCGACCAGCTTCTGGAGCGGTATAACTGCATCATCTTCGAGATCGACGATTTGATACAGCACGCGCCGCACCAAGGCCACTTTCTGTACTCTAAAGGTGTGAGTGTTGCTAGGAAGTCCGAGGGCCTGATTGAAGTGGGCGCACTACTCGTCGAGCATCAGGGCTTGGAACTCCTTGGGGCAGGGCTGAATGCCGGTTGGTATTATCGTCCAGATGCCTCTGGCAACTGGAACCGGGTTCACCACCCGGAACAATGCCCTTGCGGAAAGGCGGACGTCCACGGTCGCCACCTCATGGCTCTAAAAATGATCGATTCCTGGCTGGCTGAGCCAAGCTCTGCACCGCTGCCATGACATGGATTCTTGTCGCAACTGCGTGCAACCATCACCTGAAATTTTCGCATCCCGCGTGCTTTAATTTGGAACGAACGCGGCGGCCGTCCTCACCCTGCGAGGCAGGTGCCGAGTGACGTGGGTATGGCGTGATGTTGCGAACAGAAATCAGCATTATCTAGCCTGAACTGCGGTCAAAGATGAGGCGTCCACCGCTGGACTGTAGCTCCATTCAACGCCATCCTGCCCCACACCTTGCAGGCTCAGGATGCCGCAGGGCAAGCCTCGCGACGCAACCTTGCGGCGCACGAATTCGGCCTGCGCACGATCATGGGTGGACAGGAGGATCTGATATTTGCGGTCGGCCACGAGGTTGCAGACGAAATCTGTGAATGCTGCGGCATGAATCGCATCATTGTGCTGCAGCGGATCGTCGAGAACGAGCCCGCGCCAGCGCGACCAGGGATAGGTCAAGCTCGCTGCGCAAAGCATGCTGACCGAAAGCGCCGCCATCTGTCCCTCGCTGTGGACCAATATCGGGTCGATCTGTCCGACTTCGGCAGGAACCTCTCCTTCCTTTGTGGCGCTTTGTTCGACACGACGATTTCGGACATGCTGATCGATGCCGACCCTCGGGTCGCAAAGGATCGCCCGGCTGATCGATTTCATGAGCGAGGCGAGCGGCTTCATGTAGTTTGCGTTGAACTCGGCGACTTCATCGAGGATTTCCGAACTTGCGGCCTGAGCGATGTCTTTCGCTTTCTGCGTCGCGTCTGCAGCCCTCGATTTCGCGTCGAGTGCCTCCTGTGCCTCGCTGCGGAGCTGCAGTCGATCGCTATTCGGCGCACCGTTGATCGCTGAACGGAGGCTTTCCAGAGCTACAACGTGATTTTCGACAAGCGTTTTGGCTGTTCTTCCGTCTCGCAATTGTCTCAGAAGATCTTCTGCTTCACTCAATTTCGCCCGCATCTCCGTGGAGCGTGCCGTCAGTGCCTTCAGTCGGTCAGCGTCGGGCTCGCCGGAGCCTTCGATTTTCAACTCGTGCCATGCTTTGACAGCTTCGTTTCTTCGTTGGATCGCCGCATCGACCAGCCCGGCGCCTTGCTGTTTTCGGACAACCGCCGCGCTCGCCGCGATGTCCAAAGAAGCCAGGTCCTGCTCCACTGCCTCGCGGTCAGATGCCGCTTGCTTGCTGGCCGCTTCCTTTGCTGAAAGATCATCTTCCGCGGAGCCAAGCGCCTCATCAAGCCGATCTCCTCGAGGCGGGCTCGCTTCAAAGGCTTGGTCATATTGAGCGACGGATGCTGTGATCGACGCGAGCTCCCTGGCTGCAACATCCTGTCCTTGCGTTGCGGTCGAAAGCTCGATCTGCGCCTGGTCGCGGCGCCGAACGGCAGCCGCGTGCTCTCCGCCTGGTGCATAGAGCGTACCGGACAATATGCTTCGCCAATACCACTTACGCTGCCTCAACCACGTCATATCCGCGGCGCTCTTTTCGAGCTGCGCATGGCGCAGCCTCGCCCTTTCGTTGTCAGCAGTCACATCTGCGCCAAATACGCTGGCACCGAGATCTCTATTTACCTTCTCTTCCGAGCGAAGCGCCTCGTGCAGATCATTGCGCTGTTTCTCAAGTATGCGAAGCTGGCCCAGTCTATTTTTTGACGCATCGCGTTGTCGTATAAGACTGGTCAACTGCGTTTCCTGTGCCAATACGAGTGGTGCCAGCCGTTCAGCGGCCCCGGCCGCGCGCCGCTGCAATTCTCCTTCGGTGTCGAAATGAGTGGCGCAGACGGGGCAATCACAGGACTCGTGTGTCAGGTTCGCCGCTACGCTCGCAACGGCACTCGACATCGCACTCACGGTCGATCGCAGTTCTGCGAGGATCCTCTCTTGCCCCTCGACAAGCTCGTCGAGCGATACTAACTCTTCGATGGCCCGCGCGATATCATCATCGAGATTGGGAGCGGATGCTTCCAGCGCGTCGATGGAGGACCGCAGTTCGGCAATCCTGGCGTCCCGTGTCACCCAGGCGAGAACATTCTCCCGCTCGCTTTGCGCAAGTTTGATCCGTTCATCCAGCCGACCCACGTCACCCTCGATGCGGCGCACGATCTGCAAGCGGCGTTCAAGCGAGGTCAGTCGTCTGGATTCGTCCTCCAGCTTGGAGCGTGCATTCGCGACGTCTGCGTCGGCCGTATCCTTTTTCTGTGCAAGGAGAGCGGCCGACTGAAGTGCGTCTTTCAGCCCTTTAAAACGGTCACGCAGGTCGCGGGCATTCTTCGCAGCGAGCCGGCTCGCATCCTCGCCGTTCTTCAAACTGGATAACGCCTCCTCCAGGTCCTGGCGCTTGGTCGCGAGGGACGCGATCTGGGCGTCGATAGCCGTTTGCGCGCCCTCCAATACCGAAAGCTGTCGAGATGCATTTTCCCAGGCTGCCAGCGTTTCGTTTCCAGAGGTTATCCTTGTCGTCAAACTCCGCGTTTCATCACGCAGCCCATTAAGGCGGGTCTCGAGGTTTCCTATCGTCCCCTCATCAAATGCCGTGATGAGTGCCGTCTGTCCGGTTCCAGCAGCTTGCTCGAGCAACTTTGATATTGCCCGTGCGAGCTCGGTTGAAGCATCGTCATTGAGCGCGCCGACGCTCGTGAGCCCCGACCACAGGCTTGATTCCGTCTCGAGGAGGTTCCGCAGAGCGGTAACTTCCTTGTTGAGATCGTCGATGCGGTCGGTAAAGGCGCGGCTGGCTTTCGTATTACCCTTTCCGTGCAGCGCCTTTGCGATCTCTTCGACCTGTTTGCTTTGAGCAGCCTCCTTGAGGATGTCAAAACGTTCGCCAGGCTCTCGGTTGGTTAAACGCGACTTGGTCGACTGCCCGAGGAAGTGTGTCAGCAGCAGATAACTCGACAGCTCGGAAATGTCGCGATCCCAACCGTCGTCGCGCAGAAACTCCGTGATGTTCGGGATAGTGCCGGCGACGGTGGACTTCGTTGCTCTGGACGATGACAAGGTGCGACTGACGCTATTGCCGCCCGAGAAGTCCAGCGTAACGCTGGTGGGACCTGGAGCTCCCTGGCGCCAGCGGCAAAGGTAGCTGCCGACTTTCTTAACCCCGTCGGCGTCCCGGAAATGGTCGATCTTGTCCGTCAATGCCCATTCGAGCCCATCGAACATGGACGACTTTCCGATACCGTTGCTACCGTGGACGACGAGCACGCCAGGTCCGTCCGGGAGCCCGATATCCAGGGTCTTGAAAGTCCGATATTGTTCAAGCCGAATGCGGTTGAGATAGACGTTGCTCATTTCTATGCCTCCCCGGCTTGAACGAGCTCGGTGATTAGGCTTTTGGCGTCATCCTTCAACAGATCCGCCTTGATCACCCATTGTCGAGCAACCTTCTTGTCAAGCCCATGCTTTTCGAGGATGCGTTCCGCCAGCTCATAGGTTTCATCAAGCGGAGCGCCACTGACGGAATCTGCATTCGCCCATGGCATTGCAAGGAAAGTTCGGCCGAGGAAGGTGTCGAAGGATCCCGGAACATCGGTCTTTTGCGGAATCCAGACGACCTTTCTGCAGACAGTCTCATCTCGTTCGAGAAGATCGACCAATCGCTTCCAGTCGCCTGATGGCGTGGGGGATGTTGCACACAGAAAAAGATGGGCGTTGATGACCTCACGTTCCAGCATGAAGGAGCGTGCTACGACCATTTGCGCATGGAGTTTCTTCAGCGCCAGTTTAACCTGCTCAGCAGACTCGAGCACTATCGGTGCGATTACGACAGGATAATCACCGAGCCGAAGTCCGAACAGTCCATCAAGCTGCTTAATGTCGGGCTGAACTGGACGGCTGCGGAAGTTCGGTGAGGTGAACTCCGCGACCTCGTCGGCAGGCCAGTGAAGCTTTTCGGCAGCCTCTACCAGAAATGATTTCATTGTCTCAGGTGTCATGCAAGCACCCTTTCGCGGTCGTCGTCCTGGCGCTTGCGCCATTGGCCGAACTCTTCCTCGACAGCTTTTCGCCAGGTAGCGAGATCTGTCTTCAATGCAGATCGCCAAGTAGAATCGTTGCGCACAATGGCCGGCTTGGTCCGGCGGGCAACGCTAAGGCTCATGCCGGGTTCACCTGCAGTGAGCACCGTATCATCCGGCCCGGTGACCTGCACCTCGGCGCTTCCCGACAAAATCAGCGCGTCGACGTCCCAGTGCTCGGGTCGGCTCCAATCCGTCAGCAGATCTCCGCCGTGGATTTCTTCGGCTGCCGATCCGAGCGCGAGTCCATGGACGTCAAATGTCAGGTTTCCTCTTGGGACTTCCGCTGGCTTGAGAGGCTCGCCAAGATGTGTGGCAAGGATGAGCAGTAAAGCGCTTGTCATTCGCTCCACGGCTTTATTGTCACCGTCCCAAGGATCGGCTTTGATGATACCGATGCTGCCCAGCCAGGCCAAAAAGTCGCGGCGAAGAGATGGCGAAGCGTGAAGAGTTGCGCGCCAGTCGTCCCACGTGGCGAGCGTTGCTTCCAGGATATCCCGAGCGATGTGCCCAAGCCCGAAACATTTTCCGCTTACCTCGATTTTCGAAAGCATGGCGTCCAATTGCCGGACGAGCGATGCATCAACGTACTCGTCAATGGAAAGGTCTCCGATCGCCCGATACGGATATCGTGATGAGCTGGAATTCGCGACTGACGCGTTTGGCAGCGTTGTCTGCCAGGACTTTTGCACGGCTGAAGCGACGCTCAACAGGATCTTTCCGCCGCTCGCATTGGCCAATCTGACAAAGTCATCGGCGGTGACCCGGTTCATCGGCGCGTCCATCTGGATCGTGAACGTTGCCGGAGCGGTTTCGCACTGCTGGGCAAGCTCCCGAAGCTCCACCTTCCCACGCTCCACCAAGCTCTGTGTCGCCTTGTCCCAGCCGATAATGATGGTGCACGCCTCACGGGCGGTCTGGCCCGCAAGCTGCAGCTTGAGTGCAGCATCTGCCAGCTTGTCCAGCCGTCTCTCGTAGAAGAACGTGTAAGTCTCGGCGTCTAGCGACGGAGGGGCGAAGAGTTTAGGATGCGCGTTGAGCCGCTCCAACGACGCCACCCTGAAGGCTTCGAAGAAATTCGCCACTGGAGAATACCGAACCTTCTTCTCCGGGCCATGGCGCAGGATGACATGATTGAAACGCTCTGAAAGAGGTACGCCTCCAAGCGATATCCCAAACGCCTCCAACCCGTCCGCATGCTTCTTGACATCGGAAATCATTCCGTTGCTACGGCGCACGCCGATACCCGCCTGTCGAGCAGCCGCCAGTACTGCGTAAACCATGCATTGATTGAGTTGCGCGGCACGGCCGAGAGAGAGGAGTGGTCCGCTCGTGTTGATAGTCAGCAATCGGTCCTTGCGAAGGAGAGGGGTCAGACTGTCGAGAATACCACGCTCAAGCAACACCTTATGAAGGTCTCCTTCGAACACGGGCTCAAGGTCAGCTTCCGTATTCCTACCCTCATGGGCTGCCAAAACGGTCGTTCTCAACACGTCCTGACCAAAATAGCTGAGGAAAGTCTCGGTGAATGGCACATGCTCGAACCCACTTATCATCAGATTGAGGATGTCCGTCAGTGCTCCATCGCCATTGCCACTCACGAGATAGGTGGCAGGTGCATTTGGCTCTATCGCCGCTGTGCCAACGCCCCGCTGCTTCCAATAGTCATAGACATCGGCATCCCCGGTCTTCTTTTCATCGCCGAAACCCATAGACAAGACGACTTGTTTGACGACATAGCTTGAGTCGTTATCAAAATGCAGTCGCCATTCCGAACCTTCCTGAGCCAGGTTTGTAAGCTTGTGTCGAGCTTTCCAGACCAGTTTCTGCTGCAGTCGAGCCCGGTGACCGTGGAATTCCTCGACAAGCTTGGCCGCAACAACGCCCCCAGTGTCCAGATCCCAGTTGAGGAAGGGTAGGCCAGCATCGTTTTCGAGCGAACCAAGAGATGGCCATTCGTAAATGTGAGGGTGCAGGAGCCGCGGTGAATCGCTTTGCAGCTGAAGAACCTCGTCGGCGGGATCAAACAAAGTCACACGGCAATCCAATAGGGCCAGGGCCAAAGCCATGGTTACGCCAGCTGCACCCGCTCCGACGACTGCAACAGAGTCGTTTGCCTCGATCTTGCCTGCCTCGCGCATGGCTCTGGCCAATCGCAATGCACGAACCTGCTGCGAGTAAAATGTTATCCTGCGATCAAATGTACCGACAAAGTAAAGCCCGTCTGCACCTGGTACAGTTGCCGAGGAGAGCCAGTGTTCGAGATTATCTTCTGCCAACTTCATGCGCACACATCGTCTATGTCAACTTAAAGCGTACCGCACGTCGCAGACGTCGCTCCCCCGCTCACCCTCGAAGCAACTCGAAGTATCAGGTCGATTTTTGGCAGCAAAGTGGGATGAATGCAACCTGCGAGCGCGGCATCATCAAGGACGAAATCGTTCAATCGCCAAGTTGGGAGTTACGGCTTGAAACATCGTGCAGAAGACCTGTCGCGGGCGTTCGGACTGTTCACATATTTGGGGAATTATGTCTCCAACGGAATGCTTCTTGCCGCTGCCTTTGCTGCAGGATTTTCAGTGAAACGCGTCGCCGACGATTCGTATAATGCCTATCTGAACGTCTCCATGCAGACCGTGAACGCGGCACGAGGTTATGAGCGAAACTCGCGGATCGAGGAAAATCCGGCAATCGTTCTCTCGATGTACGCGCCAGCTACTGATTTTGAACCTGCGCATTCTGCATAGCGGCGGGATCAACCAAAGCGCTGCTCCGCGCCCAGAGATGATTCGGATCAATGATGCTCGATGTTGCGTCCGGGAAGGTCAGGGCGCCAGTATTTTGGCTTGGACCAGCCTTTAGGCCAATTCTCTACAGATTGCTGAAGGGCTACATGTTTAATTGGTTGAAAGCAGGTCGCATGGTTGCGTCTCTTTCCTATGACGCATACTTTCACGAGTATCACCGACACCGATCTTGAGGATTCCGAATGCATATTCTTCAACGCATAGCTAAGACAACCAAGGTAAATGGCAGTGGCGTACCCTCCAACGCCGATTATGACATTGTGGCTGGCGTCTGGCGCGGTCAGGAGGGATTGATCGCCTTTGATCCGGAAAGCGAGATGACGACCAAAAAGAACGATCTCGAGACCGGTGAAGATCAAAAAGGCGAATGACTTTGCTGGTGGAAAACGTGGAGGTGCTGATCCTTTCCAGTTTGGCCGATCTATCCACCGATCGTATATGCCATCATTTGGCGGACATGAAGGTATCCTTTCTTCGGATTAACCGCGAGCAGCTTTCCGAGTGGGGGATTACGATTGATCCTGTGGCGGCAAGTATGATTTGTTGCCATGGCCAGAGGGAATGGCATGTCGGCTTGGGACTTCGGTCGGTCTGGTGGCGGCAGCCCACCTTTCTCAGAAATACGCCTGGGCGAGGGCTGTCTCCGTCAGAGCAATTGGAACGGTCGCAATGGGCTGCCTTGATGCGCGGGATGATGCTTTTCGATCAGGCGGTGTGGGTCAATCGGCCGACAGAGACCTATAACGCCGAAATCAAGCCACTGCAGTTGCGCAAGGCGGCCACGCTTGGATTCGCGGTGCCGGAGACGAGAATAACCAACGACCCGCTGGCGGACATTCCGGTCGTCATTGGGGGCAAGGTTGCATTAAAGAGCATTGATACCGTTCTTTTGTTCGAGGGTGACGTACAGCACTTTGGGTACACGACGATCATTGATTGGAGCGAGTGCGCCGACGAAAGCTTGCGAGCAGCCCCTGCAACATTTCAGGCTGTCCTTTCTCCCAAAACGGATCTTCGAGTTACGATTGTCGGAAAGCGGTTGTGGTGTATTGCTGTGACAGACAGTGGCGCGGCAATCGAAGGCGACTGGAGGCTTCGGCCGAAGGCGGTGTTGGAGTATCACGATTATTCTCTTCCCCCAGAAATCGCCGACCGTTGTCTGAAGTTGGTGGAGCAGTTCGGGTTGGAATACGCAGCTATCGATCTGGCTCTTTCGAACGATCAGTATTGGTTCATTGAGATAAATCCGACTGGGGAGTGGGGCTGGCTCGACCGAGGAGGTCGAGGGATTTCAAATGCTATTGCGGAGGCACTCGCTTGTCGTGGTCAACCTTCCTGAATCCGCTCTTGCCGGATTTCTTCCGGATATACCCTGTTAATCGGAAGCTTCTGAAAAGGATGGAGGTTTGGCAAACGCACGAGGCTTTTGCTGATATCCGAAAGCTCGGTGATGACGATCTCAAAAAGTATATCGAGAGCGAGTGGGTGAGAGCCAAGGAACTCGATGATAAACTTTCAAAATTGACTGCGACACTATCGATTGCTCTGACTGTTGGCGGCGCAGTGGCGAAGACTGTTGTCGATGGTTTGGCGCCATCGACGATAAAGTACATCGTTTTGGCATTGCTGTTTGTATCGATGCTGTTCTTTCTTTGGGGCGCGCTTGTCGGCTTCCAGGGTTTAAGACCAAAACCTCGATATGGCTATGGATCAAAATATCTCGCAATAATTGCTGAAGGCGGAGCGGGTGGCCGTCAAGCAATGGAGAATGCCGCTTGCGGGTTTGAGACAGTTAACCTGGTACGCGCAAACGAAGCATCTTTGGCAATCGGCCTGATCCGCAACGGCGTCTTTGCCTTTGCCATCGCAATGGCTGTCAGTTTCATCAGTCCCTCGAAAGCTCAGGAACCAGCTCCAGCTTTGCCAAAATTCGAGTTGGTCGTGGTACAGAGCCGTATTGTCGGATTCGAAGCCTGTAATCCTCGCGACGATGCTTCTTGAGCTTTTCTGGATCGGCCTGGTGGTCAAAGGTATATCATTGATGGCGAGCAACACGGTGAAACATCACAGCGCAGACGGCTACCAAGAGCTGAAAATGCAGCGCGCGGGACGCGCGCTCGTCAGGACAGCCGCCGCGTGCCCCGTGCTCATTCTTTTGACTGAAGCCCCTCAATCTCTCGCCGTTGCTCGGCATGTTTTTCGGGGTTCTGTTCCCTCAGTTTCTTGAGGTTAAGAACCTTCCAACGAACGGCCGGCAGATCAGCCGCTTGTGGCAACCTGATGGCTTCGAAATCCGGTTCGCCGTCGTGGAGTGACAGCAGGAAGCGCATCGCGTTGTCGTCAAGCTTTGCGAGGATATCCGCCATCATCCGGTTCCTCGCTGCCTTGAGATCGTCGAGGCCGACCGGCTCGATCGTCATCCCCTCGAACTCCTTGACGAAGGCCTCGTCGAGCGTTGCGAGCGAAGGCCTGACCAACTCGTGCGGCGGGCGGCCGGAACTGGCAACGTAAATCAGGAATGTTCGAAACAACGCGTCGGTCAGTCCCTCGTTTTCATAAAGCAGCTTTACGTCGAACAGATCACGCGGATGCTGACGGTCAACTGCTGCATGCAGCTTCCCGGCGAATAGATCCTCGAACGAGACGACTTGCATCTCGGCGAAGCCGAATTTGTCCTCTACGGCCGCGCTCACGCGTCGGCGCTCGGGTGGATAGACAGTTCCGCGTGCAACGGGAGATGTCTCGACCTTGATTTCGGCAATGCCCTGCCGGACGAGGAGGCGGGTGTCGTTGTTGCCACCGCCGGCGATCCTTTGGACGTTTACGCCCCGCAGGTTGCCCATCAAGTCTTCGCGGATGTGCTCCAGCGTCGTGTCGATATTTTTCAGCGTCGTTTCGCGATCCTCGATCGGCAGATAGGTCAAATCGATATCGACCGAGAGCCGCGGCATGTCGCGATAGAAGAGGTTGATCGCCGTTCCGCCCTTTAAGGCGAAGGCGCCGTGGCGGGCGATGAATGGAAGGGTCCGCACCAGGAGGTCGACCTGGCGCATGTATTGGTCACGGGCCATAGGGGGGCTCCTTTGGCATCAAGTCATTCGGGACTGTGATGCGATAGATGGGGTGCAGCCGGCCGCCCGGTGTCAGCGCTCGGTCGCCCTTGCCGAGATCGACGGAGGAGACGTCGATGTGCCGGCGCCAAGCATGATTGTGCTTGTCAGCAAACGCGAAGAAAAGGCGCTTGGTTTTGACGCTCCGGCACAGGGTAAGGAGCGTCGTCAATAATCTCGGGCGCAGATTGGCAAGGCTCTCGAACGCCACGTCCACCTTGTGGAAGCTTTCGCCCTTCGGAACTTCGTCTATCATTTCGAGGATCGCGCGCTCGGGTGAGGACATCGGCATTGGCCAGCGCCATGGGCTTTGTGCCAGCTCGGGATCATCGTCGTTGGAAAGGTCAAAATCCGCGTCATCGATGCCGGTCGCCCCTTCGCCGAACAGAACGTTACTCCTGGTCTTCACATCAGCGTCCGTCCGCAGCTTCGATAGCCATGTCGGAATATCGGATCCGTAGAGATAGAGGACAAATTCGCTGCCGAACGAGAGGTAATGAGCATGTCCCCGCAATGTGAGGGAGCTCGCCCCGCCGACATGGAACTCATGCCGCATGAGCCAGACGGCTGAGAGCAGGGGTATCTTCCAGCCCCGGACAGCTTCTGGATTGGTATCGGAGGAGAATGGGCGGCGGTACACACCAGACATGACCGGCTCGAGCCAGCCCCGCTTGAGATAGCCTGACACGGATTGTCGCGAGATGGCATGGCGGGCCATCCATCTCGAGTCCACCAGGAAGCCGGGCGGGACTTGCTGGAGAAGCTGCTTTAACTTTGTCTCTGATTGTCCATTCATGTTTGACCTTATGCCACAAAATTAAAGCAGGCGCGAATGAAACTTTATAAACAGGTCAATTTGTCAATTCTGAATTGACTATCTGCGCCAACTGAAAAGTGACGTGCGCGGTTTGATGCTCCCTCGGCGTAATGGACTCGCATCGCCTTAAACGGTTCAGCGCAACTGTGCAGTGTGCTCGCATTCTGGATACTGATTGCACCCCAGAAACCGACTGTTACCGCGACCATTCCTTTCGACCAACTGGCCAACCCGGCATTTTGGACATTGATGCAGGGGATCGCCATCGATTGATTCAAATCGCAGATCGTCGCCGGCAATGTCGGAAAGTTCGCGGATATATCGTGAAGGCTCCCGGCTATTTGTAAGCAAGAACACGCCGCGGCTTGCCCGAGTCAATGCGACATAGAAAAGGCGACGCTCTTCGGCAAACTCGAAGGTTTCTGGTCGTGGCATGACCAGATTGAGAAGTTCGTCGTCCTCGATCCGGCTCGGCACACCGTAATCGCCTTCGCTGATATCGAGCAGGATTGTGTAGTCGGCCTCGAGCCCCTTCGCGCGATGGAACGACAGTCCCGAAACCTCGATATTTTCGAATTTTGGCGGTTTACCCCTAAACGGATCGAGTTGATTGTAGCGCCACAGCACCATTACCTTGAGCTTTTCGCGCCCCTCTGTCCGCCATTGCCCCGAAATCCCATCCAGGAACGAATTTAGCCGTTGCAAGAGCTGGTGACACGCCTTGCCGAATTCCGGCTTGCTCCCTTCACCACTGATCGGAATGACCCGGATCGATCGTGGAATGGCCGGTCGCGCCGAGCGTACCGACTTCTTCAGCTGAGCGGTGTTCCGCTGCACGAAGCCGGCGGCCGTCTCGGCGATTAGCTGATTGCAACGGTACGTTTGCTCCAGGCGCCCTTGCCAGCTTGCGCCAAAATTCGCCTCGAACTGCGTGAAGATGGTGATGTCCGAACCGGCAAAGCGATAGATTGACTGCCAGTCGTCACCGACGGCAAAGATTTTGGTGAACGGCTTCTGGTGTTTGAGCGCCTTGATCAGATTCGCGCGCGGCTCCGATATATCCTGGAACGGTGGCGTCGCCTTAACCGAGTTTGGGATGCGGTAGTCTCTTCGACCTGAACTTCACGCATCAATCGACAAAGCGA
>NZ_KQ414540.1:0-11287 GCF_001263295.1 Agrobacterium sp. SUL3
GTCAGCTCGGCTGGGATCAGATCGGAAAGCCGAAACTGGGCTCGCATGGCGCTGGTTCTCCGTGAAAAACCAGGCCAATGGAATCTAAAACATCATCAAGATTGAGTCAGACCCCCTTTTGGGAGCCGATAAGGGGTCCCGTTACAACGCCGATTGACATCGGCCCCGGTTAAGGCATTGTTCCTTCGATACTACAGGGGGACGAACAATGCACGCTTCGGTATTCATAGCTACATCAAACCTTCAGGCACATGCGACGATCTCCAAGCAGGGCAATCGTCCTCGACCCATTACGATGCATGGTGCCGAGGCGGAAATCTATGCCCAGGGCGAGTTGGCTAAATCCCTTTACCACATCGAATTCGGCGCTGTGAGAATTTACAGATTGCTCGCAGACGGGCGCAGGCAGGTGGTCGCGTTTCACGTCGCCGGCGAGACATTCGGTTTCGAAGCTGGAAATGTGCGTAGTTTCTTTGCCGAGAGTATCGTACCGACGGGTCTTACCGTCGTTGAAATCGGCCACGACGGTCGCTATTCATCGCAACTCATGGACCTGGCGCTCAGGGAGATGATCCGCGCACAGCAACACCTCCTGGTCGTGGGAAGACATAGTGCCATGGAGAAAGTGGCCGTCTTTTTGGTCGATCTTGCAGAGCGACAAGGGGACCTCGACGTGATCGATATACCAATGTCGCGGACGGATATTGGTGACTACCTCGGAATGACAATCGAGACCGTGTCCAGGAGTCTATCGAAACTGCGCGACGACGGTATCCTGCGCCTGCGCTCCAGCCGCTCGATTGAAGTTCTAAAGCCTTCCCATCTGAGACGGCTCAGCAACTGAGGTTTGCCAGGTCTTAAGGCGCGTCGGCGCCTCGGAACTCGCATTATTCTGTCAATCAGCACCGAACATTCACCGGCTCAGTTCCGCATGGAAACCAACATCAATACGACTTCTTGCGACCGATAACTTCCAGTCCAGCAGATTACATTGCGGCTTCTGCAACGGGTGCCACACCCTGGCGGCCTTTGGCGAAACGGTTAGAGACCCTGATGAGGCATTTTAACCCCACCAAACGCCCCAAGATTTCTGTGTTACCCGTGCCTCTCTTGCGAATTGGCTCAACTATAGGCGCGCTTCCTGCGGAATCTGAAGATCGCGCCAGAGCTAAGCGCCTCCTTGATCGCCGTCTCAACGAACGCGACAGGCCATCAATGCCACGCCGCACGCCGGCTACTTCTCAGGACAGATAGATCCTTTCATTTCCCGTTAGGACCGATGATGCTGCCTCCACGCAAAGCTACCAGCGACGATGCACCTCGGCATTCATTTCCGCTGCGACTTAGCAAGCGGTCGACGAGTCGGCCCTGCTTGGTCTTAATGCGAACATCTGCAGAAGCGCCGTAACTTCTGCTCGTCCTATTGGGCGCGACATCAGAAAGCCCTGGATGTTATCGCAGCCCAACGATTTCAGCGCATCTCTCTGCTGGTTGGTTTCAACCCCTTCGGCCGTTGTCCGGAGCCCGTTTGCACGCGCCATCTTGATGATCGCTTCGACAATCGCGCTGTTCCGGCCCTCGCCCATCCCGGCGATAAACGATTTGTCGATCTTGAGCCTGTCAACAGTCACGTTCTGAACTCTTGAGAACGACGAGTACCCGGTGCCAAAATCATCGATTGCAAATCTTACCCCTGCCTCTCTCAGCATCGCGATGTTTCGCTCGGTCTCTTCCTCACTATTAATGGCCAAGCTTTCTGTTATCTCGATTTCCAATCGAGCCGGCTCGATCCCCCATTTGGCCAGGGTAGAAAGAACCCGCAGTGGGTAGCCAGCAGAAGCGAGTTCGGAGGCGGATGCATTCACGGCGACACTGATGGGAGGCAACCCGGCGATCAGGCTGCACGCGTCCTCCAAGACATGAGCGCCAATCTTGTTGATCACGCCAATCTCCTCTGCAAGCGGGATAAACATATCCGGAGCGATAGAGCCTAGCTCTGGATGTTTCCACCGCGCCAGCGCCTCGATCGAGCAAGGTTGCGAGCTGTCAGCACAGTAGACCGGCTGGTAAACAACCTCAATCTGCGTCCCCGTTGACAATGCCTCGCGAAGATCATGCTCCAGTTTTCGGCGGGTGCGGAGAAGTTCGTCCATATGATCGCCAAATAACGCATATGTATTACGCCCCGCAGCTTTTGCGTGATAGAGCGCGATATCCGCCTTCCTCGTCAGTTCAACAGGATCCGCGTTCGCACCTGTTGCGATCGCCGCACCGACGCTCGCCCCAATGGAGCCATATACCCCGTCGATCTCAAAAGGCTCGCGCAGGCACGAGACAATTTTGTCTGCGACGACGACGACGACGTCGGCGTTCGTCCTCTCGAGCAAGACGGTGAACTCGTCGCCTCCGATCCGTCCGATCAAAGAGTCCGGGAGAATTTCCCTCATTCTCGCAGCAACGAGAGAAATCAGCTTATCACCGGTTGGATGTCCATATGTGTCGTTGACCGCTTTGAATCGGTCGAGGTCAATGAAGAGCACGCTGAGCACGTCGTCAGGCGGTGCTTCCCTCAGGCGCTCCGCAAGCTCACTATTAAAATGAGCCCGGTTTGCGAGGCCCGTCAAAGTGTCGCGAAGCGCCAAATGTTGAAGTTCCCGGCGATTGGAATTGAGTTTAACCGAGCGTCGCCAGATTCCATGCCCGGCCAGGCTGGCGGCGATGAATATGCCAATGACGGAAAGTCCGATAACCGGGAGGGTTGCCTGCAAAACGCTCCTGCCCGGTTCAAATGGATGCCAGTTAAAGTACCCTATCACCTTTCCAGACTTCGAGGTGAGAGCGATATGGGAGTGGCGCTTGTCGCGTGGCATCTCCGTTGTGAACTGCATCTCGGCGAACTGGTATTCGCTACCTATTTCAGACGGGAAGTCTCGATCCAAAAACCGTACCGCGACATGCTGGTTCTCTTCGCCCGCCTGCTGCTCGATCTCGCCTGTGTCAGACAGAATAGGTTTGACACTGACCACAGCAGGTCGTTCCCCTACATAGGTCAGATCACTCTCGCCGATTGACAGGACCTTGTCCGAAACGCCCTCATGGTCTCCTGCAGCCAGCCTTTCACGCAGCCGTTTCCCCAGCGGACTATAAGCCAGGCGAAGGTCTTCCTGTGACACCTCGCTGGCTGATTTTGAAATATATTGGTAGATGGGCAGCCCATTGGCAGAAAGCACGACGGCGGCATCATGGCTGAAGTAGGTGTTCATCCACTGCCCAAGGTTCACGTTAAGCCAATCCTGATCACGGTCCTTAGTTCTGATGACGGCGTCGTCCCACACGGTGGCACTCTCTTGATCGTGAGCGACCGAAGATCGGATTTTTGAAACGATGAGGGTGGCCAAACCCTTCTGCCGTTCCGCGGCGACCTCGTCAATTTCGGCGGTAGACCAGTAAAGGGTGCCGAGTAACATCGCTCCAACCAAAGCGGACACGCTTGCCGGAAGGCCCCATTTCGCGAACCATTGTGACTGCCTAATCATGCGCCATCTGCCTTTTCGTTGGACAAACCCTACAGCATCTGGGTTAAGCCTGAGGGAATGGACAGAGTTAACGATCCTCTTTTCCTTCGCTCCAAATTACCAGGTTCCCTAGCGCGCAATGAGCATCGTAATCGAGGTGCTGTCCACCTTTGTAGTTGAGGGTCAATGCGGCTCGAAACATCATTAATCCCATGCGGATAGCGTCCAACGGGAAGATGAGTACAGGCGCCTTGCGCTATGATCTGCCAAATCCGAACCGATCCACTGGAATAGCAACCGGCTTGAACTGAATCGACCCGAGGTCCGGCTCCAAGGGATTGATCATTTGTGCGACGACCTGATATCCGATCGACAGGTCAGCAATTCCTGCATTGTCGGCCTGTGCCAACCTGAACTTCTAAATAGTTTGCAGTCCCGCCCCGGTCTGGGGGGCAATTTGAGAGGTAGGAAATGCCTGAGCTCATCTCAAAAGAAGATGCACGTCTGTGTGCCAGTATCGTCAAGGAGGTCGCCCGTGCGCAAGGTCTCGTTCGAGAGCCGTCCGCGATTGGGAGGCTAACGGTATCAGTGGCCAGGCTCTACAATAAAGGCCTGCGAGATCGCGACCAGCTTCTTGCTGCGGCATTGCTTCTACCAAAGTGATGACAAGTTAAATGAGGAAACCCATCGATGGTATTCTCAATCCTTGGCATGTGACGTAGGACTGCCGGGGCTTACAGTATCAGGCTGTTAACGCGGATCACATATTCTTTAGAGTGTCCGCTGCTCGCAGCAGCTACGGAAGCCGCGCTGGACGGTTATCCGTCAGTCCGAGAAAGACCTATGTTCAGTATTGTCTATCTTATAGTTGTGACTTTCGCTTTGATCGTAGCGGTGGCTTCGGGTGCCGTGATCAGTCTCCTGCTGACCCTTGCAGCCTCCGTGGTGGGAGCCATATTTGCTGCGTGTCTGCAATGGCCAGAGCCGATGATTTGGTTAGCGCAGCTGGCCGCCCCCGTCCTTCTGCTGATTGGGTTGACGGCGGCGCGGCTCTTCGACCGGCTAGGCAAAGAAGCCAACTTTCGCCACCGCCGACGGCCAGCGGAAGATTTTTGGCCAGACGCGTAATCAATTTGAGCAAGAGACGTAATAGCCTGCTCTTGATGGGAATCGAACGCTGCACCCTTAGTTCGGCTAAGCTGCTATTCGGCGTACCATTAATCCTCCTCTGGACGCTTCTCAGGCAGCAGTGAGGGGTCCGCCAGTACACGAAATAGTCATACGTCCTCGGGATAGAGACGAGGGAAAAGGGTATCGAGCGCTTGGACTGGAAAGCGCAGCGACACAGGCCCCTTTTCGGTAACTGACGCAAGCAGGCCTTCATCCGTCAGCGCCTTTAGAACGCGCCGCGCCGATCGATCTGGTAGGCCAGTGATACGCGAAGCCTCTCCCCGTTCAAATTCTCCGCGCACAAGGGCTTCCTGAAGTAAGGGCGCGCACTCGTCAGGCAAAGTTTCCTGACGATAGATGGCCAGAAGCAGGGGGATGGAGGGCGCGCCCTCGTCGCGTTCGAGCTCGCGGCAGACGGAAACGTTCACTGCACCGTCAAATTTTGTCCATAGTGGCGTCAGCGTGGTCTCTACGAAATCGTAGAACTCTTCCTGTTTGCCGGCTTTGATCGTTCCGACGAATTCGGCGTAGCGGATCAGCATGTCATTCCTCCTTTAGGCCTTCGGGCCATCGTAAAACTTCATCAGCGCGGCATTGTCGGCCGCGCCAAGCCCTGCGGACACCATCAGCCGATGGATCTCCATGCAAAGCGACGTCATGGGCATCGCGGTGCCTGTGTGGACGGCCAGCGACTGCACGGCGGAAAGGTCCTTGACCATGTTGTCGATGCGGCCCGTCGGCGAGTAATCGTTACGCGCCATCTTGCCCATGAACTCCTGCAGGATGGCGCTGTCGGCGCGTCCGCCGCTCAGCGCCGCGGGGATCCGCTGCGCATCGACGCCGGAGTCGATCGCCAGTTTGGTGGCTTCGGCCACGGCAACGAAATTGAGCGCACACAGGACCTGATTGATCAGCTTGGTCGTCTGGCCAGCGCCGCTTGGGCCCATCAGGGTCAGGTTCTGGCAAAGGTCGTCGAGGATCGGCTTCGCCTCGGCGAAATCGGAGGGATTGCCACCGGCCATCACCGTCAACTTGCCTTCGTAAGCCTTTGGCGCCCCGCCGGAGAGCGGGCAATCCAGCCACTTCAGGCCAGCCGCTGCGGCATCCGCGCTAAATTGCCTGGTCAGGATCGGGTCGATCGATGACATGTCGATCATCACCGTTCCAGCTTCAGCACCTTTGACGACGCCGGTAGCCCCGAACACAGCGTCGCGAACGATCGCTGCGGAATTGAGGCTGAGAACCACGGCGTTTGAACGCGACGCCGCCTCCGATGCGGACGCGGCGGCCTCCGCGCCTTGGGCCGTCATCTGCGCTACCTTGGACGGATCGACGTCAAAGGCGATGACGGTATGACCGGTTTTCAGAAGACGTGAGCCAATTGCGTGACCCATGACGCCACAACCGATCAGTGCGATTTTCCGATTTTTTGGCACAGCTGTTCCTCTCCTCCCGACCGGGGGGCTCCATGTGATAGCCAAAATGCGTTTTGTGGCGGTCAGCCGATCTCTGATCTGAGGAAGGCTTGCAGCTCGGGCGTTCTGGGATTTGTGAAAAATTCGGCGGAGGGCCCTTCCTCGTGGATGATGCCGTCCTTCATGAAAATCGTGCGGTTGGCGACGCGGCGCGCGAAGCCCATTTCGTGGGTCACGAGCAGCATGGTCATGCCCTGGTGCGCTAGATCCTCTATGACGGCGAGCACTTCGCCGGTGAGTTCCGGATCAAGGGCCGATGTCACCTCGTCGAACAACAAGACCTTTGGACGCATGGCAAGCGAGCGAGCGATTGCCACGCGCTGCTGTTGGCCGCCCGAAAGCATGTCCGGATAGGCATCGAAGCGATCGCCGAGCCCAACCATGGACAGGCAGCGCTGCGCTTCGTCCCGCGCGGCGACCTTGGTCTCGCCTTTCACCTGAACGGGGGCAAGCATGATGTTTTCGCCTGCCGTCAGATGCGGGAAGAGATTGTAGCTTTGGAAAACGATGCCGACGTCGCGCCGGAGTTCCCGCAGGGCCGCCGGCTTGCGTGACATGGCATGGCCTGCGATCTGGATGAGGCCGCTATCAACCGTCTCCAGCCCGTTGAGACAACGCAGGAACGTGCTCTTGCCGGAGCCGCTCCGCCCGATCAACGCGATAACCTCGCCGGCCTCGACATTCAGGGAAACGCCCTTGAGCACTTCGAGCGGCCCAAAGCTCTTGCGGATATTATTTGCGACTACGACAGACATGTTTACCTCTCGATGGAAATGCGAGGGCAGCGGCATAGGCTGCCCTCCGCTGCCATTGGGGTCAGAAGGACGGCAGTTCAGGCATCGGCGTCTTCATCCACTTTTCGTAGATCTGGCCGAGCTCACCGCTCTGCTTGTGAACGAAGAGAACCGTGTTCAGCCAGTGCAGGAGGTCCGGATCGCCCCGACGCAGGCCCACACCATAAAAGCTCTGCAGATAGGTCGTCTTTTCCTCGAACTTGTCGGGATAGCGCTCCTGCAGCTGCGCGCCGATATAGTTTACGGTCCCGATCGCATCCACCTGACCGGCGACGAGCGCGTTCAGCGTCGTGCTGTCATCGTCGAAGCGGATCAGCTCCATTCCAGGAATATTGGCAGCCGACAGCACCTTCTCATGCGCAGTTCCACGCGGCACACCGACCTTCTTGCCCTTCAGGTCTGCGAGGCTTTTGATCTCGGTGCCTTTCGGCGCGATGATCACCGACTTATGGCCACCATAGGGGTTGGAAAAGGCGACCGACAGTGCGCGCTCGGTGTAGATGCCGAAGCTTGCGACGACGAAGTCGACCTTGCCTGTCTGCAGCGACGGAATGCGGCTCTGGCCGGTGACCGGCACGAGTTCCAGCTGGACGCCGAGATCCTTGGCGAGCAGCTTGGCGACATCGACGTCGAGACCATCAGGCTGCATTTCGGCGTTCGTGGTGCCGAAGGGCGGGACCGAGAGATCGACGCCGATCATGACCTTCTTGCGGGCGATGATTTCGTCGAGAGAGGCGGCGGAGGCCGCAGTGGCGCCCAGAGCGATGGCGAGACCGATCAGGGGCATGAATAGGGATTTCAGGCGCATGTTGTATCCTCTCAGTTTTGGGTTCCGGTTATGATCAGCGACCTTCTTCGTGTCGTTGATGATGAGGTGGTTCAGGCGCGGGCTCCCCGCTTTGCGGCGCGGCTCTCGAGCCAGAGGCTGAGCTGGGTGAGCGGGAAACACACAGCAAAATAAAAGGCGGCTACGGCCAGGAAGGATTTCAGTGGCTCGAATGTCGCATTGCTGACGAGCTGGCCGGCACGGGTAATCTCGACGAAGCCGATGATGGAGGCGATCGAGGTTTGTTTGATAATCTGCACGAGGAAGCCGACGGTCGAGGGCATTGCCAGCCGGATGGCCTGCGGTGCAATCACATAGCGAAGGACCTTGTAGGGGTGCAGTGCCAAGGCGTCCGCGCTTTCCCACTGCGCCTTCGGAATGGCCCGAAGCGCGCTTTCCCATATGGCGCCGAGAAACGCGCTGGAATTGATGGTCAGTGCCACGGCGGCAGCTGCAATCGCGCTGACTTCGAAGCCGAACAGCGATGGGGCGTAGTAGCAGATAAACATCAGGATGAGCAGCGGCAGACCCTGGACGAACTGCATATAGGCGGAGGTCGCGACGCGCAGAGCCTTTGAAGACGAGATGCGCATCACGGCGAGCGCGATGCCAACCAGGCCCCCGCCCACGAAAGCGATGACAGTCAGCGTCAATGTCCAGCGCAGCGCGTAAAAGATGAAGAGGAATTCCGGCGAGCCAAAAGTACGCATGTCAGATCCCCCGGAAAAGATTGCGGCGCGAGCGGCGGAAGATCAGCAACCCGGCAAGGTTCAGGATGGCGCGGAAGACGAAATTCATCAGGACGTAAACCGCGGCAATCACGAGATAGACCTCCATCGTGCGGAAGGTTTCCGAACTGGCGATCATCGCAGCTCCTGTTAGATCTTCGACGCCGATCGCCGACACGAGACTGGTAGACAGCATGAGCAGCACGCATTGCGACACGACGGGCGTGAACACCTTCTCGAGCGCCGGTGGCAGGATGACGAAGCGAAGCGTCTGGAAATAGGTCATCCCGAGGCTCTCGGCGGCCTCAACCTGGCTGCGATGCGTCGACTGGATGCCACCGCGGACGATCTCCGCGATATAGCCGCCATTGTTGAGAACCAACGCGATGAAGACCGACGTCAATGGCGACATCCGCACGCCGAGATTCGGAAGTCCGAAGAAGATCACAAAGATCTGCACCAGAAGCGGCGTGTTGCGCATCGCCTCGACGTAGCCCCGGACTAGGAAACGCGGCAGCCAGCCCGGTAAGGTGGAGGCGACGGCACAGCCGACGCCCAGGGCAATGCCCCCGAAAATACCCACGAACGCCAGCAGCATCGTTAGCCAAAAGCCGCTGATGAACTGCGGTAGGTAGTTTACCAGTGGGCCGAATTGGAAGGTGTAATCCATGCTAACCTCGGCTTTCGCGTCTTGCAGTTACAGTCGTCACTCGGTCCCGAGCGGTCGCACGCGGATATTCTTGCCCGCTTGCGCGATCGTATCGGGATGGCAAAGATCGAGCGCTGCTGCGACCAGCCACCAGGTGTGATCGGCCTGTCGGATGATGAAGCATTCCGTGCTATGGCCGATCTGACCGAATTCCATTGCGTGGCCCATGCAGATATGGCCGATTTCGTCGGGAAGACCGACGGACAGGCAGACATGTGCGCCATAGGCGGAATGACGATAGGTCGGGTCGCCGTAGCGATCGCCGCGCTCGGCCGAGCGCTTCAGCTTGACCGGATCGAATTCCCAGGTCTTGCCGATGTCGTGGCAAAGACCGCCGGCCAGGATGATGTCGCGATCGACCTTGGCTTCGGGATATGTCGCCTTGAATTCTTCATAGATCGACAGAGCCAGCCGAGTGACGCCGCGCAGATGCGCATCCTGAGTGCCGCGCTTCAGCGAAAAGATGTTCGGGCTGCCCTCGCCCTGAATGTCGGTGACGCGATCGAAGGACGAGCGTTCGAGAGCGAACACCCAGGCGTCGATAACCTTCTCTCGCAATTCGGCTGACTCGATATCCGCAATCTCTGGCAGATCTTCGAGGATATGCGCGCGGGAAATGGTTTTGTACATTTTTTGACCACCTAGCTGAACTGCTTATTGAGTGAGCTTAGGAGCGATTGAATTCAAAATCCAATTAGGATATTGCCGGGTATCGATCGAATTTTTCTATAGGTTGACATGGCACTCAGCTTTTCGGCGGTCGAGGCGTTTTATTGGGCCTCGCAATTGCGCAGCTTCAATGCTGCGGCAGAGAAGCTGAGCATCACCCAGCCGACCGTGTCCTATCGGATCAAGGAATTGGAGGAGCAACTCGGCGTACCGCTGTTCATCAGGCAGAAACGCCAGTTGCAGCTGACCAGCGAGGGGGAGGCTCTCAAGCACTATGCCGAGGCTATGATCGGCATTGCCCGGGACATCGAATCCAACATCAAGACGCGCAATACCCGCCTGCCGACGCTCAGAGTGGGTGTAATGGACAGTTTCGCAGTCGTATGCCTTCCCGCATTGCTGGACGAACTCGACGGTCGCTTTGCCGAGACCCGCGTTGCAGCCACCGTCGACACGAGCCATAACCTCGCCCGACAGCTTTCTGAAGGGCTCCTCGACATCGCCGTCCTGTCGACACCACCGGAGCATGACAATGTTGCGCTGGAACTGCTCGGCCGGCAGACGGTGGAGTGGTTTGCGAGCCCCAAACTTGAGATGCCGCGCGAATTCGTCTCGGAAGCGATGCTTCTCCGACAGAGAATATTCTCAACCCCCGCTCCGTCCAATCTCCACACTTTGACGACCAATGCCCTAAGCGGCAACCGCGAGCTTGGCCTTCGCCTCAACGTCTGCAACAGCCTGGGCGCCATCCTCAATCTGGTTGAGGCAGGCACGGGCATCAGCATCCTGCCAGGCAGATTGCTTCATACCCAGCTGAAGGCGGGAACGGTACATTTGCTGAGGACCCACTCCCGCCTCCCCATGCAGGACGTGTTCATCGGGACGAACAAGGGCGCGGTGGTGCGGGCCTTACCGCAAGTGGCGCACATGATCCGCAAAGTGAGTGTGGACGTCGCCTTCTGCGGCTGATCACCGGCGCGGTGGCGTCACGCAGCCTGAAACCCTTCCAACCCCGCAGCGACCTCCCTTGCCAGGGCAACAAATGTCTTGGCCGCAGCGCTTCGGTAGGCGTCCCGGCGCTGCATCAACACGGCGGTGCGCTGCAGGCGCACCGGATCGAGGGCAATTGCCTTCAGGTCCTGATGGGCGAAGGCGATCGTTGCGGGCAGGAGTGTCGAGAGAGACGTCCTGCGGACAATCTCGATCACTGCGCTGATGGAGTTGGCCTCTATCCGGACCTGCGGTTGAATGCTGTGCTGACGGCAGAAACGATCGATCTGCTCGCGCGTGGCGAACTCTGGGCTGTGATTAGGCATGGAATATTGGCTCTGACGCAGTTTTGGTGGTGATGGATTTTATCCCGCGCCGATGACGCGGGCTTGGAGGAGATCAATTTTTCCG
>NZ_KQ414541.1:0-10420 GCF_001263295.1 Agrobacterium sp. SUL3
CGGAAAAATTGATCTCCTCCAAGCCCGCGTCATCGGCGCGGGATAAAATCCATCACCACCAAAACTGCGTCAGAGCCCCGTTTCGATGCCGATTGACAATATCGACCTGCGTTCTGTTCCCAATCACCGCTTTTTCGGGAAGAACGACATTATCGAAAGACTGCGCCGTGCCGTCCCGTTCGACTACATCTTCATCTCTGGTCTTGACGTCGACCACTACCGCTTCGGAAACGGCTTCTCGATCGACACGGACCTTCCCCCTGGTTACGTGGAAGCCTATCACGCTGACCGCTTATACGCCGAGGACCCTTTTGTTGCGGCCGCCAAAGCGGCGAAATCGGTGGTGGTCGAGCACGAGGTCTATGCCGAGCACTCGCCGCCACAGCGCTTGCTGTATCTTCAGCGCACATTCGGCGTACACAATAGGACCCTTTTCCCAATCGCGCGCGAGAGCGTCACATACGGAGCGGTTGGCGTTACCAGGGCCACGCCGTTCGATGACGAGGAACTGACCTTCCTCTCGCTGGTTGCTGAAACGATCCACACCGTCGTCACGAAGCCGCTGATGGAAAAGTTCGCAGCCGAACACTTGCGCCTCTCCAAAGGCGAGATGGCGTGTCTGTCTCAGGCAAGTCTCGGTTTGACCAGCGATGGGATAGCCAAGGCCACCGGGTATCAGGTCGATACCGTCAACAGCTACGTCAAGTCGGCGGTCAAGAAGCTCGGAGCCTCGAACAGAACTCAGGCAATCGCGGAGGCGATCAGACGACGGTTGATTGCCTAATGCTCAACGCGAGCTCCGCAAAAAAGCCCGATTTTACCGTTGTGGACGCAGCCAGCGAACGGCCCGCCTTTGCGGCGCGGAAGGGCCTTGCCCGCATAGGCGGTCAAGGGAGTAACCGCGTTATAGCGGTCACCCGAACTAGGCAAACCCGGCCGCGACAAATGAAGTCTGGAAGGGGATGGTCCGGAAGCGGAGATACGATAGCGCCTTAGGTGCTGCAGATGCTGCCTGAATCAGATCGGCCGGTCGAATGAGCGGCCGATCTGCGCCAGATACGCGGATATCTCTTCGAGGAGGTGGTCTCTTGGACCGAAACGGTCAAGGATGCGTTTAACGTTGGTCGCGTGTGGTTCGTAGGTTGGCTCGCCGATGCAGTAGCCCCGGCCGACGCTCCACATCTCGCATCCTTCATCCATCAGCGCTGTGACAAGGTCAATGACGCGCGGGGAGACAGAGGACGACATCTTTGCTCGGCCCGTTGGTCTGGTCCCTCCTCGCCCCGAGAAGCCTGGAAAGGTTGAGAAGACAGATCATTCCCTGTTCCAACGTCAGCATTCCCGCCGCGAACTGCAGCTCCACCGTGGCGACCACTTCCGGAACGGGCTGCACCGAAGCACTGTCGACGGTCAGAATATCCGAAACGCTGTCAACGAGGAGGCCGAAGACCTCGTTGCCGACTTCCGCCACCACGATTGCCGAACGCTCGGTTCCGTGCGTCATTCCCATCCCCAAGCGTCCCGCGAGGTCTATGATCGGGACGACCTCACCCCTGAGATTGATGACGCCCAGTACGTCCTCGGGGGCGTGGGGCACGGGGGTGCAGGCAACCCACCCCCGGATTTCGCGGACCTTCGTCGTCTCGACGCAGAATTCCTGACCCCGAAGGCTGAACGCGATGATGTCCATGTCGCTCGCCGCGGTCTGTCTGAATGAGCTGGCCAACATCAGAAGTCCTCCCACGCCTGGGCGAGCGCGTTGCCGCCCCTGATCTGTTGGCTCACTCTGCGGCGAAGCGCATGCACGGGTGTCGGCGCGGTTTCTGGCCTTGCGTAGGTCGTTGGCACCGCGACATCGAGAGCCCCGCCTTCGTCGACCTTGAATTGGCTTACAAGGTTGAACAGCGCGTCTGCCTCGCCGGACAGTCCATGGCTGGCGGCGTTCGACTCCTCCACCATGGCCGCGTTCTGCTGCGTCCCCTGGTCGATCGTGTTGACCGATATGTTGATCTCGCGCAGACCGACGGCTTGTTCCCGCGCACCTTCCACGATCGCCGCGACGTTGACGTCGATGTCCTTCACCTGCGATACGATCCGGGAGAGCGACTGGCCCGTCTCGTCTACCAGCGAGACGCCCGCTTTCACCTGCTCGCCCGAGAGCCCGATCAGGGCCTTGATTTCTTTTGCCGCCCCGGCAGACCGCTGCGCCAGCTCGCGGACCTCCTGGGCGACGACCGCGAAGCCTTTGCCAGCCTCGCCCGCGCGGGCTGCCTCGACGCCTGCATTTAGCGCCAGCAAGTTGGTCTGGAAGGCGATGTCGTCGATGACGCCGATGATATTGGCGATCTCTTTGGACGATTTCTCGATCGCTCCCATCGCATCGATCGCGCGGGCTACCACTCGGCCAGATTCTTCGGCATTGGTGCGGGCGGAAACGACGAGGCGTCCCGCTTCATCGGCACGACGGCTGGAGTCGGAGACCGTCTGGGTGATCTCCTCGAGCGCGGCCGCCGTCTCTTCGACCGAGGCCGCCTGCTGCTCGGTCCTTTTCGCAAGGTCGTCGGCTGCCGTCTTCATTTCAGACGAGCCGGCGGCGATCGCCTGTGCGTTTTGCCGGACAGCCTTCATGGTGGCGCGGAGCTTTCCCGAAGTATTGTTGAAGTCCACCCGAAGCTGTTCGAGTGCCGGAATGAAAGACTTGGGCAGGTCGGCGCAGAGGTTTCCGGAAGAGAGCATCTGCAGGCCATTTCCGAGGGCCTGTACGTTTTCAACGCGACCCGTAACGTCCGTGGCGAACTTGACGACCTTGAAGACCTTTCCGTCCACGCCGAAGATCGGGTTGTAAGAAGCCTGGATGTAGACCTTGTTGCCCGCGCGGCCGATCCGCATGAATTCCTGCGACACAAACTCGCCGGAGCGCAGGCGGTCCCAGAAAACACGGTAGTCGGGCGTGCGGGTATAGTCCTGATCGCAAAAGATCGAATGGTGCTTTCCGACGATCTCGGACAGCTGGTAGCCAACGGTCTTCAGGAAGTTTTCGTTAGCGGTGATAATTTCACCGTTCGGAGTAAATTCGATGACCGCCTGCGCCCTCGAGAGCGCGTCAAGCTTTCCCGCGTCTTCGGCGGCCTTCTGTTTGATCGCGGTAATATCGGTCGCGAACTTGACGACCTTGTATGGCTTGCCCCGGCGGAAAACCGGATTGTACGACGCTTCGATCCAGACGTCGCGCCCGCCCTTGGCGATGCGGCGGTACTGTTTGCGGTCAAAGTGGCCCTGAGCGAGACGGTCCCAGAATGTGCGGTATTCAGGCAAACTCGCTTCGACGGAATCGACGAGCATCCGGTGATGGCGGCCGACGATCTCGGAGAGCTCGTAACCGAGAGCCGCGCAGAAGTTGGTGTTTGCGGTGAGGATGGTTCCGTTCAGGTCGAATTCGATGATCGCCTGCGACTTGCTCATGGCGGACAATACGGCATCGCTGTCGGACTGACTGAAATACGGTATTTTCATATGCATTCCTCTTTGTTGCCGATGGCGAGAGCGTGCAGAAGCAGCCGCTGCCCGGATGAGCGGGCAGTCGCCAATGTCGGACATGGAAGACCCGGGACGGGTCAACCGTCCGGTGTCTTGTTAATGATGAAGTGTGGTGGCCGGCGCTTTTGGCTCGCTGGTCAATCTCGAAAGCCGGGAATGTGGAGGCCGTCTTCCTTCGATAACCCCGAAAATAGGGGTGACCTCCTAACGGAGGATTAAGAAAATCGCGACAAGCCGAGCGAATGCGTTCTTTTTGGGAAATTGCCCAAAAAGACAGCACTTGATCATGTTTGGGATTGGGACTGATTTAGTCTATCAGCCGATGCCGGATGGCAATTGCGATCGCATGTGCGCGATTGCGCGCCTGTAGCTTTTTTGTTGCCGATTTGAGGTAGCTGTCCACGGTCTCGCGGGTAAACCTCGACGCAAAGGCGATTTCTTCGCTGGTCATCCCCTGGCCGGCTAGGCGTATGCATTCAACTTCACCGTCGAGCAGTCCGACGATCTGTGGGCCGAACCGGTCTAGAAGCGGGCGGGTCAATCGCTCGTGGAGAGGGGTGGCGATCATGCCCAGATACTCGGCCTCGTCGGCCCCGAATGGCGCGCCGTCCCTTGCGAAGACGACGGAACCGTAATTGTGTCCGCTGCGACGCAGGAAGAAAGCGATCCGACGGGATATGCGGAAGGTGCGCAAAAGGTAGGCGAGACGCTGGGGCATCTCATAACGGCCCGCTACGCTCTCTTCGGTCACGACATCAGCGCCGTCTTTTCCGACCAAAACCATTGGATCGTTTAGGTAGAGCTTTTCTCCGGCATAGGCCTCCACAAAGGCCGGGGGAAAGCTTGAGGTCACGCTGTTGAAGTTGCCGACCTTATACGATCCGAGATCGAAACCGCTGACGCTAACGAAATCGAAAGGAACGGCGCGCTTTGCCAACGCCACCGCGGCGTCGTCGCTCATCCGGCGATGCCGCGGTAGGGATGCCAGATCGTCAGGCAATTCAGCGATTTTGGCTTGGCTTAGCATATTCAACGTTTCTCGGGATCGGTGCGCGTCCTTGGCACCAAATCTGGGGGCAAAGTATTAAGTACAGGTTAATGCGGATACCTATAAGTTTAATCATTCGGGCGATTTCAACTTTCTATCGACGCTTTAGGTGCAGTTTTCCCCGAAAATATCGATGAACGCGGCGGCGGCATGATCTCCGCTGCGTTCATCTTGCGTCCATCAAACGTCCCAAAGCGCCAGTCTCAAGCTCGGCTTAACCATGCCGACGATCTGGGCGACTCGCAAAGAGAGTTACACCGCATTTTCACGGACTGATTCACGTTCGTTCAACGACTCTGCCCTAAATTTGGGGTGTCGGGCATCTTGCCCAGGCCGTCATGACGACGGTCCGTCACAGGTCTGCTCCCATGGCAGACGCGTGGACACCAGCCCTCCTGGCATGTCGTTTTTGACGGTCGAGGCCTCCCGCTTCGGCGAACGCGAGGATTCCCCAATGCATTCCGCAATCCGCATCGCGGCCCTTGCCGCAACCCTCCTTGCCAGTCAGGCTTTCGCGCTCGACGCGCCGAAAGGGCAGGTCATTCTGACCGTCTCAGGCGAGCTCTCCCACCCGAACGCCGGGAAATCGGCCGAGTTCGACCTTGCTATGCTTGAGGCGTTGCCCGGGCGGAAGGGAACGATGGAAACCCCCTGGACGACCGGAAAGGTCGAGTTTTCCGGACCGCTGCTCCGCGCGGTTCTCGAAGCGGCCGGGGCCAAGGGGACAAGTATCAAGCTCGTCGCTCTCAATGACTACGCGGCCGAGGTGCCGATGGAGGATGCCACCAAGATCGACAGCATTCTGGCATCGAGGATGAACGGCGACACGATGTCAGTTCGCGACAAGGGGCCGCTGTTCATGATCTATCCGTTTGACAAGGACCAATCGCTCTACAACGAAAAGTACTTTTCGCGGTCCGTCTGGCAGATCAAGTCGATCGAGGTCAAGTAACCATGGACAGAGCCGGGAAGAACGGGGATGTCATTCGGCGTGTTAGCAAGGGCACTGCGTTCCTGCAGGGTTTTGCCGTCTTGCTGTTGATTGGCCTTATCTACCTTCTTTCTGGAATTTACGGGAAATATCAGGAGCTACAGGACGGAATCCGCGAGAACGCCCTGTGGTCCGTCTACCAGCTTGACCGGGAAACGAGGCGGCTGAGCGAGGTCGCCTACGATATGCTCGTACGTCGAGATCTCTCGGACGAAACCGTTTCAAATCTGACGATACGGTACGACATCCTGTATTCCCGTATGGCGCTTCTCAAAAAGGCTAATCTGGACCTCCGCCTGGGCGAAACCCCCGGCCTGGCCCAGCTTGTCTCGAATATCGAGCCCGCAGTTATGTCGAAAGCCGCGATGTTCGACGGGATCGCGGCGGGGCATCATCTGGACGCCGGCGTGCTCGCGGAATTCGTTTCCGACATGAAGGGCTTGATGAAGAACACCGAAGAGTTGCTGACCAACACTAACAACAAGGTCAGTGCCGAGCGCGCGGACGCGAGGGAGGCACTGCAATCACTTCAGCTCAAGACGGGAGCCGTGACCGCAGTCCTCTCGCTCAGCGTCGGCATCCTCGTCATATCCCTCAGGCGGCAGTTGAAGTCCGTCCGGGCGGCAGGTCTTGAATTCGAGGATATGACGCGGGAGCTGAGGGAGTCCTTTGCCGCCGCGGAGGCGGGGAACAGGGCCAAGTCGCAATTCATGGCGACCATGGGACACGAAGTCCGCACGCCGCTCAACGCTGTTCTCGGGACGGCGGAACTTCTCGAGCTGTCGGACCTGCCCGAGCGCGTTCGCGGAGCGGTCCAGACAATCCGCCGCTCCGGGCAATCGCTGCTGGAAATCCTCAACGAGATTCTCGACTTCGCGAAGATGGAAAGCGGCAAGATCGATGTCCAACTCGCTCCTGTCGATGTCGGCGCTCTGGTGTCCGATACCGTGGGAATGCTCCGCGACCGGGCTGCGGAGAAGGGCAATACGCTCGTCGCCGATTTGCCCAACGAACACAGCAAAACTGTCGTGATGACAGACCAGACCCGTTTGCGTCAGGTCGTCCTCAATCTCCTAAGCAACGCCATAAAGTTCACGTCGAACGGCATGGTCGCGGTGAAGCTCTCTGAGGAAGACAGCGATGACCGTACGCTATTGAAGTTCGCGGTTACCGATACGGGGATCGGGATCGACGAGGAAGGGCAGGGCCGCCTGTTCAAACCCTTCTCCCAGGTCGATGCGAGCATTTCCAGAAACTACGGCGGAACCGGGTTGGGATTGATCATCTGCAAAGAAATCGTCGAATCCCTCGGCGGCCGGATCGGCGTGCGGAGTGCCAAGGGACAGGGTAGCACATTTTGGTTTGAAATCCCGGTTGACAGGGCCGACGAGAGGGCCACGGTGCTGTCTGAAGCTCCAGCTGACTTTGCTGGCGTGATACCCAATCTCCGCATCCTGCTTGTGGAAGATAACCTTGTAAACCAGCAGGTCGCGGCTGGCTTTCTTCGCCATCTCGGACAGGGTGTCGAGGTGGCTAGCGACGGAGCCGAAGCGGTCGAAATGATTTCCGCGTCTCGGTTCGACCTGGTGCTGATGGACATGCAGATGCCGCGTATGGACGGAATAGAGGCGACAAGGGCGATCCGCGGCACGGGAAACGACATACCGATAGTCGCCATGACCGCAAACGCCTCAGTAGACGACCGCCGTCTGTGCGCGGCCGCCGGCATGAACGGGTTCCAATCCAAACCCGTGACGAAGAACCAACTCGCCCGGCTTATTTCCACTTTCGAGGTTCGCGGAAAGGGTGGTGCAGGGGTTGACGTGGCATCGGATCCTGTGATCGTCCCGGACGAGGCGTTGAACAACCGTCAAGCCGAGATAGTCGAGGCGCTTGGGGATGATGCGTATAACGAATTGCTGGACGCGTTCTTTGACGACGCATCTCAAATTCTCGCTGATCTCGCCAAGGCGATGATACATGAGAGGTCAGATGAGGTTGATCGGTTGCTGCATACACTAAAGGGCGCAGCGGGAAACCTCGGTTTCGATAGCGTCGCACTCATCGCGCAGTCTCTTAGGGAGAAACGTGCTTCCCAGTCCGGACTGGCGGCCATCGCCGCCGAGATAGAAACGCAGCGGACAAAACGGGCCGCATGAGGAGACAGTGCATGCGCATTCTTATTGTGGACGACAACCGTACCAACCTCATGTTTCTTTCGAAGCTGGTGTCGAAGATCAAGGGTTGCGAACCGTTGGCCTTTACCGACCCGGCGGAGGTCCTCGCCGCGATGCCGAAACTGGAATTCGACATCGCCGTGGTCGATTACCAGATGCCGGGTTACAACGGTGTCGAGTTGCTTCGCGAGATCAATTTCTTCGAAAAATACCGTGACAAGCCCTATGTCATGGTCACGGCTGACACTGACCTCGCGACCCGCATGACGTGCCTGGACGCTGGCTCGATCGACTTTCTAACAAAGCCCGTAAACCCGCTGGAATTCCAGGCGCGGATGCGCAATCTCGTCGCTTTGGTCGAGGCCCGTAACAAACTGGCGGACAAGGCGGAGTGGCTGCGCCAGGAAATCGAGAAGGCGACGGAGGAAATCAGAGCGCGCGAGGAGGAAATCATCGACCGCCTTTCGATTGCGGCCAGCTACAAGGACTCGGAAACCGGCCTGCATACCAAGCGTGTCGCGGCATATTCCGAAGCCATCGCGCAGGCGCTGGGCCTCCCACCCGAGACCTGCTCCAACATCAGGCTGGCGTCGCCGATGCATGACATCGGGAAGGTCGGTATACGTGACGCGGTCCTCCTGAAGAAGGGCAAGCTCACCGAACAAGAGTTCTCGGAGATGCAGACGCACACCTTGATCGGCTGCGATATCCTGAATGAATCTCGGTCAAGCCTTCTCCGTCTCGCGGCAGAAATCGCGGGGTCTCACCACGAGCGATGGGACGGGCAGGGCTATCCGCGTAGATTGTCCGGTGAGGAAATCCCGCTCGCCGGCCGTATCGTGGCTATTGCCGATAACTTTGACGCGCTCACGACCGTCCGACCATATAAAGAGGCTTGGAGCGTCGAGCAGGCTGTCGCTCACATCCGTAGCCGCGCTGGCAGTCAGTTCGATCCGTCCTGCGTCGCCGCCTTTATCGCGACTTTGCCAGCGATCCGAAATATCAAAGAAGGTTATGTTGATGAGTTGGAGCGCGTGCCTGTCGAATTGGCCGCCAGCGCGTAACGTTATCATGCGGTGAGGGTTTGGCGGAAGGGCGAGTATCGCACCTATCCCCGACTCCCGTGCATATGCGCTCAAAACGTCCGAGGCTTGTTGATTTCCACTGAGAGCTGACCCGGCGGGGGTGCGGACGTTTCCACCGAGAAGTGACCCGCCTTTAGATATCGTTTGTGCTGGTCGTAGTGGTCAAGTTCCTGCGTTTCTCCTTCGTCGTTTTGGGCTCATGGGCCGAGCTGTTTTTGAAGCGGAAGCTGTCGTTTCCGGTTTCCAAGATGTGGCAGTGGTGGGTAAGCCGGTCGAGCAATGCCGTGGTCATCTTTGCATCGCCGAACACGCTGGCCCATTCGCTGAAGCTGAGGTTCGTCGTGATGATGACGCTCGTGTGCTCGTAGAGTTTGCTCAGCAGATGGAATAGCAGCGCACCGCCTGAAGCACTGAATGGCAGGTAGCCGAGTTCGTCCAGGATCACGAGATCGGAGTGTGCCAGGCGGTTGGCGATCTGTCCTGGACGACCTTGGGACTTCTCCTGCTCGAGAGCATTGACCAATTCCACGGTCGAGAAGAACCGAACCCGCTTGTGATGATGCTCGATGGCCTGGACACCGATGGCCGTGGCGATATGCGTCTTGCCCGTGCCGGGACCGCCGACCAGGACGATGTTGTTGGCGTCGTTGAGGAAGTCGCAGCCATGGAGTTGCTGCACGAGCGCCTCGTTGATCTCGCTGCTGGCGAAGTCGAAGCCGTTCAGGTCACGGTAGGCCGGAAAGCGTGCCGTCTTGAGTTGATATGCGGTCGATCGGACCTCTCGTTCAGCCGTTTCCGCCTTGAGAAGCTGGGACAGGATTGGAATGGCAGCCTCGAACGCCGGCGATCCTTGCTCGGTCAGATCACCGACGGCGTGGGCCATGCCATGTATCTTCAGTTGACGCAGCATGATAACGATCGCGCCGCTTGCTGGGTTATGACGCATTGCGGACCTCCGTCTTTCTCAAGGTATCGTATCGTTCGACATTGGCCTTGGGCTCATTGGTGAGCGTCAGGGCCTGTGGTGCGTCGAGGGTTGGCGGCGTGAAGGATTTGCCATCGACAAGTCGATGCAGCAGGTTCAGCACATGCGTCTTGGTCGGAACGCCGGACTTCAGTGCCATATCGACCGCCGATAGCACGGCCTGTTCATCGTGCTGAAGGACGAGCGCCAGGATATCGACCATCTCGCGATCACCACCTGGCTTCTTCAGGAGATATTGCTGCAAGGTCCCGAATGCTTCGGGGAGTTCGGCGAACGGTGCGCCATTGCGCAGAGCGCCTGGCTTGCGCTGCACCACCGCCAGATAGTGCCGCCAGTTGTAAATGGTCTGTCCCGGTCGGTCATGGGAGCGATCGATGACGCGACGATGCTCGCAGACGATCTGACCTTCTGCGGCGACGACGACCCGATCAGGGTAGACGCGCAAGCTCACCGGTCGGTTGGCGAAGGATGCCGGCACGCTGTAGCGATTGCGCTCCAGATGGACGAGGCAGGTAGGTGTGGCTCTGACGCAGTTTTGGTGGTGATGGATTTTATCCCGCGCCGATGACGCGGGCTTGGAGGAGATCAATTTTTCCG
>NZ_KQ414542.1:0-5604 GCF_001263295.1 Agrobacterium sp. SUL3
CACATCCAAAGAACTCGTATGCCCGAAATACCTTACTCAGCATCAGACCCGCCAGATGGGGTCTCCTTGCCGCTTACCCCTTTCACCGGAACGGTCTTCGTGTTCCGGTCACGCAAGGCGGATCGGTTGAAGCTGATCTAATGGGATGGCTCTGGAATCGTCATGGCCTACAAAAGGCTAGAAGAGCGCACGTTCACTTGGCCTGGCATCAAGAATGGCCTGATGACGTTGACCCACGCCCAGCTCGAAGCGTTGTTCGCAGGCCTCGATTGGCGAAGGGTTCATGCCGTCCAGACGAGAACACCGGAAGCGATCGAATAGCTCCGGCACGATGACTCAGTACCGCGAATTCCGAAGTCAAATCGGGTCGGATTTGATAGTTTCCGGCCATGCTTGATGCCGCCGACCTTCCCGATGATATTGCCGCCCTGAAGGCGATGCTGATCGCGGCGCAGGCACGCGAGGCGGCCAAGGACGTCGCGATAGCCAGCAAGGACGAACATATCGCCCGCAAGGACGAGCGGATCGATAAACTTCTACTGTGGAATTATCCGGTCGAGTAACGCGTTCCCAAGTGCCGCAGTCGGCCGGAAGCTGCTGTCCTTCCATTCGATAGCGCTCACCGGTGACGCCTAGAAGACGCTATCGCATATCCAAGCAGCGTGACGAGCCATACAGTGAAAATGAATCCTCCAGTGAGGATAGTCACGGCGAAGTAGCGTGCATACGAGTACAAGTTACCAAGCAGATTGGCATCAAAGGGGTGGACGAGAGATGTTCCGGACGGGCAGGTCACTCCGTATCGGATATCTGACTTGCATCCGCTGGCTTGAGCTACACTTTCGACAAAGAATGCAGTCAACAGGGGCGATAGCGCATAAAGGACAATGAGCAATAGCGATATGACGAAGTATCTCATGGAAGGTATCCAAGGGGACGGTCGCTCTCCTCGTAGCTTGCGTCAGAGGCCAGCGCAATGGTCGCTGTTGGCGCACGATTGTCATGTCGCTTCACGTGGTGGCATCTGATCCGACTACATACGTCAACGTGTGAGCGGCACACCGCTTACTAAGATTCTGTTCGATAGGTCATTGGATACTATCGAAGAGTCTGGTAACGCATAGCCAGTTCAGACGCCCGGTGTGGAGAAGATGATGAAAATCTTGGTTGCTTTAATCGAACATATTGGTGACATTATCGCGTGTGAACCAGTCGCCCGGTACTTAAAGAAGAAGTTTCCCGAATCCAATTTGACTTGGATTATCTCGAGAAAATTTCGGCCTCTCGTAGCTCACAATCCGTTTATCGACCACGTTATTGAAGTCGAGTGCCTCACAGACTGGATTAAAATTGCTAATCACACCGATGCGGACCTAGTAGTAGACCTTCATGTAAACTACAGGGTTTGCGAGTGCTGTCGAATTCCTCTGATAAAGCGACACGGAAATCCATTTGTCAGTGCCTACGAATGGCTAGACTACGGCCCGTTACTCCAAGCGTTTTCGATTGGCGCGGGACTCCCGCCCATTTCCGCTGCGCCGAAAATTTATCTGCCTGAGCACGTCTTAGAGTCGGTGTCTCGACTCAACCTTGCTCAACCGTACTGTGTAATCCACAGAACGTCAAATTCTCCTATTAAAGACTGGACCGATGAAAAGTGGGCAGAGCTTGTCCGCAAGATAAAAGAAAATCACGGAATAGATGTAATCGAGATCGGCAATGCCAAAACTAGCGAGAGTTCCCTCGGGAACCTCGTTACTAACCTCATTAACAAAACCGATCTGCTTGAGACGGGCGCTGTGATTAGAGGAGCAAGGTTTTTTATCGGTATTGATAGCGGACCAGCGCACATGGCTAACGCTCAGAAAGTGCCGGGAGTAATATTACTTGGTCAGCACGGTGCATTTAAGAAGTATAACCCTTATACAGGATATTATGCTGAATCGCACGCTGGCGTAAAGATTGTTCAAAATCTCAGTGGCAGTGTAGCCGACCTGTCAGTTACACAGGTGGTTGAGGCGGTAAGCTATGTTAACTCCGCTGTTTTGGCCGGCCTCGCCATCACGCCGGAAGACGAGCGAGCGAGTTTAAAATTTGTCAGTACTGAGCATCGCGACCTGGTCCAATCATCTGGATTATTCGATGAAGCGTGGTACGAATTGCACACAGAAGAACTGGCTGGGGGGGAAATTGACCCACTGACACATTACTTGTCGACCGACGGCTCACGGACAGTAGGTACTTTGCCTGGCTTTGACGCCGCTTGGTATTCGAATCAGTACCCACAAGTGGCTAGTATCGGGGCGCCTCCAATTGTCCACTATCTTCAAAACCCCGGTAATGGCCGGCGCTATTGGCAAATATTCAACACAGGGGCTAATTGGACGATTTCGAGAACTGTCGAAAATCATCGGAGCGAGCTTTTCGCAGTTTCCAATTCTCTATCACCCGACTCATTATCACGAGCTCTCGATGTAGAGTCACCGGTAAGCGATTTGGTCACAAGAGATCCGAAATCTAACATTTTTCCGCGAACATTTGCGTTCTACCTGCCTCAATTCCATCCTATCGACGAAAATAACTGGGCGCATGGTTTGGGCTTTACGGAGTGGCATAACGTAACGAAAGCAAAACCATTGTTCGCCGGTCACTACCAGCCAAAGATTCCCGGCGAACTGGGTTACTACGACTTGCGTTCACCTTTAGTATTGCAAAAGCAAATTGAACTTGCCAGATCCCACGGCATAGACGGTTTTTGCTTCTACTATTACTATTTTGCTGGCAAGAAAATTTTATATGATCCAATAGAAGAATTTCTGAAATCCGACTCAGACATGCCGTTCTTATTCATGTGGGCCAATGAAAACTGGAGCAAGCGCTGGGATGGAGGAGATAAAGAAGTAATCATTGCACAGGAACACTCTGATTTTGACGACATGGTCTTTATCGATGGTTTGTTTGATATTTTCAGAGATTCAAGGTATGTTAAGATCGATGGGAAGCCTGTACTTATGATCTATAAGACGCACCTGTTTCCGAATATATTGAATACCACAGAGCGATGGCGCGAAGCGGCATTGAAAAACGGATTTCCCGGCCTTTATCTCATTAAGGCTGATGGATGGATCGAGGGCGAAGAGCACCCACGGTTTTATGGGTTCGACGCGTCGTACGAGATCCCGTCAAATGTCACGCCCGAAAACGTTGAAATCGCCCCCCCAGAGCGCCCGTTGGTGGATCCAGATTTCGAGGGTCGGCTGATCGACTATCAAAAATTCGCTTCGTTTCATGCTGGAAATGAACGTCCTGACCGGAAACGGTTCAAGACCGTGATGCTGCCTTGGGACAACACTGCTCGATATAAATCGCGCGGAATAGTTCATTTAAACATTGAGGGTTCAGGCTATGAAAACTGGCTATCTCAAGCTTTGATGGATACGTATGTTTATCGTAAGCCGGAGGAACGTATCGTGTTCTTGCATTCCTGGAATGAGTGGTGTGAAGGAACTTATTTGGAGCCGGATGCGAAATACGGTCGACGTCGTTTAGAAAATACAAAAAATGTGATATTTAATACTAGGCGGGCAATTAGTTTAGCTGAAGGCTCTGGTGTCGCTGCCGAGTTGTGGAAAAGCTTATTTGATACGCAACGGACCAAAGATGAGGGCGCCTTCTTAGCTTTGGACGCCGCTCGGAGAGAAGCGCGATACGTTTGGACAAGGCTGAGCGATTTGGAGGCTACCGAACGCGTGCAGGTGGATTCGCCGCAAATCCCAACAAAAAAGGAGCTAAAGTTATTGATCAAAGCCCTTAAGATAAAGAGATTCTTTGTGCTTCCGTTCAAGAAAAAGCGTAGACATCAGGCGGAAAAAATAGAAAGAATTAAAAAAATACTTATGCTGTCATAGTATTTTTGAAAACGTTCGCTCTCTATTGCCTACTCTTTCGAGAATGGTCGGTTTGGAAAATAAAATGGTAAATAAACAAATGGCGGGAGCAGTGTCTGAGGTTGTTGAATGCCGTTATGGAAAGATGCGAACATTCTCGCACGACATCGGGGCCGTCTCTACTTCCCTGCGCCTATATGGAGAATGGGCTCAAAATGAAATTGACTTTGTCTCAAAGTTTATAGAACCGGGTATGACTGTTGTTGATGTGGGTGCTTACGTCGGAACACACACGCTAGCGTTCTCCAACTTGGTCGGATCAGAAGGGTCTGTAATTGCAATAGAAGCTCAAAAAAAATCGTTTAATTTGTTGCGATCTAATTTGGACCTAAACGGTTCCGCAAATGTTACGCCGTATAATGTGCTTGCTGGTGACGTTATCGGTCAACAAGAAATTAAGGCTATCGATGTTGACGAGGACGCGAGCTTTGGTAGTGCTATAGCTTTGCCGCTGCCTCAACAATCCGACAATAATTCAGAACAATCAGAAAAAAGACAACTTGTTGAATCAATAACTATTGACTCGCTAGATCTATCTCGCTGTGACCTTATTAAGATTGACGCTGAGGGAATGGAACATGTTGTAATTAAGGGTGCAGCAAATACTTTGGAGAAATTTGCTCCTTTGATTTATGCGGAATGCAACAGTGTGGATGAGGCAAGTAAGACGTTTTCTGCATTGGAGAAATGCGATTACGATACTTTTCTTCACGTTTCCAGTGCTTTTAATCCAGATAATTTTAGGCGCAATGCTGAGAATATGTTTGGGCTCGCGAAAGAGATTGCGCTGGTGGCCATTCCTCGTGGCAGGGAGTTCGGAGCCGATTTGAGGAAGCACATCCACAATGATTTTCTACTGCCAGCTAAGACGTTAGATGACGTGGTAGTCGCGATGCTCAGCAAACCCCAATATTTTCCAGAAGTCATCGAGAAAACGCACGCATTCGCGGCACTCGGTGCGAGCTTTGTTAAGGATTTGGGCAAGATCCATTCTTGGATCGGCTTACGAGGTACGAACCATGAGCCTTTGTCGGATGTACGCGGAGTAGGTCGCGATGAAGTCGACCCTAGTAAACGAATTGATCACTTAGTAAGAACCAATGAAGTTGCCAATCAGTTGGAAGCAACTTCGAAGGCGTTGTCGGACGCCCAAAGCTTGGCTCTTGAACGGTTCGACATTATATCTGACTTGGAGAAGCGGTTAGTTATGTCTAGCGCAGCACTGCAGGAGGCTAGGGATTTGTTAGCTGTGCGGCTTGCAGCTATAGAGGATCTCGAACGGGAGAATGCGATACTTGAGTCGAAATCTGCCTCTTTGTTTAACAAGATTACCAGGCTTTTCAGAGTTTCTTAGTGCCTCGGCTTTTTGCTCTGAGACCGAATCTTGCACCGCCGGGAATTAGAGTTTCCCGGCTCTCATTTCGATGCCGGGCCGGTTGGGCCACAGGGATTATTCAGGTCAATCGGTACGCTATATCCGATAGGCGAGTGAGGACGTTCCTCGTAACAGTATCGGCGCCAAGTGTTTAACTTCTCGCGGGAATCCGCAATGGTCAGGAACGAATGAGCGCTCAGACATTACGCTCGGAGCTTGTTGTACTTGACGTTGTTGGCATAATCCCAAAGGTCGAAATCACGGGAGATGAACTCGCTTCCG
>NZ_KQ414542.1:5634-10333 GCF_001263295.1 Agrobacterium sp. SUL3
AGATGAACTCGCTTCCGTTATCCACCGTGATCGTCTTAGGATAGCTGGTGGTCCGGCAGATGCCTTCGAGGGTTTGGAGGACAGAGGAGGCTCGGTTTGTCTGAACAGCTTCGGGCGTTTCGTTCAGTGGATTACCGCCTCGATTATGCCGCGATCATCATTGGTGCCATCGCGTTGAATTAGGCCTGATCCGGCGTTTGCCGGTCAAGGGATAAATGTGGGCATCGGCTGTTGTAAGAGGTCAGACAGCGGCCGATGCCAACGCGGGCCTCGCACACCGTTTTATAGGCATGCGGGTATAGTTCGTCGTATTTGATCGAAACCGAGGCGCTCGACGAGCACATTGTACCGCCACGCACCCTTGTCGTCCATTGAGATTGCGACTTCTGCTTTCTTCAGCACCCCGTGAGGTCCACTGAGGTGGACTGCGATCCATGGTCCATATTGAATATGTCGGGTATGCCATAACGGGCCCGCGCTTCCTCGACTGCTTCGATGCAGAAGGCTGCCTCCATCGTGATCGATAGCCGCCACGACAGAACCCTCCGACTGAACCAGCCCACATCGGCGCAGAGATAGACGAATCCGCAAGCCATCGGAACATAGGCCAGGTCCATCACCCAGACCTGGTTTGGGTCTGGTGACCGTCAGCTTTCGAAGCAGGTAGGGTAAATTTTGTGCCCAGGTGCCGGTTTCGATATATACGAGCGACCGTTGATCGCCTTGATGCCCAGGGTCTTCATTAGCGGACTACGTGCCGTCCAGTCGCCAGCCCTTCTCCCCTTAAGAGCCATTGCAACATCCGATTTCCGGCAAAGGGGTAGTGAAAATGCAGTCCGTCGATCCGGCGCAGCACAGCTAGGTCCTGTTGACCAAGTCAGCAGTGATAATGCGATTAGATCGCTCCTAACGGAGGATTCGATGTCCGCACCTGATCGATAAATAGTGAGCGTCCGGTGAGCTGTTTTTGCTGATCGGGAAAATCAGGCGATGTTCTGGCATTCGAACCAGCATTAGTGCTGACATTAATACCAGAACAAAGAGGTTTCATGGCTCGCATGGAGATCATTTCCGGTACTGAGCGCAGGCGGCGCTGGTCGGACGAGGCGAAGCTGAGGATACTGGCGCAAGCTGATGAACCCGGTGCTCGCATTGGTGAGGTGGCGCGCCGGCATGACGTTCATCCTGGCCAGATCCGCTTGTGGCGGAAGTCGTTCAACTACGTTGATCGACCGACGGTGTTCCTTCCAGTGGAAATCACGGAGGATGTGAGTGCACGTCAGACGCCCACCACGCGGTCGACGCCAGTGATGGTCGAGATATTGCTGCGGAACGGTCGGTGCCTGAAGGTGCCGATAGACGTTGAGTTGAAGCTGCTCGGCCCGCTAGTTGCTTGCGTGGAGGCGGCATGATCGGGCCATCGGGGAATGTAAGGGTCTATCTGGCCTGCGGAGTGACCGATATGCGGCGTGGCATTGATGGTCTGTCCGCACTGGTCGAGACGGTCGTGAAGGAGGTGCCGGGCTCGGGAGCAATCTTCGGCTTCCGCGGAAAACGCGCTGACCGAATAAAACTTCTGTGGTGGGACGGCCAGGGGTTCTGCCTGTTCTACAAGATTTTGGAGCGCGGATACTTTCCCTGGCCGACAGCGAAAGAAGGTGTCGCGCACCTGACGCAGGCGCAGCTTTCCATGCTGGTTGAGGGGATTGATTGGCGCCGCCCGGCATGGACGTCCGCTCCTGGCCGAACGGGATAAAAGCTATATTTTGCAGGGGCATCCGAGGCTTAACGCTGGCGCGTCAGAGGCAAATCGGCTAGATTTGCGGGTATGGAAACAGCGCCGCTGGACAGTCAGGACGAACTCACTGCTTTGCGCGCACTGGTCGCCGAACAGGCGGCGAAGCTTGAGAGCCAGGAAGCCGAGGTCATCAAGCGAGACTCCATCATAGGGCTTCTTCGCGCGCAACTGGAGCTTCTCCGACATCGGCAGCATGGCGCCTCTTCGGAAAAGATCGACCGGAAGATAGAGCAGTTCGAACTGATGCTGGAGGAGATTGAGGCTTCCCGTGCCGAGGCTGAATTGCGCTCCGGGAAAACACCCTTGCCGGAGTTGGACGACGCGCCGGACAAGCCGAAGCGCAAACCATTGCCCGATGGTCTCGCCACCGAAGAGCTGATCTATGCGGCTCCCTGTAATTGCCCGACCTGCGGTGGCACCTCGTTCCTGAAGGCGCCCGACAGGGTGGTTCAGGTGCTGGAACACGTGCCGGCGTCGGTCAAGATTGTTCGGCATGTCGAGAAGCGTATGATCTGCAAGGAATGCGATACGACAGTGGCTGGCGAGATGCCAACCTTGCCGATCGAGCGCGGCAAGCCCGGGCCTGGATTGCTCGCCCATATCATGGTCTCCAAGTTCGATGATCACATTCCGCTCTACCGTCTCTCAGAGATGTATGATCGGCTGGGAATAGACATATCGCGCTCCGTGATGGCCGATTGGGTCGGCCGCGTATCCGCTTTGCTGACACCAATCGTCTTGTTGATCAGGGCCCACATCGCCGCGCTTGACCGAATACATACGGACGATACCCCGGTCGATGTTCTCGACCCCGGACGGGGCAAGACAAAAACCGGCAGGGTCTGGGTCTACGTCTTCGACGGCAGTGGCTATCAAGCTACCACTCCCGCAGCCATCGCCTATTACTACAGTCCTGATCGAAAGGGCACACATCCGGCTGACCACCTGGCAAGCTTCAGCGGCGTCATGCATGCCGACGGTTATAGCGGCTACAGACAACTCTACGGCAACCAGATCGTTGAGGCCGCCTGCATGGCGCATGTACGTCGCAAGTTCCATGACGTGATCAAGCTGAAGCCATCGCCGATCGCCGCCGAAGCGCTGTCGCGCATCGGCGCGCTCTACGATATCGAGGATCCTATCCGCGGCATGTCGGCTGATGAGCGTCGTACCCTGCGCCAACACCACGCCAGACCCATTCTGGACGAGCTGAAGACCTGGATAGAGGCGACACTCTCAACTTTGCCACAGAAGCAGCGGCTGGCCGAGGCGATGCGATATGCGCTGTCGCGATGGACGGCCTTGAGCGTCTACGTCGACGATGGCCGTGTCGAAATCGACAACAACATCGCGGAACGAGCCATGCGTCCACTCGGAATTGGAAGGAAGAACTGGCTGTTTGCCGGCTCGGACAAGGGCGGTGAGCGCATCGCCAACATCCTGACCATCATCGAAACGGTCAAACTGCACGGTCATAATCCGGAGCTCTACCTGACAGATGTCCTGACCCGGATCCAGGATCACCCCAAAGACCGACTTGAAGATCTGCTGCCCTGGAACTGGATGCCGGCAAACGCTCGATGCGAGGCCGCCTGATGGCTCGCTCGAGGTTCATCTATACGCTCAGCCAAGTCGCCGGCATGATTGGAGAGAACCTCGAACTGATCGAAGAAGTGACCGCAAACCCGGACAACATCTCCGAGGGCGAACTGGTTTACGTCAGCGATGGCACTGAAGATGGCACGAAGGGTCTAACCGAGACTGGCATCGAAGAACTTCAAAGCCTACTTGCCGACATCAGGACGTGGGACGGCGGTATCCGCGAGTTCCTCATCGACACACAGTGCGATCCTGAAATAATCGACCGCGTCATGGCCGATGAAATGAAACGCGGCTCATAGCTTCCATCTCTCGACACCCGAAAACGCTTTCGCCGGACGCTCACGATAAATACGACTTCGACTTAGTGTGCAACGCGCCTTGCTCGGGGCCGTATCATCGACGCTCGCCGCCGTTACCTGCGGCCGGAGTGGCAACAAGATTGTCCTCGAATTCTTGGTCGATCACGATTTCAGCGATGATGACCGCGAACGCATGGAGGTAGTCACATCCGAGATCATCTCGGATTTTGGAGAAACAATAACGACCATTTTCACGTCCCCACCGTCGGATGGACCGAAGGCTCCGGTTGATCGGCCATGGTGGGCTTACAGGCGATCTGAGCCATTGCTGGGCTAAAGGCTCTGTGAAGTGCGGCGACCAGATTTTTGCGGCGGCCAGCGAAAGGAACGTGTCGAAGGAAGTACGGGTCTTGTCGTAACGGGTGGCAATCCGTCGGAACTGTTTGAGCCGGCTGAACATTAGTTTGATGTGGTTGCGGCCTTTAAAAACCTCGAAGTCGCAGGAAGGTGGGTTTTTCCTGCTCGCTTTTGGCGGAATCACCGGCCGAATGCCGTGGATCAGCAGCGCTTCGCGGATGGAGTCGCCGTCGTAGCCCTTGTCAGCAAGGAATGATTTAGGTTTGCCAACGGGTATGGTGAGAAGCGCGGGAACGGCGCTATAATCAGATGTCTCGCCGCCCGCCAGGACAAAGCCGAGAGGACGTCCCTGACCGGCCGCGCGGGCATGGAATTTTGTCGTAAAGCCGCGGCGTGATCGATCAAAACCCTCTTTATAAGTCCCCCTTTAGCGCCCGCAGCCTGCGAATGGCCGCGAACCGTGGTGCTGTCAATCATATGTTGCCAGTTGTCGGTCAATTCAAGTTCGACAAGCGGTTCCAGAAGTGCGTCCCAAACACCCCGTTCGGCCCAGCGGCGGAAACAAATGCGGATTTCAGATTAACGGGACATCGATTCCGGTAAATCCCGGACAGTCGTTTCACTAAATCGCGGACAGTCTCGC
>NZ_KQ414543.1:0-19246 GCF_001263295.1 Agrobacterium sp. SUL3
CAACCGTCTCAAGCAGTTCCGGCGCGTCGCGACCCGATACGACAAGACACGAAAATCCTTCTCGGCATTCCTCGCCCGGGCAGCCGCAAAGATATGGCTGCCATACTTTGTCAACAGGACCTAGTTCTCGGCGTCCACGTCTGGAGCACGGATGGGAGCTACGAACTCAAAGTCGTGCAGGGAATAATGCTGATCCGAACCAAGCACTGCGACGCTCCAATAGTCGCGTGCGTGCCCGAACACGGTGCTGATCTGGACGACCTCGCATTCGTCGCCTTCCGCATCTTGCGTCTTTCTCCGTGCCCAATAGACGGACAATGGTTCAACCGAGAGCGGATCAATCATGTTTACTCCACGCATGTTTTGATCGATCGGTAGGACGATTCGCAGGCGTTCGTCATGCTCTTCTCCTAATGTAGCGACCGTTCTCCACTCCTCTGTGAGCTGTGTGAGCGGCTCAAAGGATAGCTTGAATCCGGAATTGAGAATGATCGTTTTGCCAGCTTGTTCGATGACCTGCACGCCGTAACTGTTTCAAATTGTTGTATTTCGTGACGTGACGTTGGGAACCAAAAGTCTCGAAAAGGCTTCTTTTGTCGTTGGTAACCGAACAGGAGAAAACCAATGCGTCGAACAATTCTCGCCTCTACTGCGGTAATCGCAGTCCTACTCGGAAGCAGCGCTGGTGCGCTTGCCCAGGATGGAACGGTTAAAGGTGCCGCTGGCGGCGCCGTGACAGGCGCCATTGTTGGTGGTCCCGTCGGGGCAGCAGTCGGCGGCGTAGCTGGCGCCATTGTTGGGACCGCAATCGATCCACCGCCACAGGAAGTGGTAACCTATGTTCAGGAGCAACCCGCCCCGGCTCCGGTGACCGTGAGCCAGGAGATCGTCGTGGGTAAGCCCGTTCCCGAAACGGTCGTGTTGACGCCTGTTCCGAGCAACGAGCATACGCGGTGGTTAATGACCAGCGTGTGATCATTGACCCTCGCACCCATACCGTGGTGCAGGTCGTCCGATAGTCCCGGGCCAATCACCCGTTTCAAACGAGCCGGAAGCTGCCACGCAGCATTCCGGCTTTTTGTTGCAATGAGCCCGCGGCCGTTTATGGCCGGGGTACAGGCTCCCAAGCCTTATGCCTGTCCCATAAGCGGGACGCCAGGAATCAGGAGTTGAATTGTCTTGTCGATGAAGGCGCTTTGCGCTTGTGGCACGCCGACTTGCCTCAATGCGATAAAAAATTGTCTTCGCCGATGACTTGATCTCTGAGACCGGCACCTAAATGTCCCGGCAGCAGCCTCAACAGTGAAACTCATCGGACATGGAAAAACATACCGAAGAACGCCTTGGGGTCATTGTCGAGTCGTCGTTCGACACGATCATCAGCAAGGATCTCTCCGGCACGATCGTCAGCTGGAATAAGGCCGCCGAGCGAATGTTCGGCTACTGCGAGGCGGAAGCTGTTGAACAATCGATCTACTTGATCGTCCCGGACGACAAGCGGGATGAGGAGGCAGAGATCCTTCGCCGCCTGAAAGTCGGCGAGCGACCCGAGACGTTCGAGACCACGCGGCGCCATCGTAACGGGCGACTGGTTCCGATTTCTATCACGATTTCACCGATCAAAAGCCGGGACGGGCAGCTCATGGGGGCGTCGAGCATCGCCCGCGACGTCACGCAGACGCGAGAGAGCGAGCGCCGGCTTCGCCTGCTGATGCGCGAGATCAATCACCGCGTCAAAAACCAGTATGCCGTGATACTTGCGGTGATACGCCAAACGGCGGGACGGTCCGGATCGATCGAGGATTTCGAGAAGCGGATCCGCGAACGCATCATGGCGCTCTCCCACTCGCATGATCTCCTCTCCCAGGTCGATTGGGCCGGCGTCAGCCTCGCCGACCTCATCGCGCATCAGCTCAAACCCTTTAAAGACGTCTATCCTGTCCAGGCACTTGGACCGGAGATCGCCCTTGATGCCAATGCCGTCCTCAATATCGGCATGGCGCTCCACGAATTGATCATGAACGCGATGCACTTCGGTTTGACAGAGAGCGAGGGTATATCGGTGAGCTGGAAGCTATCATCGGCTGAGGACGGTAACCCGGTCGAATTCGAGCTGAGTTGGTCCGAACCAGCGCTGCAATACGCTGACCTCTTGGCGCAAGACGAAGGGTTTGGCAGGCTGGTTCTTTGTCGGCTGGTGCCGTCCGCTCTTTCGGGACACGCAGCCTGGAGCCTCGCAGACGGCAGGGTCGTCTGGAGGCTGACGGCACCTCTGTCACGCATCCAGGTTGGCTTGCGCGATCCGTTCTCGGAATGGTCTTGTTAAGCTGTTGCTTGAGAAGGCGTTGACGCCTTGATTTTACCTGTATTAACCTGTGATAGAGCGGTGGACGCAAGGACGGGGCTTAGGGCAAAGTGATGGATCAACCAATCGAGCGAAACGGCAAGAGGGCATCGGCGCGCGAACGCTTCCTCGAGGCCGTACTGCACAGCGCTATCGATTATGCCATCGTCTCGATGGATCTCGACGGACTTGTGACGATCTGGAACGAAGGTGCATCCCGCATCCTGGGGTGGAGCGAGGAAGAAATGCTCGGCAAGCCGGCGGCGATTTTCTTCACCACTGAGGATCGGCGGGCCGGTATCCCGCAAGCTGAGATGAAGTCTTCCCTTGAGCAGGGCCGCGGCGCCGACGAGCGTTGGCACCTGCGCAAGGACGGCACGCAATTCTGGGCCTCTGGCGAGATGATGGTTCTGCGCTCGGAAAACGGATCGGCGGAAGGCTTTCTCAAAATCCTTCGTGATCGCACGGAGGAGCGGCAGGCCGTCGAGCGGCAAAAGCTGCTGATGCATGAGCTCAATCATCGGCTGAAGAACTCTCTTGCTGTCGTCCAGTCGATCATCATGCAGTCTCTTCGAAACGCCGGCTCGATCGAGGAGGGCGGTGCGGCCCTGCAATCGCGTATCGCAGCCTATTCCAGGGCACATGACATCCTGCTGCATGAGAACTGGACGAGCACCACGGTCGCCGCAGTCGTCGAAGCTTCCGCTGTCAGCCTGGGTCTGGAAGGTAGCCCGAGGTTGCGGTTCGAGGGATCGCCGGTGCTGCTCGGGCCGCAGGCCGCTCTCTCACTGTCTCTCGTTCTGCATGAACTCGGCACCAATGCCACGAAGTATGGTGCTCTGTCCGGGGCTGAGGGTCAGGTTTCCGTCACCTGGTCGGTTGCCGATGAAGACGGTGCGCAGCAGTTCACGTTCAGGTGGGAGGAGTCCGGCGGCCCTGAAGTCGAGCAGCCAACGCGGACCGGGTTCGGATCGCGGCTGGTCGTATCCAGCCTGAAGGCTTACGGCGATGTTTCCCTAGACTACCAGCCGTCTGGGGTGATGATGAGGTTTCAGGCGCCACTCTCAAAGCTGCAGCATGGTGAGACGGATGGCGCGGCAACAAGCGCCTGACGTGCAAGCATGTTGACTGAAACAGCGGGCTTGCACCAAATCGTTGATCATAGCTGTCACCGTGTTGCGACGATCTCGATGGATGGACTGCTTTCGATCAGTTCGACAAACGCATCTCTTGCTTTAGTCGGTGACTGCCGTTCATCGAAGACTTCGGCAAAGCATCGCATGGCGGTGTCATAGACTGGCCCGGATTCTTCGGGGCAGCAACTGAAGACACAGTCGGCGGCATCCATGGTGCTCGCGCTATCGCGTGTATCTCCGTTGAACATGACTTTGACAGGCGTTTCCCAACTGTCTCGCATCACGCAGGTCTCAAGTAAAGAAGTCTAATCACGGAAAATTGTTCCCGGAGTTCTTAACTGTCGAAGCAAGATGGCAGGTTCAAAAGAGTCTTGGGCTGGTCGAAGTCAGCGAGGGTCATCAGGTATTTTTTCTTCCCCGGGCCGACTGCAACAAACAGATCGACTTCGTCGCCGATCGGCCGCTGGACGTAAAACTCGCGTTCTCCCGCCTCTATCTGCCGGATAACCTCTTCCACGGGCAATTTCCAATGCGTCGCGCCGGCGCCGCCGAGGTGAGTGATCTGACTGCAGACGTCGTCGGTCGCACGTCTCATGACCGTTTGAACCCGGACCCGATAAGCCACCTGCTTCTCCTCGAACAAGTATGTTGTTTGAACAGCTAATACTAATGTAGGTGGCGGATGGAAAAGTGCAGGGACAAGCGGTCCGAGTGGAGGACCCCTCCGTTGTTCGACTTCAAGCTCTGGCGGGCATGGCTTGGCAACAGGGGGTTGTCCCGGCGTATTCTACAGCCACGCGGACAGGCAGTGGAGAGTGATTCACATTTTTGCCGCAGTCTGATATGAGCTCGGGACAGAAACTGTTTGCCGAGCACCATGAACGAACAAAATTCAAAACGAAAACACCACCGATCCGGTGGGTTTGCGACCCATATCGACAATCTGGATTGGAGCTTCACGCCCCTTGGGCCACGGATCGCGTGGCCACCGGTCCTGGAGCAGACGCTCAGTCTGGTGATGAGCGCCGGCGTGCCGATGGCGATACTTTGGGGAACCGACGGCGTCATGCTTTACAATGACGCCTACGCCGCCTTCGCCGGTCAACGCCATCCGGATTTCCTGGGTCGTCCGATTTCCGAGGCATGGCCTGAGCTTGCGACGTTCAATTCCCGGGTTGTCAGGATCGTGCTCGACGGCCGCACCCTGTCGTTTGGCGACCGGCATGCTGTCATCGAGCGCAATGGCGAGCTTCAGGATGTCTGGCTGAACCTCGACTTCAGCCCGGTCCGGGATCATGACGGCGTGCCCCTTGGCGTGCTGGCGATCCTGAAGGACACAACCCATCGCGTCCGCACCGAGCAGCGCCTGGCGATTGCCCAGCAGGCCGGTGGTGTCGGCACCTTGGAGTGGTATCCGGAAACGGGCGAGCTAGATGTTTCCGACGAATATCGAAGAATCTGGGGGCTTGATGCCGATACGACGGTGACCGACACCTTGCTGGTAAGCCTGCTTCATCCCGACGACCGGGCAATATCAGGCCCCTCGAGGCTCGCTAACAGCAATCCGCTGGACTACGCCGAATATCGACGGATCGACCAGGTTACCGGAGAGGTTCGCTGGATTACACGGCGCGGACAGGTGGTATCGAGCGAGCGGACCGGCAAGCGCCGCTTCGTCGGCATCGCCTTCGACATCACCGCGCGCAAGCAAGCCGAGGTCACGCTTCAACAGAGCGAAGAACGCTGGCGCGGCCTGTTCGAGCAGATGCACGAGGGCTTCTTCACCGCCGATATCATGCGTGACGATGCCGGCAAGATAATCGATTTCGTGTTCATCGATATCAACCCGGCATTTGAACGGCAGACAGGCCTCGTCGCTGCAGAAACCGTCGGGAAACCGGTTACTCAGGCAATCCCCGGCATCCAGAGCGACCTGATCGCCACCTATGGTGAAGTCGTCGAAACAGGAACAGCTCGGCAGTTCGAGGTTCATATCCCGGCCTTGGGGAACCGCTGGTATGAAGCGCATGCTCGAAAGGTGGGCCCTGACCGTTTCGCCGTCCTCTTTCTCGACATCACCATCCGCAAGGCAGCGGAAGAGCGCATGCGCCAGAGCGAGGAGCGGTTCCGGACGTTGTCGCAATCCATGCCCAACCATGTCTGGACAGCTGGCGCCGACGGGTTGCTGGACTGGTTCAACGACCAGGTCCTTGCCTATAGCGGGATGACGAGTGAGGAACTCGGTGGGAGCGGCTGGGCCGGGATGGTCCATCCGGACGATATCGAAGCTGCATCCGAAGCATGGAATGCTGCGAGAACGTCAGCCCAGACCTATCAGACCGAGTTTCGGCTGCGCCGGAATGATGGCACCTATCGCTGGCATATCGCTCGCGCCGTTCCCGTTCTGGCGCAAAACGGCGGCGTTCTGCACTGGATCGGCACCAATACCGATATCGACGATCAGAAACAGGCGGAGGTGGCTCTCGCCGACAGCGCCGCCTATCTCGAGGCGCGCGTCGAGGAGCGAACCGCACAGCTCTTCGAAATGCAGAAGGCTTTGCAACAGTCCCAGAAGATGGAGACGATCGGCAAGCTGACCGGCGGTGTCGCCCACGACTTCAACAACCTGCTGCAGGTCGTTTCCGGCAACATCAATCTCCTGGCAAAAGATGTCGTAGGAAACGAGAAGGCGGAGCGCAGGATCACCAATGCGCTCGCGGGTGTCGGCCGCGGCGCTAAGCTCGCAAGCCAGCTGCTGGCGTTTGGCCGCCGCCAGCCGCTTGAGCCGAAGGTGGTGCATCTCGGCAAGCTTCTTACCGGAATGGACGATCTTTTGCGCCGGTCGATCGGCGAGGCGATTGAAGTCGAAACGATCGTCTCCGGCGGTTTGTGGAATACTTCCATCGATCCGAGCCAGCTCGAAAACGCCGTCCTCAATCTTGCGATCAACGCCCGTGACGCGATGGCCGGCGCCGGTAAGCTGACCGTAGAAGTCGGCAACGCCTTCCTCGACGAAGCCTATGCGCGCAATCACCTGGAGGTCGAGGCGGGGCAGTATGTCATGCTGGCGGTGACGGACACGGGGGCAGGGATCGCGCCTGACGTCCTCGAACAGGTGTTTGAGCCATTCTTCTCGACCAAGGAAGAAGGAAAAGGCAGCGGTCTCGGTCTGTCCATGGTCTACGGCTTCGTCAAGCAGTCGAACGGTCACGTGAAGATCTATAGTGAAGTCAGGCAGGGAACGACCGTCAAGCTCTACCTGCCACGAGCCCTGGCAACCGAGGATGCCGAAGTCCGACAGGATTTTGGACCGGTGGCCGGGGGCACGGAAACCGTGCTCGTGGTCGAAGATGACGATCATGTTCGCGATACCGCCATCGATCTGTTGACCGACCTCGGTTATCGCGTTCTGAAAGCCTCGGACGCCCAAAGCGCTCTGGCGATCGTCGAAAGCGGTATCGCGATCGATCTCCTCTTCACCGACGTCGTTATGCCCGGATCGCTGACAAGCCCAGAGCTTGCGAGAAAGGCAAAGCAGCGCCTGCCGCGTCTCGCGGTGCTGTTTACCTCCGGCTATACGGAGAATTCCATCGTCCATCATGGCCGGCTGGACGCCGGCGTCGAGCTTCTATCGAAGCCATATACGCGCGAGGCGATGGCACGCAAAATTCGTCAGGTTCTCGGAAATCAGTCGCGATCTGATGCCGCTTCGCCACAGACTATGCTGCCGACGAAGCCGGCGCCAGACGTCACGCCAGAGACAATCAGGGTTCTGGTCGTTGAGGACGACGCGCTCATCCGCCTGGACATGGTCGATATGCTGTTATCGGCCGGCTATGAGATCGAGGAGGCTGGCAGCGGTGAGGATGCTCTTGATCTGATCACGCGACAGCGCTTCGATGTGCTTGTCACGGACCTTGGCCTACCCGGAATGAGCGGCGCTGAGCTTGCGAATGCCGCGAGGTTGATCAATCCGGAGCTTGGTATCGTCGTCGCAAGCGGCCAGAGTGGCCTTCCAGACAATATACCGGAAGGTGCACGATTGCTGTCGAAGCCATTCGATCCGGAGCAACTGAAGGCTATAGTTGCTGAGGTGGCAGGCGATACAAGCTGAACGGCCTCAGCGCGCTTCGACCATGTTGTCGATCACCAGCCTCAAGGTCGCCTTGTCGCGGTGGCCTTTTTGAAGCTGACGCACCAGGATCAGCGCCAGGGCTGCGGCGTCTTCGCTCGATTTAAGAATTCGGTGGCTGTCGCAGGCGTCGTCGAAGACGTGCTGGATAAGGCTGAGGTCTTCCGGCAGAACCGGCTCTCGAACGGTCAATGCGGGCATGCGTTGTCCGCCATCAACGCCTATGAGACAGAACTGGTTTAATTGAGAAGAGAGGATTTTCGGCTCATCGTAGCTCTATCAAAGGAAGCGAAGATGAGACAGAAAACCGGGCCGCAGACATCGGCGGCCGAAAAGACAATCAAGGATATCCGTCGCGCCACGCGCAAGCACCATTCGTCGGAGGAGAAATCCGCATCGTGCTGGCGGGGCTGCGCGGCGAAGACAGCATTGCCGCGATCTGCCGCCGTGAAGGGATCGCCGAGAGCCTGTATTATAGCTGGTCGAAGGAATTCCTCGAAGCGGGCAAGAAGCGGCTTGCCGGAGACACTGCCCGCTCGGCCACCAGCGATGAGGTCAAGGCGCTACGCCGTGAAAGCCGCGACCTGAAAGAGGCGCTGGCCGACCTCACCCTGGAAAACCGCCTGCTTAAAAAAGCATGATCGCGGATGGGGGCGACGAAGAATGAGATATCCCGCCACCGAAAAGCTCGAGATCATCCGGCTTATCGAGGGGTCTCATCTGCCAGCCAGGCAGACGCTCGACAAGCTCGGCATTCCAAGACCAACCTTCTATCGCTGGTATGATCGCTTCCAGACCCACGGTGTCGAGGGGCTGGAAGACCGGACATCCGCGCCGTCACGGGTGTGGAACCGTATCCCCGACGATATCAGGGATCGCATCATCACACTCGCGCTCGATCATGCCGGTCTGTCGCCACGCGAGCTGGCGGTGAAGTTCACCGACATGGAAAGCTATTTCGTCTCAGAGGCTTCGGTCTACCGCCTGCTCAAGGCCCACGACCTTATCACCTCGCCAGCCTATATCGTCATCAAGGCCAATGACGAGTTCAAGGACAAGACCACGCGCCCGAACGAGATGTGGCAAACCGACTTCACCTACCTGAAGGTCATCGGTTGGGGATGGTTCTATCTTTCGACCATCCTCGACGATTATTCCCGCTACATCATCGCCTGGAAGCTGTGCACCAGCATGAAGGTGGACGATGTCACCGACACGCTCGACCTGGCGCTGGCCGCCTCAGGCTGCAAGGTCAAGGTCGAACACCGGCCGCGCCTGCTATCGGACAATGGCCCGTGTTACGTCGCCTCAGATCTCGGCGAATGGCTGGACAAATACAAGATCGGCCAGGTCCACGGCGCTTCCGGACATCCGCAGACGCAGGGCAAGATCGAGCGCTGGCACCAGACGTTGAAGAACCGCATCCTGCTGGAAAACTACTTCTTCCAGGAGGACCTCGAAGCCCAGATCGCGGCTTTCGTCGAGCATTACAATCATCGCCGATACCACGAGAGCCTCGACAATCTCACTCCGGCCGACGTCTACTTCGGGCGCGGCCAAACAATCCTGCTCGAACGTGAAAGGATCAAACGAGAAACCATCAGACAGCGCCGCTTGAACCACCAGGCCAAAGCGGCTTAAATTAACCAGCTACCCGAGCCGGAAACTCCATTCTTCCAAAGCCCAAAAAGTCTCAAATCATTCGACGACGGACAGATGCGCCAACTCGCCTGGGCGCACGATTGGCATATTCGCGAGGAAGGGGACACGGCCGCGCACGCCATTCTCGTCAACGCCAAGAGGCAATTGCCTCTGGCAAGCTTGTGGGGCGATGGAACAACGTCATCCTCCGATGGCCAATATTTTCCGGCGGGCGGACACGCCGAGGCGATCGGCGACCTCAACGCCCGCTATAGTCCCAACCCCGGCGCCAAGTTCTACCGGTTCACCTCTGACCAGTACGGCGCTTTCTACATCATCGCCATGAATGCCAATGCGAGCGAAGCCATCTATGTCCTCGACGGCTTGCTCTATCATGGCAGCGATCTCCCCATCGAAACCCACTATGTCTATACCGGCGGGGTAAGCGATATGAGCTTCGCCCTTTGCCATCTCGTNAGCGATCTCCCCATCGAAACCCACTATGTCTATACCGGCGGGGTAAGCGATATGAGCTTCGCCCTTTGCCATCTCGTTGGTTTCCAGATTGTGCCCAGGCTGCGCGGTTTCAAGGATCGCAAGCTCTATCTCTTCCGGGCGACACACCTCCCGAAAACCTTGCATCGCTCGTTGGCGACCCCATCGACCTCGAGCGGAACAAGGCAAACTGGAACGACATCCTGCGGCTGGTCGCGCCGATCCGTTCCGGGCTGGTTCGGCTTTCGACCCTGTTGGCAAAGCTGTCCGCATTCCCACGCCATAACGGACTGCCGTTGGCGCTACGCGCTCTCGGTCGCATCAATCGGTCCATCTGTCTGCCTCAGTGGTGGCAGAGCCCCGAAATGCGCAGGAACGCGACGGCCGGCCTCAACAAGAGCGAATCCCAGAACACCTTGGCCCGTGCGCTGTTCTTCAACCGGCTCGGAGAACTGCGAGACAGGACCTTCGAGAGTCAGTTCTACCGGGCGTCCGGGCTGAACCTGCTGTTCAATGCCATCGTCTACTGGAACACTCTCTATCTCCAACCGGCCTTCGCCCAACTCAACCGGGAGGGTATCGCCCGACCTAGTCAAACAGATCACCCCGCTCGGGTGGCGACACATCAGGCTCAGTGGCGATTACATTTGGACCTCGACGGAAAGCCTCGATCTCAGGCCGCTACGGCGCGAAACATCCATCCTCGCAGCGTGATCACCATACGTTCTCAAAAGTCGGACAGATTCAACACTTTCGTGTCGTGACGCCGCTTTGGCCTGGTGGTTCAAGCGGCCTTGTCTGATGGTGTCTTTGCATGAGACCTGCTCCGGCAGATTTCTTTTTGGCCGTTAACCCATCATTAACCGCAGTGCCACACTATGAGCGTGCGCGGGACCAGAAGACCGCGCTCCAACGTATGGTAGTGCATCGTGAGGGAACCCGCCGAGAATGGTGGGTTCCTTTGCTTGAAGCGAAGTAAAGTGGCAAGACCATGGCGCCCGAAGAGTTTCGCCGTTGCCTGTACAATCTCCAGTGGTCACTTCCAGACTTGGCAGAAGTACTCCAATGCGATCTGTCAGTCGTGGAGGCAATGAGCCGAGGTAAAGCAAATGTCCCGCCGCTGCTGGCTATCTGGCTCAGGCTACTCTCAAAAAACACACTGGGGCTCGTGCAGACATACACTTACAACTAGGCCTTGGTGAAGGGCCAGTGAGCTACCGGAACAATCCAGCTTCGCTCACGTTCGCGCCTTTACAACGACGAACGTAACAAAAAGTTGACTGACCAATGCCACGCTCAGTGCTTACTTGAATCAAAATAAATAAACAGGGATATGTGGAGAGCCGTATGACGGTGCACACCAGCCAAACGTTCATAGTATGTTTGACATCTGCGCCCATGAGACAGAACTGGCATCGTAAGGTTAACGGAACTTGGAGTTTGATAGGCGATGAAGGGGCATGACCACCCGTGATCCGCTCTACCGTCGCCACCGCTTTCCCGCTGAAATCATTGCCCTCGCGGTGTGGCTCTAGTTCCGCTTCCCTCTGAGCCTGCGGATGGTNCGCCACCGCTTTCCCGCTGAAATCATTGCCCTCGCGGTGTGGCTCTAGTTCCGCTTCCCTCTGAGCCTGCGGATGGTTGAAGACATGCTGCCGGCCCCGTGGCATCATTGTCTCGCATCAGACCGTGCGGGTATGGGCGGAGAAATTTGGCAGGACCTTTGCCAACGAGATCCGTCCTCGGTCATCCGGCCGGCTGGGTGACAAGTGGCACCTCGATGAGGTCGTTATCTCGATCGGGGGCAAGAAGCATTGGCTATGGCGCGCCGTGGATCAGGACGGTTTTGTCCTGGAGGTTTTGGTGCAAAGCCGCGCCAACGCCAAATCGGCCAACCGCCTGATGCGCATGCTTTTGAAAGGTCTGGGACGATCGCCATGCGTAGTGATCACCGACAAGCTTCGCTCCTACAGCGCAGCAAAACAGGCCGGCGTCGAGCACTGCTCCCATAAAGGGCTGAACAATCGGGCGGAGAACTCCCACCAACCAGTCCGACGGCGAGAGCGGATCATGAAGCGCTTCAAGTCAAAGCGGCATTGCAACGCTTCGTCTCGATCCATGATCCGATTGCCCCTCTTCCACATCCCGCGCTACGACATCCCCTCCAACCATCATCGAAAACTGCGCACAGCGGCAATGAAACTATGGGCGAAGATCGCTCGCGCATGAGCAGTGCACGTGGCGGGCGTCACGCGTTTGCTTCGCTGAAGTTAACTTTACGATGCCCATTTCCATCACCGTAGCATTGCCACCGATCTGGCCAGCACGATGTGAGACTTTCTAGAGAGGGCGGTCTTCTATTTTTTTTCGCCGTGGGGGTGTGTTCCCCTCGTCGGTGAGCTTTTGAGAGCGGCCAGTTGTTCGGTTGTGGCGCGACCATGTCGAGAGCGGGGATTGGATGTTCGAACTTGCGGCGTGCCTCGAACAAGGCTTTTACACTCCTTTCAGTGCTTTGAACGTGATCCCAATGATTTTATTCTTCATACACTCGAGAGCGCCGCGACGGGATCGAGCTTCGACGCGTTGCGCGCCGGCAGATAACCGAAGACAACGCCGATCAGCGTCGAGCAGACGAAGGCGGCGATGATCGACGCCGTGGAATAGACCATGGCTAAATTGCTGCTGAAGGCGGAGAAAAGCGCGCCGAAGCCGAAGCTGCCCAAAATTCCCAGCGTTCCGCCGATGATGCAGACGAGCACTGCCTCGATCAGGAACTGGCGCAATATATCACTGCGCCGTGCGCCGACTGCCATGCGCACGCCGATTTCCGATACGCGTTCAGACACAGATACCAGCATGATGTTCATCACCCCGATGCCGCCGACCAGCAGCGAAATCACAGCGATAGCGGCTATCAGGAGGGTCAGCGTCTGCGTGGTGCTGGTGATGGTCTGGCGAATGTCGTCGGTGTTGAGAATGTAGAAATCCCGTGTGCCGTGCCGCTGGGTCAGAAACGTCGTCACAGCCTGCTCGGCGATTGAGGCATCGACATCGTCGGCCACCTGCACCGTGATGCTGCGCAGCGACAGGCTGCCGAGAAAGCGTGACTGGACGGCGGTATAGGGCAGGTAAAGCGACAGGTTCTGGCTTGAGCCGAAACCGCCCTGCTGCGCCTGCGTGACGCCGACGATGCGGGCCGGCACCTTGCCGATGAGAATGACCTGGCCGACAGGACTGCCATCGAAATCCGCAAACAGCGATTTGCGGGTATTTTCGTCGATCACCACTTCCTGCGCCTTCTGCGCGACGCTTCCGCCATCGAAAAAGCGGCCCTGCGACAGCTTGGTGCCCTTGGCGACGAAATAGCGCTCGCTGACGCCGTTCACCAGCGCATTCGCCTCCTTCGCGCCGAAACGCACCGTGCTGGAGGTCGAGACCGTCGGCGTCACCGCCGCGACATAGGATTGCTTGGCAAGCGCTTCGGCATCGGAAACGACGAGCGTGGTGATCTTGCCCGACCTTATGTCGCCGAAATCCTTGCCCGCGAAGATTTCCAGCGTGTTGGTGCCGAGGCTCGATATGTTCTGCAGCACCCGCTGCTGCGACCCCTGCCCGAGCGCCACGACGCTGATGACCGAGGCGATGCCGATGATGATGCCGAGCATGGTGAGAAAGGTGCGCAGCTTGTGCGCCCGCATCGACAGAAGCGCCATGCGCAAGGCTTCGCGCAGGGACGAAACGAGACCCGCGAGACCGGAAGACCCGCCGGAAACGGCAACGGGTTTGGCATCGTCCTGCGGTACGGGCGTTGCATCCGTCCTGCGGTCGGAAATGATCGTGCCGTCGCTGATTTCGATGATCCGCCCGGCGCGTCTGGCAATCGACATGTCATGGGTAACGATGATGACGGTGCGGCCTTCGGCATGCAGCTCGCCGAGGATGCGCAGCACCTCGTCGCCGCTGGTGCTGTCGAGCGCGCCGGTCGGCTCGTCGGCAAGAATGATCTCGGCGTCGTTCATCAGGGCGCGGGCAATGGAAACGCGCTGCTGCTGGCCGCCGGAAAGCTGGCCGGGACGGTGATCGAGGCGTTCCGCCATGCCGAGGCGGCCAAGCAGCCTTGCGGCATTGTGCCTACGGTCGCCCTGCGTCTTGCCGGCATAGATAGCCGGAATTTCGACATTGCCGAGCGCCGTCAGTTCGGCGAGCAGATGGTAGCGCTGGAAGATGAACCCGAGATTTTCACGCCTGAGCGCCGAAAGCGCGTCGGAATCGAGATTGCCCGTTTCCCGGCCCCTGATGCTGTAGCTACCCGATGTCGGGCGGTCGAGGCAGCCGAGAATATTCATCAGCGTCGACTTGCCCGACCCGGACGCGCCGACGATCGCCACCATCTCACCGGCCTCGATAGTGAGGTCGATGTTCTTCAGCACGCTGATCGTGCCTTCGCCGGAGGGATAATCCCGCCGCACGGATTAAGCGAAATCAAAGGTTCAGCCATGGTTCAGAGCCCCATCGGCGGGCCGCCCGGCCCCGGCATGGCGTTTGCGGTGGTGGCGGTGGAACGCTCGCCTGTCACAACGCGCTCATTCTCGGCAAGGCCGGAACGAACTTCCGCCGTGACCTTGTTGTTCAAACCGATTTCGACCTTGCGGTCGGAAACCGTGCCATCGGCGTCGGTCACACGCACGGCATAGCTGCCGTCGCTTTCCATGCTGCCAAGGGCCGCCGAGGGGACGGTCAGCACGTCCTTCGCTTCGCCAAGAACGATATGGACCTCCGCCGTCATATAGGTGCGCAGCTTGCCTTCCGGGTTCGGCACTTCGAACACGCCATTATAATAGATCGCCTCGGAGGCCGACGTGCTGGAGGAGGACGAGCTGGAGGATGAAGAGGTCGAGGAACTGAAGCTGGAATCGCTGCGCACCGATTCCGGTGCCGGCTCTATCGAAGCAAGCGTCGCGTCGTAACGCTGCTGCGGCTCACCCAGCACGGTGAAATAGACCGGCAGGTCCGGCTTGACCCGCGTTACATGCGCCTCGGAAATCTCCGTGCGCACCGTCATCCGGTCGAGCTGGCCGAGAATGACGATGGTAGGCGCGGATTGGGTGGCGTTGACGGTCTGCCCTTCCTGGCTGACGATAGACAGAACAGTGCCTTCGATGGGCGCGGTGATCCTCGTATAGCCGAGATTGGCCTTTGCCGTTTCGACAGCGACCTGTGCCTCCTCGATCTGGGCGTCAATCGCTTCGATCTGCGCCTGGGTGACTGCGAGCGCTGCAGTGGCGCTTTCGAAATCCGCACGGGAGGCGGCATTTTTCGACACCATTTCCTGTTGGCGGACAAGGCTCTGGCGGTTAAGAACAAGTGTCGCCTGCTTTTCCACCCGCTGCGCCTTCACGTTGGCAAGCGCTGCCAGCGCCGTGCGAAGGCTGTTATTCTGGGTAACGGAATCGATCTCGGCAATGAGATCGCCCGCCTTGACCGTATCTCCAAGTGCGACCTTGACGGCGGTGATGCGACCGGAGGCCTGCGCGCCGACGGCCACCAGACGAACGGGTTTGAGCGTTCCAGTCGCCAGAACAGTCTGCTCGATATCACCGCGCTTCACAGATGAGGTGATATAACCGGGCGTTGCGGCCCGCGTATATTGGGAGGACAGCCAGTAGCCACCTAGGGCGAGCGCGACAACCGTCAGCGCCACACCTGCTTTGCGAGCCATTTTCATCGTCCTGTCCTGTCCGGCCGGTCTACTCAAAAGAAGAAACCGACCTCATGTCGTGTTTCACTAGGATGAAGCCGTTGTCTGCTTCGATCCATTCATAGGCGGCAACAGACTTTCTGGCGGATGCCTTGCGGCAGGTGTGGTGACGACGCTTGCCGTGTGCATTTTCGCGCCGTTCCTTGGCGCAGACGGGTTGGTGCCACTGTTCGTCCTGCCGGAATTTCGCCGCCGGATCTCGCACCGGCCTGTCACTGGCCGCAGCGACCGACCAGACGAAGCTCAAACCAAAAACCGTCGCCAGCATCAGGTAGAAATATCTCATCATCATCTTCTCGCTTGAAAATCACGCGGGGGATCGCAGGCGAGCGATCCCCCGGCTTCAGCCGTTTCCGGCTGATTTCCTCCTTTGCTGGGGGGCTATTAAAGGAGGAAACTTTGAAGAGTGGCGTCAGCCCCGCTCTGCCTGAGGCAGCGGCGGCATCCTGTCGCCATGCGGAGGCTCGATACGACCGTCTCGTGCACGGCCATCATGCGGGACGGGAGGCAGAGGCGGCATCAATGCGCGTTCGAGTTCAGCAAGCTTCTGCACCTGCTGCGGAGAAAGTTTCGGTTTCAGCGTAGCCGATGCGTCCTGAAGTGCTTTAGCCTGTTCTGCCTTTTTCATTGCGATGCCGGCCAGTTCCTCACCGGCAAGACGCGGCTCTAGCCGCGTCGCACCCGGTCCCTTCGGCGGCAATGGCTTGAGTTCTGAAGTGGGCAAAACAAGATCGATCAGCGCAGTGGCATAGGCGCGCCACGGACCAAGCTGTTCAGGTGTGACGCCGAGATAGATTTCCGCTGCCGAAAGTTTCGTCGCCAACCCCAATATATCCGGCCCCATCATATCCGGGCGTAGCATCTCAGGCCCGGCCATCTTGCGGCCATGCGGCAGCCTTTGCTCCGGAGCACTATTCGAGCCGAAGTCAGGACTGGCCAGCGGCGGCACGGCCTGTTCCGATGCCTGCGGCAATGGTTCACCCTGCTCCGCAGCTCGGGAGGTGGCCGAAGCGCCAAGAACAGTTGTCACGACCACGGCGGTGGCGATTAGAGCGTTTCTCATCTTACCTTCCTTTTCGTTTTCCAACCTGAGAAGACGATAGGAGCTAAGCGTTTCCGGCTTTGGTCCCAATGTTGCGGGTCTTGTTCCACGCGCGGCCTATTTTTAACCGAATGTTGCCAGAGCGGCCGCAGCAAGCTTTCGTTGCAAAAATCCGCCGTTTCTTCGCGTCGCTTATGTATAGTGGCATCAAAAGGTTGGACGATATGGCGACGGTTTCGGTGACACATATATTGATCGTCGATGACGATCCGGAAATACGCACATTGCTCGCGAAATATCTCGGCTCGCAGGGGTTCCGCGTGTCGATGGCCGCCGACAGGCGTGAGTTCGAGGAGCGGATCGCCAGTTCCGGCCCCGATCTGATCGTGCTCGACGTCATGCTACCAGATGGTTCCGGTCTCGATATCTGCCGCGATCTGCAGGGCCGCCGGCCGCGCACGCCAGTCATTCTCCTGACTGCGCTGAAGGAGGATGTCGACCGCATCGTCGGGCTGGAAATCGGTGCCTACGACTATCTCGGCAAACCCTTCAATCCACGCGAACTGACGGCGCGCATCAAGGCAGTGCTGCGCCGCGCGACGCCGCAGGAAGCCCCCCACCCCTCATCCGCCGCCTATGGTTTTGCGGATTTCACTGCCGATCCTGAGCAGCGCTCCGTGGTCCGCGCCAGCGGCGAAAATATTGATTTGACGGGAGCGGAATTTGATCTGCTGAAAGTATTTCTGGACAGGCCGGGACGGCTCCTTTCCCGCGATCAGCTTCTCGACCTCACGCAGGGCAGGGACCGGGGACCGTTCGACCGCTCAATCGACGTGCTGATGAGCCGCTTGCGCAAGAAACTTGACGCCGATACTCAAACGCCGATCTTCAAGACCGTGCGCAATGGCGGTTACCAGATGACTGTTCCGGTCAGAACCCTGCCGGTGCAGCGATGAGTTCTCTTAGAAGCCGCATCACGGCGCTGATGATCGTCTCCATCATTGCTGTGATCGCGCTTGCGACTATTGTCGCCGACCGGACATTGCAGCCGCCACCGCCTGATGCCACCATCGAGCCGGTGGCCCGTAGCCTTTCCTTCGCCGTGACGATGGTCGAGCGCGACCCCACGCTCCAGCAGCCGGGTTATTTTGACATCAAACAAAAACCGCCGAAAGGTGATTTCGACGGGATGCTCTCGGAATTTCTGGAAAAGGCGCTCGTGCGCGTCGGAGAGCCGCGCACCGCGATGGTCATCCGCTCGCCGGGAAATCCTGCGCCCATGGCGGCCATCGCGCTGGAAAAAGGCGGCTGGCTGGTCGCGGAAATCCCGCATATGGGTCCGCCGCCGGGCGGCTGGAAGATTTTCGGCATGTGGATCGGGCTGATCATTCTTGGTAGCGCCGCGGTTTCGATCTTTGCGGCCAGCAAGATCACCCGCCCGCTCGACATGCTGGAAAACGCCGCCGCCAACATCGGGCCTGACGGTTCGCTGCCGCACCTGCCGGAAACCGGACCGGGCGAAATCCGCGCCACGGCGCGGGCGCTGAACGAACTCGCCTGCCGTCTGAAAGCGGCTATGGAAAGCCGCATGCGCCTCGTCGCCGCCGCCGGCCACGATCTCCGAACACCGATGACCCGTATGCGCCTGAGGGCTGAATTCATCGAAAACGACGAGGAACGGGCCAAATGGCTGGCGGACCTTGAGGAGCTGGACGCCATCGCGGACAGCGCCATTGTTCTGGTGCGGGAAGAGGTCAGCCAGGACAGCGCCAAGACGATCGACATCGGTACGCTTCTCAGCGAGATCGTCAGCGATGTTTCCGATCTTGGTCATGCGGGTGCTCTCGACTTCATCGAGCCGGAAGACGCCATGACTATCAAGGCGGCTCCGCTGGCACTCAAGAGAGCCTTGCGCAACCTCATCCTGAACGCTGTCACCCATGGCAAGAAGGCGCATATCGATCTGACCGGAGACGACAGCGAAATCGTCGTGACGATCAGGGACGAGGGCCCTGGCATTCCTCAGGAACTGATCGGGCGGGTTTTCGAACCCTTCTTCCGGGTCGACCTCGCGCGGCGCAAGTCAACCCCGGGCGTGGGGCTCGGTCTTGCCATCGCCAAGGAAATCATCGAGCGCTTCGGCGGCAGTATCGAACTTGTCAATGACCTTCCGGCGGGTTTGATCCAGACTGTAAGACTTATCAGATTTCAGGGAGCATCGTCGACTCAACCTTCATCAGATAGTGGATACCGGCATCGTAAAGTTAACGACCGAGAAGCAAAGGTGTGACGCCAGCCGCATAAAACCGTTCATGCCCGAGCGATCTTCGCCCATAGGGTTCATCGCCGCTGTGCGCAGTTTTCGATGATGGTTGGAGGGGATGTCGTGGCGCGGGATGTGGAAGAGGTTGGCGTCACACCTTTGCTTCTCGGTCGTTAACTTTACTATGCCACGGCAGGATGTTTCTTTCCGACCGCGCCTACGAGATCCGTCGGTCGCATTCCCGGGAGAGCGAGATAGGTGATCGTCCGCGCGATGTTCCCAACGTCTGATGCCAGTTCTGTTGCCGTTACCTTCTTCATTCGAAGGTTAGATATCAAAGGAAATGACAGCGCAATGTTAGGTCCTGTTGACAAAGTGGATTCCCAAATCAGCAGAAGCGTGATTCAAGACTGCTTTTTAGGAGGCAGTTTTGGC
>NZ_KQ414544.1:0-9380 GCF_001263295.1 Agrobacterium sp. SUL3
TCACTGTCCCGCACTTACTGAAATCGCTGTCCGCGACTTACTGAAATCCGTGTCCCGGACTTTGTGAAACCCGCACTTGAACAACACGTTCGCCAGATCGGTTCATTGGAAGGCGCGTCGGTCAAATCCGCGAAGGCCGAGTAAGATGTCGACATTTGAACGATACCTGACCGTCTGGGTCTTCCTCTGTATCGCCGTCGGCGTTGCCCTCGGTCACCTGATGCCCGGCGTCTTCCAGATCATCGGCGGCGCCGAGGTCGCCAAGGTGAACATCCCTGTCGCCATCCTGATCTGGCTGATGGTCATACCGATGCTGCTGAAGATCGATTTCCGGTCGATGGTGCAGGTCGGATCCTACTGGCGTGGGATCGGAGTCACCCTATTCATCAACTGGGCGGTCAAGCCGTTCTCGATGGCACTTCTGGGATGGCTGTTCATCGGATGGCTCTTTCGGCCATATCTGCCGACTGATCAGATCGACTCCTACATCGCTGGCCTGATCATCCTCGCGGCGGCTCCATGCACGGCCATGGTCTTCGTCTGGAGCAACCTGACACGCGGCGAACCACTGTTCACCCTCTCGCAGGTTGCCCTGAACGATGCGATCATGATCGTCGCCTTCGCGCCGATCGTCGGCTTGCTGCTTGGCCTCTCGGCCATCACCGTGCCGTGGGCGACGCTCGCCCTGTCCGTCGCTCTCTACATTGTCGTGCCCGTCATCATCGCACAGGTTCTCCGGAGCCGCCTGACCGCCGACGGGACCACTCGGGCGCTCGATAGCCTCCTTGCCAAGCTCCAGCCGTTGTCGCTGGTCGCGCTGCTCGCCACGCTCGTGCTTCTCTTTGCATTCCAGGGCGAGCAGATCATCGCGCAGCCGACCATCATCGCGTTGCTCGCGGTCCCGATCTTGATCCAGGTCTACTTCAACTCCGGTCTTGCCTACATCTTGAACCGAATGTCGGGAGAGCGCCATTGCGTCGCCGGACCCTCCGCACTCATCGGCGCCAGCAACTTCTTCGAACTCGCAGTTGCCGCCGCCATCAGCCTCTTCGGGTTTCAGTCTGGCGCGGCACTTGCCACCGTCGTCGGCGTCCTGATCGAGGTGCCTGTGATGCTCTCGGTCGTCTGGATCGTGAACCGATCGAAGGGTTGGTATGAGGCATCGCCCGCTGTCGCCCGCAACACCATCACCGAAAGGATCTGACTATGGACGTTACCATCTATCACAACCCGGCCTGCGGCACGTCGCGGAACACGCTCGAGCTAATTCAGCATGCCGGGATCGAACCCACCGTCATCGAATACCTGCAGAACCCGCCATCGCGCGAGCAACTCTCCACGATGATCGCAGATGCTGGCCTGACGGTTCGGGAAGCGATCCGCGAGAAGGGCACGCCCTATGCGGAACTCGGCCTCGACAATCCTGATCTGACCGATGACCAGTTGCTGGATGCGATGCTCGCCACCCCGATCCTGATCAACCGACCGTTCGTCATCACCCCCATGGGCACGCGGTTGTCGCGTCCCTCTGAGGTGGTGCTGGACATCCTGCCGACCGATACCTTCAAGGGACCGTTCACCAAGGAGGACGGCGAACAGGTTCTCGACCAGGAAGGTAAGCGTATTGTCTGATACATTCCCGGCTCTGCACGACCAGCATCTTCACCCCATCGCGCCAGAACTGCTGCGGCCAGCATTCTCGACGCACAAGCCCAGAATCCTGGTCCTCTATGGATCGCTTCGGGAAGTGTCTTATAGCCGTCTCCTTGCCTTCGAAGTCCGTCGGCTGCTGGAACGCCTCGGATGCGAGGTGCGGATATTCGATCCGGCCGGGCTGCCGCTTCCGGATGAGGCACCCGTGAGCCACCCCAAGGTGCAGGAACTGCGTGACCTTTCTCAATGGTCGGAAGGCCAGGTCTGGATCAGCCCGGAGCGCCACGGCGCGATGACCGGCATCATGAAGTCGCAGATCGACTGGATCCCGCTGTCGCTCGGCTCCGTCCGCCCCACCCAGGGCAAGACGCTGGCGGTGATGGAGGTTTCCGGCGGCAGTCAGTCCTTCAACGCAGTCAATCAATTACGTATTCTCGGCCGCTGGATGCGGATGATCACCATTCCCAATCAGAGCAGCGTTGCGAAGGCGTTTCAGGAATTCGATGCCGACGGCCGGATGAAGCCGTCGTCCTATTACGACCGCGTCGTCGACGTCTGTGAGGAACTGGTGAAGTTCACCATCATGACCCGCGACGCCTCGTCTTATCTGACCGATCGCTACAGCGAGCGGAAGGAAGAGGCGGCCGAGCTGGAGAAGCGGGTCTCGCTGAAGTCGATCTGACCGCCTAAACCGTTGCGGTGGCTAGCCGCCTACAGGATGCCGCCACCGCAACGAATGCCGCGATGCTGACCGCGCCGAGACATGCGTTTCCAATGAGGGACAAGCTCAGGCCCAGGTTCTCCATGGCCGCGGAGAACGCGAAGGGTGCGCCGGCTCCGAGCGCCAGTCGAGCCGCCGCCATCTTGCCCGTGATCGCGCCATATCCATCCGATCCGAACAGATAGAGCGGCAGGCTGCCCTGCGCGATGCTGTTGATGCCAGACCCAAGCCCGAGGCAGATGGCGAACGCGACAGCCCCCGGCAGCCAGTCTCCGCTTGCCAGCAGGATCAGGATGCCGATCACGATCAGCACTGCGGACACCACAGCTAGTGCCGGCGGCGACAGGTTTTTTCCGAAGACCATGTTGATCAGGCGGCTGGCGACCTGTGCCGGCCCAAACAGGGATCCGATCACCACGGCAGCAGTTCCCAGCCCGATCGAACCGAGCATCGGCACCATATGCGCGAGGATCGCGGCAAGCGTGAACCCGAGAAGCGCGAAGGCAAACGACACCATGATCATGCTTCGACTGCGTGCATCGTGGGGGATTGCCCCGATGACAGCTTCGCGAGGCCGGGCGGCCGCATCCGCACTCGATCCGGCTTTGCCGGCACGCATGATCCAGAAGTGAAGAGGCATGCAGAGGAACAGATTCAGCGCTGCGAAGACCAGATAGATCTCACGCCACGACATCCATCCAGAAAGCGCGGCCGAGATCGGCCAGAAGATCGTCGATGCGAAGCCGCCGATCAGCGTGAGGTAGGTGATGCTCCGGGATGCGGTGCGGGGATCGCTCTCGACCAATGCCGCGAATGCCGCCTGATACTGCACCATGCCCGATGAGACCTCGAGCAGGATGATGGCGATGGCGAACACTGCGACCGAGGGAGACCAGGCGCATAGTGCGAGCGTCAGGGCGGCGAGAACCGAGCCGATCGTCATGATGGTGGCCGCGCCGATCTGATCCATCTGCTTGCCGAGATAGGTGGCAGACAGGCCGCCTATGAACAGCGAAACGGAGAAGACCCCGAACACCTGGGAAAGCGAAAGGCCGAGGTCGGCCGCCATGCCGGGAGCGAGGATGCTGAAGCTGTAATAGAGAGTGCCGTAGCCGATGATCTGCGTGATGCCGAGCGCGGAGACGATTCCCGCGAGAACCTGTCGACTATGCACCTGCTACCTCACCAGCCGGACTGCAGCATCCGTCGCTCTTCTCGACATTCTCCCGGATTGCAGGGTGCCCGGCACAGCAATCCTCCATCAGGAACTTCACGAGATCGGCAAGGCTCTCGTAACTGGCGCTGTAGATGATCGAGCGGGATTCCCTTCGCTGGGAGATCAATCCCGACCGCTCAAGCTCTTTGAGATGGAATGAGACATTCGTTGCGGAAACGCCCATGCGCTCGGCGATCACGCCTGCGGCCAGTCCTTCAGGCCCGGCCACGACCAGCGCGCGCACGATGGCAAGGCGGGTCTCCTGCGATAGCGCCGCGAATGCCGAAAGAGCTTGACGTTCATCCATACTTCAACAATCCTTGAACTATTGGATAGAGGGATAACCCACATGAACGCGATCGACAAGACTATTTCGACAGATATCAGCCTCGGCCATCTTCTCGATGTGCTTGCAGTGGCGCCCGATGCCCCGCTGGTCTTCAGTTATGAGGGCAATGCCGTCCGGCCTGGCTATCACGTCACTGAGGTGAAGGCCGGACAGTTTTCGGCGCTCGACTGCGGTGCGAACCCGGAAGCCTGGGCAGAGATCTTCGTGCAGCTCTGGGATATCGACGAGGATGGCCGTACACATATGCCGGCCGGCAAGTTCGCCGCGATCATCCGCAAGGTAGCAGACCATGTGCAGCTTGAGCCGACGGCAAAACTCACTTTCGAGGTCAGTGACGGAGAGCGGCCGATAGCCCTCTACTGCGCGTCTGCACCGCGGCTCGTCGCCGACACCTTCGAGGTGTCCCTTGCCGCTCGACCAGCAAGCTGCAAGCCACGGGATTGGTGGCTGGCGGAGGAACAGGCCAAATCATCCTGTTGCGGGTCGACAGCCAAGAAGTCAAAGTGCTGTGCTTGAGCCGTTCGACCTTGGTTCGCTCCCGCATGTCACGCCGGGAGCGACGGGTTTATAGCGCATCCGGATTAGATAAGCATGGTCTTGACCACAATAATCGTAAGATCAGTGATCACCATTGTCGATGGTTGGATGGGTTCAGGTGTGATTATGCCCTACTATCATGGTGGGAGCGGTTGATATGCTACGCTTCGACTAGCAATACTCGTGCGTCTTCAGGATCCAGCTTTGGTTAGATCAATTTCAGCCTTTACCATATTGTAGAGTCCTTGCGGACTGAATTCCGTGAGCGGCTTTCCGTTCACGAAAAATGTCGGCGTTTGCTTGACGTTGTTGGCCTGAACGTCAGCCGTGTCCTGGGCGAGGACACTGTCAACTGTCAAGGATATGGCATACTTCTTGCCTTGGTCGATATCTAAGCCTGCGGATCCTGCGATCTGCCACGCCTTTTCGATATCCGGCCTTCCATGATCCGCCCATACGGGCTGCTGCTCCAGAATGGCCTCTAGAACAGGTTCGAAGCGGTTCTGTTTGCGCGCAGCTTCGAGGATCCGCACAGCCTCGTCTGATCCCTCATGGAAAACAGTGTAGCGAAGCACGAGGCGAACATCGGTTCCAGTTTGTGCCATTATTTGCTTCACCAGCGGGTAAAATGCGCGGCAAGCCTCGCAGGATGGGTCGAAAAACTCGACTATTGTGACAGGAGCTGAAACCGGTCCCAAGACTGGGGAATGTATCCTGATGAGCGTATCGTTACCTGGCCCTGCTGGTGTTGGAGCAGGCATTGGTTCAGGCTTGATCCCGCTGTAGAGTGCCGCGCCCCCTGCGAAAACGGTAATTGCGACCGAGGCTGAAGCGATAACGAGGGTACGTCTGTTCATGCTGGTGTTCTCCGGCGCACGACAATAAGGAGGAGGATGATCGCGGTGAATGATGCGAGGGAAAGGAGGGGAATTGGAAGCGATCCGAACAGGAGCATCGCTTCACCAGAGCAGGACGGACCCTGACCGCATGGTTTGATTGCGGTCGGGATGATCTGGAAATAGAGAAGATTGTGAAATGCCGCAATGAGCCAACCGATCGAGGCCAGCGGTGCAGCGTAGTACCAGGCTCCTCCGTCCGATCGGAGTGCGGCGACGGTAAACAGTACCGCTAACGGAAACATGAAAGCACGCTGATACCAGCAGAGGTCGCAAGGAGCCTGGCCCATAACTTCCCCAATAAATAGCGCTCCCAAGGTCGATACCAGTGCGATGATCCATGCCCCGAAGGTCGGCATCCACGCACTATCGTCCGGTCTTGCTGTCGCCTCGCTCATGTATTTAGTCCCTATATTTCGCATCATTATGAGACCTCTAGTAGCTTGAGGGTCAAGGGCGAGTTTCAGGCAGTTCTGTTGAGCCTAGCGATTTTGATCCCTGGCAGAGTGCGTTATTCGAGCGTTTCGTCAACAGCTTGTGCAAAAAGTGTCTTGAACCTCAGGCTACTAGAGGGACTACGGATTGGTTTTGGAAGACGATTCCAGGCAGGTGGGGACGGTAAGGGAGGTCGAATGACAGGTTTGAAAATTATCCGGGTCGGGATCTGGGGGCTGGTTGCCCTCGTCACTGCATGGCTTATCATTTTCGGCAGAGAGCTACCGTTGCGCCAGAGCGAACGGACTGACGGTCAGGATTCATCGACCCCAACCATTGGGAGGCCGTTCCAACTCGTTTCACACAATGGGCAGGTCATCAATAACGATGCACTCAGAGGCAAGCCATATATGGCATTTTTCGGTTTCACGCACTGCCCGGATATCTGCCCGACGACTCTGTTCGAGCTCACCGATCTTATGAAGGAACTGGGGCCGGCGGCGGACGACTTCAATATAGCGTTCATCAGCGTGGATCCCGAGCGTGACACGCAGGAGATACTAAAGGGCTACATGTCCTCGTTCGATCCGAGGATTATGGCGCTTCGCGGAGATGCCGAGGAGACAGCGACAGTGGTGAAGGCATTCGCGGCCTATTCCCGCAAGGTTCCGACTGAGGACGGAAACTACACAATGGACCATACGGCGGGTGTCTACCTTATGGATGGGAAGGGTGGGTTCCGGGGAACGCTCGACATGCATGAAAACCGTGAAGTCCGCCTGGAGAAGATCCGGAATCTTTTGGCGGGATCAAGCTAATCGAACCAAATCGCCTCAGAGACAGATATGCCAGTACTAAAAAGGAAATCAATTGCATCCGGAAACCTTGACGCGACGTGGCTTCATAATGGGCGGTGCAGGGCTCGCAGCGGCGACCCTGTCTGGATGCACGACCACGACAGCCGAGACGGCAGAACCCGTGATCGTTCCTGCAGGGAGCCCGGTCCTAGCGACAATGTACGGGCCGGTGTCGGAAGAGCGCTTCCCGCTGCCGGCCATACCCTATCAGAAGATTGGCAAGCGCTTTCATCGCCAGATGGTCAGTGATCCAACCGGGGAGCGCCCTGGCACCCTGATCGTCGATACTGCCAATTATTTCCTGTATCTGACGATTGAGGACGGGCAGGCAATGCGATACGGCGTAGGCTTGGGCCGCCAGGGTTTCGAATGGTCTGGTCGTGGGGTAATCCAATACAAACGCCAGTGGCCGCGCTGGACACCTCCTGACGAGATGGTCGCTCGCCAACCTGAGCTTCAGCCTTACAGCATCGCCAACGGCGGCATGGATCCCGGATTGAAAAACCCGCTGGGAGCCCGCGCGCTCTACATTTTCCAGAATGGTGAGGATACAATTTACCGCATCCATGGATCCCCGGAATGGTGGACGATCGGAAAGTCCGTCTCGTCTGGCTGCGTGCGGATGATCAACCAGGACGTTGTCGATCTCTATGGGCGTGTACCAGATAGAGCGCCGATCGTCGTCACCAGCCTTCCTGGTTCCGTGGCAGTGTAGCCGAGCGCATTAGCTCGGACATGTCATGGTTCTCATCAGGAAATCGCTATCGAGGAGCCTTCAACAAATTTGTGCTAAGGTAATTTCCAACAATCTAACAGATGTGCCATTAATTGCGTATTTATACAGTTTTTAACTGAATCTGCTGATATTTTCAATTTTTGGTTATATTCGGATCAAGCTGCGTCTCGATTAAGGTGCGTCAGGCGGCGCGCTGTAGGGCGGTTCAGATAGGTCGATTGCAATGCTGTCATTTGTCGTGCGCCTTAAGAGCCGCTCTCATGTAAAAATCTGGAGCCGAACCGGCGGATCGACGAACCCACTCGTCCGTGCAGCCTCCAGCCGTAGTAAGGCGAGGCAGCGTGTCGGTTTACTAATGGTCGTGTTCATCGCCTGTTTTGCAGTAATTGGCGGACGTCTGGTATGGTATGGTTACAGGGAGCCGTTAACGACAGCATCTTTCGCCAACCCCGTATTGATGCCTTCCCGTCCGGACATCGTCGATCGCAACGGGCAACTAATCGCGACTGACGTCAACGTGGTCTCGCTCTATGCGGATCCTCGCAGTATCGTCGATGCGAACGAAGTCGTCGAGAAGCTGGCGGCGGTGATCCCGAATCTGGATTGGCGGGACACGTACCAGAAGCTCCGCTCTAAAACTGCATTCCAATGGCTCAAACGCCAATTGACCCCAAGGCAGCAGGCCGACATTCTCGCGCTGGGCATTCCAGGCGTCGGTTTCCGTCCGGAAAAACGCCGTTTCTACCCTGGAGCCGAAACCGCATCGCATATAGTCGGCCACGTTAACGTCGACAATCAGGGCCTGGCGGGCATGGAGCGCTATCTCGACCAGCAGGGGCTCTCAGACCTCCGCCAACTTGGCATGACGAGCGGGATGCCTCTCGAGCCTGTGCGCCTGTCAATAGATATGCGCGTGCAGAGAATCGTTCGCGACGTTGCTGCCAAGTCAATGGAAGCATACCGAGCGGAAGCAGCCGGCGCTGCCATTATCGATGTGGAGACCGGTGAGGTTCTCGCGATGGCTTCTGTTCCCGACTACAACCCGAATGAACCCTCCCGAACCCTGCCCGATGGCACTGTGGACAAGGAATACGAAAAGGGCTGGTTCAATCGCATGAGCAACGCGACGTTCGAGATGGGGTCGACATTCAAGAGCTTTACGCTGGCCATGGGCCTCGATGCTGGCAAGATCGACCTGGATACTGTCGTCGATGCATCCAGACCTATCCGGATGGGCGGTTTTACGATCAAGGATTTCAAGGGAAGGAACAGGCCGCTTTCCATTCCGGAAGTCTTTCAATATTCCTCCAATATCGGAACCGCAGCCGTGGCTGACAGGGTGGGCATTGAAGGGCATCAGGAATTTTTGACGAGGCTCGGTTTGCTCACGAAAATGGAAACCGAGATGCCTGGCGTGGCTACGCCGACGCAACCGCGCACGTGGAAGAAGATCAATTCGGTGACCATTTCATTCGGTCACGGTGTGGCGACCACGCCGCTACAGACCGCAGCCGCAGCGGCTTCCTTGATCAATGGCGGAAAGCTGCTGACACCGACTTTCCTCAAGCGCACTTCCGAGGTTGCCAACGGGCTGGCACGGGTAGTTCTTAAAGAGAAGACCAGTGCCGACATGCGTTACCTGTTCGACTGGAATGGCATCAAAGGATCGGGGCGCGGCGCTCAGGTCGACGGGTTTCGAGTAGGCGGCAAGACGGGTACTGCCGACAAAGTCATCAACGGGCGCTATGCGAGCGACGTGAACTTCAACGCCTTCGTCGCGGCATTCCCTATGGATAAACCGAAATACATCGTTATCAGCATCATTGATGCTCCAAAGACCGGAGAGAATGGTGGACGTACCGCTGCATCGACCGCAGCTCCAATGATCAAGCAAATCATTTCCTGCGGATTTCAGATTAACGGGACATCGATTCCGGTAAATCCCGGACAGTCGTTTCACTAAATCGCGGACAGTCTCGC
>NZ_KQ414545.1:0-8330 GCF_001263295.1 Agrobacterium sp. SUL3
GAGCGGAAATCATGTGTTTCCCGTCACCTGCAAAATGCCCTTAGCGTGTATTAATGTAGAAATGACCACAGAGCCCCATGGAGCATTCATGATGTGAACGACAGTCCCGGACGCTGGCCTGTCATCGCGCAATCCCAGGCACGATAGGTAGTGGAAGCGATGCGAGGCGGATATAGGCGTGCTGCTAAAGGCGAACTCAGGATTTCGCGTGCACTAGGCGGGTAGCATCTCTCGCTTCGATAGACGATGTCTTGAGCCCTCGAAACCTCATCAGTGGAGCAACCGATGTGGTACCAGTGGCGTCGGATCGGAACAGTCGGGTTTTGACCCTTTCGCACTGACGCGCGTTGATGATCGGCTCGACGATGAAAATTAACGGACAACGGCACGGAAGCGCACATTGCTGACGTGCGGATTTCGGCCGATCAAAGCAGTCTTTGTCCAGATTTCTTGCGTTGGCTCATATGATTAAAATCGGCGAGGCTGCATGCAACCTCGCCGTATCTGGCCCTTGACTTGCGCGTTCTATTTACGCGTAAAATTCGGGTGCCTTCTTGAAATTCGCCCAGGCGTCAGGGTCATGGCCGGTAACGACCGTCGCATCATGCTTTTCGGCATAGGTGCGGAGCTTCTGAACAGAACGGACCGTGTCAACGGTCGAGGCAAGAAAGCCAGGCAAAGCCTTCTCTTCCCAGTGGTCCAGTGTGTAGGCAGCATCGATCGTCAGGAGAAGCGGTTTGCTGTTTGGCAGGCGCACCAGGAAGGACTGGTGGCCGGGTGCATGACCGGGCGTGAAGATCGTGGTGAGCGTGCCGTCGCCGTACACATCGTAATAATCGTCCTGCGTACCGTTGAGGAACTGCCACTTCAGACCCGGCTTGTCGAAGTCCTTGCGGATATAGCCGCCGCCAGCAAACCAGTCGGGCGTAAAGGCATATTCATATTCAGAGCGCTGCACGATGTGGGTCGCATTGGGGAAGCGACCGATCGCGCCGGTATGGTCGAGATGCAGGTGGGACTGCACGACGTATTTCACATCGGCCGGATCGAAACCGAGCGCCTTGATCTGGTCAACGCAGCCCATGTTCTTATCCAGAACCGGCCAATAGACATCGCAGATACCGCCCCAGTGACCGCGCGGGTCGGTCGCGACTTCGATCGCATTGCCACCGTCGATGACGGTGTGCCCATCGGGATGGGTAATCAGGAAAAATGGGACTGGAATCTCATAGTCCGCACCATTGCCCTGGTTCATCTTGATGTTGTGTACCTTGCATTTCAGGGTACCTGACTGAAGCATATAAAGTCTGATATCGGTCACTCGTTTTCCTCCCTTTGGACTGAAGATATTGCTGTAAGAAATGGATCAGAAAGCTTCGCGATAGAGCGCGAGTGCATCCTCTTCGCGGACTTCGACCGGATTGTTGACCAGCAGGCGGCTCTGCTTCATGGCGTCGGAAGCAAGCATTGCCAGGGTGTTGTCCGTCACGCCGACATCACGAAGGCGCCGCGGCGCACCGCTTTCATCCATCAGTTTTTCCATATGCCGGACAAAGGCGTCCGAACGCATCGCCGTATCACCCTCGCCCGGCACGCCGAGCACATCGGCAAGCTCGGCATAAAGCGATGCCGCAGCCCTGGCGTTGAAACGCAGCACTGGTCCCAGCATCAGGGCGTTGGAAAGGCCATGCGGTACGTGGTAGTGGCCACCCAGCGGATAAGCGAGCGCGTGAACGGCAGCCACCGGCGAATTGGCGAAAGCCTGACCTGCCAATGTTGCCCCCAACAGCATGCCTTCACGGGCTTTGCGATCGGTCCCATCCTTGCAGGCGGCGATCAGGTTTGCGCCAAGCAGGCGTAACGCCTCACGCGCCAAAGCATCTGATAGCGGGTTCTTCTTGTGTTTGCTGGTGTAAGCCTCAATCGCGTGCACCATGGCGTCGATACCGGTAGCCGCGGTGTGAACCTGCGGCAGACCCACAGTCAGTTCCGCATCGAGAAGAACGAAATCGGCGTAAAGCTGCGGAGAAACGACACCCATCTTGGTGGTTTCACCTGTGGTGATGATCGAGATGTTGGTCACTTCCGAACCGGTTCCAGCCGTGGTCGGCACCAATACCAGCGGCAGACGCGACCCCTTGACGTTGCCGATGCCGTACATGTCTGCAAGCGTCTGGTCGGACACCAGAAGAACCGCTACCAGCTTGGCGATATCGAGCGACGAGCCCCCACCAAGACCGATGACGATATCGACCCCGATCTGTTTGGCGGATTCGACGCAGTCGGCAACAATATGCTCCGGCGGATCGGCCACGACCTTGTCGAAGATCGTGACGATGAAGCCGCTAGCGGTCAGAGCGTCGGCAATCGGTTTGATGAGGCCGGCCTTGATAAGACCTGCATCGGTAATGAGAAGTGCCTTGCGCGCCTGGAACCTGCCGGAAAGAATCTCTCCGAGGCGCTGGGCACCCCCCCAGGCAACCTGCATGGAGGGAACAGTGCGGAATTCGAAAGGGTTGATGGTCATTTGATCCTCCCAGCGTGATCTCAGCCGATGGCCGAGCACAGGTATTTGATTTCAAGATATTCATCGATGCCGTAGTGTGAGCCTTCGCGGCCCAGTCCGGACTGCTTTACGCCACCGAACGGTGCGACTTCATTGGAGATGAGGCCGGTATTGTGGCCCACCATGCCGTATTCGAGCGCTTCTGCGACACGCCATGTCCGGCGGACATTCTCGGTGTAGAAATAGGCCGCCAGACCAAACTCGGTATCGTTCGCCATGGCAACGGCTTCTTCTTCCGTTTCAAACCGGAAAAGTGGGGCGACCGGTCCAAAGGTTTCCTCACGGGCAACCTTCATTGCCTGCGTTGCACCTGTCAGCACCGTGGGTTCGTAGAATGTCCCGCCAAGCGCATGGCGCTTTCCGCCGGTAACGACCTTCGCCCCTTTTCCAAGGGCGTCAGCAACATGATCCTCGACCTTCGCCACGGCGTCCTGATCGATCAGGGGCCCGATCAGAATACCGGGTTCGGTGCCTTCACCAACGGAGAGGCTCTCGACCCTCTTGGCCAGCTTTTCCGCGAAGGCATCGTACACGCCGGCCTGGACATAGATCCGGTTGGAGCACACACAGGTCTGTCCGGCATTGCGGTACTTCGATACGATCGCGCCCTCGACAGCAGCATCCAGATCGGCGTCATCGAAAACGATGAAGGGCGCGTTGCCGCCAAGTTCCAGTGACAGCTTCTTGATCGTCGGGGCCGATTGCGCCATCAGCAGACGACCGACTTCAGTCGATCCGGTAAAGGAGATCTTTCGCACCGTGTCGCTTTCGGTAAACACCTTGCCGATATCGCGTGCTGCACCCGTGACCACTTGGAAGACACCGGGGGGAATGCCTGCCTCTTCCGCCAGAACACCCAGAGCAAGTGCGGTCAGCGGCGTCTGCTCGGCCGGTTTGACGATCATCGTGCAGCCGGCCGCCAGTGCCGGGGCAGCCTTGCGCGTAATCATCGCAGCCGGAAAATTCCACGGCGTGATCGCGGCGCAAACTCCGATCGGTTGCTTCAGAATGGTAATGCGCTTGTCGGTGGTCGGCGCTGGAATAGTGTCGCCATAAACGCGCTTGGCTTCCTCCGCGAACCATTCCACGAAGGATGCGGCATAAAGCGCCTCGCCCTTGGACTCCGCAAGCGGCTTCCCCTGCTCTGCGGTCATCAACGCACCGAGATCGTCAGCGTTCGCCACCATGAGATCAAACCAGCGGCGCAAGATTGCTGCGCGATCCTTGGCAGCGCGCCGGCTCCACTCGGAAAATGCCTTGCCTGCTGACTCGACTACAGCTTCAACCTCATCTGCCGACAATGAGGGAACATGACCGATGATCATCGAGTTGGCGGGATTTTCCACCGCAATCGTCTTGCCATCCGCAGCTTTCAGCCAGCGACCATTCACCAGGCAGGCATCACGCAACAGCGCCGCATTTTTTAGCTTGATCATCGACCTCTCCCGCACTAGAGTTCAACCAATTGAACTTTAGTCATTACAGTGAACTATGGGCCAAAGCGGCCAAGTGTGTCAAGGAAGGTGCATGGCTGAAGATCAACAATCGTCGCAAATATCAGACACTGTACCGGCACTCAGACGCGCCGTGCGTATTCTGGATCTTGTGGCAGGTTCCCCGCGGGACCTGAGAGCAGCCGAGCTGACACGATTTCTGGATTTGCCCAAAAGCAGCGCGCATGGCTTGCTTGCGGTGATGACTGAGCTTGATCTTCTGGCGCGATCTGCCGATGGAACCCTGCGTATTGGACCCCACTCGCTCAGATGGGCGAATGGTTTTCTGTCGCACCTCGATATCGTATCGACATTCAACGACCATCTCGCCCAGCGCCACGATCTCGATCCCTATACGGTGACCCTCACCGTCCGCGAGGGTGGCGAAGTCGTTTACATCGGCTGTCGCAACTCGGCTCAGCCTCTTGGACACACGTTTCGGATCGGTATGCGTCTGCCGGCGCCATTTACGGCCACCGGGAAGATCCTCCTGTCCGATCTGGGGCCCGGTGAATTGAGGATGTTGTTCTCGCAATTTCCACAGCCTCTGACATCAAGGAGCGTTGCTGGCCTTTCGCAGCTTGAAGAGGAACTCGCTCTGACGCGCGCTCGCGGCTACTCCATCGACGATGGTCAGATCCGCGAAGGTATGCTTTGCATTGGCGCAGCGATATGCGATTACTCGGGAGCCGCATCTGCCGGCATTGCAATCAGTCTGATCCGCAGCGAAGCCAGCGACCAAAAAATCGCGTACCTTGGTGAGGAGCTTCGCACCACTGCCAACGCGCTTTCTGAAAAGCTTGGGTACCGATCTCAGAAAGACTAGTCGTAACCTGTAGGGGTATGGTCGATGCCGACGAGCACAGCTTTGCTGTATGCGCCAGTGCACCGATACCCCAGCTAGCTCCTGTCCCGAGTACGGCTGCGCCGAGCGCAGTTCGGGTCGAGAACATAAAAGACATCATCGATGTATTGAGCACCAAGGGAAAAGACCTCGGTCCGCAGATGCACGATCCACCGCGCTGCCTTATTCCTGATTGGGACGAAGCCAAGCAATCGGTTGTCATCACAGGTCATGGCCGTCGGGGACGGGGCGAAAACCTGCGTGCGCGTCTCCACGAACTTGCCAATAATTTGTGGGCAATTGCAGCGCCAGAAGGCAGACCGTAGGTTCTCTACCCGGCGAAACCTGGCAAGAGTGGAAACGATGCCTATCGTGAGATTGAGGAACTCGAGACGACTCCTTCGGAGCGTGTCCGAGGTGTCTCGCCGGACCGTATGAGGCGGCGTCTTTAAGCTCGGGACCTGTTGCAGCCGATATCTCGGCAGACGCAGTTGAACTGGCTAATATCCGGTCATCTCCAGATAACCTTGTCCGGATGTGCTTCCATCAAACTCTATTGGCCCCGCCAGGAGGGGATTGACGTCGCATCCAGGCTTTCTTGTTCAGGGGCTTCGTCTTTATGTCGAGGCCACGGCTGGGTATCTTCACGCTCGAGCCGATCGGTGCCGAGCCGCTTCAGGCTAGCCTCGCACGCACCGGCAAGGCGGGAGCGCGATGCATTCTGTGGATATGCCTTGCTGACGAGGAACAACTGGTCGCGAAGGCTGCCCACCGCCTCGCATATCAGCGTTTCCGCCGCACCATCGCCATACATTTCGGCGGTATCGATGAGCGTCAGGCCCAGCTCGACACCGGCGCGTAGCGCGGCGATCTCATCGGATCGCCGCTCGGCACGTTCGCCCATCTTCCAGGTGCCTTGACCCATTGAAGGAACGACTTCCGCGTCTGGTAGAGTCACGCGTTTCATGTGCTTTCGTCCTATCAGATGTTTTCGGCTATTCGTTGGAGGGAGGCGGATAGGTAGATCACCGCCACGCACAAATGAATAATGAGTATCGATGTAATTGGTGTCACAACCGTCCGCGGCTGTTTAAAATCCGGTCGAACGCTGACGGTCTCCCGGCGTGAGATGGTGATTCGGAATGCGGACTGGGGTCAAGATGGACTTAGCTGTAAGTCGACAGATGTTTTTTAAAAAAAACACCGAGAATGGAGTTCACATCGATGGTCACACCGCAGCCGGCCATCGATCGAGTACCATTTTGGCGATGGAGAGCAGTTCGTTGAGCCGAGCTTGATTTCAACGCCCAGCTTTTCGAGCGCTTGGCGCGTATAGGCGGACAGATCTTCCGGGAAAGCCTGTAGAAGCCTTTGCCCCGCTTCGATCAGCACGACACGGGTCGCACGCGGATCGATCGAGCGGAAATCTCGCACCAGAGTTAGACCCGCAAGCTCCGCGATCGTGCCGGCAAGCTCCACGCCGGTCGGGCCGCCGCCGATGATGACGAAAGTCTGCAGGGCTGCGCGGCGCGCGGAGTCTGTTTCGCGCTCGGCTTCCTCGAACGCGACCAGAAGGCGCCGGCGAATGGTTGTCGCATCCTCCAGCGATTTGAGGCCCGGAGCGAAAGGCTCCCATTGATCGTGCCCGAAATAGGAGTGCCGCGCCCCCGTCGCGATGACGAGCGTGTCATAGGCAAGCGTCGAGCCGTCCTCGAGAAGGACGCGCTGACTGCCTGCATCGACACCTTCAACCTCCGCGAGCAGCGTCCGCACGTCCTTCCGCTTCGCAAAGAGCGAGCGGATGGGCCAGCGCCGCGGCATGGTGGGCCATATGCTCGCCGATGAAGCTCGCGATGAAATAATAGCTGTGGTCGTATCCGGGCCGCTGATGAAGGATCAGCGGATGTCCCGCCGCCTCGCAAGCCGCCTGCAGGAGGTCAGGCCGCAACTCGCGGTCGACAAACTCATCATCGAGGCCCTGGTGAACAAGCAGCGGTAGGCGCTCGCGGGCGGTCTTGATGAGTTCGATCGTGTCATATTGCTTCCACGCATCGCGATCGTCGCCGAGATAGGCCGTGAAGGCACGCTCGCCCCATGGCACCTGGCTCGGCGCGACGATCGGCGAAAAGGCCGATACGCTGCGATAGCGTCCGGGATTGCGTAGCGCGGCGACCAGCGCGCCATGTCCACCCATCGAATGCCCCGCAATCGCGCGACGCTCGTCGGCCGGGAATGTGGTTTCGATCAGCGCCGGCAATTCCTCGACGACATAATCGTACATGCGGTAATTAGCGGCCCAGGGCGCTTCCGTCGCGTTGACGTAGAAGCCGGCGCCCTGCCCCAGATCGTAGCTGGCGTCGTCGGCGACGCCTTCGCCTCTCGGGCTGGTGTCCGGCGCGACGAGAATGATCCCATGCTCGGCCGCGAAACGCTGCGCGGTCGCCTTGGTAATGAAATTCTGCTCGGTGCAGGTCAGACCGGAAAGCCAATAGAGAACCGGCGCGCTGCCGTCTTTCAATTGAGGCGGCAGAAAGACGCCCACGTTCATCGCGCAACCGAGACTGATCGAGTCATGCTGATAGACGTCCTGCCAACCGCCGAAGCTGGCGTGATGTTCGACACGTTTCATTATTTTTCCTTAGCTTCGACGGTTGGGGGACGGTGTGGCGACCCGAAGGAACCCGTTGCCTAGCTGTTGGTGGGGGGGGGGCGCCGGCGCATCTTTCAGCGCCGGCGACAGCCAGTCATAGGGCGGCGGGTGGCCCTCACCTTCCCAGCTTTAGACGAAGGTGTACGAGCAAACCTTGTTGCCCGCCGGATCGCGCAAATAGGCCGCATAGGCACCCGGCAGGTGGCCACGTGGGCCAGGCTGACCCTCGTCGGTGCCGCCAGCGGCGAGGCCGGCAGCATGGAACGCATCCACTTCGGCGGTCGTGGCGGCCGCAAAGCCTACCGTTGCGCCGTTGCTGGAGGGCGCTTCACCATTGCCGGGGCGGGCAATGATGAAGGCTGGCTTGTCGCGCCCGTATAGCACCCAACCGTTGCCGAAGGGGCCGAGGTTGTCGATGCCGAGAGCGCCCAGCGCGGCGTCGTAGAACGCGACCGACTGGTCGATGTCGGCGGCGCCGAGGAAGACGTGCGAGAAGATGCCGTCACCGGAGATAACTGGAGTGGTCATACGGAATTTCCTTGATGTCTGGTGTTGCTTGAAGCGCTTGGGAACGGCGGGTCAGTAGTGGATCACGGTGCGGATCGACTTGCCTTCGTGCATCAGGTCGAACGCCTCGTTGATCTCCTCCAAACCCATGGTGTGAGTGACGAAAGGGGCCAGATCGATGTCGCCCCTCATGGCGTCCTCGACCATGCCGGGGAGCTGTGTTCGTCCCTTGACGCCGCCGAAAGCGGACCCCTTCCAGACGCGGCCCGA
>NZ_KQ414546.1:0-7804 GCF_001263295.1 Agrobacterium sp. SUL3
GAACATCGGGCATTCCATCTCGACGGCGATCTCGATGGCGCGTTTCCAGTTGTCGATCGCCACTTCCCATTCGTCCGGATAGGGGCTTGCCCAGCGATACATCGGCTGGAGCGTCGCCAACCCAACTCCATGATCCTTGAGCGCCGTCTTGAACGACTTCACGCGCTCTGGATAAACCTTGGGACGAGTCCACCACGACAGAAAATCGGGGCGTGGGGAAAGCTCTACGTAGTCGTAGCCCAGTTCCGCGGTTTTCCGGCATGTTTCCTCAAGGGAAAGATGCCGGATCATGTGGGGATCAAGCGCGTGTTTCATTGATGTTTTCTCTCCTTCCTGATTTCGACGCTCAGGCGGCCGACAATTTTGGCTGCGGGTCGTAAAAAACCGGGCGGTTGCCGATTTCGATTGGCACGATACCGCCCGAATGTTTGGCAACGACACAAGCATCGGCAGTCGCGGAGGCGAAATAACCATCCCAGGCAGTCGGCCCGCGCACGACGCCAGCCTTCACGGACCCGATCCATTCCTGTAGTTCGACATCGTAGCTGTCTATAAAGCGCAACTTCCAATCCTGCAGGATCTCGTGGCTGAGCTTTGCCTCCTTGCGCAACAGGACGCTCATCGGTTCAGGCAGATAGCCAATACCATCTTCACCGACGACCTGGCATTGAATGTCATATCCGTAGGGGCAATTGACGAAGATTTCGACGTCGATCCTGATGCCCTTCTTGGTTTCGAGCAGGATCATATGGGGATCGTCGAGATCCTTGCGGCTGTGACGTGTCTTGCGCGGCAAAACCACCTGCGCAGATACATAGTCATCGTCCAGAAGCCATCTGAGGACATCAATCTCATGAACAAATGAATCCGTGATCGCCATGTCCCCAGCGTAGACATCAGGAACCGATGGGTTGCGGTGCGCGCAATGCACCATCAATGGCGCGCCGAGATTGCCATTGTCGATTTGCTGCTTCAAAAGCCGGTAGCTTCGGTCGTAGCGGCGCATGAAACCGACTTGCACAAGATGGCGCCCGCTTGCGACTTCGGCGTTGACGATGTTGAGGCAGGCTTGTGCACTCGTGGCGAGTGGCTTTTCGCAAAAGACCGGCTTGCCCGCAGCGATGGAAGCAAGGACGAATTCCTCATGTGTCGGCCCCCAGGAAGTCACCACGATCGCATCGACCTGCGGATCGGCGATAAGTGCCTGACCACTGTCGAAGACGCGCGCCGCCGGAGTGATACTTTTAGCAACAGCCTCGGCCTGTTTTCTGTTGATGTCGTTGACGGCGACGACAGTTGCGCCAACCAGCCTGTTATGAAGGCGCTCGATATGCTCCTGGCCAATCGCGCCAGTTCCGATAACACCGATTTTGAGGGTCATTTGATTTGTCCTGTCGAGGGATTGTCAGTCGAAGTCGCGCGGCAGCGCAAGTTTCAGGGTGGTCAGTGATTTCTTGACGCCGATCAGTGGCTCCATGCCGGCATCTTCCATCTCGAGGCTGACCGGGCCGTCGTAGCCAGTAAGACGGGCGACTGCGAAAAACTCCTTCCACCACTGCACATCATGGCCGTGTCCAAGTGCGACGTAGTTCCAGGAACGTTTTGCAATGTCGTTGATCCAATAGGTATCGATCAGACCATTGGCTTCGGCGAGCGTACGCTCCAACCTCACATCCTTGGCATGCATGTAGTGGATCGCATCGCCGAGCAACCGGACTGCTGCAATCGGATCGCCGCCCATCCACATGTGATGGCTGGGATCGAAGTTCATGCCGACAACCGGATCAACATGCTCTCGCAGACGCAGCATGTTGGCCGGATTGTGGATCATCGTTGCCCCAAGATTTTCGATGGCAATCTTGATCCCGCACTCCTTCGCTAGCTGTCCCGCCTTCTGGAAGTAGGGGATGAGAACATCGTTCCACTGATAGTCGAGAGCGGTCTCATGCTCCGGCAAAATGACGTGGGTGATCCAGTTTGGCAATTGATCGGTCGGTGTGCCGCCCGGGCATCCGGACATCATTACCACAGTCTTGACACCGAGCTTCTCAGCAAGGCGGAACGTCTTGTCGACAACGGCGCGATGTTCGGCTCCGCTCGGGCCCGGATGCAGCTGATTACCTGAGCAATTAAGTGCCGAAATCGTCAGTCCGCGACGCTTGAGCGCATCAAGAAAATCGGAACGTGCGGTCTCGCTTGCAAGAAGTTCATCCAGCCGCAAATGCGGGGCCTTTGACCAGTTGCCACATCCTAGCTCAACGGCTTCAAAACCGAGGTTCGAAACTGTATCGATCATCTCTTCGAAGGAGAGGTGACCGAGAATGTCGGTCACAAGGCTTAGACGCATCATTTCCATTGGCTCCAAAAAATGCCTGTATGCTTTGCGCGCCGGGGCACCGCGCCCCGGCACGCGTCTTGGGGGGAATTACTTCTTCGCGTATTGGTCGACATTGTCCTTGGTGATTGACTCGAACGGCACGAGCTTTTCGGCTGGCGGCTGCTCGCCCTTCTTGATGGTTTCAACGACTTCGAAAGCGGCCTCCGCCTGACCGGCAGCGTTCTGGAAGATCGTCTGTGACATCTCGCCCGCCTTGATCGCATGAAGCGCATCGGGAACGCCGTCGACACCGGAGATCATCACACCGTTAAGACGGTTAGCAGCCTGAAGGGCCTGGAGAGCGCCGAGTGCCATCTGGTCATTTGCCGCAATGATTGCGTCGAACTTCGGAAAACTCTGGATCCAGTCCTCGGTAACCTTCATGCCTTCGGCGCGGTCATAATTTCCGGAAAGGTTCGCGATAATCTTGACGTCAGGGCGATCGAGACCTTCTTCAAAGCCCTTCATCCGTTCCTGCGAGTGGTAAAGGCCTGGTGTGCCCTGGAGATAAAGAATCTGCGCGTCCTTCGGCAGATTGTCCTTCATGTATTGAGCCTGCAGCTTACCGGCATCGATGTTCTTGGAGCCGACGAATGTCGATTTACCGCCCGCCGACTGGATACCCAGGGCAATCACGGGAATACCGGCCTCATTGGCCTTCTCAACGCCTGGAACGATGCCCTCGTAGTCAACCGGGACCACAACGATCGCATTGACCTTCTGGGCGATGAGATTGTCGATCTGGTCAAGCTGCTTGCTGATGTCGTTATTGGCATCGGTGAACTTGACGTCAATGTCCTTGTCTGCCTTGGCAGCCTCGATGAAGGCCGTCTTACGCGCCATGACGAACACGTCCGTGTCTGCCATGTTGGCATATCCGACGACGAACTTGTCGGCTGCCGAGGCTGCGCTTGCTGAGAGCGCGGCTGCCGAGACGGCGCAGGCTAGGGCAATTTTCGCGATCAGTTTCATAGGGTCTCCTCCCGATTGAAATGGTGATGTCATTTGGTGGGGCGCTTTTGCGCGGACACAGAGGTTGCCCGCCGCCGTTTTCATCGGCGGCTGAGCCGCTTTTTCAGGCCTTCTTCTTTCTGCGGGCCGATTTGGTCCAGACATCAAGGATCACGGCCACGGCTATGATCAGTCCCTTGATGATCTGCTGCCAGTATGAGCTGACATTCATGAGATTGAGGATGTTGTTGATGACGCCGATGATCATCGCACCGACGATTGTTCCGGTTATCGTTCCGGTACCGCCCATCAGGCTGGTGCCGCCGACAACGACTGCCGTGATCGCGTCGAACTCATAGCCGACGCCGCCCGCCGGCTGACCGGAGTTGATGCGCGACATCAGAACGATACCGGCGACAGCACAAAGGATGCCATTGAAGATAAAGGCGCGCATGACTATGCTGTCCGGGTTGATACCTGACGCCCGTGCCGCGCGCTCATTTCCGCCAACGGCGTAGATATAGCGGCCGAACTTGGTCTTGTTCAGCAGGACCCAGGATATCAGGGCAAATGCCACCAGAATAAGCACCGAGATCGGAAACGGCCCGATGGATCCCTGACCGATGATCTTGAAGTCACCCAGACCTGAAACCGGGGCGCCGGCGGTGTAGAGCAGGACCGTCCCGCGCGCGACCGTCGTCATTGCCAAGGTCATGATAAACGAAGGGATCCGGAAAAATGTAATGACGAAGCCGTTGATCGCTCCTGTGACAATACCAACAGCAATGCCCGCAATGATCGCGAGCGTTATGCTGCCGGTCGTTGCCATCACGCTCGCGGAAATTACCCCACACAACGCCAGCACGGAGCCGAGCGACACATCTATGTGCCCGAGAATGATGATGAAGGTCACGCCGCATGCCAGCAGACTGACAACGACAACCTGCCGAAGTACGTTGGTGAGATTGGCTTCAGTCAAAAATGTCGGACTGAGAAACGACGCCAGAATGAATATCCCGACGAAAATCAGAATAGTGCCATATTTGCGATAGATATGCGCGAAATCGAGATCACTCAATCTCAGACGCGGTTTGGTATTGGTTGTCATCTGGTCAGTACTCATCAATGTCCTCCCGTAGCGAAGCGCATGATGTTTTCCTGATTCGCCTCGCTTCTTGTCAGTTCTCCCGCCACACGCCCCTCGCCCATCACTACGACGCGATCGCTCATCCCGAGCACTTCGGGCAATTCCGACGAGATCATGATGATGGCCAGCCCCTGTCGTGCGAACTCGGTCATGAGGCGGTGAATTTCAGATTTCGATCCTACATCGATGCCGCGGGTAGGCTCATCGAGGATCAGGAGCTTCAGATCTCCCAAGAGCCATTTGGCAAGAACGATCTTCTGCTGGTTTCCGCCGCTCAGGTTTTCGACAATCATCGCCGTATCGGGCGTCTTGATCTGCAGCATCTTGATCATACGCTGTGCGGCGGTCTCTTCCTGCCGCTCGCTGATGAAGAGGCCCGACGTGAACTTGCGAAGATTGGCAAGCGATATGTTTTCTCCCACGGATCGGCAGAGAACCAGACCTTCGGATTTTCGGTCTTCTGAAACCATGGCGATCCCGCTCGCGATAGCGTCAGCGGGAGACGTCAGCGTCAGAGCATTTCCATTGAGCCGGACCGAGCCTTCATCAGCGCTATCCAGACCAAAGATCACGCGCGCAACTTCCGTGCGCCCTGCGCCGATCAAGCCCGCCAGACCGACAATTTCGCCGGCACGCACCGTGAAGTTGACGTCATAGAACACGCCATGCCTCGAAAGGTTCTCGACTGACAGAACGACCTCGCCGATCGGGACTTCTTCCTTCGGAAAGATATTGGAAATGGTACGGCCAACCATTTGTGAGATCAGTCTTGTCTCGTTGTATTCGGTAGCTGGCCCCGCGCCAACGAACTGGCCGTCGCGCATGACAGTGATGTCGTCGGCAATCTGGAAAATCTCATCCATCTTGTGGGTGATGTAGATAATGGCGACACCACCAGCCTTCAGATCGGCAATCTGTCTGAACAGCATCGCAACCTCCGTGTCGCTGATTGCCGACGTTGGTTCATCCATGATGACCAGCGACGCCTCGCGAGAAATGGCCTTGACGATCTCGACAAGCTGCATCGACGCGATGGAGAGGTCGCGCATCGGCGTCTCGGGATCGAACTTCAATCCGACGCGCGCAAGCAGCAACCGTGTATCGGTGTTCATCTTGCGAAAATCGACAAAGTGGGAAAACAGGCCTTTGCCTGACACCATCGGCTCGCGACCAAGGAAGATGTTTTCCGCAATCGTCATGTCCAGGACGGGGCTGAGTTCCTGGTGGATCATCGAAATACCCATCTCAAGGGCACCCGAGGTGTCCTGTCCTGCCAGCTTTTCACCCTTGAAGAGAATCTCACCGCCATCGATCGAATAGGCGCCGCTCAGGATTTTCATCAGGGTTGACTTGCCGGCGCCATTTTCTCCAACGAGAACATGAACCGTACCGGGGCGAACCTTGAGGTTCATGCGATCAAGGGCAAGCACGCCTGGAAATGCCTTGACGATTTCGCGCATTTCGAGAACAAGGCCGCCTTTCGGCAAAGCGATATCGTTCGCACACCCGTCAGGATGCATCGTAATTGCGGCAGACATTTCTGCATTCCTCCCAAATCGCGTTTCCGCGACGATCCATTCTTATCGACGAATGGCTCCTCTTCCTTCGTGATAAATCACCACAACAGCCACCATTCTGTCAATTTGGCACTGGACGAATCTCTCAGAAACTCCCATAATTACTTTCAAATTCTGGGAGTTCTTATCCATGTCGCGCCCTACCATTTCAGACCTCGCAAAGGCCGCAAATGTTGGAGTCTCGACCGTAGATCGCGTCCTGAACGGACGAGATCCGGTGAGGCCCCAAACGGCTGAACGCGTGCTCGCCGCTGCTGAAAAAATCGGCTTTCATGGTGTGACCGCAATCAAGCGACGGCTTGAAAATGAGAAGCCGAGAGTAAAACTTGGCTTCCTCCTGAAGCAGTCGCACCGCAAGCTGTACCGGATGTGGGCAGAGGTTTTAACGAAGGCAGTCGAGACTTATCCCGAAGCCCACGGCAGAGCCATCATTCGCTTTGACGACGAACTGACACCTGAACAAACCGCCGATACGATGTTGTCGATGAGCCGAGAATGCGATGCCATCAGCGTTATCACCTCCGACCACCCGCAGATCAATCAGGCAGTCGATGGGCTAGAGCAAGAAGGTATTCCGGTTTTCACGATGATTTCTGATCTGACCGCTCGTGGTCGCACCGGCTATGTGGGCAACGATTGCGTCAAAAAGGGTAGAACGGCGGCATGGTTCATAGACAACCTGAACCCCAATCCGGGCAAGGTTGCAGTCTTTGTCGGAAGTCATCGATATCTTTCCCAGGAACTGTGCGAGATGGGGTTCCGATCCTACTTCCGGGAGAGCGCCCCGGACTTTCAGATGATGGAAACGCTTGGGACCCGTGAAGAGCCTGAAATCGCCTACGAGATTACCCAAAGACTTCTGAAATCAGAGGACAACTGGGTCGGCCTTTACGTTGCGGGTGGCGGCATTACAGGGGTGATGCGCGCCTTACGCGAATGCGACACCACCTCATCCAACCGTCTGGTGGTGGTGGCTCACGAACTGACAAATGAGACGCGCGCCGGATTGGCCGATGGCGTCATAAAGGCGGTCCTGTCACATCCCCCGGTTCTGCTGGCGGAAACACTGGTACGCGCCATGGTCGATGCGCTGGATACACACAGAACGCCATCCGTCACGCAACATCTCCTTCCCTTCGAGATATTCACCGCAGCAAATATTTGACGCGTTATCCCTAAGCCGGGGAGAGCTTTCATGCTTTTGATAGGATACAAATCAGCGCGGCATCTGTCCTAGTATTCACCTCGCAAAGTTAATGTGTCCTGTTTCTGCAAAGTTAGAATGTCACACTCCCCGGGTCTGACTGAGTTCTAGGAGATTGCAGATAGGACTGATTACGATGAGCAAGCGCGATCTGCAGAGGGTCGAGGTTTGTTAGAGGTGATTGCCGGTCGAATGACAATGGTCTCGGCGGCGCATGCGCTGAATCTCAGCATACGGCAAGTCCGCCGGTCAGGCCTGTGGCTGCTGGAGCACATATGTTGCGTAGCAATTTATAAGTATGCAATTACCCCTGTCTACCGTCAGCTGATTCACGTTTTGTGTCCTGCTACCAACAGACTGATTTTCAGGCGAGCCATGATGGGCGGGATTTGTGCTTGCGCTGTGCTAGGTCCAAAACGCACAAAAGCCCTCTGCAATGAGAGGGCTTTCGTGTTGAATCTCTTCGTAAAATTTGGTTGCGGGGGCAGGATTTGAACCTGCGGCCTTCAGGTTATGAGCCTGACGAGCTACCGGGCTGCTCCACCCCG
>NZ_KQ414547.1:0-7262 GCF_001263295.1 Agrobacterium sp. SUL3
CGCGGGGTGGAGCAGCCCGGTAGCTCGTCAGGCTCATAACCTGAAGGCCGCAGGTTCAAATCCTGCCCCCGCAACCACCGACATTTGCAAATTCTCCCACTCGGGAAGCCGATCGAGAAACTCCTCGCGGTAAATGTCGAGCATGATCTCTCTCTTCTCCTCGCTGTCGAGTTCGCCGGCTTCGATCCGATCCATGAAATCCTCGTGGATCTCCGAAATCAGGCGGCTGCTCATGTAGTCGATCACGTCCATCTGGGCGAGAATTGCGGCAATCAAGCCATGCACCTGCAGGCTTGCCGGCTGGTGGCCCGGTGTCTTGCCGATCACCACTTTCTGGACGAGCTGACGCACGATCGGCATCAGAGCGCGCTTTGCATCCTCATTCTTGCCCTTGCGCGCCAGCCGCATGAACTGCCGCATCGACCTCTCCGTCTGTGTTGGATTATGGCGCTGGCGCAATTCCTCGATCTTGGCGACCATGTCCGGGCCGCTTTCCGTGAAACTGGCAATATCCTGTTCAAGCGCCTGTCGTTCGGTTTCGAGCCGGTCGAGCGTGTCATCGAGCGCCGGTAGGCGAGGGCGGCCCTCGGCCGCACGGTCACTGATCTGCTGGATGATGTTCTGCTGCTTGCCCTCGACTTCCACGAGCTTGCGCTTCATCAGGTCGCGTTCGGCAAGCGGACGTTTGAGTTTTGCCGTCTCGTAAGCGATGCTCTGTTCGGACAGTGTGTCGAAGATGCCTTCGGCGAAAAATGCCGCCGGCAAGCAGTCCAACACGCGGCTCTCCAGCTCCTGACGAATGATCGTCTTGCTGTTGCTGCAGCATGCGCCGCCAAGCTCGTCGATCGGCAGGCGTTTCTTGCGGTTGGTGCAGCTATAGCGATCCTTGCCGGAAATCGCGTAGGGGCCGCCGCATTCCTCGCATTCGAGGAGCTGGCTCAAAAGATATTCCGGCCGGTGCGTGGCATTGAGCCGGTTACTCTGCCCGAAATCGAACAGTTCCCCAATCTCTTTCTGCCGGTCCTTCACGCGGCTCCACAGTTCGTCGGAGATGATCCGCATCTGCGGAACCTCTGCCAGAACCCATTCGCTCGCATCGTTTGCGCGGGCCGTACGCTTCTCCGTCTGAGGGTTTTTGCGGTACTGGCGGCGGTTCCACACCATGCGGCCGATATAGCTCTCGTTGTTGAGAATGCCGGTGCCACGGCCGACATGGCCACGAATTGCAGTATCGCGCCATTTGCGGCCGCGCGGACCAGTGACTCTCTCTTCGTTCAACAGAAGCGCGATATCGCGGGGCGACACGCCGTCGGCATAGAGCTGGTAGATGCGGCGGACGATGCCTGCCTTCTCGGGATCGATCTCGCGCAAACCCTTGATACGGTCGCCGTTCGCGTCGCGCTGCTGGGAGAGCCGGTAACCGTATGCGAGGCAGGTCGATGCCTTGCCCTTCTTCACTGCCGTCTTCATCCCTTCGCGTGTCCGGTAACGGATCTGCTCGACCAGTTCATGACTGAGCGTGGAGCGCATATGCAGCTCCATATGGCTGATCTCCTGGCCAGCCTGAACCGTCCAGATTGCCGTGTCGTGGTAGTTAAGTTCCTTGAGGATCTTCGAACTATGCTCCACGTCGCGCGACAGGCGATCAGCCGTGACGCAGAGGACCACGTCGATCCGCTCGCGCTTTACATGAGCCAAAACCTGCTGAATGCCCGGGCGCGATGCGAAAGAGGTCCCGCTGATAGCGGAATCGGCATAGGTCTCGATCAGCTTCCAACCCTTGCTGGCGACGAAAGCCTCGCCGAGTTCGACCTGTGTCTCGATCGACACCTCGTTCTGGCGGTCGGTGGAGTAGCGGGCATAGAATAGGACGGTTTTTGTCATACTGAATTCCATCTGAAACACTGTTGTTGTGAGCACTGGCCGGCTTTGCCGGCCAGTGTGTCGTTCAGGCAAAGGCTACGGCGTTCCCACCGGCCCCCGCGCCGCAAAATTCTGCCGCTGCTTCACGCGGGTCCAGAGTTCATCGCTGACGATCCGCAGCGCATAGGCGCTGTCGTAATTACGGCCCGGCACCCAAGAGCGGCCGATATAGACCTCGTCGTTGAGGATGCCGGTGTGACGCGCGCGGTCACCGCGGATGATGGTGTCACGCCACTTGCCGCCACGAGGTCCGGGGATGCCTTCAGCGTTCAGGGCTTCCGCGATCTTTGCCGGCGACACGCCGTCGGCATACATCTGGAAAACCCGCAAGATCACCTCGGCCGGCTCTTTATCAATTGCCTTGAACCCGAACACATAATCCCCATCGGGATTGTAGGCACCGGTATAGCGATAGCCGTAGGGAAGGGCTACGAGGTGTTCCACGTCGTAGAGGTTATCAGGCATCGCCGTGAGAGGGCGAGTTGCTCCGAGTGGCTTAACCGGATCGGTGCAATAGAAGTCGATCAGGTCGTTGGTCTTGATCTTGATGCCCGGATCAGCGGCCCAGAGTTCGACGCCCTTCGCTCTGAGATCCTGCAGCAACCGCACTGCAACGCTGAAACGCGAGCACATACGGTCCAGCGTATGGCAGAGAACGACGTCGACCGTTCCATGCTTCATCGCGTCCATAAGCTTGTGGACACCGGGCTGGGCGGTGAAGACGGCTTCGCCGATGTCTTCATCACGGCAGGTCAGTTCCAGGTTCCAGCCGTTCTTCTTGATGAAGGCCTTCACATGGAAGAGCTGCGAGTCGGCGCAGGCTGTGTTCAGCGTGCTGCGGGGATCGCGGAGGTAAGCCAGTACTTTCTTCGGCATGGTACTCTCTTGGTGTTAGAAGTGGCTTGGGGGACATCGTAGCCTGGCGCGGATCGCTTGGGAGCCCGCGACAGCCGCCAGGTCATCATGTCCTGGCGGTGGTGCGTGATGGAGCAGCGTCGAGCGCGCTGCCCTTGGGTCGGGATTTGGGGGCGACGGGATCGTGCGCGGCAATAATTGCCGCGATCACGCTCGCCGTGCGGAGGTCGTTAGTACCCCTTTGCCTCGCGATAGGCGGCGGCCGCATCACTGTTGCCGGCAAGACGGTTGTCCGAACGTGGCATCAGGATCTGATCCTCGATGTTCTCGCGGCTGCCAAGCCAATACCAACCCGTCTCCCTGGGCCGGATCACGAACACCTCGTGCGGCGTGATCTTCACGCGCGCCGCGTTGGTCTCGGCCTTGATCGCCTCGTGGAAAAGCCGGTCGAGCTTGGAACTCGCACCCTTCTTGGGTGCCGGAGTTCTGGAGGCGATCTTCGAAGGCGCGATGCGGTCGGTCACCACGAAGACGCGGTTGACCTTCTTGCGGCGACCCTTCGCGTCGTCGATATCGATGACGACACCACCGCTAAGAACATCACAGAAGACGCCGCCGTTCACCGCCACAGCGTGCGTGCTGAGAAACACGACGCTGGGATGGTCGCGCTCCACGCCGGTGCGGCTCTTCAAATAGGCGGCCAGCGTCGGCTTATGGTGAAGCCAGCGCCAGTGTCCAACATATCCGAGGAGGCGCAAAGCCTGCTCGATCTCGTCACCCCGCGTATGTCTGATCGGCGGGGTGTAGGAGAAGTCGAGCCAGCCCGCGCCATAGCGCACCTGACGGATGGCATCGGCCGCCTGAGAGACGGTCACGCCAGCGACGGAGGCGATGACGACGGTCCCGGAATACAGGCGAGACCTGGTATCCTTGACTACGTCATACAGGTAGCGGGTCCTGATCGATCCGACGCCGGGCACGGGCTTCATCGCCGCGGGTTTGACCGGAGCGATTGCGCGCTGAACACGTTCCGCACGATTGCGGAGTGCAGCGTTCACCGCCTCCAAGGGGAACATCAGAACGTTGTTCTGGCGATCGTCCTTAGAGAGCGCGTGCTTGCAGGACTCTTCCTGCGAAGTAGGGGTATGCGACATGGTGGCTCCTTTCGTGAGCAGATCTTCGTCGTCGTCGACGAAGATCTGCGCGAAGGGCACGATCGCGCATGCGGCCGGTGCAGAACCCCAAAATGGGTGTCTGGCACTCAAGGTCTCCTGACGGCGGCATAATGGCGCCATCAACATGACGGTAATCGAACATGGGCGCCTCCTTCCGTTTTCCTGGACTGGCCTGGGTTGAACATCGCTGCCCGCCAGAAAGCACAGGCGGTCATTCTCCACAAGTGGTCGTAACCCGTTGATGTTGTTAGGGGCGATTGAGTGAATTACGTGACGTTCTCAAAATGGGACATGGCCTGGCACCGAGAAATTCGGGCGAATTCCAGGCTTGCGACTGGCCGGTAACGAACTAGCAACCATGAATGCTCATGTGGCGAGACAGCACAATCATGCCGATTGGGTGTTTGTTGTGGCGCCGATGCAACAGTTTTTGCGAGCGCGCCTGAACAGTGTGCGGAGCCTGAACCCGCCCGCCAGCTTGCGGCCTCGCGTGAAACACCTCTGGAAGTCCGATTCAGACTCGAACGGCGTTTTATGAAGTAACGGGGGGAAACGTGTCAGAATTTGCAAACGCCGTGAGGCGTTGACGGGCACCTGTTGATGGAATGGGTCAGTCGACGCACAGGAAGCGGATGCCGCCTTAATCCTCCCGATCGGGATCGTTGGGATGGAGAAGGTGCACCTTGCGGCGAAAAGGCCAGTCGCCCGTGCGGTACTTGGCGACGAGTTCATCAAAGACGATATCAGATTCGCGCTCGTCAAAACCCTGCTCCACGAGCATGCCGACCACCCGATCCTGAAAATCCTCCAGCACATCGGTCGCGCCCCTGGCGGCCATGCTGGAGATCGTCATGAAGAGCGCGGTGCGGGCGATGTCGTCGCGGTCGGGGCGCCTGGCCTTGCGACCGGCATCGCGCAGCTTCTGCTGCCGTTCGCGCTGTTCGCGATTACGGATCTCGTCTGACTTGCTTGCCATGTTGCCACTCCCATACGCCTGTTGGCCTGATTGCCAGACCGGCCGCGTCCCGGCAACGCCATTTGCCCCGGAATCGAAAATCCCGGTTCATGAATCGGAAATCCAAGGCTCGGAATCACGGATACGCAATTTGAAATGAATTGCGGGCACGTTGAACAAGGTCGAGATGACGTGCGGCACCCAAACGGCGGCTGCGGAATCAAAACTCCGGTGTTCTGAATCAGAAATCCGGAACTGGGAATCAACGATACGCAATTTGTCTCGACGTGTGGGCAATTTTAGATGGCGCACCGGCAATGTGCGGTAATCTCGGCCAAATCGCCTCGCTGTATCAAGCAGCGTGTAATTGGACGCCATGTCGTGCTTCCCGTTCTCGATGGCCGCATCTCTTCAGGCCCTTACCAGCAGAGTTGGTTCACCGCCCGGAAACGGCGTATCGAGGCTCAAATTCTGCTGGATTTACTCTGCAGTATATTGATAAGTAAAAAATTATTTTACGACGCGTAAATTTGGTTAATTTGCATAGATATATAAATAATAATCGTATAAATTTAAGTTTATATGGCGTCTATTCTTGAGTGTTTTTTTTGGTCATTGTTTGACAGTTACTACGATTGCGCTGACAATATGTGTGTTCGATCGGCTTGTTGTCGAACGTATCGTGTCAGTAACCAATGGAGTTCTATCGTGACCGTGTCCAAAGAAAACACCACCACCCTGCCTGCCGCCTTCGCCCGTCACTACGAAAAGCTCAACATAGACAGCAAACTTCGCAAACGGCTCGAAACCAGTGCTTCCAAGATCTTCGATCTTGGCCGTCGCACGACCGAGCAGACCTTTGAGCTCGGCGACCATCTGGATGAAGCTGCCGTGCTGCTGGACGATGGGGTTTTTGACAAGTGGGTGAAGCTCCGCTGCGGCATCGCCCCCCGCACGGCACGGGGCTATATGTCCGTGTTCCGCAATCTCGCTGACTTCCGGGATGAGCTTGTCGACCTGTCGGTCGGGACGACAGCTCTCTTCCACCTGGCGCACGCGCCGCACGAAAAGATCCGCGAAGCGATCGCCCATGCCGAGGAGCATGGCCAGCTTCGCGTCTTTGACGTGAAAACCATCCTGACCAATGGGGAGGAGGTAGAGGACAAGAAAGTCCAGCGCGACTTCTATGGTGCAGGCGGGGTGACCGGCCTCAAGGCGTTGATTGCGATCAAAGCCCGCGACGGCCTGAAGATGTTTGTCGTGCATATCGACGTGATCGTTCAGGCGATCAAGACGGCGCTGGACCAGAAGCGGGTGATCAAGGAGGCCCTGGCGAGGGAGGTCGAGGATCTCGCGCGTGTCGCGCGCATGGAGCTTGAAAGTCTGGCGCAGTTCGTTGAGCCCGATAGCGACCTGCGTCGTCATCCGCGCTCGACGCAGTTCCCGAAGAAGACCGAATGGGCGGTCGTCAACGAAACGCTGCAGAAACTCGGTCTCGTCGATTCCTGGCCGAAGTCCAAGGACCTTCCGGGCTGGCTTCGCGACGAGGTGGTGCCTGCCCTCGAATGGTCGATCTCGAAGGATCGTAAGCCGAAATGGCCGCTGGCCCCGCCGAACGATGCGGCGACCGTTGCTCCGATCGTCGTCGAAGGCGGAGCTGAGATGGCAACCGGTGACGTGAGGGTCGAGAACGACGAAGCGCCGCCGGCCCGCCAGGCGCTCGAAGTGGTGCCGCCGCTGGCGATCGACGTCGAAGCCGAAGGTGATGGCCTGGATGAAGCCGCATCGGCGCCGGCCGTCACGGCGTAGGGCATCTCGACAGTCCGGAGGGCCGGGTTGTCGTTCTCCCAGTCGCATTCAGAAAGGGCCGCTTGTCGGCCCTTTGTCTTGTCCGGGGTTCCGGTCTGGGGCTTCGTGGTCACGTTGCTGGTGGCAAGGTTCGATGGCTGACACGTTAGGACGGTCATGAGCCCGGTGTTAACCTTGTTCCGGTCCTGTTCTCTTTTTTGATTGACGGGACCTTGAGCCCGGCCGCCGGTCCTGCCAGGTTGCGGCCGTTCCGGATGGTCGGAACAAGCGGCCCAAGCCGATGCTGGTAACATCGACAAGGGCCTGACCCTCAAGCCTTCGCGAAAAGGAATCGGGCTATGACCACGTTTACCTCTACGATCCCCACTGGGGAAGTTCTTCGTTCTCTTCTCAACGCCGCTGAGGCCGCCTCGGCCTCCGGCGCGCGTTTGCGCCCGGTCGGCTTTGGCCGTGACGTGGTTCCGGCTCCGGTTCGCGAACAGGCCGTGCTGCGCCGTCATCCGCATCTGGTCCGCTGGTCGGATGTCGAGGCAGACCTCGATCTG
>NZ_KQ414548.1:0-6736 GCF_001263295.1 Agrobacterium sp. SUL3
TTGTAGCTGATGGTCGGCGTGCTCATCACGTCCGGTTATCCGTCAACCGTTAAGCCACGAACAACGTGACAACGCCCTGGCGGCGGTGGAAATGCGCAAGCGGAACATCAGCCTTTGGGGGCGCTTACGGAAGTCAACCGGCGTCGCCCGGCCGACAGACGTCCATCACGCTGGCGACGGCATCGCTGTCACTGGCGTCTTGCCCTTGAAGTCGGTGATGATCTCGCCGATCAGCGCCCGTAGCCAGCGGTGTGCACGATCGTGCTGGTAGCGGACGTGCCAGGCCATCTCCACGGGAAAGCTGCCGAGGTCGACCGGCGCCGGCAAGATCTTCAGCCGAGGGTCATCCATCAGCCGCCTGCAGATGAGCGAGGGTAAAGTGGCGCAGTAGTCGGTCACTGCCACCATCTCGGCTGCAGCGAAGAAGTTGGTCACGGAGATCGCGATGTCGCGCTTCAGCTGTTGCTGCGCCAGCGCCTGGAACAGACCGGCGCGCATCCGTCCGGGCGGCATGATGTTGACGTGCTTCATCGCCTCGAACTGCTCGCGCGTCATGGCATCGCCGACGCCTGGATGGTCGGCGCGGACGGCGCAGGCTAGCCCCTCGTCCATCAAGTGCTGGACGACGAGGTTGTCGGGTGGGTCGACGATGCGGCCCAGCACGAGGGCCGTCGTGCCCGACACGACGCCCGTCTCAACGAGATCGTTGCCGTACGGCGTCAGGTGGAGCTTAATGCCGGGCGCGACCTTTTCCAGGCGCGCCACGACAGCGGGGACGAGGACGAACTCGACATAGCCGTTGGGCGCGATCGTGAAGAGCCGCTCGGCCTGTGCGGGGTCGAAAGCCTGCTGACCGAGGACCGCGTCGTCGAGCAGCGCGAGTGCCTCGGCGATCAGCGGTGAGAGTTCGAGCGCGATCGGGGTCGGCTGGATGCCATAGCGCTCGCGGACGAACAGCTGGTCCTGAAGCATCAGTCGTAGACGCGATAGGGCATTGGACAAGGCGGGCTGGGTCATGCCCATGCGCTCGGCGGCCCGCGTGACGCTGCGCTCATCCATCAAGGCGACGAAGATCGGCAGTAGGTTTAGATCGTAGCGCATGCAGTCATGCTATCAGCGATATATCTGAAATCAAGAAAATAAATTTCTAGAATGTGTCGACCTGGCTTATCTCCCATCCATCGGCGATGGACGCCGCGAACATGGAGGTTCAGATGAGCAAGGGTCAGGTTCTCGTTCTTGGATCGAACGCCACGCAGATCGGGCTGCGTGGCGGCGGTACCGCGACGATCGGTCAGTATCTCAACGAGACGGCGGTCCCCTCGCTGGCTCTGCTCGACGCCGGCTATGACATCGTCCTCGCCACGCCCAACGGGACCAAGCCGCACATCGACGCGGTCTCCGATACGGTGGATCACTTCGGCGGCGACGAGGCGGCATACGAGCGCGCCAAGGACTTCTTCATCAACCACCCGACGATGAACGACGTGCGTACGCTGAAATCGGTCGTCGAAGACGGCCTGGACGGCTTCGTTGGCGTGTTTGTGCCGGGAGGTCACGCGCCCGTCGTCGACCTGATGCAAGACCGCGATGCGGGCGCGATCCTCCGTCACTTCCACGCGGCGGCCAAGCCGACCGCGCTCCTCTGCCACGGACCGGTAGTCGTTGTCGCCGCGCTCGAGGATGCTTCGGCCTTCCGCAAAGCGCTGGAGGAAGGCGATGACGCCGGGGCGGCCAATCTGGCGGGAGACTGGATCTACTCGGGCTACCGCATGACCGTCTTCTCGGCGAACGAGGAGAAGATCGCTGAGGAGCAAGTGCTGAAGGGCGAACTCTTCTTTGACATGGAAAAGGCGCTGCGGTTGGCCGGTGGCGACGTCTCGGTCACCGACGAGAACTTCGCTTCGAATGTCGTCGTGGACCGGGAGCTGATCACGGGTCAGAATCCGGCGTCGGACCAGGCCATAGCTGGCGCGTTGATCGAAGCCCTCGATCGCGCCGCTGCATGAGTACCAGGATGACCGGCGGGGCGCTCAGGATGCGCCCTGCTTCGAATATAGCCAAAACAAGGAACGATGCCATGACCGCCAACGTGAAGATCGTCGCCGTCCTCACCGCCCGTGCGGATACCGTCGACCGCCTGAGCGCTCTGCTAGACGCCATGCTAAAACCGAGCCGTGCCGAGCCGGGCAACCTGCGCTACGATTTGTGGCAGGATCAGAGCGATCCGAATCGTTTCGTGCTCGACGAGCTGTACGCGGACGCGGATGCGGTCGCCGCCCACCGCGAGACGCCCCACTTCCAGAACTACCTCTCTCAGATCGGCGATCTGGCCGAGCGCGCCGCGTTCGTCCTCAACCCCGTCTCAGCGACCTGAGGATGGTGCCATGGGCAAGCTTAAGGAATGGGTGGGATCGGCGCTGCTCGCACAGCCGTTCTGTACCGAGGATCTGCGGTTGATCGGCCTGTTGACACCTGCTCTCCGCGTGGGCCTGATGGGCCTCATTCATCCACGCGACTACCGCTAAGGCGGAGCCGCGATCCGGCGAAAAATCAACATGTGAATTGAAGGAACACAATCATGACAAAGGGTATCAAAGACAAGGTCGTTCTCATCACCGGCGGCAGCACCGGCATCGGCGCAGAAACCGCGCGTCTTCTCGCTGAACGCGGCGCGAAGGTGGCCATCGCCGCGCGGCGCAAGGACAGGCTCGACGAGGTTGTCGCGGAAATCGCCGCAAGCGGCGGCGCGGCGCGTAGCTACGCGCTCGACGTCACCGACAAGTCGGCGGTCCAGTCCGTCGTCGCTGCAGTCATTGCCGACTTCGGCCGCCTCGATGTGCTGATCAACAACGCCGGGCTGATGCCGATCCGTCCGATGGCCGAGGTCAACACCGACGAGTGGGACCAGATGATCGACGTCAATCTGAAGGGTACGCTCTACGGCATCGCGGCGACCCTTCCCGGCTTCCTCGAGCAGGGCAGCGGCCACATCATCAACCTGAGCTCGGTTGCGGGCATCAAGGTCTTCGCACCGGGCGGCACGGTTTATTCCGGCACCAAGTTCGCCGTCAGCGCGATCAGCGAGGGCCTGCGCCAGGAGGTGGGTGAAAAGGTCCGTGTCACGTCGATCGAGCCCGGAGCCGTCGAAAGCGACTTGAAGTTCACGACGTCTGGCACGGCTGCCGAGACGGTACTCGACTTCTACAAGCAGGCCATCCCGGCGGCGTCGGTGGCGCGTGCTATCGCGTTCGCTGTCGAACAACCTGATGACGTCGACGTCAACGCGATCGTCATCCGGCCGACCGCACAGCAGTTCTGATCTCGAAGAGGAGGCGGGGCCGCGTGTGCTCCGCCTTCGTCACGTCAGCTATCTCACCGTCGTTCAGCAAAAAATGCCGACGTGGCGACAAATGCGCTGAAGATTGTGTATCGCAGCTCATGTCAGTCCCAGGTCGGCGCAACGAAGGGCGAAATGATCTTCGCTCCGCAAGGCCATTTCCAGTACTTCGAAAATGCGAGCGATACTGAGAATCTGCTGGTCCTTCTCGTATTCAATGCATCCTCGATGGAGCCGGTCGATGACATCGGTCTCGGCCAATCTATCAGAGCGATGCCCGCAAACGTTCCGGCCGCGGGGTTCAGCGGCTCGATCGGGAAATTCGAGAACTGTCCCGACAAGCACGGCCGCGCCGTCAACGCCACCACGGAGGGGCTGACGTTATGCCGACGTACGCTTCCGACCCATTGGCGTGCAAGATGGAATGATGCGCTGATTCACCTGGGCAGACAACTGTCTGCCCTGCAACAGGTCGGTGGATGCCGCGTCCGCTCTTGCGGGCAGGTAGCTGCCGCGTTAGCTCATTGCGTTTTCCACTGCGGGTTGCCAATCGGGTGATCGCGAGGGAACGTTTCGGCCCGCTCGCGCGTTATTTTTCCCAAATGATATCTGTTCGTTTACCCCGAGGAGTTGATCATGCCCAAACTTGCGCTGTACGTGCCATTGAAGGCCAGGCCCGGAAAGGAGAACGATGTCGCCGATTTCCTGACCTCGGCGTTACCGCTCGTTCAAGCCGAGTCCGGTACCCTGACCTGGTACGCAATCCAGGAAGGCCCCGGTGCGTACGCGATCTTCGATACGTTTGACACAGAGGAAGATCGGCAGGCGCATCTTGACGGCAAGGTTGCCGCCGCACTTATGGATAAGGCGGAAGAACTGTTTTCCGAACCGCCGCAGATTCATAAGCTTACCCTACTGGCAGCTAAATAGCGGAATACTCGGCACCATTCCGGTGGGCTTGGGTGAACGGAAGATCAGTACTTCATACGCTCGTGTTCTCGACGTACGATGTTGGAGTCCTAAGCTGCCGTTTGACTGCACGCTGAGGGGCGTGTGCTATTCGGAATGAATGGGCCGGCTCTCGATCTCAATCAGAGGGAAGACAACAGGCCGTCCGCCATAGTGGATCGCCTCGTCCTTTGCGTTTATCCCGCTTTTGACGTTACTGTCTGATAAGGCTGCATTCCTGCATCGCAGGTAATAAAGAGAGTTTACGCTAGGTCGAGGGAGGGGCGGCGCTTGGTTGCGCACCGCACCGGACGGAGACAAGGGAGTCCATTCGAAGTTTCGTTATCAGTCAGACCCGTTGTTTTCGCAGGAATTTCTTGAGTATATCAATCTGCCGTTTTTTTAGACTTTTCAAGCTCAGGAAATCAACAAGCCGCTGTAAATCGATCTGAGAATTGCCGAACGGTGGAACCGCTAAGGCGTCAAGCCGTTAGGACGCTGAGATCAGCTAGAAAGATGCCATGTCCTCCGCCGCTGCGCTGGATCGGCTCATAAGCAAACTCTCGAACTGATGGCGTTTTGAGAAAAGCTACAAGAGGAGATGATCCGTGAAAGCTGTCGTATACAACGGACCTAAAGACGTTTCCGTCGACACCATCGATGATCCCAAGATCGAGAAACCGACCGATGTAATCATCCGGGTGACCACCACCAACATTTGCGGGTCTGACCTTCACATGTACGAGGGCCGTACCAGCTTCGAAAAGGGCAGGGTCTTTGGTCATGAAAACCTTGGCGAAGTCATCGAGGTTGGTGCTGCCGTAGATCGGATCAAGAAGGGCGATCGCGTCTGCATGCCGTTCAACGTGGGTTGCGGGTTCTGCGAAAATTGCGAACGCGGTCTGACGGGGTTTTGCCTCACGACCAACCCTGGAACGGCCGGCGCAGCGTATGGCTTTGCCGAGATGGGGCCGTGGCAAGGCGGTCAGGCCGAGTTGATGCGCGTTCCTTATGCGGACTTCAATTGTCTGAAGCTGCCCGAGGACGCCAAAGAGAAGGAGGACGACTATGTCATGCTCTCCGACATCTTCCCGACAGGTTGGCATGGCGTCGAACTGTCAGGTTTCCAGCCCGGCGAAAGCATCGCGATCTACGGCGCTGGTCCGGTCGGTTTGATGGCCGCGCACTCAGCCCAAATCCGCGGTGCCGCTCAGATCTTCGTGGTCGATTCTCACGATGACCGCCTGAAACTAGCCGAGGCGATGGGCGCGATTTCGATCGACATGCGCAAGGGCGATCCCGCCCAGCAGATCCTAGACGCAACCGGCGGCCTCGGGACCGACCGTGGGGTCGAGGCGGTGGGTTACCAGTGCTGCGATCGCCATGGCAAGGAGCGCAGCCATTACACGATGAACTGCCTCGTCAAAAGCACGAAGGCTACTGGCGGTATCGGCGTTGTCGGCGTGTTTATCCCGAATGATCCAAAGGCGCCCGACGATCTCCAGAAGGAAGGCAAGATTGCGTTCGATTTCGGCAGCTTTTGGTTCAAGGGACAGAAGATCGGCACTGGGCAGTGCAATGTGAAGCATTATAACCGTCGGCTGATGAACCTTATCGAGCATGGCCGGGCCAATCCTGCGCAAATCATCTCGCACCGACTGCCGCTCGATCAGGCACCGGATGCCTACAAACATTTCGATGCGCGCGATGATGGTTGGACAAAGGTCGTGCTGAAGCCGACCGCCTGACCTTAGTATTTGACGGAATAGGGGATAACTTATGACCTTAGATGGCAAATCAGTTGCGGTTCTGATCGCGCCCCGCGGGACGGAAGAGCCAGAATTCTTGAAGCCGAAGCAAGCTGTCGAGGACGCTGGTGGCAAAGTGACCGTGGTCAGTTTTGAACCGGGCAAGGCTCGCACAGTCAATAGCGATCTTGACGAGGGCGGCAGCTATACTATCGACAAGACGTTTTCCGAGGTCAAAGCCGACGATTTCGACGGACTTGTTGTGCCCGGAGGGACTGTCGGTGCCGACAAGCTGCGCGGCAGCGTCGAGGCCATTGGTTTCATCCGGGCTTTCTTCGATCAGAAAAAACCTGTTGCGGCTATATGCCATGCACCCTGGACATTGATCGAGGCGGGCGTGCTTAAGGGTCGCACCTTGACGTCCTACCCGACGCTGAAGGTCGATATCGAGAACGCCGGCGGTGCATGGACCAATGAGGAAGTCGTGGTCGACAACGGCCTTGTCACAAGCCGCAACCCTAATGATCTACCCGCCTTCTGTGCCAAACTCGTTGAGGAATTCGCCGCAGGTGTGGGCGCTGGGCTCGCAGCCGGGAGTTAAAGACGGGTCGGTTTCGACAGACTGCGTATTCCGATGAAGCCGGCCACCTATTCCGACACGAAGCCGGCCACCCATTCCGATTTCATTCCGGCCACCGTG
>NZ_KQ414549.1:0-5421 GCF_001263295.1 Agrobacterium sp. SUL3
ATAGAGCCACACCGCGTGGGCAATGATTTCAGCGGGAAAGCGGTGGCGACGGTAGAGCGGATCACGGTCTGTCATGCCTCTTCATCGCCTATCAAGCCCCAAGTTCCGTTAACTTTACGATGCCCTGGAGACTCTTCCAGCAGCCAGTGAGAGCCTCCTTGCAGTTCGACGAAGCGATAGGAAGCGTTGACATGCGCGCTTGTCGCTTCCGCCGCGGCCCGGCCAAGCGCCTGATCGTTGCTTCCCCAGATAAATACGGTGGGCACGTTAATCCTGCCGATGCGGATGTGAAGATCGAGTGCCCGGTACCAGCTCAGTCCAGCCGTCAGCACGCCGGGCTGTGACAAGCGGGATACGTAATCATCGAGACGCGGTTTCGGCAGCTTGTCCTTGAATACTCGCTTCAGCGCGCTGGCGCCGCGTCGCAAGAGCAGCCATTCCGCGACATGGAAGGGAAGCCGAAAAACAGTGATATAGCGTGAGCGCCGCTTTTGATCCCTGTCGGTCCGGCGGGCCTCCAGCAGTGCATCGACATGCGGTGTCGAAACGATCGATAGCGACTGAAGCCGATCCGGATATCTGGCTGCAAGGCTCCAGGCGACGATACCGCCCCAGTCATGACCGGCCAGATGAAACCGCTCCAGACCAAGAGCGATTGCGATTGCGAGCACGTCGGCGACAAGGTCATCCACCGCGTAATCGCGTACTGTTTCGGGCCGCGCACCTGCCGAATAGCCGCGTTGATCGATGGCGATCGCGCGATAGCCGGCTTTTGCCAGCGCCACTGCCACTTCCGCCCAGCTGTCGGCGAATTGCGGGAAGCCATGAAGGAGAAGGACAGTTTCCCCTTCTTTCGGCCCGCACGCCAGGCCCGAGAACACCATTCCGCGAGCAGCCAGGGTGAATTCCTCGATATCCATCCAGGGTGCGGCCTGATTGCCGATATCCGTCATTGCGCAGAGGCATCTGCCGGCTGCCTTTTCCATCCGGCATCAGCGATCCACTTGAGCGCTGAAAGACTTGGCATGAACAGATATTCGCCGCCCTTCATGACGTTGAAGGTCTGAACGCCGTCGACCCGCTTACGAACCGGAGTCTGCGGAATGGTGAACTGGCCATCTTCTTCGTGCAATCCCACGATCGGATCTCGCTCTTCCCCGAGATCGACAAAGTTACCCCGGTTGATCCATTCCTGCTGCATGAACTCGATCGTGTCATAGGCCCGCGCGCTGATGAAGATGAAGAAAATTCCCCGGTCAGCCTTGCCGTCATCTTGCGGCGTGACATCCTCTGAATAGACCGGACCAAACGTCGATGATCTGCGAATGATGCGATGGATGTTGACGTCGGTCAGCAGGGTCAGTTCGGAGTCGCGCGGATTGAGCCGGCGCATGTGACAGCCAAGGGGTACGACGCGTCCCTTCGGATCATCCTTGAAATTGAAGTCATTGTTGCGTTGTGGATCATTGCCGAGATGCGGATCGTCGTGATCCGGCGACAGAATGAGCGGGGCGCCAGATCGCCAGCGACCGAACATTTTGGCAGCAAGGAGCTCGCGTTTCTCTTCAGTCTCACCATGGGCCTTGAGGAACGCATTAAAGCATCCGACGCGGCTCTGGAACTTGCGCAGGACAACGAAGGTGCCGTTCCTGCCGAGCACCGCAGGCTGCGGCATGGCCAGTTCCTGGCCGTTTTCGCTTTCATAACCAAGAATGAACTCCCCAGCTTTGATCGGCCGCTCCTCGCCGGGAAGCGGATCAATCCCGCTGCCTTCGACGGCCGGCTGCGAGATCGAATCCCGAAACCCGAACGGATTTTTAGCACCATCAGGTGCCCCGAAGCGATGCTCACCGAGGAGCGTGACGCCGCTGCTTCTGTCGAGTTCTGCCCGCGCCGTCGCCAGCGCCTTGTCGAGTGCCGCGTCGTCGACGGCATATATAGTCAACGCCAGATGACAGTTTCCGGGTTTGAACACGTCCTCCCACTGCTCAGGCGCATTTGGACCGAAGTCGCGAAGCTGTTCACGCCTGGCCGCCATACCCTGCTGAAACGGCAAGGGAAAGGTGTTGAGTTGAGCGTCCGGAACGCCGAGTGCCTTCAGACCTTCAAAGCTCAGTGCCGCGCCGATCCAGAAATCGAGATTGTCGGTCCAGTTGTCTGCCGAGGCAATGTGAGGCGCAAGGCGACCAAGAAGATCCCTTGCACCCTCGGGCTCATCGAAGTGGAGCATGGCGTGGATGCCGACATAAGGCTCGGGGCGGCTTCTGAGGATCAGTGCCTGGATGTCATCCAGCTCGAGAGAGACGCTGTCGCGTCGAAACCGTTGCCTGATCGATTGGAGAAGGTTCATACTCAGCCCACCTTGTCTAGGAATTCATTGACGGCATGCTCCATTCGTTGCAGCCGCCGCACATCGACCACGGTGACCTGCGGATTGGCAACGAACCATCCGGCCGCGGTAATCTGATGTTCGGCGATAAAGTCCTTGACCTTGGGGCTTGCGATGCCAGGCCAGCCCTCGACGGAGGCGAAGAGCAGATCCATCAGATCCGGGATTTTGGTGGCGAAGTCGTTGATATAGGTATCCCAGTCGCCATCATAGGCGGTGGCGAAGAGGATGCGCGTGTCATTGTCAAAGAAGACGAAACGCATGTTGTGCAGCGTGCCAACCTTCTGAGCGCCGTCGAAATTGCCATTCACCAGATTGAAAATGCGCCGAAGCCGGTCGGCGCCACCGGGCTTAAGATCGGCGATGGCCGTCAGCTCGGAGACATTGCCGGATTGGGCTCCGACCCGACCGGCGGAGCCTGCGGTACCCTTGAGATCGGGATTGTGCTTTGTGACCATCTGCTCAAGCGCAAGCTTGGCGAGTTGCGGGGCGTCCCCGACCACCTCCTCGATCCTGCGCCGAATGGCTTGCAAACGCGTCTCGTCGATCTGTGGGGTGTCGTCTGTGTCGGCCATGCTGGCCTCCTTTCCATGACATTCATGAATTGTCTGGCGATGAGGAATTATTCAATCCGGAATTTCGTCGATCGATGTCGGCTCTAAACGGGGCTGCGCGTTCAGCGCGTGACGGCGTGCCGCCGACCGCTTGTATGCGGCAATGCGGATACGCATGATCGATCCAAGCGGTTGATGATCCTTGATCCCGTGCCAGGGATTGAAGGATAAGACATCGTCACCATAGACCCGGCGGGCAGGGGAGTACGCCTCCTGAGCGGGAATGCGGAGCGTTGCAATGGGCTGTTGCGGAGACAATTCCTCGCGCCACAGCACGGCGGCATCTTCGACGGGCATATGGTCTAAACTGCGACAGAGCTGGGCGCGCAGTTCGTATTCCGCGGCCTGTTGTCTGAAGTGATCGACGACGAGATCGCGCATCGTACCGTCCTCGATATCACCGACGTCCTGACCGGTCAGATTGCGAACGTTTTCCGACAAAGGCGCGGCGCTGATCTTGGCGATGTAATCGCCAAACCGGATCGCGGCCATCGAATGATAGGTCTCGCCAAGCAAGTGGGCATTATCGCGCGCCAACCCCTTCAAGGTCGCACCTGGCTCGATGCCGACCGCTTCCACGGCCGTCTCCACGCCTCGCGCGACACCAGCCATGGCCCGCTGGAGGAACGCCGGGTTCTCCGCGTTCTTCTCCAGGAGACCGACAAGCTGGCGGTACTTCTTGATCGTGCCAAAGCTCAAAACCGGGATGTTGACGAGCAGAAAGTCCTGGTTGTGCCCGGCATCGTCGGCCAGCAACCGATCGCCATCGACGCCGATGACTTTGATCGCCATGCCACGTGGTGCCGGGATGGTGTCGGAGTGAATGTCGCCAGGTGCGGAGGACAGGCGAATGATCACGGAGTAAGTGGCCGGTCGCGCAAACAATCCCTGGCACAGATGGTCAGGAAGTTCCGGCACAACCAATTCACCCTTGAGAAAACCATGACTTTTGGCATGCGCGTCGCGGACGGCATGGCGGTGGCGCTCGAATGCCTTGCGGTTCGATTCAGCCATTATGTCGAGGATTTCAGCAGTGAGGGCATCCTCATCATCTGCTCGAATTTCGACATCTGCATGATAGGGAACGTACTCGCTCAAATGATCGCCTCAAATCTATCTTGAAACCATATCGACTTTGCTCGGGTTGAGATATCGCTTGATATCTGAAATAAGAATGCCTTACCTTCAGAAATGTTCCAGCACGGCTTGCTTTGTGGAGACAAAATGCCGACGAGCAGAAAAGAAACCCAGCGTCAGACACGCGAGAAGCTCTTGGAAGCCGCCCATGCATCGATTGTGCAGGAAGGCGTCGCGTCGTTCTCGATCCGTAGCATCTGCGCGGCCGCCGGGCGCACGCAAGGTGCTTTCTATTCGAATTTTTCGAGCAAGGACGATCTCCTCGTCGATCTGATGGAGATTCATATCCTTGAGGAAGTTTCGCTTTTGCGACGGATTGTGCACGAGGCAGCCAGCGACACCATTGAAGAAACGCTACGCGTTCTGGCCGAGCGACTTGCGTATATCGCCGCCGAGCCCGAATGGTCGCTTCTGTCGATCGAATTGCAGCTCCATGCCCGCCGGGACGAGGCGTTTGCCAAACGCCATAATGCCACGAAGGCGACCTGCTATCGGGTGATTTGCGAACTCATCGAGGATCTCGTTGAGAACTATGATCTACTTCCAACTTTGCCTCCCTTGCAAATCGGCATCGGCCTTTATGCTCTCTGGTCGGGTATGGCCATGCAGGGCGACGTGGCCCAGGCCATGCCACGAGAACAGATGCTGCTGGCCTTCTTCCGGGCGATGACAGGCCTGCATACGATGCAGCACGGATCAGACCACATCGCTGAAGCAGAAAAGTGAGCGCCAGGAACGGTGCCCGGTACATTACACGGATTTAATCCAATGGAGAGTTCGATGGCGAGCGTTGGTGCGCGTGCGTTCAGTTTTTCCAGAACACGTTGGGGTGCTTCCTCCCACCGCTACGTTCGGGACAAAAGACCGAGGGCGCTGGTCGTCGAACGTCAATCCGAATATGCAATCGACTACGATCTGATGTTCAATAAATTCGGCTTTCGGTCACTCTTCACCACGATCCCGGGGGAGGCGGGCAGGGCAGTGTCAGAGGATGAGGATATAGCCGTTGCGCTGATCGACGCCGACACTGTCGACCTTCGTCGTTGCCTCACCGTTCTCCAACGCATGCGCCCGCTGAAACTGATTGTCGTCGCCGGACCCGACGCCGAAATCGACGAAGAATATCCGTGCGACGTGCGGTTGGTTCGAAAGCCCTTGGTAATCCGGGAGCTCGAAAAAGAGGTGGCATATTTATAGTTCAAAGGGCGTTGTCACGTTGTTCGACTGAGGCCGGACGAAGCGCTTTCAGTTAAACTCAGGCAGTTGCGCCGGTCGAGGCCT
>NZ_KQ414550.1:0-4943 GCF_001263295.1 Agrobacterium sp. SUL3
ACGGGCCGCGTCTGGAAGGGGTCCGCTTTCGGCGGCGTCAAGGGACGAACACAGCTCCCCGGCATGGTCGAGGACGCGATGAGAGGCGACATCGATCTGGCCCCGTTCGTTACCCACACCATGGGTTTGGAGGAGATCAACGAGGCGTTCGAACTGATGCACGAAGGCAAGTCGATCCGCACGGTCATTCACTACTGACCCGCCGATCCGAAGCGCCTCTGGCAACACCAGACATTAAGGAAGCTCCGGATGGTCGCTCCGGTTATCTCGGGTGACGGCATTTCCTTCCTCGGCGCCGACAACGTCGATCGCTCGTTCGCGTTCTAAGACGCGGCGCCAGGTCCTCGGGACCGACAACCTCGCCACCATCGGCAACGGTGGGGTGCCATACGGGAGCGACAAGCCAGCCTTCATCATGGCCCGTTCCGGCCATGATGACGTGCGCTCTGGCAACTGGGCAACGCCGCGCTTTGCGGTAACAACCGCCGGAGTGGAGTCTTTACACGCCGATAGCGGCACAGACTAGGGCCACCTGGACCACGGGCTTACCTGCCGGGTGCGTATGTGACCTCGTCGCGTAACCCGACGGAAAAAAGGTTTTCTCGTAACCTTTGTCTAAAGCCGGAAAAATATTTGAAAGTTGTCGAACATCAGGCCTGCCTGGCCGTTGGACTTATTGTATCGGCAATACATCTGTTACCCTGACCGTGATGAAACACGGGCCGCACGGGCGGATATGGCAGGAAAACTGAATTGAAGAACAAGGATATACACTCGACGACGCCGGCCTCCGATCATGGACATGCGGTGCCTCCCGCTTGCGTCCAGGTTCGCGGCGCGCGCCAGAACAACCTCAAAAATGTCGACGTCGATGTGCCGCGCGACGCCTTCGTGGTGTTCACCGGCATATCGGGCTCGGGCAAATCATCGCTCGCGTTCGGCACCCTTTATGCCGAAGCGCAGCGACGTTATCTGGAATCGGTTGCGCCCTATGCCCGTCGTCTGATCGACCAGGCCGGCGTGCCGGAGGTCGACGCGATCGACGGATTGCCGCCTGCGGTCGCGTTGCAGCAGCAGCGCGGTTCGGCCAACGCGCGATCCTCGGTCGGCAGCGTGACGACGCTCTCCAGCTTGGTGCGGATGCTTTATTCGCGCGTCGGCCAATATCCGCGCCATCAACCCATGCTTTATGCGGAGGATTTCTCCCCCAACACGGTCGCGGGGGCCTGCGCGACCTGCCACGGCATCGGCCGCGTATATGACGCGACCGAAGAGACGATGGTGCCTGACGACAGCCTCACCATTCGCGATCGGGCGATCGCCGCTTGGCCTGCCGCCTGGCATGGCCAGAATCTGCGTGATATCCTCGTTTCACTCGGATATGACGTCGATACGCCGTGGCGCGACCTGCCGAAAAAGGATCGCGACTGGATTCTCTTCACCGACGAGGCGCCGACGGTGCCGGTCTATGCCGGCCTGACGCCCGAACAGACCCGGATGGCGCTCAAGCGTCGCATGGAGCCGAGCTACCAGGGCACCTTCACCGGCGCGCGTCGCTATGTGCTGGAAACCTTCGCCAACACTAAAAGCGCGTTGATGAAGAAGCGCGTCTCGCAATATATCATCGGCCGCCCTTGCCCGACCTGCGACGGCAAGCGCCTGAAGCGCGAAGCCCTATCGGTCAAATTCGCCGGCCTCGACATTGCTGAGTTCGGCGACCTGACGGTGCTCAAGCTGAAGGACTTGCTCACGCCCGTGGCGCATGGCGAATACGGGGCGGCCTCGGCCGCCTCAACGGGCCATGTTCTGGAAAAAGCGGCCCGCGATGCAGCGGTCGAAGAACGGGTTGCCGCGGGCGGCTCTGCGCACAAGAGCGCGCCCGACGTGCGCCGCACGCCCAATCTCTCCGACGAAAAGCGGGTCGCCGCCCAACGCCTTGCCTGCGAATTGATCGAGCGCCTCGAGCCGCTGATCGATCTTGGCCTTGGCTACATTTCGCTTGACCGCAGCACCCCGACACTCTCCTCGGGAGAGCTGCAGCGCTTGCGGCTTGCCACCCAATTGTCGTCACAGCTTTTCGGCGTGGTCTATGTGCTTGACGAGCCTTCGGCAGGGTTACACCCGGCAGATGGCGAAGCCTTGCTCACTATCCTCGAGCGTCTCAAGGCGGCGGGCAACTCCCTGTTCGTCGTCGAACATGATCTCGACGTGATCCGCCACGCCGAATGGCTCGTCGATGTTGGGCCAGGAGCCGGGGAAAAGGGCGGTGAAGTCCTCTACAGCGGGCCGATAGAGGGGCTTGCCCACGTCGAGACTTCGATCACCCGCCGCTACCTGTTCGCAGAGCCGCTCCGCAGTGAGCGCACACCGCGCGATCCCAAGGCATGGCTACGCTTGGAAGGGATCAGGCGTAACAATCTTCAAGGTCTCGACGTCGAGTTTCCCATCGGCTGCTTCACCGCTGTCACCGGCGTTTCGGGATCGGGCAAATCCAGTCTTGTCAGTCAGGCGCTGCCCGAGCTCGTCACGGAACACCTCGGCGGCTCCCCCTTGGCCGAGGATGAGGATATCGATCCGCTGCTCGATGTTGCTCAGAAAGATACAGAAGGACGCATCGTCGCAGGCATGGAGCATGTTCGCAGACTGGTGCGGGTCGATCAGAAACCGATCGGCCGCACGCCGCGCTCGAACCTATCCACCTACAGCGGCATGTTCGACCATGTGCGACGGATCTTCGCTGATACGCCGCTCGCCCGCCGGCGACACTACAGCCCGGGCAGGTTCTCGTTCAACGTCGCGCAAGGCCGCTGCCCGGTGTGCGAGGGCGAGGGATACGTCATGGTGGAGCTGCTGTTCCTGCCGAGCGTTTTTGCGCCGTGCTCGACCTGTCATGGCTCTCGCTACAACCCGCAAACGCTCGAAGTTGAATGGAACGGGCGCAATATCGCCCAGGTGCTCGAACTAACGGTCGACGATGCATGCGACTTCTTCGCTGGCGAGGCATCTGTAATGCGTTCGCTCGATGTGCTGCGGGAGATCGGTCTTGGCTATCTGAGGCTCGGACAGCCGGCGACCGAGCTGTCGGGCGGCGAGGCGCAGCGCATCAAGCTAGCGACTGAACTGCAACGCGCTCAACGCGGCAACACGATCTACATCCTCGACGAGCCAACTTCGGGGCTTCACCCCTCCGATGCGGACCGGCTGATGCAACACCTGCAGGGCCTCGTCGACGTCGGCAATACGGTCGTCGTCGTCGAACATGACATGCGCGCCATCGCACAGGTGGATTGGATCATCGACCTGGGACCGGGGGCCGGGGAAGATGGCGGACGTATCATCGCCAGCGGCGTCCCTGGCGTCGTTGCGGAAGCGGAAGGCAGTCTGACCGCCCCCTATCTCAAAGCGGCGCTGTAGCCGCCTGGAAATTGGCTTCGGCGAGTGGGTATGACTGCAATGAGCCTCGTCGGTAGGATAGCCACGATAATCGCGGCTATGATGAAAGCCTCTAACCTAGGCGCGCGGGTGACAAGTTGAGGCTTCGTGGTGTTTAGCATCAGACCGATTGCTGGGCGACATTCGACTGTGCGACGGAGCGAGTTGAAGCCGCGATGGGCTTTGTTGAGCAAATGAGGGAAGGATTCCATTCGTGACTCCAGTGGGTTAATGGGCGAAGAGCTAATTGCCTCGCGCACGCTACCGCACGACGAACTGGAAGTCCTACAACGCAGCGTCCGCGCAGAGAGGTTTGCTTCAGGTCTGGTTTGATCCCGGGATGCAGTGGCTGTGTCCGCCGACCGGCAAGCGCGGGCGCCAGCCCGTCTTCTCGGACGCCGCGGTCCAGGCTTGCCTGACGCTGAAGGGAGTGTTCCAGCTTCCCTCGCGCCAGACCATAGGAACGGTTGCCAGTTTCTCGAGATGGTCGGGCCTGATTGGCCGGTACCGGATTTCAGCACCTTGAGCCGGAGGCAGGACCCTGCTTGTCGAGATCCCCTGTCAGCCCAGTTCCGGGCCGTTGCACCTGCTGATCGACAGCACTGGCATCGCGGCGGTTGGAGACGGGAATGGTGCAGGCGCGAGCATGGTCTTTTCAAAACGCCGCCAGTGGCAAAAGGTCCATTTGGGTGTAGACCTCGTATTCTGGGAAATCGGCGCTATCGAAGTGACGGGAAGCCGAGTGGGCGATGCGCCCATGCTACCCGAACTGCTGGACCAGATACCACATCATCAAGCCATCGCGAGCGTCAGCGTTGATGGCGCTTTCGACACAAGAGACTGTCACGAAGCCATTTCGCACGCGATGCCAACGCCATTACCCTTGCCCGCAGCAATGCGCAAACCTAGTCCGAAAATACGCCGGACGTTGCGGTCCGAAAGGAAATTTTTCGCTCAAGGAGGCGGTTCAGCAGAGCGCTCTGGACACGATAGAGCGGCTATCACCAGCGCAGCATGGTCGAAACAAAAACGCATTGCTCAAGTTGCCGGGCGAACGCCTCATGGCACGAGGCTTCGATCGCCAGGTCGCCGAAATGCAAATCCGCGCAGCCATCCTCAACCGCTTCACCGCGCTCCGGAGGCCTAAAACTCAGCGTGTCGAGTAACCGAGCGCATTCAAAGACCAATTGCTACCCGGTGACCGATTTGCGCAACAAAGCCACACGGGCCGTGTAAAAAAGGCCCGTGCCGCTAAAGACTGACCTGAGACCCAGCCCGGTAGACAGGCACAGGCGAATACCGCTTCGTTCTTAATCGAGGAGACCGAGAGCAGCCACGCATAAAGCGCCGCATTTCGCCAGCGCGAAGCTAGTGGCCCACCCACTGATAAACGTTGTTGTCACGATAAGATATGTGGGCGGGCCATATGGTCTGTCTGCGGATTCCGCTGTGAAGCCGGCCGCCATTCCGATCATTGACCGGCCACCGTTCCGATTTGAAGCCGGCCACCC
>NZ_KQ414551.1:0-4829 GCF_001263295.1 Agrobacterium sp. SUL3
GGCGCCATCGTAAATTGATCGACGTTCTCATACTGGCATGGAATATCTGTATCATACTCCCCGCCAGTATACAAGAGGTGTCCGAGTGAGGATGTCAAACCAGAGAAGGCGTGCATGGGGTGGCTTCGTTTCACAGGCCTCCACCTCTGTGTCGCCCACAGCCTGTGACCCGCCCATCGATCTTGAAGGGTCCATCGATCCTGGCGCGGTGAAAATGCCAGAGAAGGCGTTCGCTTCGCTACGCCGGCAACAAAATTCAGGCCCGGAACGCCGAAAGTCTGCGCTCTGGTGAACAGCACCGGTTGGCTGGATACGAGGCTTTTGCTCTAACTGCGGGCGAGAACGGGCAAGAAAACGAGCCTGAAATCGTTACTTAAGATAAGTACGCAGAATCTTCATTACGCCTTCGACGTCGTCTTCGCGATCGCTGCCCTCGCTTTTGACGGTCGGATCTACACCGGTACCGAATGTTTCCCTAAGGTGACTCTCCATCACTTCTGCCATCAGTCCATTTGTCGCGCCACGCATGGCGACAATTTGCTGCAGTAGGGGAGCGCAATCGGCCCCGGCTTCGATCGCGCGTTCCAGAGCGTCCGCCTGGCCCTTAATACGCCGCAAGCGTGTGATGGCTCGCTTCTTGTCCTCTGATGAATGTGGCATCGCGCTTTCCCGAGAAATCGCTTCAGCATACTATACAGGAGGGGAGTTTCAATACTGTTCAGAGACTGGCGCTTCTGTAACCAGGCGAGGTCCCCCCTGCCGTTTTAAAATTCGCCCCCATCTGGCAGGGACACCACTGTTGGGATCGTTGGCCCTCTAATACTTGTGAGTGCGTTAGCGATGCATAGTTTCGGATCAAGCAGGTTGGACTCGGCGTGCTTCATGCTCTCAATCCCAATTGCAGATCCGAAATTTTCTGGCGTGGCGAAACAGGGAGGACGTTGGATAATTGCGAATCTCGCATCGCTACTGGCACGACCCGGGTAACGGCGTTTATGCCAATAGGGAAAACTTCGCTGAACGATGCGCTGTGCAGCTGGTTCTAATTTGTGTCGCAGGGCTCTGCTGCTACCCCGATCAGGCGCCGACGGAGATGAAATCGCCGACATGTTGCCCTGAGACAAGTCTTGCACGCGGAGGAGTAGCGGTCTTTCTCCAAAGCGTCCGCCACATGCAACGACAACATAGGCGCTGAGGGTCCGATCCTGTGTCCGGGAAGGGGGAGCCATCGCTGGCTTCCCCAGCTTTGCCGGTCAGACCGTAACGACGACCTTCCCGATCTGGTCGTTCGATTCGAGGAAGCGGTGCGCGTCCTGGATGGCGTCGAGCGGGAAGGTGCGCGCGATCCGCGGCTTGAGCGCGCCCGATTCCAAGCCCGCCACGATGAACGCCTTGGCGCGATCGAGGGCGTCGTCGTCCGAGACGATCTCGCTATAGAGATAACCCTTGAGCGTGAGGCTCTTGCCCAGCACGGAGAACAGCGGGAACGGCGTCGGCTCGCCGCTGAGCGCGCCATATTCGAGCAGAATGCCGCCGCGCGCCATGCTCGCGGTCAGCGGCTCGAACGATGGGCCTCCGACCGGATCGAGCACCACGCGCGCACCTGCACCATCGGTTATCTCCATCACCTTCGCTACCAGATCCTCTTCCTCGGTCGCGACGACATGATGTGCACCGGCATCAAGCAGGGCCTGGCGCTTGGCGCCGGTACGCGTCGTCGCGATCACCGTCGCGCCGACCATCCGCGCAATCTGGAAGGCAGCAAGGCCGACGCTGCTGGAAGCAGCCGTGACGATGACGAAATCGCCCTCGCCGAGCTTCGCCTGCTCCACCAGGGCGCCCCAAGCGGTGACGTACTGCATCCACACGCCCGCCGCTTCCTCGAACGACAGCGCCACCGGATGCTTGACGACGAGGCGGGCGGGCACGTTGGCGACCTCGCCATAGGTGCCCCAGCGCGCGATATCGAGCGGGGGGATGACGCTGACAGCTTCGCCCTCCGCAAACCCGGTCACGTCCGCCCCGACCGTAACGACAGTGCCGGCAGCCTCGTAGCCGAGTCGGCTCGGGAACTCGGCTTCCTGAAGGTAGGCGTGGTTGCGGAACATCACTTCGGCGCGGTTTATACCTATCGCCTTGACCGCGATCTGCACTTCGTCTGCCGCGGGCGCGGGCACTGCCACATCTTCAATCTTGAGGACGCTGGCGTCGCCATATTCGTGGATACGGACGATGCGGCTCATGGGACACTCCTTGAATATTGAATGATCGTTCTGTATAGGTTTGGGCCACCAGTTTCAAGATATTATTTATCGATCATTCCATATCGGGCGCCAGACATGACAGAGACGAAAGCACGTCGCGGCGCAGGTCGCCCTCGCGTGTTCGACACTAACGCAGCGCTCGACAAGGCGGTACGGCTGTTCTGGCAGCGCGGCTACGAGGCGACGTCGATGGCCGATCTGGTGGCGGAGACTGGCGTCGCCGCCGCCAGTCTCTATGCGGCGTTTGACAACAAGGCGGGGCTGTTCGCGGCGGTGATCGACCGCTACGCCGCGACGTTCAGCGTCCACCTTTACGCGCCGATCAACGATCCGGCGTTGTCCACCTTCGAGGCCGTCACGGGCCTGCTGGAACGAGCGGCGTCATCGTTCTCGGAACCTGGAACGCCGGCCGGCTGCTTCATGTATTCGGCAGCGGCAGCAGTGTCGCCGGCGTCCGTCGCCATCGAATGCCTACTGCGCAATAAGCGTATCGCGGCGGAGGCCCTCCTGATCGAGCGTCTGCATCGCGGCGCCGCGCAGGGCGAGCTTGCGGCCAATGCCGATCCGGCCGTCCTAGGCAAATTCATCAATACGGTAATGGAAGGCATGTCCGTTCAAGCGCGCGATGGCGCTACGATCAACGAACTGCTCTCCATCGCCAAAATGGCACTCGATCGATGGCCAGCTGCGGTGTAATCGTCCAGGCGAGATCGTCCTCGGTGTTCTTGCAACAAGCCTCTGTCGATCTGCGGCAAAGCCCACTGCGAGCCCAGTCCGTATGTCCGGATTGACCTGATCGCGCCAGCTCCCGCTCAAAGAAAATGCCCGCGCCCGGTTGAAAGGGCTTTTCTACAACATCCGTGTAGGTCGGCTTTCCCGGCCTGCTGAAGTCCGGCGTGACGCGGTTGATGTAGGCCCAGTGGTCGAGCGCCCGCGAGATAAATTCCGGACCATTATCCACCCTGATCTTGGCAGGCGGACTGCCGCACTCGAACAGCAGGCGGTCCATGACATCGACCACCTGTTCACCCTTGATCCCCTGATCGACGTGGATCGCCAGGCACTCGCGGGTATAGGCATCGACGACATCTCCAGCTTAAATCAGCTTCGATTTTGCCAGATCCTTCTCATTCTCGCAGGAAGCATTTTCCGAGACAGGGTCACTGTCGGACCGTCATGCTCGCCCCAACAGAAGAACAGGTGACGCTTGCCCTGCCGCTGCTTGATCGACCATTCGATCGCGACCCTGCCTTCCGGCACCGACAGCGCCCCGTATTTGATGGCGTTGGTCGCCAATTCGTGCAGCGCCATTGCCAGCGCCAAGGTGATCTCCGGGGAGAGCCTTACATGGGGACCGGAGGCGGTGAAGCGATCGGCATCCCGGTCCTTGAACGGGAGCAGGGCTCTATCCACGATATCACCGATCGCCGCGCCTTCGACCTCATCCTGGATCAACAGCTCCTGCGCGGCTCCCAGATTGGGGATGCGAGCGGACACCCGAAGCGTGACATCGCCTTCCATCAGATCGGCTTCGCTGAAATCCGTCAGCGCGACGGTTTGGCCTGTGTGGTTCTTTTCGATCACGACTGCTCGGAATGTGCTCATGATAATGCTCCTTTCTCAAAATTAGACCGATCGGCTAGAATTGTTCAAAAAAGGGGGGCAGGTGCGGATCATTGCGAAAAACCCTTCCGCGAATGTCCGGAGCGGAGCGCCGCTGCGTTCGAGCTTGGCGCGCAGCACGGCGCCTTCCCACCCGATCCAGAAGAAGGCGGCGAGGCGATCAGCATCATGGTGGGCTCCGATCTCACCGGCAGCTTGCGCGGCTCGCAGGCATAGGGCCGTGCGATGCTGCCAGTCCGCGAAAACGTCGCTGAGCTGCTGGCGAAAGGCTTCGGGCAGCGCCCCCATTTCCTGGCGCAGATTACCGACAAGGCAACCGCGCGCGAACGCATGGCGTTCCATCGCAGTTTCCGCATCGACCGCGAAGGCATTGAACGGGCACGGGCAAGACCCATCTGGCGCTCGCCATCACTGCCGCAGTGGTACGTGCCGGCACCAGAGGCCGATACTTCAATACGGTCGACCTGGTGAACCGGCTTGAGGAAGAAGCACGTCTGGGCAAAGCGGGAAGCCTTGCCGCTCAACTCTCACGTCTTGATCTCGTTGTGCTCGACGAACTGGGCTATCTCCCCTTCGCCCGTTCCGGCGGCCTACAAGGAGTTCGATGAGGGATCGGCGTTCAAGTACGTCATCGATCCTCACGGCTCGGTCGCGGCCTGACCCCGCCCGGAATGTCCCCGGTCTTGATCGGGGACATTCCGGCTTCGCAGGGGCAGAACGGCTTGCTGCACAAATGCCCCTCTCGGCTTGTCGATCGCCCCCGCTGATCGGCAAGCCGAACCGCGTTGACCATAGCATCAGCGAGCCCTGCGAGCTGAAGCTACCCCGACATCCCATCTCTCGTTTGACATCCCCACTCGGACACCTCTTGTATACTGGCAGGGAGTATGATACAGATACTCCCTGCCAGTATGGGAACGTCGACGAATTTTCGATGGCGCA
>NZ_KQ414552.1:0-4902 GCF_001263295.1 Agrobacterium sp. SUL3
CGCTCCGCTACATCGGGAGCTGAATTTCCACCGTTGTGGTCAACAGCTAGTTAACCAAAAGAATTTGCGACACGCCCCTCAAACCTATGAGCAGGACGGCCGGCATGCAGGCTTCATCAATGGACAAAGGGTCGGCGAGGCTCTATTCTTTGCCCATGCTTCGCGCGTTGCTTATCATTGTTACAACCATCTCGCTTGCCGCTGCTTCTTTTGCCGTTCAAGCACACGAGACCCGCATGTCCGGGATGTTGGAACGCGCCGCGCTGACGCAGCACATGGAGCAAGCCTCTTCTTCGATGGCCGCTTGCAGCGAAGGGAAATCCTGCAAAGCAGATGCCGGATTGTGCGCCTTCGCCTGCGCCGGAATATCGGCCTGGCTTCCGGTTGTGCGTACTTCGGCAAAGCAAATCAGCTCGCGGCAAAAATATCCCTTCCCGCCGGATGCCGTCTTCGTTGCGGCAGCTCCCGGCCGGAATGATCGCCCTCCTATATCGCGCCTCCTCTGAGCCTGCGGCGGGGCTGATCCCGCTGCGATCCATTTGGACCTTTCAGGCGGGACAGATCGTCCCGAGGTGACGAATATGACGACCTTTTCACGACGCGGCTTCCTCGCCGCCAGCGCAGCCATGCTTGCTGCATCCCATTTCCCCATCAGGGCCTACGGCCAGGACGCGGCTGCGATCCGCCTGGCCGCCACCAGCCGCACGCTCGATATAGACAATCGACCGGCCACCGTTTTCGGACTTGCTGGTCCCAACGGGCAGGGGCTGCTCCTCGATCCGGGCGAGCGATTTCGGGTGGATCTGACCAACGATCTCGCCGAGTCCACGATCATTCATTGGCACGGCCAGATTCCCCCGAACGCTCAGGACGGCGTCCCGGATATGCCGCAGCCGCTTCTTCAGCCCAGTGAAACGCGCAGCTTCGATTTCGCGCCCCAGCCCGGAACGCACTGGATGCACAGCCATGTGCCGATCCAGGAAATGCGATTGCTCGCCGCGCCACTGATCGTCCGGAGGGCAGAAGACCTATCCGCCGATCGGCAGGAAGTCGTCCTGTTCCTGCACGACTTCGCGTTCAAGACACCGGAAGAAGTGCTGGAAGAGATCACCAGCGCAAGCGCTGATGGACATGGCGCTGCCGGCATGTCACGCGCGATGCAAGGCATGAACCATGGCGGCATGCCTGGAATGAACCAGGGCGAGGCCGGGGGAATGGGCTCGATGGCCATGGATATGGGTAACATGGCGATGGATCTCAACGACTACGACTGGGATGCCTATCTCGCCAATGACCGAACCCTGTCCGATCCCGATGTCGTTCAGGTCGAACGCGGCGGCCGGGTTCGCCTCCGTGTCATCAACGCAGCCGCAGCCACCGTTTTCTGGATCGACACGGGCGAAGCACAAGCCCGGCTCGTCGCCGTCGACGGGCATGAGGTCCAGCCGGTCGCGGGTTCGCGGTTCGGGCTGGCCATGGGGCAGCGTCTCGACCTGGAGATCGACCTTCCAAATGAGACCCGCGCATGGCCGATTCTGGCGCTCAGGGAGGGCGAACGTGAAAGGACCGGCATTATTCTCGCCCCCGCGGGCGCCACGATCGACAGGATCGATTCCCTTTCAGCGAATGACGCCCCGGCCTTCGACACGGACTTGTCTCAGGAGTCACGGCTGGTCGCTGTCGACACGCTTGCCGCCCGTCCGGTGGATCGAAGCCACATGATCATGCTCGGCGGCTCGATGCAGCCCTATGTCTGGACCATCGACGGAGCAACATGGGGCAAGCATCGGCCGGTTGCCGCAACGAGCGGCGATCGGGTGGAACTGATGTTCCACAATATGTCGATGATGGGGCACCCGATGCATCTGCATGGGCATGCATTCCAGGTTGTTGGCATCAACAGGCGACGCTTCGAAGGTGCGCGCCGCGATACCGTGTACATACCGCCGATGTCGATGGTCACTGTTGCCCTTGATGCCGGCGAGGCCGCGAGCTGGATGTTGCATTGCCATCATATGCCGCATCTGGCCACCGGGATGATGACCGAGTTCAGGATCGCTGCATGAAACCGCTCTGGATCGCGGTCGCCGCAACTCTCCTGGCGGCGGCCGGTGCGATCTTGGTCGGAAAGGGACGATCCGGTCAGGAGGCGAGCGATCGCATCGCCCTTGGCCGGGCAGTCTATCTAGCGAACTGTGCGAGCTGTCACGGCACGAAACTCGAAGGCCAGCCCGACTGGCGCAGCCCGGGCACGAGCGGCCGCCTTCCGGCGCCGCCGCATGACGAGACCGGTCACACCTGGCATCATTCGGACAGGCAGCTCCTCGCAATCATCACCGATGGGACCGCCGCGGTGGTTGGCGGTGGCTACGAGAGTGACATGCCCGGCTTTCGGGAGGCTCTGACCTCCGCCGAGATCGAGGCTGTCCTCGACTACATCAAGAGTACCTGGCCGCAGCGAGAGGCAGACTACCAACGCCGCATCTCGAACGGCTGACACGCCGGAGGCCACGAAAACAATTTCGTGGCCCCACATCGCCATCGCGCGCCGCCCCACCACCACATTCATGCCGACGGGTTCGGCAGTTGATGGCGGCAGAGAGGGTGTTCGGCGGCCTAAAGACATAAGGATTCACAAATGAACAAGAGAAACGTCTTCGCTCTGCTCGTCGCCGCGGCAGCGGTTGCGGGCTTTGCGCTTTGGAATCGAACCGGATCGGAAGACGAAGCCAGAAGAGGAGTATCGGGCCAGGGGACGGCATTGTCGGTTGTCGTGCCTTCGTCATTGTCCGACACCGCAAAGATGGGAGAACGAGCTTTCAACGCCGTCTGTGCAGCGTGCCACGGCAAGAACGCGGCCGGAACCGATGCCGGCCCGCCGCTCATCCATCGGATATACGAACCTTCTCACCACGGAGACTACGCCTTTGAAATGGCCGTCGCCAACGGCGTGCGCGCGCATCACTGGAAATTCGGAAACATGCCTCCTCAGCCGGGTCTGACGAAGGCCGACGTCGCTACGATCGTGGCCTATGTGCGCGAGCTTCAGCGGGCGAACGGCATCAATTGAGGAGCATTGGCGGCGAGATACCCTGCCAGACCTGTCGAGGCGGGTTTGAGGAAATCGGGCGGCTGCGAGTGGAGTTGTGGTGTGATAGGATGAGGCGGCCAAGTCGCCTATGGGAGGGGTGTGCAATGCGAACTGGCATAACATGCGCATTTGTCGTTCTGGCTTTGCTGGTGTCGGCGTCAAATGCCCAAGAGGATCAGCCGTTTCATACGTCTTATTTCGCGGATGAAACGACCATCAGCCTGTCCGTGACCGTCGCGGCAACCTCTCTTGACCCGGAATATAATTTCGATGTGCAAGTCGCGCTCACGGAGCGCGGACCCGAGGGTCAGATCAGATTCATCGACCACAGCGCCCACCTTGCAAAGGTACGATGCGCCGCGCCGAAGGCCGTCATGATCGGCCAATCAGAGTTTATGCTGTCGGATTCGCCCGAGCCGGGGGATTGGAAGCAGGATCTCTGGCGCACCTTCTGCCTCCTGCCGGTCTCATGAGGAACGGGGCCGCGCTGCATCCAGCGCGGCCCTGTGCTTCACTTGACCGCAACGAACTGGACCTTTGCGCCGACCTTGAGCTTTTCCAGCATCGCGTCATCAGCGACCTGGAACACCATCGTCATGGCCGGCATCTCGAGGTTCTTCAGCTCTTCATGGATGAGCGTGACCTTCTTCGCCTTCTCGTACAGCTTCTTGACCGTGCCGCTGGTGAATTCCTGCGCGAAGGCGGCGGTGCCGAAGGCGAAGGCGAGTGTGATTCTTGTGATAGCTTTCATCGTCATTTCTGTTGCTCCTTATTTCTTCGCGACCGTGACGTCGCCGTGCATGCCGGAATCGTAGTGACCGGGAACGAGGCAGGCGATCTTGAACACGCCGTCGTTGGTGAACTTCCAGACGATCTCGCCGGATTTTCCGGGCGCGAGGCGAATGGCGTTCGGAGGTGGCGTCGCCTTAACCGCCTGTTTTAGCCGACTTGATATTCGGATTGTCATGACCGAATTCCCTGCCGCCCACTTNGGTGGCGTCGCCTTAACCGCCTGTTTTAGCCGACTTGATATTCGGATTGTCATGACCGAATTCCCTGCCGCCCACTTCAGACGCCACCGCTTTCCTGCCGAGATCATCACCCATGCGGTCTGGCTGTATTTCCGATTTCCGCTCAGTTTACGCGACGTCGAAGATCTGTTGGCCGAGCGCGGCATCAACGTCTCATTCCAGACCGTCTCGGAATGGGCGGCGAAATTTGGCTTGAAGTTCGCCAATCAGCTCCGACGCCGCTCACGAGGCCAGTTTGCCGACAAGTGGCAGCTCGATGAGATGGTGGTGACGATCAAGGGAAAGAAATACTGGCTGTGGCGCGCCGTCGATGCCAACGGCTACGTTCTCGACGCCCTCTTGCAAAGCCGAAGGAACAAGGCAGCAGCCTTGCGTCTGATGCGCAAACTGCTCAAGGGTCAAGGCATCGCCCCGCGCGTGATGCTGACCGACAAGCTGCGTTCCTATTCGGCTGCGAAGGCGGATTTGATGCCGAAGGTCGAACATCGCTCGCACAAGGGATTGAACAACCAGGCTGAAAATTCCCATCTTGCTGTGCGACGACGAGAGCGGCGCATGATGCGCTTCAAGTCCGCGCGGCAATGTCAGCGTTTCGTCTCCACTCACGGCCAGATCGCCAATCTCTTCCTTCTTCACCGCAAAGACTTGACCGCCGCAGACCATCGCCAGCTTCGCACTCACGCCATCTCGACCTGGCGGGAAATCGCTTTGTCGATTGATGCGTGAAGTTCAGGTCGAAGAGACTACCGCATCCCAAACTCGGTTAAGGCGACGCCACCG
>NZ_KQ414553.1:0-6190 GCF_001263295.1 Agrobacterium sp. SUL3
GGGGCTCCGTGGGCATTTCTACATTAATACACGCTAAGGGAATTTGAAGTTGTTTGGATTGAAGCGGTTAGCCCGGATTGGCCTGAAGCGTTCGAGGGGTCGGTCAATTTCGTTCCAGAGGTAGTCGCCGGTGAGCGCGATATGCGCCCATGGTAGTGGTGCGACCTGGGAGAGCAGCTCGTCCGGAATGATAATACCCTGACTGCTGATATAATCGACAGCACGGCTGAGATAGACAGTGTTCCACAGGATGATGGCGTTGACGACGAGGTTAAGACCGGACGCGCGGTAAGCCATGGTTTCGGCGACGCGGTTGCGCAATTCGCCGAGCTGGTGGAGGAAGATGGCGCGTGCGAGAGCATGACGGCTTTCACCCTTGTTGAGGATCGCATGCGATCTGCGGCGCAGTTTCGTATCGAGCAGCCAGTCGCAGATGAAGATCGAGCGTTCTATCCGGCCCATTTCGCGCAGGGCCTGGTTCAGCCGGTTTTGTCGCGGCGACGCTGCCAGCTTCTTGAGGATGACGGAAGGCGGCACCAAACCTGCAGCGATCGAAGCCTTCAGCCGCAAGACCTCATCCCAGTGGTGCTCGACGACATCCATGTTGACGGTTCCAGCGATCAGCGCGTCGAGCGGTTCGTAAGCCGGATCGCGATCAATGACAAAGAGCCTGCGATTGCCGAGATTGCGGATACGGGGAATGAGCCTGTAGCCAAAGGCGTGGAACATGGAGAACGTCGTTTCGGTGGCGCCAGCGGTATCGGTTGCGTGCTCATAGATTTCGACGGAGCTTTCGTTGTGAAGGAGGCCGTCGAGAACGTAGGGGGCTTCGCCCTCGGATGCCTGGATCATGCGGGAGAAGAAGGAAGCAAAACGGTTGGACAGGAAGCCATAGATCGACGCCCCCGGTCGCTTGCCGTATTTTGCATTGTAGTCGAGGCTGGCTTCGCCACGCCCGCCAGCCGGAAAGAACTGTCCGTCCGAGGAGGAGATATGGCCGTCACCCCAGATCGCGGCAAAGGGATGGGCCTGCTGCGCATCGACCAGCACGGCGGTCGCCGTGGCGTAGGTTTCCGATCGCATATGCCTGTCCACCATCAGCATCATCTGGTGGATCGTGACGCCGCGTGAGCTTTCCGCCATACGTTCGGCTCCGGCATTGGTGGCGTCGGCAAGGATCGCTGCCATCAGCGCTGCCTCGTCGTTTGCCGTCTCACCGGTACGATAATGCGTGAAGCTGTCGAGGAATTTGGTCCAGCTTTGCACCTCGGCAAGCAGGCTGGTGATCCTGATCCGTGGCACCAGAACATATAGTCGGCGGCTGAGCGCGACGATGCTGTCGCGCTCCTCCTCGCGGATCGGCGAGATCGACAGGCCCTTGTCGGAAATCGCTGCATCCGGAATAGCATTGGCAGCCGCCGCCTTTGCCAGCTCTTTCAGCTTCGCATCGAGCGTGGCGGTCCGTTCTGCTCGCCATTCGGCAAAGCTGTCGGGGAGTGCGAGCCCGAGCCGCCCCTCGGCGCGCATCAGCTCGAAGATCGGCCGAGGCAGAAGATAATCCTCGAAACTGCGCCATGCCCGGCTGCCTTCGACCCAGATGTCACCGGCCCTCAGACGCTCTCGCAGGTGAACGAGGACCGCCACTTCCCAGGCGCGCAGGTCGATATCGGCACTGTTCGGGCGCACGCAGCGTCGCCATTTGCGGGTCAGAAAGGCGAGCGGCACCTGCGCCGGCAATTTCCGGCCGCCATAGAGCGCGCGCAGATGGTCCACTGCTACAAGGATCGGATCATCAGCACGAAACGACCGGAACGAGAACGTGCGGAACATCAGTCTGCCCAGCTTGCGCAACGATTTGTGCCGCTTGATGAGCTCGTCGAATTCGTTACTGCGATCAGGGTGGACGACAGATCTGGCTGCCGCCATGCTGGCGACCAATCCGTCCCAGCCGAGGGAGGCTGCGATCGCCGATGCAAGATCGGTTTTGCTCGCACGAGCGGCCAGAAGCGCCTCGCCGAGCTTGAGATGCTCAAGCGCCACCCCATCAAGAACCTCGGCCTCTTTTAGCCGGCGTTCCGTGCGGCTGATCTCGGCCTTGCGGCGGTTGCTCCCAATCATTTTGCAGAACATGTCGATCGTCAGGTCGGTGATCGACGCCTGTCTCTCGATGACGAAGGCGGCCAGCGTGGCGTAGCGACGTTCGGATGTCAGGCGTCGTATCTCCCGGGCATGCAGAATGCGTGCATCCCTGGCGATGATGCCGTAGCGATTGGCATGGATCGTCTTGCGACGGTCGTCGGGAATGGCGGCTGAGCGCAATACCTCGAGGCGGGCGATCAAGCCTTTGAGGTTCTTCAGCTTCGCCCCTTCAGGTGCTTCCGCAATCCAGCCAAGGTGGCTCCGATCGCCGGCCCGCTCAGCGAGGAGCTGATCAAGCGCCTCGATCGAAGGCTGCTCCAGATCCCGGATCAATTCGCGATAGGCTTGTCGACGCGCCGCCGCCCGGCCGGCCAGTGCCAGACGGATCAGCAGCTCCGGCATAGGAACGAGCAACTTTCGTTCCTTCAAGGCTTCGATCACGGTCTTGGCGATCGGCGCACCTTGTTCAGTGGCCGCCGCCTCGCGTGCCGCCGCCGTTATCAACTCGCGATAGTCACTCGTCCGGACAGGCTGAAGCTCCAGTGCAGAGACGATCTCGCGCGCGTGTTCCCGGCGCGTTTCGTCGCGCTGGGCGTAGAACTCGAACACTGCAGGGTCGATGCCCAGCTGGTCGGCGACAACAGAGACAACCGCCTGAGGTGGAACTTCGCCTATTCGCAGCAGACGGCCCAGATCACGCACCAGTGCGAGTTGGATCGCAAAGCCAAGCCGATTATGCGACCGGCGATGTTCCTTGACGAAGACAATATCCTCGGAAGTCAGTGCATAGCGCGCTTGCGCATCTTCATAAGCTTCGGGTGGTTCGAATAAAACGGCACGCGATTGCTCATCGAGAAACGCCATCAGCCACGGTCACTCGTCAAACTACGGTTTCGGGCGTGCCGGTCTTGCCGGGGCCTGTCCATCCAGTCCGCTTCAACGTGTCGATCAAGGTCGAGCGCGCCACCTTGAACGTCCGGCACACGGACGCCTTGCTGGCGCCAGCTTCCAAAGCAGCTAGAACCTGCTCGACCTTTTCCGCATCGATCGTTGGAGGTCTCCCGCCCTTACGGCCACGTCGGCGAGCCGCCGCCAGGCCGGCATTGACCCGCTCGGTGATCAGCACTCTCTCGTATTCTGCAAGCGAGCCGAACAGGTTGAACAGAAACGCGCCGTGCGAATTCGTGGTGTCGATCGCCTCCGTGAGAGATCGGAAGGCGACACCACGTTCCTTCAAATCCTCGACGATGCGGATCAAGTGGGAGAGTGACCGGCCTAACCGATCTATCTTCCAGACGACCAGGACATCGCCTTCGCGCAATTCGCCGAGGCATGCCTTCAGACCCGGCCGGTCATCACGCGCTCCGGAAGCGCGATCCTGATGGAGATGGCGCTCATCGACCCCGGCCGCGAGCAGGGCATCGCGCTGCAAGGCAACCGACTGGCGCTCGTCACTACTCGATACCCGCATGTAACCGATCAACATGTGCGACAAACCTCAAATCAGGTGTTGCCGCACAGCCTAACATTCCGACAGGGTTTGTCGCGCAAAAAATGGCCCTATTGCGTGGCCAGTTTGCCCCGCGATCACGGTGAGCGGAAATCATGTGTTTCCCGTCACCTGCAAAATGCCCTTAGCGTGTATTAATGTAGAAATGACCACAGAGCCCCNGAGCGGAAATCATGTGTTTCCCGTCACCTGCAAAATGCCCTTAGCGTGTATTAATGTAGAAATGACCACAGAGCCCCTATGTACCCGACCTTTTGATCGATCGACTAAAGGTCAAGAGCCGGAATTTTCATTAGTTGCCACCTCGAACCGACCATTGCGGATCGAATCGAGCGCAGTTGCAGCGGAAGCCGAGGAGTCTTGTAGGTCTTACCTACTAGGCAGCGACGTCACCAATCAGTGACCCAGCTGGAATATTCCATTCCTTGCTGAGCTTTCGGATCTGTTCGAGATTGATTTCCCGCTTGCCATTCAAAAGATCGGCAGCCCGCGCTTTAGAGCCGATAACGGCTACCAGATCCGCACGAGTGTAGTTGTTAGCGGCCATCACCGACTTGACCACCTCGACCGGGCTCGCAGCCGGGATTGGATATTTTTTGCCTTCATACTGTTCGATCAGAAGAACGAGCGCGTCAAAATGAGCCGCTTCTTCAGTGCCTTCTTCAGGTTCGTTCTCGAAATACGGCCGAACTTCCTTCAGTGCGGCGTTGTACTCGTCTTCGCTCTGAAGGGTTCTGAAAGCTTTCAAATTCAACATATCGACCTCCTCACATCAGAGTTTTGCGACGTCAATCGCGTCATACTGAGCATGCGTACCGACAAACAGAACGAAAATCCGTTTCGTCCGAAATGCGACCAAACCTACAATTCTATATTTGTTGCCACCCACATCGAAAATCACTTTGTTGCCCGCGACGATGTCGGCCGAGTTGAAGGTTTTCTTCAGCTCACTGAAATTGCTCCAGCTTGCCTTTGATGCGGTTGCATACCATTCCGTCATCGCCGCTTCAGCCGTCTCTCTTGGCGCTCCTTTCGGCAGGTCGCTCCAGAATTTGACCAACGCGGACTTGGCGATAACGTTCACGTAGGCTCCTGTATATCGCGTTCCCAATCTGGAAACAAGCTCAAAATTCCCAATTTGGAAACCAGCATTCGAATCCAAAATTGCGCCGCATAAAATCTCAGTCGGTCTTGCCGATCAACCCCATCCAGTCCACGCGAAAACGCTCGCGGTGACGGTTCTGCGCCACGGCCACGAGCGCCCTGTGAAGTCACTCGTCGATCAGAAACTTGAGGAACTCGGGTCTGCCGGATCGTCAACGTGGGCGGCGGCTCGTCGCCCATCACGAGGCCTCATGCGACCTGGGGTCCGTGGTTGAACCTTAACGCCCAGGCGCCGATTGCCTGGCTATTGTCAGCGCGTATTGCTGTCAGCCGGGAGAAGCCCGGCACGAGTGTCGGCTTCGCGTCGAAGGTCACCGGGATCGAATAGATGTCCGCCGCGTAACGGTTCTGGAACCTCGCCTCGGCCCTTTCGACGAAGGTCGGCCCGATATCCCGAAAAATCGAAAGCAGGAGGAGGACGATCAAGGTGCCCGCGACAACCAGCGACGTGCCGAACGGGGTTATGAAGGAATTGAACGCGGTCGCGAAAAGATAGATCGTCGAAGGCAGAAGGATGACCAACGCGAAGAGGGTCTTCTCCCACCAGAACCGTGGGGCGCGCGGGAGGTCCTTGGTCGCTTCGGTCATATCGCTTCTCCGAATTCATTTGTCGATGAAAACATAGAGTAATGCGGGTGGCGGATCAATTACCGATACCGCCCATAACGCGCATTTCGTAACGTTATATCATATCGCATAAGATGCCTTATGGAACTAACTCATTGCTTCGTTTTTAATATCAATCCGCTCTAAGCACCCGCACCGGCCTGCGATCCATATATCATGTCACCAGGACTATCTCGCCCGCGAAACTCGTCACACTCGATCGCCACGCGAACTGGAAGTGCTCAATCGCATCCGGACGCACGCTGCAAAAGACGCTTTTCTGCGTGCTGAATCTACGAATCTCAACCGTGGGCTGTCAATCGGCATCGAAACGGGGCTCTGACTCACTTTTGATGAAATCAAGTGCTGGCTGATGTTGGTTTCACGCAAGGAATCAATACCATGGGCCATTCGCTCAGATCGTCGACGCTCGTCCCTCGCGGCTTTATAGTCGACAATACAGCCATTGATGACGACGTCATGTTGATCGCAGTCCGGCCGACGAGCAAAGCAAGCTTTTGCCCAATCTGTGGAACAAGGTCGGAACGAATCCACAGTCGATATCAACGACGCCTGGCTGACCTGCCCTTGGTGGGAAAGCCCGTTCGGCTTGTCATTGAAGCGCGCCGGTTCCACTGCGATGCAGTGCTATGCGGTCGTTGAATCTTCGCCGAGCGCTTCGACGGAGACATTCTCGCGCCTTCGGCGCGGCGAACCGCCAGGCTTGACCACATCGTCCATCATCTCGGACTTGCACTGGGTGGCACTGGA
>NZ_KQ414554.1:0-3381 GCF_001263295.1 Agrobacterium sp. SUL3
CGAGACAAGCTGCGCCCGACATGGGATTACCGCCATGCCGAGCGCGATATCAGATGAAGCGGATCAGACCGTACCGGTGGGGGACTCCGCTCTGGGGCTCACCCGTTCTGACTACGTCGATATTTCCAAATCAGAAAGCAACGATGCGATCAGTGCATCCGGAGCCTTAAACCGGCCCCGCCTCAGTTCTGGCGGAACAACCGCCTCGACAGCTTCCAATTTTTCGGACGGGTCCATGCGGAGGTAAACCTCCGTCGTGCGGATATCTGCGTGGCCGAGCCAGAGGGCGACCTTGCGGATGTCGTGGGTCGCCTGCAGCATGACGACTGCGCAGCCGTGCCGAAGCTGATGAGGTGAGACGCGACGGTCGCGAAGCGATACGCAGCTCCCGGCTGCTTTGACGACATACTTGTCGAGGACATACTCGAAGCCGGCACGGGTCATCGGGTCGCCCTGAGCATTGACGAAGAGCTCCGGCACACGGACCTCGCCCCGGACACTTAACCAAGCGCGAATGTCGCGCGCAGTGTCTTTCCAGAGCGGCAGGCAGCGTTCCTTGCGGCCCTTTCCCAGAACTGTCACGCTCGCGCCGTGGCGAAGCGACAGATTTGCCGTCAAAACTCCGATCAATTCTGACACTCGCAAGCCTCCGGCGAAGCAGAGATGCATCATCGCCCGATCACGGATGCCAGATCTCGTCGTAAGGTCGGGTCCGTTAAGAATCGCTCGGACCTCTTCCATTGTCAGATGGCGAATGAGCTTCTGATCGTGGCGTTTGGTCGGGATCGCATGGACCCGCCCGATCTGCTCCAGTGCGGACGGCACCTTGTGCTCGAGGTAGCGCATGAACGCCTTGATGGCGGCGAGCCGCACATTGCGCGTCGATGCGCTGTTGCCGCGATCTTGTTCAATGTGCGCGAGGAAAGCCACGATCATCGGTGCATCGAGGTCTTCGATCCTGAGCAAAGACGGGCGAGTGCCGAGCCGTTTTGCTGCGAAGTTGAACAGCAGCTTGAAGCTGAACGCGTATGTCTCGCAGCTTTGTGGGCTGTAACCTCGCTGTCGAGGCATGTAGTCTCGCAGGAAGCCGGTGATAAGAGGGGCGAGCTTCGTCATGCGGCATTCTCCCCGACCAAAGCCTCTGCCGCCGCGGCGATGTCGGCCATCATTTCCGGCGTCGCCTGAAGATACCAGTATGTATTGTGGATACTGACATGACCCAGGTACGTCGACAGGGCGACGAAGTGCCTGGCAACTGCGCTGCGATCGGCGCCGCATTGTTCCAGCACCCGGGTTGCGAACGTATGACGAAGGTCATGGATGCGTGGCGGTTGACCTCGCTCCGGGGCAATACCCGCTCGTCGCAGCAGGGAGCGGAACGTACAATTGACGGTCGTCGGGTAGAGCTGTCGGTGCTGGACGGATGGGAAGAGCCAATCGCTCTCGCCAGCGCGTTGGCGCCGGATCTCAAGATAGCCTTGGAGCGCTTCGATGACGGTGGCGTGCAGCGGCACTAGGCGGCTCTTGCGGAACTTTGTTTCCCGAATGTGCAAAACGCCATCGGGCAAGATGTCATCGAGCCTGAGTGCAAGAGCTTCGGAGATGCGAAGTCCAGTGGCCGCGATCAGACCGAAGAGCGTGACATAGAGTTCGCGACGCAGCGGATTGGGCTTTTGGAGCCTGAGATTGCCGGCAGTATCGAGGATCCGGGCGATCTCGTCCTTTGTGTAGATGTAGGGCACCGGTCGATTGGTGGCCCGCTTGATATCCGCAGGCGGGATCTCGTGACGCGGATCTTCCGCATGAAGAAAGCGGGCAAACCCGATCAGGTTCGTCAGGCGATGCGCCATGGAGTTCGGCGTTTTAGCAGCCGTCGGCAACCATGTGAGAACCGTTGCAGCCCGAACGTGGCTCTCGCCCCGCTCGGATGCAAAGCGCGCGAACGCCAGAAGATGCCGTTCGGCCTTGATCAGCTTATAACCGAGCGCTCGACGTAGACTAAGATAGCGACTGACGTCAGCGCTCAGCATGGCAACCTCCCGCCCCAAGGCTGCGCGATTTCCGACAGCAGGCCGATGTCCACCTTAGCGTACAGCGCCGTCGTTGATGGAGAACGGTGGCGCAACACGGCCCCGACTCCGGCAAGGCTTGCGCCGTTACGCAGCATCGCCGTCGCTGCCGAGTGACGCAACACATGTGCACCGCGATGGATGCTTTCAATTCCTGCTCTGTCGAGCGCGCGACGCACGATGCACTTCACGGCAATGCGGCTCAGTGGTCTGATTGGCGCGATATCCGTCAGGAACACTCGCGTCGTCGCAATGCGCGGCCTTGCCCGTTCAATATAGGCCAATATAGCGTCGCCAACCTCCTGGGGCAGCGGCAGCCATTCCTCGCGCCGGACCTTACCGATAAGTGCTATTCGGCCATTCCTCCAGTCAATGTCATCGAAGCTGAGAGTGCTGACTTCGCTTGCCCTGAGGCCCAATCGAGCCAGCAAGAGCATGACAGCGCGATCGCGTAACCGGCTTTCGCCGTCACATGTGGCAAGGAGGCGGTCGATGTCACTTTGCGCAAGAAAGCGCGGCGTCGTCACCAATTGCCAACTTGCGAAGTTCGGAACCGCGTGCTCCCGACCAGCGGGACATTTTCCCATCGCGACGAGATATTTTAGGTAGGCGCGCGTGGCGACGGTAATACTCTGTGCCCAATGGCGTCCGTGCGGCTTGGCGGACTCGAGCACGAACATGCGGATTGCTGAAGCTGTATAAGCAGCTGGATCTGCACCCAAGGACATCATAAATTTCACGAGGACGGCTTGATAGGTATCAAGAGTGGAAGCCTTGACACCGCGTTGTTCTCGCATCCACCGACGGAAAGTAGCCAATTCAGGCCAGGTTTCGTCCAATGAGGGGCGTTGCTCCGGCGGCAGGATGTCCAGCTCGCGAAGGTATTCGACGAACAGCTTGGCAGCACCCTGTGGCGCACGGGCAGTTCTGTTGCCGTGGAACACTGATGCAGAAGCGCTCAAGCCCGCGGTAAGTGTGTCGACGTCGTGGCCGGCGGCACGTACCCAATCGCCCCACAATGCCAGAAGGCGCACCACCTCCGTTATCGTCGCGGCCGAGTAATTCCGCTGGACAAGCCAGTGCTTGAAGCCGTCGACATGTGGTTGCAGCCAATTGATGCGAACATTGACGCTGCGGCGATGTCTGTACTTTCGCTTTGTCACGCTATTTTCCTCGATTTGATCGTTGGTGCCGGTGAAGTCCGGCGTGTCGAACAAATCGGAGGTTTCAAATCCATTCCAGCGCTAGGCGAGCGACATTCCCGTTCCTTAAACTCCCCGAGAGCCAACAAGGCAAAGGTTGGCATGTTGAC
>NZ_KQ414555.1:0-3331 GCF_001263295.1 Agrobacterium sp. SUL3
GTCAGCTCGGCTGGGATCAGATCGGAAAGCCGAAACTGGGCTCGCATGGCGCTGGTTCTCCGTGAAAAACCAGGCCAGTGGAATCTAAAACATCATCAAGATTGAGTCAGACCCCTTACTCCATGCCTAATCACAACCTGGCAGAGATGCATGGTTCACTTCATGCGCAATGCCTTGGTCCAAGCCGGAAAGAGCGGACGTCGCGTCGTGTCCGCCTTCATTGCCACGGCATTTGCTCAGGACACGCCAGCGGCGGCGAGCACCCAATGGCGCAGTGTCGCCGACCAGATCAGGCCGAAGGTTCCGAAACTCGCTACGCTGATGGATAGTGCCGAACAGGATGTCCTCGCTTACATGACCTTTCCCAAGCAGCACTGGGCAAAGCTTCAGTCGACAAATCTGATCGAGCGTCGCACGGCGAGATCAAGTAACGAAATCCATCCCCATCCGCGCTCAAAATGGCTTCCCCTCGGCAGTTCATCAGGGCTAAATCAAACTGGCATGTCCGCCGAAACGGGCACTCCAAGACTACAATGGCTCGGGAAACGCTTCCCGTCGCACTCAAAAAAGTGAGGCCCGCCGATCTCGTTGGAGATTAATCGAGCGGGCCTCGCGCCGCTGCGGAATTGGAACACCGACGGCAATGTTTCAATTCGCTAAAAAACCAAACGTTCCTGGGCACAGGTAAGAACAAAAAAGCCCGTCACCTGGCGGGGTGACGAGCTCACGCTTAGGCGCTATTCGCAACGCCGCTGCATTCTATGATGCCTGTTCTTGGCATTCGTGTCGTTGGAATAGAAGATAGCGCAGATAGGTTGCGCGAAGCTTACGTTTCAACTGTAACTTATAGTCTTCAAAAAGAATGAGGCCCGACGCTCCTCGTAAGCGCCGGGCATCTATGCCGCTACCCGTTGGAAAGATGCGACGGTTCAAGGCTAACCCCGCCGGCAATACCGGCAACCTTAAAAAACACGACAGGAGAACAGGGCGACTGTACGCGAGGGGGAGCGGGAGGCTTGTGCCACCGGCCATTTTTGGGGCCGCTTTGCTCAACGCTGTGGCCATAATGTAAGGCTGATTCCCTCCGATCTACGTGAAGCCGTTTGTCAAACGTCAGAAGAACGACACAGCCGATGCAGCGGCGATCGAGGCTGCACAACGAGCGAACATGCATTATGTCGAGGTCAAGGGCTGAACATCAAGCCCGAGCGGTGGCGTTTCGAACGCACCAGTGCTTCGTGCGCCATCGTACCGAGCTCATCAATGCGCTGCGTGGACATCTTGGCGAATTCGGGATCATCGTTCTTCAAGGACCCGCCAATCTCACTGCGGTAGTGGGAATTCTGGCCGATGAGACAAATGATCTTCCTACTGGAGTTAGAGAGATGGGCCAGCTTTACCTGGATCAGATCAGGCTGCTGACCGAGAAAATCGACGGGCTGATGCTGAAACTTCGAGAAGCGATCAAAGCGAATGAAGATATGCGTCGACTTTGCACTGCTCCCGGCGTCGGATCCGTGACCGTCGGCGCGATCCTCGCATTTGCTCCAGATCTTCGCGCATTTAAGAGCGGCCGGAATTTTGCTGCCTGGCTTGGCCTTGTGCCCAGGCAGCACTCTACGGGAGGCAAGACCCGACTGGGTGGTGTCAGCAAGATGGGGCAATCCGTTGGTAGGGTTCGCATGTCCAATTCCGGTATGCTGATCGATAGAGGGTTGAAGAACACCGGCGAATCCTGCATTGCAATGAGTACGTGCCCAGAAGTCACGTCGCTGCAGGGTCGGCCAGTCTTCGGGCTGTCCGACCCTCCATTGAGCCAACGCCCTTGCAATATTTCTTTTCGGGTGCAAAAGAGTGCTGCCACCTGTCTTGTTTTCCTTGATCCTTTTGATGATGGTCGCCCTGTTTGTCATGATTGGCGCCGTCATTGGGCGGGATGCGGGATGGATTGATCTTACCGGCGCCCATGATTCCACGATTAGTCGCGACTATGTCTTGCGACCCTTCTCTTCGGATGGAAAATAGCATCAAAAGGCGTCAGCCCTCCGTTCTCAAATAGACGATAACCGCCGGTTTCTGCGCCCCGTCAAGCAGGCGGTTGAAGCATGGCACGCCAACCTATTGTTCTCCGTCACGAGCGCGCAGCATCCGGCTAACTCGGCAGATATTCCGCGATTTTCAAGAGGAAGGAAACATCCGGGTTACATTATTTGCCCTGACGTGCGAGGCCCCCAACCATTTCGACGCCTTGCAGGAGACAGGGTGGGGTGGAAATGCTATGAGACGCCCCGCACCCGAAAACTTGTAGAACCAATCAAATGCAGCGGTTTTCGGACACCTAAAGCGTTCGGGACTTTCCTAGGTTCAGGACTCGTTGATCAGAGCCAGAAGATAACGGTTTCAGCGAGAGCGGTGGCGGAGAGGAAGACCATTGGGCATCTGTCGTAGCGGGTAGCGACACGCCGCCAGTCTTTGAGACGCCCGAACATGATCTCGATCCGGTTGCGCCGTTTGTACCGGCGTTTACGGTATTTGATGGCTTTGTTGCAGGACTTCCGACCCGGAATGCAGGAGATGATCCCCTTCGCCTGTAAAGCGTCACGATACCAGTCGGCATCATAGCACGGTCGGCCAGTAGCCATTTGGCCTTGGGAAGTTCATCAAGCAAGGCGGCGGCACCGGTGTAATCGCTGACCTGATCGGCCGTTATGAAGAAAATGATCGGGCGACCAATCGCATCCGTTATGGCATGAAGCTTGGTGTTCATGCCGCCTTTCGTGCGCCCAGGCGGCCTGAGCCCCCTTTTTTACCCGCAGGCTGGAAGCCGTGCGGTGGGCCTTGAGATAGGTCGCGTCGATCATGATGTTCATGCGCTCTGCAGCCTCGGGCACAGCCAAGCATTCCATCATCTGGAGAAAGATGCCCTTGTCACCCCAACGTTTCCAGCGGTTATAAAGCGTCTTGGAAGGGCCATATTCCTTTGGCGCATCGCACCACCTGGGCCGTTGCGGTTGACGAAAATGATGCCGCTCAGAACGCGTCGATCATCGACGCGCTGGCGACCATCGCTCTTGGGGAAGTACGGCTGAAGACGAGCCATTTGCCCTCCTCCGCCCCCTCGGAACAAAACCTGGAATAATTGATTTTGCTTGTTGAGATAGTGGGCGGTGCTCCTGTTTTCGGCTGGGCAGTTGAGCGCCTCTCTCTGTCCTGCCCACGCCTCATTCCATCAGGGACGGCAGGCTGATTATTTACGGGGATACCCATGGCCAACGACAAGCTTTCGACCTACAGGCAGAAACGCGATTTTCAGAAGACGCAGGAGCCAAGC
>NZ_KQ414556.1:0-3328 GCF_001263295.1 Agrobacterium sp. SUL3
AAAGGTCGTCGCGGCCGATGGTCATGAGACGCGCAATGGTCCTGGCCGAAGGCGCTCGGCTCAACGCGCCCGCATCGACCTTCTCTGCTTTTCGACGGCGTGTGGCCCACTCGGTGACAACTCGAAGACAGCCGCGGAACCCTTGGCTCTTGAGTTGCCGCCATAGCTCCGTTCGGCATCGTCAACTTAACGGAATGTGGAACTCGATATGCGATGATGGGCCATGACAGAGCCTAATCCACTATATCGCCGCCATCGCTTTCCCGCTGAAATCATTGCCCATGCCGTGTGGCTCTATTTCCGCTTCCCTCTCAGCCTGCGAATGGTCGAGGACTTGCTGGCTGCCCGCGGCGTCATTGTCTCGCATCAAACGGTCCGGCTGTGGGCGGAGAAATTCGGACGGGCCTTCGCCAACGAGATCCGCCGCCGTTCAGTTGGTCGGCTCGGCGACAAGTGGCATCTCGATGAGGCCGTCGTTTCGATCCGTGGAAAGAAGCACTGGCTCTGGCGCGCAGTGGATCAGGACGGTTTCGTCCTGGAGGTTCTGGTGCAAAGCCGCCGCAATGCCAAGGCGGCCAAGCGCCTGATTCGCAAGCTGTTGAAGGGCCAAGGACGAGCTCCGCGGGTAATGGTCACCGACAAGCTTCGCTCCTACGATGCCGCAAAGCGGGAGATCATGCCGGGTGTCGAGCATCGCTCACACAAGGGCTTGAACAATCGCGCTGAGAATTCCCATCAGCCAATCCGACGGCGAGAGTGGATCATGAAACGCTTCAAGTCGAGGCGACATCTTCAGCGTTTCGTCTCCATCCACGATCCCATCGCCAACCTGTTCCAAATCCCCCGCCACGACATCTCCTCCGGCCATCATCGCGAATTGCGTTCAGCGGCGATGAAACTATGGGCGAAAATCGCCCGAGCGTGACCAAAAACTCGGCCGGCGTCATGGTGTGTCTTCGTTGCCGTTAAGTTTACGATGCCGGTGGGAGATCTGTGGACTATCACCGCGAGGGTCAGTCGTCCTACCCATGCGGACCCGTAGATTTCGAATTCTCTGTCTTGGCCAAATCGGCATCAAAGCGGAACTTTACGTTTTTCCTTGGGTTGAACGGGCATCCATGGTTGTATGTTCAGACAAGGGTTGCCTCACGCCCGTAGTTCCATCACCCACGCTGCCGTCGTCGGCTGAATAAATATCAAGGAGAAAAAACAATGAATCTTTTTGCAACGACTCTCATCGGAGGCGCTGTTTCAGTGTTGATAGGCAGTAGCGCAATCGCTGCGGACTTCGAAGTTGATATGCTCAACAAGGGCTCCGATGGGGTGATGGTGTTCGAGCCGCTTCTGTCAAAAATCGCTGTCGGCGACACTGTCACCTTTGTGCCAAAGGACAAGGGCCACAACGCTGAAGCCATAAAAAACATGGTTCCTGACGGCGCAGAGCTGTTCAAGGGAAAGGTCAATGAAACAGTAAAGCAGACGTTCAATACGCCCGGAGTCTATGTCATAAAGTGCACGCCGCATTATAGTATGGGTATGGTTGCGGTGATCGTTGTGGGAGAGAACCCCGCCAATGTACAGGCGATCAAGGAGGCGAAATTGCCGAAGAAAGCGCGCGAGCGGACCGACAAGGCACTGTCGCAGCTTTAAGTGAAAGTGCGAACTGCCACCAAACGATACCAACGGCCGGTCAAGCGATCGGCCAAACTCACCGGAATTCTGCTCGAGGATGAGGTTCACAACAAGGGTACCGACAGACGGTGCAAGCTGCATTACGCACAGTCGATGGCCGTCGGCGCTAGTTCTCTCTATCTTTGGAAAAAAGGAGCTGGCACAATCTCTGGACAACCCAGACCTCCTAAGCGATCCCCTACGCACTCACCCGATGCGAAGCAGCGTGAGGGAATACTGACCGATGAGCGCATTGAGATCGACTCCAACATTGTCGAGCGCGCGATCAGGCCTCAAACAACTACGAGAAAACAGTCTATTCGCCAGCAGCAGAGATGGCCCACGGTCGCCCTCTTGCAGACAATCAAAATGAACGGCGTCGATCCGCACAACCAACTCCCAGAGCTTCCGTAACGCTCAAGGCGAGCCAGTCTACGGAGCTCGAGGCTGATACCGTGAAACTATAGACCTCACGCCATCAGCTAACTTCTTCCTTGCGCAGGATCCCGCCGATCTGGACTGATTCTTCGTGCGCCCCTCGATAGTCTGGCGAAGCAGGCCTTTTCGCTCGAGATCGTCACCAGCTGATGTAAAACATTGCTTTCGCCAGGAAAACGATGAGGACCACATGGAAGAAGACGCTGAGGTGTATGACTTTCGTGTGCCTAGACCTCAGCTTACCACGCGCGCCAAGGATCACAGCCGTGATGAAATGCGCCAGAACGCTAGCCGCCAGCGCGATCTTGATCGACAGCAGTGTTGCAAAACTGCTGTCGAGGGGACGGGCGAGGTCTTCGCGATATTGCCAGGCCATGGTTACGCCTGCCATATAGAGCACCGCAATGACGAACGGCATCAGGCGGCGCGCCCGCCAGCCGATTTCCGTTTCCACCTTGCGCATCGCGTCCGGCCCCACCCGCTTGCTGATGCCTTCCAAAACGAGAACTTCGAAGAAGACAGTCCCGACAAACAGGATAGCGGCAAAAAGGTGAAGCGTAAGAAGCGCGAAATGGCTCATGATCTTCGTCGGACTCCGTCACTTATCCAGTAACCGCACCCTCGTCGGCCGGGCGGGCGAGCGCTGCGAACTTGGCGAGCACGCCGCGCTTGTAGCGGGGTTCGGGTTGCTTCCAGGCCGCGCGGCGACGGGCAATCTCGGCCGCGTCCACGTCCAGTCGAAGGAGTAGGCGCTGCGCGTCGATGGTGATGGAATCCCCCTCCTCCACAAGCGCGATGGTTCCGCCCACATAGGCCTCTGGCGTGACATGGCCGACGACCATGCCCCAGGTGCCTCCAGAAAACCGGCCGTCGGTGATGAGCCCAACGCTTTCGCCAAGGCCCCGGCCGACCAGCGCCGAGGTCGGCGCCAGCATTTCCGGCATGCCCGGCCCGCCTTTCGGTCCGAGGTAGCGCAGTACCACGACATCGCCCGGCCGAATGCGATCGGCCAGGATCGCCTCCATGGCGGAAGACTCATCGTCAAAAACCCGCGCCGGACCGGAAATCACCGGGCTTTTCAGTCCGGTGATCTTGGCCACCGCACCATTTTCGGCAAGGTTGCCCTTGAGGATGGCCAGATGGGGCTTGTCGCAAACCTTGCAGTAGGCTGAGACTACCCCGCGAACGGTGGCATTTTCACGCTTTGTTAACCTTTTGA
>NZ_KQ414557.1:0-3705 GCF_001263295.1 Agrobacterium sp. SUL3
CGATGCGGGCGCGTTGAGCCGAGCGCCTTCGGCCAGGACCATTGCACGTCTCATGACCATCGGCCGCGACGACCTTTCCAAATCTGAGACCGTGACGGTTGCGGCGATTGAGGGTGGCGTGCCGCTGCTGGTTGAGGCGCGGGAAGTCATCGCCGCCTTCCAGGCCATGATCCGCAAGAAATCTCTCGCTGATCTCGATCCGTGGTTGGAACGCGCTCGATCGGGCTTGGTCGCCTCCTTCGCCAACGGTGTCGTTAGAGACCGAGCAGCCGTCAGCGCAGCGATCTCTTCACCATGGTCCAACGGCCAGACGGAGGGGCAGATCACCAAGCTCAAACTTGTGAAACGCCAGATGTACGGCCGCGGAAAAATTGATCTCCTCCAAGCCCGCGTCATCGGCGCGGGATAAAATCCATCACCACCAAAACTGCGTCAGAGCCNCGGAAAAATTGATCTCCTCCAAGCCCGCGTCATCGGCGCGGGATAAAATCCATCACCACCAAAACTGCGTCAGAGCCAATATTCAACGCCGAAACACAGCGACGAACACATCGTCGGGGGAAACGTCGCGAAAGCGCCATTGCAACAACGCTTTTGGTGCGGCTACTCTGTAACAAACCTACACATGAGATATCGCAGTCAGTAAAGCAGCCAGATCGGACTTTTTCTTCACGACGTCGGCCAATGAGTATCGATCAAATACTGCCACGAACGCCGCTGTTGCTTCCCGAAGAACGACCGGTAAGCCGCACGCAGGAGCAATGATACAACCTTCGCATACGAACAAATCGGTCAACTTTTCGGTGTGTCGCAGAATTGACCCCAGATTGATCTGGTCGGCTGGCTTCGCAAGCCGAAGGCCCCCGTTACGGCCTCTGACGGCCTCTATGAAGCCAGCGCCAGCGAGATCCTGGACAACCTTCATCAGGTGGTTCTGGGAGATGTCGTAGATATCGGCGACCTCGCGGATCGATATCTTCTCGTCTTTGGCTGCAAGGTGGATCATCACCCTCATGGCGTAGTCGCTGTAGAGCGAGAGTTTCATGGGCTTTCCTGCGACATAATGACATTCGTCAAAAATATGCATTTACTTAGCATCTTTTTGACGGCACCAATAGATGCAAATTAAATGCATCTTTTAGTGTGGGGCGGAAGCTCCTCGACTTGGAACAGAAAGGAAACTGCCATGCCTGCGCCTCTCAGTGAAAAGACCATCCTCATCGTGAAAGCCAGCGCGCCTGCGCTTGCAGTTCATGGAACCGCAATTACCAAGGCGATGTACGCCCGCTTGTTCGAAGATGCTCATATCAAAGAACTCTTCAACCATTCAAACCAGGGTGAGGGTGGGTCGCAGATTCATGCTTTGGCCGCTGCAATTGTCGCTTACGCGCAAAACATCGACAATCTTGCGCCCGTCGTTCCGGTGGTTGAGCGCATCGCCCAAAAGCATATCGGCTACAACATTCTGCCCGAGCATTACCCCTATGTCGCAACCGCGCTCCTTAGCGCCATCAAGGCGGTGCTTGGCGATGCAGCGACGCCGGAATTGATTGAGGCCTGGGCGGAAGCCTACTGGTTCCTCGCCGATCTACTCAAGGAACGCGAGGCCGTTATTCGAGACGGGCTCAATGCGGAGCAGGGCGGCTGGCAGGGCTGGCGGCCATTTGTCATTGCGGAAAAAATAGGAGAAAGCAGCGTCATCACAACGTTCATCCTGAGGCCCGCAGACGGGGGCTATGTCGTTAAGCACAAGCCTGGACAGTACCTGACACTCCGCCTGTTCCTGGTCGATGGCTCGCAGGTCAAGCGGAATTACTCGATCTCCTGCTCACCGAACAACGATTATTATCGGATCTCCGTCAAGCGGGAAGAAAGCGGCGCTGGCGGTTCACGCTTCCTGCATGACATCGCGCAGGTAGGGAACATTATAGAAGCCACTCCGCCCGCCGGCGACTTCTTTTTACCCGAACAGCCTGTGCGGCCCGTAATATTGGTGTCGGCAGGCGTTGGGCTGACGCCGATGGTAAGCATGATCGAGACGATCGGCGCCGAGTACCCTGATGTGCAAGCGTATTATGTCCATGCTGCGCTTAACAGCTCAACCCATGCAATGGACCGTCATGTGAGATCGATCGCGAAGGAGCACGGGCGCATATCCGTTGCCACTTTCTACAGCGAGCCGGCTGCGACGGATACGGCAGGTGAGACCCATGACTACGATGGCTTCATCAGCTTGGACTGGCTCAAGCACAATACACCGTTCACGACAGGAGATTTTTATCTCTGCGGTCCGAGGCCATTCCTCAAGTCTCTCGTAAACGGTCTTTGGATGGCGGGCGTGAACGCAGATCGGATCCATTTCGAATTCTTTGGTCCGGCCGATGAGCAGCTCGCGGCCTGAACTACGGCAACCGGGACCGCCGCCCCCTTGAGGCGCAATGAAAGTAACTGTCATGTTTGACGTCCACAAACGCGCAACTCCTATAATAATGTCTCTATCGTTTTTTCCAACGAATGCGTCGGCGCACGTCAAGTGGTTCGCGCCCTACATTGTTGGTGCTCCTCCTCAGCCTATCGGCCGGACGTTGTCCGATTTCTGGTTCTGGATTGGAATCGGCTTGGTGGTTGTGTTCTTTCTCCTCACCCGCCTCCTTGAACGAAGCAGATGGGGAGGTGGCGCGATCGGCGCGCTCAATCGACTGACCGCTCCGGTATGGCTGCGGCAGGACGATTATATCAGAGCCATCACTGCGGCCTTTTTTATCGCCATATTTTCTGTCGGAAATGTCTATCTTACTCCCGATTTGAAGACTCCTCATGAATGGGTTTCGTGGCTTCAGCTTGTGATAGCGTGCTGCATATTCTGGCGGGCGACCATGCCTTTGGCCGGTGTAAGCATTATCGCATTATGGGTCTTCGCGCTTCGCGATTATGAGCTCTTCCATCTTTTCGACTACCTCGCGCTTGGCCTCGGCGTGGCGGCTTATCTTGTTCTCGAACCTCTCAAAAACGAGAAGTTGCGTGCCAGACGCTTCGAAGCCTTGAGGTGGGGACTTGCCGTGGCGCTGATGTGGTCCAGCCTCGAAAAATTTGCGTTTCCAGACTGGTTCTATCCGCTTGTTCTTGAAAAGCCGTTCCTCACTTTCGGCATGCCACGCGACGTTTTCATCCCGATGGCGGGGGTAGCGGAATTCACTCTCGGTTTCGGTCTCCTGTGGACACCCTTGATACGTCGGCTTTCCGCGATCGCGCTACTGGTAATTTTCACGGCTGCTGTCTGGCCTTTCGGTCGTATCGATCTTATTGGTCACGGTCTCATCATGGCCATCCTCATCGCAGTTGCCGCGGAACAGCGATCCGGTCTCGATCTGATGACTAAGTACAAGCGCAAGCTGGTAAACGTGCCGGTCGGTCTACTCTGCGCGCTTACACTATTCTCCAGCGCGTACTGGGGATTGCATATGGCTTTCTTCGGTATCGACGGAATTACTCCAGCGTCAATCGAAGACAAAACTACACATTCTTACAGCACCGAACATCCCCACGGGCCCGGCAGACCCGCGGAGGAAGTGCCGCACAGTCACTGAAGCACGAAATCTCGGATGCGTGTCAATCGGCGTTGAATATTGGCTCTGACGCAGTTTTGGTGGTGATGGATTTTATCCCGCGCCGATGACGCGGGCTTGGAGGAGATCAATTTTTCCG
>NZ_KQ414558.1:0-2650 GCF_001263295.1 Agrobacterium sp. SUL3
TTGCGGGTTTCGGTAATTCGCGGACAGGGATTCCATTAAATCCCGGACAGCGATTTCACTAAATCCGGGACAGCATTTCCGCTAATTCCCGGACAGCGATTCCGGTAAATCCCGGACAGTCTTTCGGCAAAAAGATCGACTTTCGCACGCGCCGTTTTGCCATTCTGGACCTCGATTTGAACGAGGGGCTGATGAATGGCGAGACGGAAGCAGGTGAGACTTACTGACGTGAAGGACATTCGATCGATATTGCGACTGACGCACGAACAGGGGCTTTCGGTTCGTGCGATATCGGAACGGTTGAAGATCAGCAAAACGACCATTTCGACCTACCTGCTGCGGGCGCGTGAGGCCGGGCTGACGGGCTGGCCGTTACCGCCTGGGCTGGACGATGATGGCATTCTGCAGCGGCGCCTGTTCCATCGTCGCGGCCGTCCGCCCCAGGACATGCACGAACCCGACTGGGGCAAGATCGCCAGTGAATTGAAGCGGAAGGGCGTGACACTGACGCTGTTGTGGCAGGAATATCGCGAACGGCACCCCAACGGTTACGGATACACGTGGTTCTGCGAGCGGTTTGCCGCTTTCGAGCAGCGCGCCAGCGCCACCTTCCGCAATCGCCACACTGCCGGCGCGGCGATGCAGACCGACTACGCCGGCCAAACCGTCCCGGTGATCGATCCGGTGACGGGCGAAATCCGGCTGGCGCAGATTTTCGTCGCGGTTCTGCCAGCCTCCTTGTACACCTTCGCCTATGCAAGCTTCACTCAACGGTTGCCCGACTGGATCGAGGGTCAGCAGCTGGCGCTGGGTTTCTTCGGTGGCGTGACGAAAGCCATCGTCTGCGACAACCTCAAGGCCGGCGTTGCCAAGCCCTTGTGGTTCGAGCCGACCATCAACGCCACTTTTGCGGCATTCGCCGAGCATTACGACACGACGATCCTGCCGACCCGTCCGAAACGGCCGAAGGACAAGGCCAAGGTCGAAGGCAGCGTTCTCATCGTCGAGCGCTGGATCCTGGCGCGGCTGAGAAACGACCGTTTCTTCAGCCTTGTCGATCTCAACGTGCGGATCAGCCAGCTTCTCGACGATCTCAATAGCCGGCCGATGCGCCGGGTTGGCAAATCCCGCCGGCAGCTCTTCGAGGAGATCGAGCAAGACGCGCTTGCGCCCTTGCCGGCAACGCCATTCGAATATTCCGAATGGAAGTCGGCAAAGGTTCATCCCGACTACCATGTCGAGGTCGACAAGGCCTTCTATTCCGTGCCGCACCGCCTGATCGGCCGCCAGGTCGATGTCCGGCTTACAAGCCGGATCGTCGAGATCCTCCATGATCACCAACGTGTCGCCAGCCACCGCCGGACGTCGCAGCGGGGCGGTCATGTCACCGTCAACGAGCATATGCCGAAGACACATCAGCATTATGCCAACACGACGCCTGCGAGCCTCATCAAGCAAGCTGCAAAGATTGGCCGCAACGCTGCAATCCTGATCGAGCGGCTGATGCGCGATAGACCTCATCCTCAGCAGGGATACCGCGCCGCTCAAGGCGTTCTATCGCTCGCGCGCCGGTACGGCCCCGAGCGTCTGGAAGCGGCGTGCGATCGGGCACTGACGATCAATGCGCTCAGCTATTCCTCCGTCAGCACCATCCTCAAATCCGGTCTCGATCAGGCCCCGCCTGGTGCTGAGCCAGTCAAGCCCACCCCGATGCATGGCAACATCCGCGGCAGCTCCTATTACCAGTGAAGAAAGGAAGATACTCACATGCTCACACATCCAACCCTCGACCAGATGCATGCGCTCGGCCTATCCGGCATGGCGGCAGCATATCGCGACCTGGCCAATCAACCTGAGGGCAGCGATCTCAACCGCGATGAATGGCTCGGCCTGATGCTTGATCGGGAGATGGCCGTGCGCGGCGACAAGCGACTGACCAACCGGCTTGCAATCGCCAAACTGCGTTTCCCCGATGCTTGCATCGAGAACATCGACTTCGCCGCCCCTCGCGGCCTCGACCGCCGACAGCTCCTCTCGCTTGCCCAAGGCGAATGGCTCAAGGCCCATGAGCACTTGATCCTGACCGGACAAACGGGAACGGGCAAAACATGGCTCGCCTGCGCCATCGGACGGCAAGCGGCCCGCCTCGATTATTCCGTTCTCTATGTCCGCATGCCCCGTCTCTTCGAGGATTTGGCGCTAGCGCGCCTCGACGGGCGGTTTCCCCGATTGGTCGACAAGCTCGCGCGTGTTCAATTACTCATCCTTGATGACTGGGGAACCCACGCGCTCAGCGATCAGCAGCGGCTCGATCTCCTGGAAATCTTCGAAGAGCGCTACCGCCGGAAATCCACTCTGATCACCGCCCAGCTTCCCGTCGCGCAGTGGCACGAGATGATCGGCGAACCAACGATCGCTGACGCCATCCTCGATCGTATCGTCCATAACGCCCATCGAATTGCGCTCGAGGGAGACAGCATGAGGAAGCAAAAACCAAGACCGCTCTTGACCGAAGCGTAAAACGCCGAAATCAATAACCAATGACATCAACCAGGCGAACGAAAGTCAATCCCGCGAGACTGTCCGCGATTTAGTGAAACGACTGTCCGGGATTTACCGGAATCGATGTCCCGTTAATCTGAAATCCGCA
>NZ_KQ414559.1:0-2531 GCF_001263295.1 Agrobacterium sp. SUL3
TAGAGCAACAGCTTGCTGCTCATGTCAGACCACCCCAGCGAGCCTGCGATGTAGTCAGCAAGGTCCGCCTTCAGATCCAGCGCCCAGGTCTTGGCCTTGCCGTATCCGGACAGGGTTTCGACGACGAGCGGCGGGAGATCATCCTCGCCCTCACCCCATGGCTCCGGCTGGATGACCTCGGCACCCGAAGGCTTGTCTCGCTTCCACCCGCCGCCGCCGTCTTTTCCGGACGCGGTCTTTTCCGTGTCCTTCTTCGACTTCGGCGTTTTGGTGGCATCCGTCTTACCGGGTTCGTCATCGTCGCCGTCCTGGGCGGAGATGCGATTGCGCTCGGTGAGCGATGCCAGCACGGCGATGACCTGCGATGCGCTGCGACCCGGCCTGAAGGCCAGCACGACGTCATCGATCGTCAGGTAATGCGCATCGTAGGCATTTGGCCACTGCTCCAGCGCCGCGATGCCGGTAGCGCCATGCATCACCTCGATCATGCGGCCGATGAAGGGGTAATCGAGCCAGCCAGCAGCCAGATTGATGTCGGCGGCAATGCTGATCTCGGACGGAATGGCATCTGCCTTCTCCGCGATCGCTACGACAGGGCAATCCCGCGTCAGGGCATTCACCAGACGCCGCTGCAGTGCCGCGTTCGTGACCCGCCGCATGCTCTGTCCGATGAACTGGATGTAGGTTCTACCGCCTCCCTCGGATCCGGCAAAACTCGTGTGGTCATAGACATACTCGCCATCGATCCCGCTCAAGGAACCGCCCGGCACGAAGCCCGCGGTTTCGATCAACCGCCGCATAGCCTGCTCGAAGCCGGCGATCGGCGCATGCAAAGACACAACGGGCGCCGACATGGTGGCAGCACTGACGATCGTGGCAAGCGGCACACGACCCGCCTCGATGGCACGCGCAAGAACCAGGGCTGCAACAATGTTGCTGACCAACGGTCCCCGCCCCGCCCGGCCGACAAGACCGACGGCATAGGCACGACGTGCGTGATCCATCGATGCCGCGCTGTCTCCAGCATTCCGTCGCGCCTCTCCAGAGCCAACGGTCAGGATCGATGCGACGGGCCTGTCTTCGGTGACCACGATGTCGGAGGGCTTTGGTGGCGGGAGAAGATACGCGGCAAAGTTCCGACCCAGCCACGCCAGGTCACGATCCGCATTGCCGGTCATTCGGCGGATATCGAAGGCCGGTGCGTATCGCCGCAACAGATAGCCATCGACCTCAACGACCTTCATCGCCAGAAGACCGTTGGCATGGGCATTGCGCTGCGCCTCCCGGCGCGCGATCCGTTCGAGCCGACGAGTGAACAGACGGGACAGTTTATTCATCGATCCGGCCCTCCGTCTTCGTGGCAATAATTGCCGCGCTGGTATCGGATGGAGCCGTCGTCTTCGGCCCGCGTTTCTTCAAACTACCCGGGCCCGCCTGTCGCCACTCCCGGATCATCCGACGACCAGGACGCTGTTGAGCCGGAAGCGGCTTGATTGAACCGTGTGAAGACAGCGGAACCAGGTCGTTGTTCCGCCGCTCCAGCCAGTCGAGCAGCAGGAGGCAGGCCGGGTTGCCGCTATCGGCTTGCGCCTGCAGTCGGGCGATAAGCATCTTCGGCACGATGCCGGTCAGGGCGTCACCCTGCCTGACATGGCCGAGTGCCAGCCCGATCAGGAGAGCCGGGTCGTCGGCGGACGTGTTCGTGCGGCTGGTTCCGGGATAGCGGAGGACGGTGCCATGCGCGCGATGGCAGATGGCGTTCGGTGAAGTCGAGGACGAGATCGCCTCGCAGCGGATGCGCGGTGGCACATCCGGATTGATATCGGAAGACATGGGAACTCCCTGGCCGAACCGCCTTGGCGTCCAGCATCAATGAGAAGAACGAGATGGGGGAGCCGCGGCCTCGGGGCCACGGCGATCGACGCGCAGGCTCTGACAGCAAGCGTCAGGCCGCGACGTTCAAGCCATCAATGCGCGGCGGGGCGACGGGCAAAGCCTACCCGGATGACGGCCGGTGTCGGTTCATCATCCTGATCATCATCGACGCTAACGAGGTCACCCTCATCATTACGGCGCTGACCATCAAAGCTGCTGAGCGAGCCAGCTTCGCCCGACACAACGACGGCCTCAGCCGTGTCAATCGCAGGCGCAGCCATCACACCAATCGCCTTGCGCGCCTCGGCTTCGAGAAGCTGCTGGACCTTGGCACCGAAGCGAAGGCGCAGTTCTGCCATGCAGGCGGCGACACCATCGATCTCGAGCAGGTCGTCGATTTCCGACAGTGCCCAGACGCCGTGGGCATGATCGCTCGGACGGCTGGCGCCATCGACGATTGCCACCTCGACCGTGTCGACCATCAGCCGCTTGTGGTGCTTGTAGAGCCAGTCCGGCAAGACCATGGCCGACGCCATCATCTTCAGCTTCAACTCTTCGAGACGGCTCGTGTCGCCATAGGACGCAAGCGAACGCTTCAAGTCGAGGATGTAGGCGGTGTGGCGGGCGCGGTTCACGACGATCAGGTCCGGCGTATA
>NZ_KQ414560.1:0-2010 GCF_001263295.1 Agrobacterium sp. SUL3
AGGCCGTGACCGGCGCAACTGCCTGAGTTTAACTGAAAGCGCTTCGTCCGGCCTCAGTCGAACAACGTGACAACGCCGGCTGGAGCCCAACGGGACGAATGCTGCACCATGGGCGAATGTCGACTGCCGACCTCACTACATCGGCGTCCGCATAATCTCACGGATCAGATCATTTGTCTCTGGTCTCGTCGTTTGGTGCCGATATCGGAGAGCCAGAACAGTTCTCGATAATTGAAGGCCCTCGATGGGCTTCGACACCAGGCCCATGTCCGAAGGAATAGCAGTTGCCGGCAAGATCAGCGCACCTGACCCTTGCCGAGCAAGTTCAACTAACCAATCCACGCGGTTGGACCGATACGCCGCGTAGAGTTCATGACCATAATCTGCGCAGGTCCCATGCAAAGCGTCCCGCATTTCGCAATTTAGTCGGTCGAGCATGTCGGTTTTTGCGAGAGCCGCAAGAGAAATCGCATCTTGTTCAGACAACGGATGCGACTTTGACATTACTACCTTGTAGTCCTCTTCATAGAGACGGTCTATGCGATAGAGGTCTTCACTGACCTTCTCTGCGGTGACTGCAACGTCGAGTTTGCCGTCTCGCAACCCGGCAAGAAGCTCGGAGGATGATGCAACGATCAATTCGATTTCGGCTTGCGGTAATCGCTTACGCGTACGCTCCATAGCTGCCGAAATCAGGTTGTGGCCAATCGTTTCGCCGACACCAACAGAGATTGGAACCCGCTCCAAACGCATGTGACGGACCGCCTCAGCCTTCGCCTGGCGCGTCTCATCGTAAATCCTCTGCAACCTTGGCTGCATGAGTTTTCCGAGGGCTGTAAGCCTGCATCCCGCACGGTCCCTGACAAACAGCTCACCTCCAAGCTCGTCTTCAAGTTTCTTGATCGCAGTCGTCAAGGAAGGTTGGGAGACATTGGAGGCACTGGCTGCGTGGGTGAAGTTTCGGTGCTCACAGACAGCGAGAAAATACCTGATCTGGTTCATTTCCATCGCCGCATTCTCCGCCACATCTCAACGCACGCCATCAAAGCAACTTCCATAGTCCATGTCTATTAAAAAATAGAACTTCGGAATTGGAGTCCGACCCATCCGCCATGGGACAAGAGTGCATCGAGAACCAGCACGATGCACTTCAAAGCAGACGCCGACCATGAAAATGCAAATCCTTCAGACATGCGCCGCACTGGCTCTGATCACAACTTCTGCAACTGCACAGGACAACCCAATGGAAAATCACACTGCCAGCTACATCGCCATGCCGGCCGCCGAAGGCCAGACCGCTGCCTTCGCGGAGTTTCTGGCTAGTGCCGCACCCATCGTGGGAGAAACAGAGCCGGGCACTGTACTTTGGTTTGCTTTGCAAGCCGACGATACGCTCGCAATCTTTGACATCTTCGCAGATGAAGAAGCACGCGACGCTCACTTCTCAGGAGCAGTTGCAGCTGCCTTGAACCAGAACGCAGACGCGTTGGTCGACGGAGGATGGGACGCCGGTGTTGTCGCGAACATCAACAACTCCGATGTCCTTTCGGTAAAAGCGCCGGTTGACCTCCACAAGGCAACAACCGCAACTTATATCAAGCTCGAAGCTGCTCCAGGTAAAGGTCCCGAATTGGCAGCCTTGTTGACCGCCGCTGGTCCGATCGTTGCAGATACCGAACCAAAAACTTTGTTCTGGACGGCGCTGCAGATTGACGAGAACAACTTCGCCATCTTTGACATCTTTGCCGACAGCTCTGGGCGCGAAGCGCACTTTGCCGGACAAGTCGCCGGGCTCCTTAATGCAAAGGCTTCAGAATTGGTCGCAGGCGGATGGGACGATGGTGTTGTGGCAAACGCCCGCAATTTCGACATCCTTGCTACCAAGTAATCTCACAGGGTGACTTGAGAAAGAAGTGCCCGGTGCAACCTGGCCGGCGTTGTCACGTTGTTCGACTGAGGCCGGACGAAGCGCTTTCAGTTAAACTCAGGCAGTTGCGCCGGTCACGGCCT
>NZ_KQ414561.1:0-1165 GCF_001263295.1 Agrobacterium sp. SUL3
TCCGGGCTAACCGCTTCAATCCAAACAACTTCAAATTCCCTTAGCGTGTATTAATGTAGAAATGCCCACGGAGCCCCTTACTGAAGAAAACAGGCATGCCGCCAAGGCGGATCGTCACCGACAAGCTCCGCTCATATGGCGCAGCCAGGCGTGACATTATGCCAACGGTTGAACACCGGTCCCATAAAGGTCTCAACAACCGAGCGGAAAACTCTCACCTGCCGCTTCGAAAACGAGAGCGGACGATGCAGGGTTTCCGATCAGCCGGAGGCTTGCAGCGTTTCATCTCGATTTTCTCGGCGCTGCGAAATCTCTTTGTCACCCCACGTCATAACCGCTCCGCTCTCGCCACCCACATCCATCGCATCCGCGCAATTGCGCATTGGAAAGCTGTGACGGGCGCGGTTGCCTGATTTCCGAGAGCCGTCGGCAGAGCGCAATCACCGCTCGATAACGTGACATCGCCTCTCTGCCTCCTCATCCCGCTTGTTGTCGGGGACAATCAAGTAGATAGAGCGTCCAACAGCTTCCACCTCGGAATAGCCGAACATTCGCTCGGCGGCCTTATTCCAACTGACGATCGTGCCGGAGAGATCCTTGCTGGTGATCGCGTCGAACGACGACTCGACAATGGCCCCAAGGCGTTCTTCGGTATGTTTTTCCATGTCCGATGAGTTTCACTGTTGAGGCTGCTGCCGGGACATTTAGGTGCCGGTCTCAGAGATCAAGTCATCGGCGAAGACAATTTTTTATCGCATTGAGGCAAGTCGGCGTGCCACAAGCGCAAAGCGCCTTCATCGACAAGACAATTCAACTCCTGATTCCTGGCGCCCCGCTTATGGGACAGGCATAAGGCTTGGGAGCCTGTACCCCGGCCATAAACGGCCGCGGGCTCATTGCAACAAAAAGCCGGAATGCTGCGTGGCAGCTTCCGGCTCGTTTGAAACGGTTGATTGGCCCGGGACTATCGGACGATCTGCACCACGGTATGGGTGCGAGGGTCAATGATCACACGCTGGTCATTAACCACCGCGTATGCGTAATGCTCGTTGCTCGGAACAGGCGTCAACACGGCCAGCATGTCTTCGACCATCCGCAGGCTCAGAGGGAAGCGGAACTAGAGCCACACCGCGAGGGCAATGATTTCAGCGGGAAAGCGGTGGCG
>NZ_KQ414562.1:0-1114 GCF_001263295.1 Agrobacterium sp. SUL3
CAAGCAACCGTGGAGTTATTGCTGGAAAGCAGGGTCTGATCGAGCGATAGCGTTGAGGATCGTGATGAGTTTTCGCACGGTTGCGATCATGGCGAGTTTGAAGGGCTTACCGCGCGTTCTGAGCCTTTGATAGAAGTCGCCGAGGACAGGGTCCCTTACCTTGATGGCGCTGAGCACGGCCATGTAGGCGATATCGCGCAGGTGCTTTCTGCCGCCCGCACATCGTCCGTTTCGGTCCGATGCGCCCGACTGGCGCGCATGGGGCGCGACACCGAGAAGGGCGGCGGCGACCTTTGAGGAGACTTTGCCCAGTTCCGGCATGTCGGCAAGCAGTGCCGTTGCCAGGACCGGCCCGACGCCGGTGACCTGGCGAAGGCGCGCATGGCTTTTGCGCAACCGCGGCGTCTGCGCCAGCACATCACCGATTGCCGCATCCAATGTGGCGATATCCTGTGCGATAGTCCGCAGGCGTTCCTCGATCAGGTCGCGCACCAGCGGTTCGTCGATAGTGTCGAGCTGGCTGACGAGCCCGCTCTTTTCGGCCAGCAGGCGTCGGCGGTGGGCGCCGATCGCACTCAGCCTGCGGCAAGAAGGATCAGGCGCGTGAGGGGTGAGGTTGGACCGCACCGCCATCAGATAGCGAGCGATCATGGCCGCATCGATCCGGTCGGTCTTTGCCAGTTGACCGATGGTGCGGGCAAAGCCGCGCACGCGGGCGGGGGCGACGACATAAACCTCAAGGCCGGCGGCATGAAGACCATCGGCCAGCCTGCTTTCATAACCGCCCGAGGCTTCGAGGCCGACGGCCACCGGCCCCAGTTCCCTAAGGCGCCGGGCCAGCTGTGCGATCTCATCCGGTGACGAGCCGCAACGAAAGCTTTTGCCGGTGGGGTGGATATGGATGTCGAAGTACTGCTTGGAAACGTCGATGCCGACGACGGCGATATCGTGTATCATGGCCTTGCTCCCAGGCTTGTGGTGCGGGCAAAAGCCCGATCAACCGTTCGGGGTCAAAGGGAGCAGGCAGGGCCTTGCTTGACCTCGGCTGTCTAAACCAGCCCGAAAAAACGGCCGCCTGCCTGCATCAGCCGGGCTTGCGCTGCCCGGCTGATGC
>NZ_KQ414563.1:0-1112 GCF_001263295.1 Agrobacterium sp. SUL3
AGCGGAAATCATGTGTTTCCCGTCACCTGCAAAATGCCCTTAGCGTGTATTAATGTAGAAATGACCACAGAGCCCCAAGAAGGCGGAAGTGGACGATGGTTCCCGGCCCGACTTTGACGTGCCCCCAATAAATTAGGCCATTTAGAACTGGAATTTTCCACTTATGATCCCTGGTGGGAAGAAGAGGAGAATTCGATGAAGGCTTTGAAGTTTTCGGAAGCGCAGATTGCATTCGTTTTGAGGCAGGCAGAGGATGGCACGCCGATCGGCGAGGTCTGCCGCAAGGCAGGAATTTCGGACGCGACGTTTTACAATTGGCGCAAGAAATACGCGGGCTTGATGCCCTCGGAGATGAAGCGGCTGCGACAGCTTGAGGAAGAGAATGCCAAGCTGAAGCGGATTGTTGCCGACCTGTCACTGGACAAGGCCATGCTGCAGGATGTGCTTTCAAAAAAGCTTTGGGCCTGCCCGCAAGCGCAAGCTTGTCGACACGATCAAGGCGGACTGGAAGGTTTCGATCCGGCGTGCATGCTCGGAGCGGATCTGCCGGCAGGTCGGATATCCGACGACCATTCGCGTCGATAACGGCAGCGAGTTCATCTATCGAGACCTTGATCTTTGGGCCTATCACAAGGGTGTCGTGCTCGACTTCTCCCGGCCAGGCAAGCCGACCGACAACAGCTACATCGAGAGTTTCAATGGCAAGTTCCGCGCCGAGTGCCTGAACGCCCACTGGTTCATGACCCTTGACGACGCGCGAGCAAAGATGGAGGATTGGCGTAGAGACTATAACGAATTCCGGCCACACAGCGCGATAGGCAACAAAGTGCCGATTTCGCTCATGAACTGCTCATCGGCACCACCGTCGCACTGAGTCTTAACCCCGGAAAATTCCAGCTCCCGCTGGCCCAAATTCGGTGAGCACTTCAATGGCTACGGCTACAGCCGGTTCTGCGAGCTGTTCCGCAGTTTCGAGCAGCGGCTTTCGCCCACGATGCGCCAGGAACATGTTGCTGGCGACAAGGTGTTCTGTCTATCGATCTCGTTCGTGAGATTCCTGAGGCCTTGAAACCGCGCAAGATCGATATCCAGACCAGCCCGGCCCTTCAGCA
>NZ_KQ414564.1:0-1447 GCF_001263295.1 Agrobacterium sp. SUL3
TCACGATCACCGTGCTTGAGAAGCCGCTTTACCGCCTCGCCATCCAACGCCTGCGCATCGAACAATGCCTTGGTGAGCGCATCGAGCTTATCCCTGTTCTCTCCCAGAACTTCGACCGCCCTTGCGAGCGCCATTTCCAACCGCGCATGGATGCGCGCCGCCAGATCCGGATTTCCATCGAGCACGGCGGTCGGATCCTTGTCGTCACGATAGAGCAGCGGCTGGACCGCACCGAATCCAAGGCTGCGTTCCATGGCGAGCGCCATCTTCGTGGCCCGCGCCAGATCGCTATCGTCGGAGCCAGCCGAACCGGAAGACACCTTGCCGACGACGATCTGCTCGGCGGCCCTGCCCGCCATGAGCATCACCAGCATGTCTTCACGAAAGCCGAGCGTATCGCTCCCGGACGCCGTGAAGCCAAGCTGGCTATAGCCACCACCTCCGGGCGTGTCGATGTTAAGGCCATGGATCGGCCCGAGCCTCAGCGCATGATGCACGACCGCATGGCCCGACTCATGGANGGGCGTGTCGATGTTAAGGCCATGGATCGGCCCGAGCCTCAGCGCATGATGCACGACCGCATGGCCCGACTCATGGATGGCATAACGCCACCTGAGATCGTATGGCAACTGCGGCCGGTCCATCCGGATGCCCTCCTCGATATCCTCGTAGCGGATCGTCCGCTTCTCGCGTCGGGCCTTCAACCGTGCTTGCCGAACGATCCGTTCGATATCGGCTCCGGTCAGGCCCATGGCCCGTGTCGCCAATTTGTTCAGAGCGGCGTAGATGGCCTCAGCCATGGCGTGATCATTGTCGTTCGATGCCGTTGTCATTGCGCGGCTCCTTCTCCAGTCAAATCCTCGGCCTCGTTATCCGTCTCCACGACCTCAACGCTATCGGAGGCAATGTCACGGACAAGCGACGCAGCATCGTCACCGAGATGATGCATGAAGATGGCCGCAAGCGTTGCGACATCGGGCATCGGGATCTCGATATGCGTTTCCAATCGCCCGGAGCGTTTGATCGCATCGTCGATCTGGTCCGGCCTGTTCGTCGCACCGACGATGATCAGGCCTTCGGATTTCACGGCACCATCGAGCAATTCGAGCGCTTTATTGACGATCGTATTCCAGTAGTCCGCGTATTCCCGCTCCGCCGGCTGGCGTTTGCCGATACCATCGATCTCGTCGATGAACAGAATGGAAGGGGCGATTGCCCGCGCCTCGGCAAAGGTCTTGTCCATCTTCGAGATGACATCATTGAGATGGCCGCCCTGCAGCCAGGTCGAAACAGATGTCACGACCAGCGGAACCTGCAGACTGTTGCACAGTGCGCGGGCAAAACTGGTCTTGCCGGTCCCGGGTGGTCCGTAGAGCAACAGCTTGCTGCTCATGTCAGACCACCCCAGCGAGCCTGCGATGTAGTCAGCAAGGTCCGCCTTCAGATC
>NZ_KQ414565.1:0-1174 GCF_001263295.1 Agrobacterium sp. SUL3
ATCATCCGGACGCCTGACGGCATCGGTGGTGAGCAGTTCTTCCAGAGACACGCGATGCCGGGAACGTCGAACCTGCTCGAACTGGTCAAGGTGTTCGGCGACAAGAAACCCTATCTGCAGATTGATCGCGTTGAGGGCCTTGCCGCCATCGCCCAGATCGGCGGCGTCGAACTGCATCCCTGGAATTGCGAGCCCAACGAACCGGAGGTGCCCGGTCGTCTTGTCTTCGACCTCGATCCGGGTCCGGACGTACCCTTCTCCACCGTGGTCGAAGCCGCCCGGGAAATGCGCGACCGGCTGGAGGAACTTGGCCTCGTCAGCTTCTGCAAGACCACCGGCGGCAAGGGCCTTCACGTCGTCACCCCGCTTGCGGTACCGAAGGGAAAGAAGCTGAGCTGGCCGGAGGCGAAAGGCTTCGCACACGATGTCTGCCTGCAGATGGCACGTGACAACCCTGACCTTTACCTGATCAAGATGGCGAAGAACCAGCGCAACGGTCGGATCTTCCTCGACTACCTGCGCAATGACCGAATGGCGACTGCTGTCGCGCCGCTGTCACCGCGCGCCCGGCCAGGCGCACCAGTTTCGATGCCACTGACCTGGAAGCAGGTAAAAGCGGATCTCGATCCGAAACGCTTCACCATTCGCACCGTACCGGCGCTTTTGTCGAAGACAACCGCCTGGGAGGATTACTGCGACGGGCAGCGTTCGCTGGAGCAGGCCATCAAGCGGCTGACGAANTTGTCGAAGACAACCGCCTGGGAGGATTACTGCGACGGGCAGCGTTCGCTGGAGCAGGCCATCAAGCGGCTGACGAAATCGATGAAACAGGCCGCCTGAGAGCGGCCTGGATCAAGACCCGTAGCTCAGGTCAAGGTCGCTCAGCGCAGCCTGAACCTCATCGATTGAGGACAGGGCCCGGTGTTCCAGGCATCTGGCGGTACGCCGGCCTTGAGTCGGTCGTGTAGAGGTCCGAAGCCCAAGCGGCCAATATCGTCCGTTTTTCGTCGACCTTGAGCGAGGTTGCGTCCACCACATCGATCGGCCGCGCAATTTCCATACCCTTGAGCGGCAAGCTGCGGATTCTCATGCATGGAGGCTTCCTCAGCGAACGTGCGGATCCTTGTCGTGCGAGTGACGGGACGCGGAGATGACATCAACGTCCGGGGCCAGC